>CAMNRM010000011.1 GCA_946553025.1 uncultured Clostridium sp.
AAAACGACTCTCGGAAGCCGCATAAAATAAGGCTTTGAGATTCCGAGAGCCTATGGAATTAATAGGGAGGCTTCGCTCTGGGAGAATGCAATTATGGGCTATCACAGGGGAAAAGGGTCGGGAAAGCGCTTTCTTTTAAAACGCAGACAGGCCATGGCTTTTACCGAACAGATTATCCGTGAGTTTAAGGTGAAAGCCTCCTCTCCCGGTTTAAAAATACAGACGCTTTCCGGGGGAAATATTCAAAAATTAATTGTCGGAAGGGAGTTTTTACAGGAAAACCGTCTGTTCATTATTGAAGATCCCACACGGGGAATTGATATTGGGGCTATAGAATTTATCTGGAAAAAGATAGAATCCATGGCAGCTTCGGGGGCAGCTATTCTTCTGGTAAGCCATGAGCTGCATGAGGTGATGGAGGTATCCGACCGGATTCTTGTGATGTATGACGGAAAGCTGTACGACGCAGGGAAACACGGCGAGAAGAGCGAAACGGAGATAGGGCTTTTGATGACGGGAGGTGGCTGTGCATGAGAAAACGGACAAAGGGCAGGAGCATGAACCGGGACGCGGTGTGGGATGCGATGAGGTATACAGGTTCATTTGCCGCCGTTATGGTTATCGGCAGCCTCCTCATCCTCTGGCAGGGGGAAAATCCTGTTACCGCCATGCACTACATCCTTCAGGGAGCCTTTGGCAGTATAAGAAATATCGGCAATACGCTGCGCTGGATCACCCCCTGTATCCTGACCGGGATTGCCGCAACCATTGCCTTTAAGTCCGGGGTGATGAATCTGGGGATTGAAGGACAGCTTTACTTTGGGGCCTATGCTGCTGCCCTGTTTGGATTTTATGTGCGTCTGCCCAGGCCATTGCATGTGACCGGGTGTCTTCTTGCCGCAGGGACGGCAGGGATGGTGTTTGCCCTGCTTCCTGCGGTGATGAAGCTGGTTTTTCATGTCAATGAGATGATTACCACCCTAATGCTTAATTATATTGCGGTTTTGATAACGGAATATCTCACCTATGTGGTGATGGGCATCAGCGCGGCGGGGGACTCCCTGGCCCTGTCCACCCCGGCTATTCAGGATACGGCTCGTCTTACCAACCTGATTCCCAAGACAAATGCCAGCACCGGAATTTTTATTGCCGTGGGGCTTGTGGCGGCTACCTGCCTGCTCTACCGCTATACCGTGGTGGGCTACGAGTTAAAGCAGGTGGGAGAAAACCGCAGGTTTGCCCGGATTGGCGGGGTGAATGTGACAAAAACATTTCTGGCCATCTTTTTGCTGTCCGGCTTTGCGGCGGGGCTGTGCGGAAGTATTGAGGTACAGGGTACTTATGGAAAATTTACCGCCAGTTTTTCTAATAACCTGGGCTGGGACGGGATTATGATTGCCATGATTGCCGGAAATAACCCGCTGATGGTTCTGGCGGTGGCAATGCTGTGGGGGATGTTAAAGGCCGGCTCTCTTCACATGGAACGCATGTGTGAAGTGAACCGCCTGACGGTGCTTTTAATTCAGGCTTTGTTTGTTTTATTTGTTACCGTGGACTATAAAAAACTTGCGGGGACATTAAAGAGAAAGGCGGTGGCAGGATAGTGCTGTTTATCTTATTTGGAAGCATTACCATGGCAGCGGCTCTGCGGATGGCTGTGCCGCTGATCCTATCATCTGTTGGCGGGTGTTTTGGGGACAGGACGGGGATTTTTAATATTGCCCTGGAAAGCTTTATGCTCTGCGCCGCCTTTTTTGCAACCCTGGGAACGTATTATGCGGGCAGTCCCTATGTGGGGGTTTTGTGCGGCATTGCAGCAGGTCTTTTTTGTGCCGTTTTATTCGGGATTTTTGTCTTTCATCTGGGGTCGAGCGGCATGGTGGTCAGCATAGCAATGAACCTGGGGATGGATGCATTTACCTCCTTCCTTCTTCTTCATTTGTTTGGAAAACGGGGCTCTTTTATGGACCCGCGTCTGGTAAGTCTTCCCGTAATCCGCCTGCCGTTTGTTCATAAAATTCCCTATGTGGGGGAGGTGCTTGGAAGGCATAATATCATCGTTTATTTAACGCTTTTTGCCGTCATGGGAACCTGGATTGCCATGTATAAAACACCCTTTGGACTCCGGTTAAGGAGCGTGGGAATCAATGAAAAAGCGGCGCAGACCACGGGAACGAATGTGCTGCGCTATAAGTGGTATTCGGTGCTGATTACCGGCTTTTTTGTGGGCGCTGCAGGTGCTGTTCTTCCTCTGGGAGGTACCTCTGTCTTTACGGAAAATATGTCTGCCGGGCGCGGATTTTTAGCAGTTGCAGCCATTATGATTGCCCGGGGAAATCCTGTACTGGCGGCACTTTTCAGCTTTATGTTTGCCTATGCCCAGGCGCTGGCAGCAAGTATGCAGAACTTTGGCATACCGTCCCAGATCGTGCTTGCCCTGCCCTATGTTCTGACGATTGTTGTATTGCTGGCTTCGGGAATTAGCGCAAGGAGGAGAGGAAGTTCTTTTGAGCATTGAAGATCGCTTATTTTATAAAGTTAGCTAAAAGTATCTGCGCAGTAATTTTTGAAAATGAATATGTGCCGGAATTTTTGTACAGTCAAAGATTCCGGCACATTTACTTTAGCATCATGGATATTTTTACCATTTCCTTTTCTTTTGTAGACTTTTTACAACAAAAATGTTACAATAGTATAACAAATAAGGGCGGATAGATGGTTGCTGTGAGAGTTGAGAAGAGATTTTAAATACTGTAAAAAATTGGAAATGACAGCTTTTTTGGCAGAGTTTTGGTAAAAAAGGCAGGATTTCGGAAATTTTTTTACAAAATAATTGATTTTTTCTATTATATCGACCGCAAAGAGAAGGATTTTCGACTAAACTAAGGGAAAGGAGAGATTGTACTATGAACATTAACGAAGCAACCATTACTCGTATTCGTACTCTGAGCAAAGCCCAGAGGCTGTCCATGTATGAACTGGCTTATAAGACCGGGATGCCGCCGTCTACGGTAAAGAGCATTATGAATGGAAAGAGTAAGAACCCCGGGATCGTAAACATCAAAAAGATGGCAGAGGGCTTAGGATTAACCATCAGGGAATTTTTTGATGATGATATTTTTGATAATTTAGAGCAGGACGAATAATGAGGAACCAAAGAGAACTGGCTGTCACATCCTTAGACGAGGGTGCAGCCAGTTTTTTCTATATTTAGATAAAGCTTTCTATCTTTTAATTTTATTTGCAAGGATGCATGAAAATAGTATGAGTTTAGAGGAAAATATGGTATACTGATAGAAAATAGTTTACAAAATCGCTGGATGAACAGAAAAGCAGGCGAAAAGACCTGAAAAAGAACCAAAACAACAAAAGACCTGGAAAAACAAAAGAAGGGAGAGGGCATTGTGCGTATACGGGAGAGATTGGAACAGTTGGAGAAGGAAAAACTCAGTGTCTATGCGTCCTTAAGCAGTGAAACCAGGGGGCGGGATGTATGGGAAGAACCCTGTGATATACGTCCTGATTATCAGCGGGACAGGGACCGGATTTTACACAGCAAGTCGTTTCGCCGCTTAAAGCATAAAACGCAGGTGTTTTTAGCGCCAGAAGGGGATCATTACCGGACACGCCTGACGCACACCCTGGAGGTTTCGCAGATTGCCCGGACCATTGCCAAATCTCTCCGTCTGAATGAGGATTTAACCGAGGCCATTGCCCTGGGTCATGATCTGGGGCACACGCCGTTCGGACACTCCGGGGAAGAGGTGCTAAACCAAATCTGTCCCCAGGGATTTGCCCATTATCAGCAGAGCGTAAGGATTGTGGAAAAGCTGGAAAAAAACGGAAAAGGATTAAACCTGACCTGGGAGGTTCGGGACGGGATTTTAAATCACAGAACCAGCGGTCATCCTTCGACCTTAGAGGGGGCTGTGGTTCGGCTTTCCGATAAGATTGCCTATATTAACCACGATATTGACGATGCCATCCGCGCAAGGCTTTTTAAGGAGGAAGATTTGCCGGGGGAATACACGCAGGTTCTCGGAAAAAGCGTGCGCGAGCGTCTGGATTTGATGGTTCATGATATTATCCGAAACAGCCTTGACCGTCCGCAGATTTTAATGTCGCCCGAGGTGGAAAAGGCGATGAAGGACCTGCGGGAGTGGATGTTTGCCCATGTCTACCAGAGCAATATCCCCAAGGCCGAGGAGGGAAAGGCGCAGCAGCTGATTGTGTTTTTATATGAATACTACTGCCGCTATGTGGACAGGCTCCCGCAGGAGTACCAGAAGATGATGGCTGAAGGAGAAACCAAAGAGCGCGTGGTCTGTGACTATATTGCCGGGATGAGCGACAGTTACGCGATTGATCAGTTCGAGGAACTGTTCGTACCCAAGGCGTGGAAGGCATAAACGTTTTGATGCTTCTATTATTTTATCAAGAAAGGACGGGGATTTCATGCGTTATTCCGAGGATGTTATTGAAGAAGTGCGGATGAAAAATGATATTGTTGATGTAATTTCCGGCTATGTAAAGCTTCAGAAAAAGGGAAGCAGTTACTTTGGCCTTTGTCCTTTCCACAATGAAAAATCCCCCTCGTTTTCCGTGTCGCCGGGGAAGCAGATGTATTACTGTTTTGGCTGCGGTGCCGGGGGAAATGTAATTACCTTTATTATGGAATATGAAAACTATTCTTTTGGGGAGGCGCTGAAACTCTTGGCGGATAGGGCAGGCATTGTCCTTCCCAAGCAGGAGATGAGCCAGGAGGAAAAGCAGCAGGAGGACAGCAAAAAGCGGCTTCTGGAAGTGAATAAGCTGGCGGCAAATTATTTTTATTACCAGTTAAAGCACCCGCAGGGACAGGACGGCTATGCCTACTTAAAGAAAAGGCAGCTTACCGATGAAACGATTCGTCATTTTGGCCTGGGCTTTGCCAATAAAACCAGCGACGATTTATACCGCTATTTAAAGAATAAAGGTTATGAGGACAGCTTTTTAAAGGACAGCGGTCTGGTTACCATCGAAGAACGGGGAGGTCATGACAAGTTCTGGAACCGGGTAATGTTTCCGATTATGGATGTAAATAACCGGGTGATTGGTTTTGGCGGACGGGTGATGGGGGACGGGATGCCCAAGTACTTAAATTCCCCGGAAACCAGGCTTTTTGATAAGAGCAGGAACTTATTCGGCCTGAATTTCGCCCGGACTTCCCGGGAAAAATACCTTTTAATCTGCGAGGGCTATATGGATGTTATTGCCCTGCATCAGGCCGGATTTACCCAGGCGGTGGCATCCCTTGGAACCGCATTTACCCCACAGCACGCCGTGCTTTTAAAGCGGTATACAACCCAGGTGATCTTAACCTACGACAGCGACGAGGCGGGGATAAAAGCAGCCCTGCGGGCGATTCCCATACTGCGGGAGGCCGGGATTTCGATTAAGGTTTTAAATATGAAGCCCTATAAAGATCCGGATGAATTTATTAAAAATTTAGGGGCGGAGGAATTTAGCAGGAGGATTGCCCAGGCAAAGAACAGCTTTTTATATGAAATTGATGTGCTTAAGAGCCGGTATTCCTTAGAAGACCCCGAACAGAAGACACAGTTTTACCAGGAAACGGCAAAGAAGCTTTTAATCTTTTCCGAAGCCTTAGAGAGGGATAACTATATCCAGGCGGTATCGAGGGAACATTTCATCCCCTATGAGGATTTAAAGCGTCTGGTCAATCAGTTTGGCAGCCGTCTGGGAATCCAGGATTCCTATCGATCCCTTGGCAGAGCAAGGGAAAACGGAGGCGATATGGGGGCACAGGCAGGGGATAGGTTTGCCGTGCAGCAGGAAGACAGAAATACAACAGGAAGGGAAGCCGGGAAAAAGGGCAGGGGGAAAAATGAAAAAGAAGAAAAAACCAGACAGCCCCAGCGCCTTCTTTTAACCTGGCTGATTGAACGACCGTCCCTTTTTGCAAAGATTGAAGGGATTATCTCGGCAGAGGATTTTGTAGAACCTCTGTACCGCCAGGTAGCAGAGATGGTATTTGCCGGGCATAAGGCGGGGGAGATTAAGCCTGCCGGGATATTAAATCATTTTATTAACGACGAGGAGGAATACAGGGAAGTGGCTGCGCTGTTTAACGCCAGCCTGAAGGAATCACTGAATAACGAAGAACAGAAGAAAGCATTCTCGGAAACTGTGCGGAAGGTAAAGAAAAACAGCCTGGACTGGGCAGGACGCAATGCGCGGGATATCCAGGAGTTTCAGCGGATTGTCCGCGAACAGGCGGCCCTGGGAAGTCTGCATATTTCTTTGGATTGAGGAAAGACTAAAGAAGGTGAATAAGGGCTTAGACCCGTGCGTAGAACTTGGAAAAAGGATGGGAGATATGGGAGAAAGAACAGAGAAGTTTGCAGAGAAGCTGGCTGGTCTTCGGGAGTTTGCAAAGAAAAAAAAGAATGTCCTTGAACCGCAGGAGATTTTCGACTATTTTCAGCCGGAAAATCTGGATGCGGAACAGTTGGATCAGGTGTATGAGTTTCTGGATGCACATCATATAGATATCCTGCCCACGCTGGAAGGGGATTTGGATCTGGACGAGGTGCTTCTTAATGAAGAAGAACTGGAACAGGAGGAAGAGATTGATGTGGAAAACATCGATCTTTCCGTGCCGGAGGGCGTGAGCCTGGAAGATCCGGTTCGTATGTATTTAAAGGAAATCGGAAAAGTGCCGCTTCTGTCCCTGGAAGAAGAAATAGAACTGGCAAAGCGGATTGAACTGGGGGATGAGGGGGCAAAGAAACGGCTTGCCGAGGCAAACCTGCGCCTGGTGGTCAGCATTGCCAAGAAATATTCCGGGCGGGGGATGCAGTTTTTGGACTTAATCCAGGAAGGAAACTTAGGACTGATTAAGGCCGTGGAAAAGTTTGACTATACCAAGGGCTATAAATTCAGCACCTATGCGACCTGGTGGATTCGTCAGGCGATCACCCGGGCGATTGCCGATCAGGCACGGACTATCCGGATTCCTGTCCATATGGTGGAAACCATTAACCGTCTGGTCCGCACCTCACGATTCCTTCTCCAGTCCCTGGGCCGGGAGCCGACAGCCGAGGAAATCGCCGCAGAGATGGAACTTCCGGCAGAGCGGGTTCGCGAAATTATGAAAATCGCCCAGGACCCGGTTTCCTTAGAAACCCCGATTGGCGAGGAAGAGGACAGCCATCTGGGAGATTTTATCCAGGATGAACATGTGATGGTGCCTGTGGACGCAGCGACCTTTACCCTGCTGCACGAACAGCTGATGGAGGTTTTGGACACGCTGACCGAAAGGGAGCAGAAGGTGTTAAAGCTGCGGTTTGGTCTGGATGACGGAAGGCCGAGGACGCTTGAGGAGGTAGGAAAAGAGTTTCAGGTAACCCGGGAAAGGATACGCCAGATTGAGGCCAAAGCCCTCAGAAAGCTCCGCCATCCCAGCCGAAGCAGGAAATTAAAGGATTATCTGGACTGAATGTTGGGGGGAAAATAAAGAATTATCCGGATGGAATGCCAGGAAGAAAACATCTGGTGCAGCCGGGTGTGGGGATAAGATATTGCGGCAGGGAGCAGGAGAAAGCAGAGAATACAGGTTGAGGAGAGGAAAGAATGAAGTTGTCAAAACGCCTGGAAATGGTGGCTTCCTTTGTAGAGCGAGGAAGCCGGATTGCGGATATCGGGACGGATCACGGCTATCTTCCCATTGCCCTGATTGAACGGGGAGTTAGTCCGGGGGCAATCGCCATGGATATCGGGCAGGGGCCTCTTGCGCGGGCGAGGGAGCATGTTTTGGCCTGTGGGATGGAAGATAAGATTGAACTGCGGTTAAGCGACGGACTGGCAGCGTTAAAGCCCGGGGAGGCGGATACCGTGGTGATTGCCGGAATGGGCGGCGAGCTGGTGCTACATATCTTAGAACGGGGAAAAGCACTGTGGGAGAGTACAGGCGCGTTTGTGCTCTCGCCGCAGTCCGAACTGGATAAGGTGAGAATTTATCTGGAAAAAAATGGTTTTTGTATTGCGCGTGAGGCGATGGTTTTTGAGGATGGAAAGTTCTATACGGTTATGCTGGCAAAGCGGGGAAGGATGAGTCTTGACCGCCTGGCACATTACCTGTATGGGAAATATCTGATAGAAGCAGGGGATTCGGTGCTGGCTTTGTATCTGGAAAAAGAGAAGGCAAGGATGCAGGCCATCCTTTGGGAACTTGAGGGCCAGGAAACGAAAAAGGCACAGGAAGCGAGAGAAAAGCTTCTCTGTGAACTTGGATGGATAAAGGAGGTACAGGATGAAATGCAGGGAGATAATTGAACACTTAAACTGCCTTGCGCCGGAAATGATGGCCTGCAGCTGGGATAATCCGGGGCTTTTGGCGGGTCGGTTTGAAAAAGAGGTAAAAAAGATTTATCTTGCGCTCGACGCCACGGATCAGGTGGTTTTGGCGGCGGCAGCGGCGGGGGCAGACATGCTGATTACGCACCATCCGCTGATTTTTAAGGCGGTGAAGAAGGTGAATGACGGGGACTTTATCGGGAGAAGGCTGGTTGCGCTTTTGCAGGCAGATATTTCCTATTATGCCATGCACACAAACTTTGACAGTGCGCCGGGATGTATGGCGGATATGGCAGCAGAGAAGATGGGACTGACGGATACCCATGTGCTGGAGCCGGAGGGAGAAATCGACGGGGTTGTCTATGGGATAGGGAAGATAGGGAATCTGGAGAAGGAAGTCAGCCTCAGGGAACTGGCCGGGCTGGTGAAGGAAAGGTTTGGACTTGAGGCAGTTACGGTGTATGGTGAAGGGGATGGAGATAAGTGCGGTAAGAGGTATTTGCGCTGTGCGATTTCACCGGGGTCCGGGGGGAGTATGGTGGATATTGCGATAAAGGAGGGAGCACAGGTACTGATTACCGGGGATATCGGGCATCATGAGGGGATTGACAGCGTGGCAAGAGGGATGGCGGTGATCGATGCCGGACATTATGGGCTGGAACATGGGTTTGTGGAATTTATGGAAGGGTATCTGCATAGAACGTTTGGGGGAGAGATTGAGGTGATGAAGGAGGAGAAGAGGTTTCCGGGGGTGGTTTATTAAGGAAGGGAAGCCGGTTTGTATTGGTTTGATTGGGGAATTAAGTCCGTCCGCTCCGGCAGGGCCTATTCCAACGTCACCACGCTTTCGCTCCGCATAGAACGCAGCGGACGCTAAGCTCGAAAAGACCTCGCTAAGCGTCGGCGTTATATAGGGGATTCCTTTTGGAATAGCCCCTGCCTGCGCTGCAATATGGGCTAACGAGTTGATGAGTAAGCTTCGCTATGTTATGTTGATTTTGTCTTTGGAAATAAATTCTATTTAGTATACCAGCGGAAGCAGAGCCATGTTCCGTGAGGAATCCCCTATAGAACGTCGGCGCTTAACGAGGTTCTTCACGAGTTTAGCGTCCGTTACGTTCTATGTGGAGCGAAAGCGTGGTGACGACGGAATATGGCTCTGCTGCAGCGGAAAAGCATGACAGGAAACATTGATTTAAATAAAAAATACATAAAAACAGGAGGACCTTAATGATTCAGTTGACAGTAAACGGAAAACACCGGGAATATCCTTTTGGGACGACCTGGCAGACGGTTGCGGAGGATGTGCAGGCGGAATTTACGGATGATATTTTGCTGGTGCAGGTGGATGGAAAGCTTCAGGAGTTACATAAGCGGGCGAAGGAGTGTAAGGATCTGCGGATGATTACGGCCCGGGATAAGGTGGGAAAACAGACCTATCGGAGAAGTTTGAAGTTTTTAATGCTGAAGGCGTTTTACGCGGTGGCGGATGAAGTATTGTCGGGTGCGGGAGAACATCCGGCGAGTGAGGCGAATGGTTCGGGGCAGGCTGCGGGAGGGCGTTCGCAGGTCAGGAAGCTTACCGTGGATTTTACGGTGGGAAAGAGTTTCTTTATCCGACCGGAGATTGATTTTGTGCTGACGGAGGAGTTTTTGCAGCAGGTGAAGGAGAAGATGCAGGAGCTTGTGGCGGGGCGGATTCCGATTATGAAGAGGAATATGGCCCTGGATGAGGCGATTGAGTTATTTCACCGGAACGGGATGTATGATAAGGAAAGGCTTTTTCGGTATCGGCGGGTTTCTAATGTGAATATTTACAGTATTGGGGATTTTGAGGATTATTTTTATGGGTATATGGTGCCCAATACGGGGTATTTGAAGTATTTTGATTTACAGCTTTATCAGGACGGCTTTGTGCTGATGTATCCGGGGGACGATCCCAAGGTGGTTGAGCCGTTTGCGCCCAGGGATAAGCTGTATCAGGTATTGAAGGAAACTTCGGACTGGGGGCTTCGCCTGGATCTGGCAAATGTCGGCGGGCTGAATGACCGGATTTCTGCGGGGGCGGCGAGCGAAACGATTTTGATTGAAGAAGCCCTGATGGAGAAGAAGATTGGAGAGATTGCCGGAAAGATCGTGGCTTCGGGGGATAAGAAGCTGGTGATGATTGCCGGGCCGTCCTCTTCGGGGAAAACGACGTTTTCGCACAGGCTCAGCACGCAGCTGATGGCGCTGGGGTTAAAGCCGCATCCGATTGCAGTGGATAATTATTTTGTCAACCGGGTGGACAGTCCAAGAGATGAGAACGGGAATTATAATTATGAGGTTTTGGAATGCCTGGATATTAAGCAATTTAATGAGGATATGGTTCGGCTGCTTGACGGGGAGCGGGTGGAACTTCCGCGCTATAATTTTATTACCGGAGAGAGGGAGTATAAGGGAGATTTCTTAAAGCTGGGGGCAGAAGATATTTTGGTGATTGAAGGGATTCATGCGCTGAATGATAAGATGTCCTATCGGCTTCCGCGGGAGAAGAAGTTTAAAATTTATATCAGTCCTTTAACGGCGCTGAATGTGGATGAACATAACCGTGTGCCTACGACCGACGGGCGGCTGCTTCGCCGGATGGTTCGGGATGCACGGACGAGAGGGGCTTCGGCCCAGGATACCATAAGGCGCTGGGATTCGGTGCGCAAGGGTGAGGAGGAGAATATCTTTCCTTTCCAGGAGGAGGCGGATGCGATGTTTAACTCGGCATTAGCCTATGAACTGGCAGTGCTGAAGCTGTATGCGGAGCCCCTGCTCTTTGGAATCCCCAGAAACTGCCCGGAGTATGCGGAGGCAAAACGGCTGTTGAAATTTATGGATTATTTCCTGGGAGTCAGCAGTGAGGATGTGCCGAAGAACTCGATATTAAGGGAGTTTATTGGGGGAAGCTGTCTGCGGGTGTGATGAAGGAAGGATAATTGAAAATGATTCTAAATGCCGCTGCATGAGTGAAGTTATTGCTTACAACCCAAGCAGCGGCATTTCCCTATGATTATCTATGCTAATTTTAGTAGTGAATAACATTCTCCTCCCCACGGATCTTCTCAATGATGGGTTCTCCTTCCCGGCTTTGGAAAAAGTTCAGCGTTGTCTGCGGCACCAGCCGGGAAAGCAGTTCCCAGTTGCCGTCCTTGATCGCCTGTCTTACCGTAGAGGCGCTGATAACTGTGCCGTTAAAGGTTTTGCGCGGGACGATAACGCAGGCAATGCCGTGTTCGGGAAGCTTTTTTTCCATGATTGTATTGTAAATGCCGGTAACCAGGCTGTTTGGTTCTTCGCCCACATATCTTCGATGGATTCCCAGGGCGGCGGCAATCTTTGTAAAGACGGTAAGATCCAGCATGGCGTGGCTTTCAATCACAGCTTCCTCATCTTTTTGGAAATAACTGGGAAACGTGGCATTGCTGATGATGTAGGGCCCGCTGTCGTGGCAGCATACATTGTGCAGATGGGAGGTTCCGTCCATAATAAGTTTTTTCCTTATCGAAAATGGTACAAGGCTTGCATCTTCGCTGACGATAAAGATGTGCAGGAAATCATTTTCAGCGGCGGCTTTTTCGATAAGATACTGATGCCCCAGGGTGAACGGATTGGCATTCATCACCAGTGCGGCTACTTTTGGGGCCTGGACTTTATCTTTTTCCAGCGCTTTTAAGTAATCGGAAAATCCGGTTCTGCGGTTTTCCATAAAGACAATCTGTCCTTCAATTCTTGCAATCTCATAAAATCCCAGATCGCCGAAAAATTTTGCGGAACTGCATTTCGTATATAAAAATAAATGAATATTGCCCCGCGAAAACTGGACGTCAATTAAGTGGGAGATGACTGCATTTAAAATTCCCTCGCCCTGATGGTCGGAATGAACGGCAAAGCAGCGCAGGGTGTTTCCAAAACAGCTTCCGGTGGCAATGACATTGTAATTATCGTCGTACATGGCGCAGATATAGTCGAGGTTTTTGTCCCGGCGGATACCTTCCCGGTCAAGAAGCTGATCCACCTGGGCCAGCGTTTGTTTGTCGGTGGGATGAACCTGTGAAATCGCATAATCAGACATGGCAAATCTCCTTTTCTTGTTACTGTTCATTCGTTTACAGTAACCTTTTCTTTTCTATATGTTTTGCAATCCCCATTATCATTTTTTCTATATGTTTTGCAATCCCCCGTTATCATTTTTTTTATATGTTTTGCAATCCCCCGTTATCATTTTTTTTATATGTTTTGCAATCCCTTATTATCATTTTTAATAAAATGCAGCATCCAGCAGACCGCCAGAAGGTCGGCGCTTCCGCCGGGGGAGAGGTTTTTTTGGATAAAGTCCTGATCCAGCTGTTCTAAGACCGCTCTGGACGGGCAGGGGTTGTCCTGGAGAAGTTCCCTGGCTGTTTTTGCTGCGGCTTTCTGGGTTTCTCTGTCGCTTCGGGCAATCAGGTTGGTATCGGTCATATGGGCAATGATGGTTAAAAGAACGGCAGAGCCTGCTTCATCGATGGATTTTCCTTCGGATAACAGTTGTTCTAAAAGCGGAAGTCCATGGTTTTTTACGACGGGAAGTCCGGCTTCCATCTCGCCGCGGACACCGGTGATTCCATAGGTAAGATAAAGTTTTTGCCCTATTGTTTTTGCGTTTTCCGGGGTCAGGCCGGAGAAATCCATGGCTACAAGCCCGGACGTCATCTGCGAACAGGTGGTTAAGATTTTTTCCGGGGACGACCAGTCGCTTAAGTCGCAGGCACCAATCGCGGCGCAGAGGATTCCCATGGAAAAGACAGCGCCTTTATGGGTGTTTACGCCGTTTGTAGCACGAAGCATCTGGTTTTCTGCCAGCTTTCCGGGAATGCGAAGGTTTTGGAATAATTCCTGCAAAGAAATTTCCGGCTTTTGGGTGTGATCTGAAAGAGTGTGATTTAGTCCCAAATCTAGTCCCAAATTCAGTCCCAAACGCGCACATTCGTTAAAGTAGGGCCAGAGGGATGCGGCACTGTTTAGGAAGGTGTAGAAATCCATGTCCCTGTGGCTGCCATTGTTCAAACGATCCACCAGGCCGGGCTTGGGCGTAACGGATACCTCGTATAAGAGAGAGCGCACCGCCAGCTCGGCAATCCGGGAAGCATACCGTGTTTTTAACGCATGTTCGAGGATGGCTCCGGTTTTTTCCTGTAATTCGGAAACGGGGTGAACCCTTCTTGAGGAACATTCCTTTGCGGGAGCACCGCAGATAAAACAGGTTCTTGCGGGGCGGCCCAAATCCTGACGGTCGAGTTTTCGTCCCTGGGGATAGTTGTTCCCGGGAGGAAGAATAACATCCAAATCATAGAGCCTTCCCAGTTCGTCGGCATCCTCCAGTTCGCAGGTAAGCTGTTTGATCAGAAACCCATCCCCGTGAATCACAAAAAAGGCTTCATTTCCCGTCACCTCGTCAATGGTTTCCTGGTGGACTATCGTCAGTTTATTCCGACACAGCTGCAGTTTTATATCCTCCATACCGGCGAGAAATCCCTTTCGGATAAGCGGGGAATTTTTAACCGGACCGGCAATGTTCATGGTAAAGCATAAAAGCGGTTTCTGGTACAGGGTGAGAAGTTCCCTCTGGCGCTGTGCCCGTTTTTCCCTGGCGTCCAGCATCTGGATCAGGGAAACTTCCCGGGTGGTGGGTGAAGATGGCATGGTATTTCCTCCCTTAATTGTTGATTTACATTCTATCTTTGTATTTCATGATTGAAGACTTTTAATGCTTCTATCATCATATAGTATTTTTTATTATCTGTAAATCATGGAAATCATAAAGATTTGGGATATATACAGTTCCTGCGCAGATAGAAATAATAAGGGATCTCCACCAGCAGCATCACGCTCCACCCCGCGGCACAGGCAAAGGCCACCCCGTAAATCCCTATCCGCGGCACCAGAATCCAGGTGGCGATAACCCGCAGGGAGGTTTGAATAAAGGTTCCGAAAAGGGTCATTTTCATCATGCCCATGCCCCGGTAAAAGCCCTGAAAACCATTGGTAAACCCGGGGTAGAGATAGAAAAAGGCCATGCTTTTTAAATACTGGCTGCCCAGAAGGATAATCTCTTTTGCCTGGTTTTCGGAAACAAAAAGTCCCACGATGTTTTGGCGGAGTACAAGAACCAGGCTGCAGATACAGAGCCAGTAGCCAAATTCCAGAAAAAGTCCCTGGCGAAAGCCTTTTTGCAGCCGGTCATATTTTTTTGCCCCGCGGTTCTGGGCAATGAAGGTGGTGATGCCGTGGGAGATGCTCTGTTCGGGCATACAGGCAAAGTCGTCTACTCGATTCACTGCATTAAAGGCAGCGATGGCGTCCACCCCCAGGGTGTTGACTGAACCCTGAATCAAGAGCTTGCCTATGGGCTGGCAGGACTGCTGGAGGGCAGTGACTGAACCGTACTGCAGGGTCATATGCAGCAGTTTGCGGTCTAAGTGGAAGTCCCCGGATTTAAGCTGCAGATAGGGTATTTTCTGGTAGACATAGCCTATGGAAAGTGCTGCGGACACGGCCTCAGCGATAACCGTAGTTACCGCCGAACAGACGATGCCAAAGCCCAGACCGCCGATGAAAATCAAGTCCAAAACACCGTTGAGCACGGAAGAAAACATTAAAAATTTCAGCGGCGTTTTTGAATCCCCCACACTTTTTAAGGCCGAGGCCAGGGCATTATAAAAATAGGTAAAGGGTGCCCCCAGGAAGATGATCCGCAGATAAATGCTGGTCATTTCCATTAAATCCTCCGGCACATGAAGAAGGTTTAAAAGTCAGGGTGTCAGAAATATTCCGGCGGCTACCACGGCAAGGGAAAAATAAAGGCCGAAGAGCACTGCCGTGGACATTTCCCGCTTTAATTTTTCATATTCTCCCGCACCGAAAAATTCACTCATAAGAACCCCGGCACCTATACAGATACCGGAAATCCCCAGAATAACGATATTCATCACAGGGCTTGCCATGCCCTCCGCGGCCAGTGCTTCCTTGCCGATAAACCGACCGGCGATAATGGAGTCCACCGCATTATAGGTGAGCTGAAAGATATTTCCAAGAATCAGGGGCACGGAATACCGGATCAGGTGCCTGGTAATGCTGCCCTCCGTCATATGAACTGCTGCCATGGTAGTGATTGTATTCCTTTCTTTAACTTAAAAACGTCAGAAAGGGTTCTAACGCTTTTATCTTTGGTTGTTGTAGCAATATTTTGTATAAATTTTACAGAAAATCAGGGATTACGTCAATAGGCTGGACAAAAAAATAAAACTGTGATAACATAATTACGGTTTGAGTAAGGCAAATGGTCGCTGCTGCGGTACGGGCAGGCGGAGTAATCTGTTTTCCAGGGCGCAGGAGAGGAAAGTCCGGGCTTCACAGGGCAGGATGCCAGATAACGTCTGGTGGAGGCGACTCCAAGGACAGTGCAACAGAAATAAACCGCTGTTTTGCCGGAAACGGAGAGAGCAGTAAGGGTGGAAAGGCAGTGTAAGGGACTACCGCCTGGCTGGTAACAGGCAGGGCATATGTAAACCCCATCCGAAGCAAGACCAAACAGGAAGCATAAGGCGGCCCGTCTGCTTCCGGGTAGGTTGCTTGAGGCTGCTGGCGACAGCAGTCCTAGATAGATGACCATTCACGACATAACCCGGCTTATCGCTTTGCTCAGCCATTGTAAGGAAAATGCAAAAAGAGAAACAAAAAGAACAAGAGTTATTGTTTATTTAGGTCTGCGCACATGGTAACAGTAACCAGACAAGGTCAGAGGGAAAAGAAATCCTTCTGACCTTGTTGTTATTTTGCAGAAGATGGTTTATACTTTGAATTAAAAGGTTTGTGGGAGTGTGAATGGAAGGGATGTATCTAAAACGAAAAATCTATCATTATCTGCTGGAATGGAAAGATGATTACAGGCGCAGTACATTGGAAATCAATGGTGCCAGGCAGACGGGAAAGACCTATATTATCAATAAATTTGCAGACGAAAATTTCAAACATAAGATTTATATTAACCTTTTTGACTTTTCCGGGAAACAATTTATGGCATGTTATCAAAAAGCGACACAGTGGGAACCGAAAAGCAGGCGTTTGGAAAATCCGCTTGATGAGGCTATTCGTTTGTATGAACCATCATTTCAGGATAGCCCGGATACCGTGGTTATTATTGATGAGATTCAGGAATCTTCAGAAATTTATAATTGCATCCGGGAATTTACCAGGCAGTTTCGTGCGCGATTCATCATTACGGGAAGTTATCTTGGACGGGTTCTGGAATCTGAATTTAAGTATGCTAGCGGAGATATCACAAAGCTGAGGATGTACACCCTTTCTTTTGAAGAATTTCTGGAAGCCCTGGATGGTGAACTTTATCAGAACTGGAGAAATTTTCTTTTATTTAAACCTGATGATGACCATATTCAGGTGTATGAACAGTTAAAATCAGCCTATCATCTCTACTGTCAGATTGGCGGCTATCCAAGGGTGGTGGAAACCTATCTGGAAAAACGGGATAGTTTATCTGCGCAGAGGGAACTGGTAAAGATTATTCAAATTTTCCTGGAAGAATCCATGCGCTACTTTAAAGATATAACGGATATCAGTGCATTTACCAATATTTTCTTAAGCATTTGCCGGATTCTCTTGCGGGAAAAGAAAGGCTTGGAAGAAGGAAGCATCAGTGAGGAACTGCAAAATCTGGTGACAAAAAATTATTCCAGCAATTTATCAAAAGAAACCTGCAATCGCGCAATAAGCTGGCTTTATCACTCAGGGATTATCGGATTTTGTGGCAAAATTATCGAGTTGGATGTTCTTGATTTTAAACCCGGAAGGCGATGTTTCTTCATGGACCCTGGAGTGGCTGCTTATTATTTAAGCCGTACAGGAACGACCAGAGCTTCCATTGAGGGAATGTTAAATGAAAATTATGTGTTTATTAATTTATTGAAACGCCAGGATTTCCCGGAAGAAATTGCATTTGAAATGCCTGCATTTGCCACCTATAAAGGCGGAGAAATTGATTATGTCGTGCAGACGATGACAGGACAACAGAGATATCTGGTCGAAGTAAAATCAGGAAAAGGAACGGCAGCTACAGCAAAAAAAGCACTGGAAGCCGGCAAAGCGGACTGGCTGCTGTATCTTAAAGGCGATACAAAGGGCGGAAAAGACGGGAAAATCCTTACCCTGCCATTGTATATGCTGGAACGATTTTCTTTTTCGGCGATGGATTTTCATAAGAATCTTTAGAGAACGGTTTTCACAGGATAGAGGAGTAAAAATGGAAAGAATTTAAAAACATTTTCACGATTTGTTTGTGTCCTGGAAAGGAAGGATAAAAGCGATGATACTGCAGGAACTTTTTTTAACTTTTGCTAAAATCGGCATGTTTACCTTTGGCGGCGGGTATGCGATGATTTCTCTCATTGACCATGAATGTGTTGAGCGAAAACATTGGCTTACTTCGGATGAATTGATGGATATGACTGTAATTGCCGAGTCCACGCCGGGGCCTATTGCTATTAACTGCGCAACCTATACCGGCTATAAAAAAGCGGGAATTTTGGGCGCAGTAATTGCCACCTTGGGGATGGTGACGCCGTCATTTTTTATTATTTTGCTGATTTCCTTTTTTATGGATAATCTCCTGCAATACACGATAGTTTCTCATGCCTTTCAGGGAATCCGCATTGCAGTTTCCCTGCTGATTATCCAGACGGCAATAAAGATGATTAAAAAAATGCTTAAGAAAGGCAGGAATCACTGGAATATTCTTTTTGCTGCAGGATTTGGAGGAATTGCCTTATTGCTTAATCTTTTGGAAATCCGTTTTTCGACGATTTATCTGATACTGATTTCCGGTTTTCTGGGGTACTTTTTATATTCTATGCCCGGAAAGAAAGGGGGAAAGTCATGATTTATCTTACTCTTTTTCTTGCTTTTTTAAAGATTGGCTTTTTTGCCTTTGGCGGAGCTTACGGGGCAATTCCTTTAATTCAGGAAACGGTTCTTGCCCACGGCTGGATGGATGAGGCAATGTTTAGCAATATTATTGCTGTCAGTGAATCCACACCAGGTCCGATTATGGTCAATACAGCAACTTATATCGGCAGCCAGCAGGGAGGAATCCCGGGGGCTGCGGCGGCTACCCTTGGCGTGGTTCTGCCGTCGTTTATGATTATCTTATTGGTCAGTTCGGTGTTTAAAAATATGGTGAAAAATAAAACGATACAGGCTGCCCTTAAAGGAGTAAAACCCTGTCTTATGGGGGTTATCCTGGCTACGGGAATCCATATGGCGGTAAATATCATCATTCCCGGCGGGATATTTCTTAAAGGTGCAGTTTCCGGCACGTCATTTTCTGACAGAAAAGGGATAAGAATAGAGGGGGTTTCGCTGTTTATTTTTCTCTTTCTGATAGCTGCAATATTAGCCCTGCGGTGGATAAGGAAAAAAGAACTCTCACCGATTATGCTGATCGTGCTTGCGGGAGTTTTGGGGGCTGTGTTATACTGAGAGTGGCAGGAGCAAAGGAATGGAAATGAAAAAAGTTTTAATTATCGGCTGCCCGGGGAGCGGGAAGAGTACATTTGCGCGAAAACTTCATGCAAGGACGGGGATTCCTTTGTTTTACCTGGATATGCTTTATCACAGACCGGATAAAACCACCTCTGCACCCCAGGAGTTTGATAAGAAATTAGAGGAAATCCTAAGGCAGGATCGATGGATTCTTGACGGCAATTATATTCGGACAATACCGATGCGGATGGAATATTGTGACACCGTATTTTGGCTGGATTATCCGCTGGAAGTTTGTCTGCAGGGGATAGCATCACGATTTGGAAAACCCCGGGAAGATATGCCATGGATAGAAACACAGAGGGATGAGGAATTTATGGAATTTGTCTGCGAATTTCCCAAAGTTACCCGTCCAGAGATTGCAGAAGTATTAGAAAAAAATAAGGATAAGCATATTGTTGTTTTTCATTCCAGGGAAGAAGCAGAAGAATATCTTGTTACTGTTCACGCAGCAATAAATCTTAACTTAAGCGGGGAGGAAGAAAATGTCAGCGGCAGAAAATAAAACTTATAGTCTACAGGATATTTATGCTCTTTCCGAGGGAAAAAGAGCAGAATTATTAGATGGACAAATGTATTATATGGCACCGCCAACGGCTACCCATCAGAGAATTTTAAATTTTTTATCGACAGAAATTAATCTTTATATCCGAAAAAAACATGGAACCTGTGAAG
The DNA here is from genome assembly GCA_946553025.1 of uncultured Clostridium sp. GTDB lineage: Bacteria > Bacillota > Clostridia > Lachnospirales > Lachnospiraceae > Caccovicinus. The sequence continues at coordinate 19,657 of CAMNRM010000011.1, forward strand.
TGTTTCCTGCACCTTTTGCTGTTTTTCTTGATACAGATAAAGAAAAGTATTTTGAACCGGATATTTCGGTTATCTGTGACTCCAAGAAGGTAGATGATTTTGGCTGTCATGGAGCACCGGACTGGATTATTGAAATCGTATCGCCGTCTAGCAGGAACATGGATTATTATTTAAAACTGGCAGAGTATAAAAAGGCCGGGGTAAAGGAATATTGGATTGTAGATCCGATGAAAAAAGTTATTTTGGTTTATCCTATGGAAAGCAGTGATGCACCGATCATTTGCAGCTTTAAAAGTAAGGTAAATCCTAAACTGTATGAGGACTTGGAAATTGATTTTGCAAAAATGAAGATATAATTAAATGATAGAAGCGTCAAAAGGTCTTTTGGAAAGAAAGGGAAAGAAGGGAGAACCGTGTGAAACTACAATGGGTTGAATTTGAAAATTTAGAAACAGGTCTTAAAATTGAAAGAATATATTTTAATAAGGATATTACTTTGTTAGTTGGATTATCCGGTGCAGGTAAAACACAGGTTCTTAATGCAGTTAAATATTCATTAAGCCTTGCAGTAGATAAAAATACTACCCTGCATCCCTATTCGGTGGGTTTGGGGATTTTGGTTGGTGAGGATAATTATGAGTGGTTTTATCAAGTAAATAAAGTAAACCCTACAGAATTGATGATTACAGAAACAGGTAATTATGAATTTTTATATGAAAAGCTTCTCTGTAATGGGAAAACGGTTTTTGAAAGAGATGGAAGGAACATAGATATTATTTACTATAAACAGGTGCCGCAGCCAAAACGGGATGAAAGTCTGCTGTTCCAATATGCAGAAGATGAAAACTTTAAGAAGCTGATTTCCGGTATGAGAAAGATATACTTGGTAGATATGGAAATAGAAATCCGTCGTGGATTTTTAAGCAAGGATTTTATAAATTATAAAACACAGATAAGTGATATTATGAAGGCAGGGAAAAAATTTGATTTTAAACGATTCAGTCGTCTTCCTGTACCTCTAAAGCTTTACATCGTAAAAAAATATTATTGTGATATATATGGTTTGATTTTTGAAGCAATTAAAGAATTGTTTTATGAAATTGACGATATTGATATAGAAGAAGATCCTACAAGGAATATGTATTTCTTATCAATAAAAGTTTATGGAAAAAAATTAATGCAGAAAGATATCTCCAATGGAATGTTAAAAACAATATATTATGTTGTAGAATTGTTTACAATGTCTGATGATTCCTTAGTTTTGATTGATGAATTTGAAAATGGTTTGGGTGTAAATTGTATTGATATACTTTGTGAGTTAATGCTTTCCGAGAGAAACGATCTTCAACTGATAATTACCAGTCATCATCCAAAGATAATTAATGCTATTGATAAAGAAAAATGGAAAATTATTGAACGGGATGGTTCTGTAATCAGGAATAGGATTAGTCAGGAACTTGGGATTGGGAACAGTCAGCATGATGCGTATTTTAATTTGATTAATCGATGGGAGTTTGAAGGGAAAATATAATGAATTTTTACTTTTTGTTAATTGATGCAATGAGGGGAGAATTTACCACATGAAAAAACCAAATATTTACGGCGGAGGAGCACAGACGAATAAGAACGGGCTGGCTTTTGAGCAGACAACTTCTTTAGATTCTGCGCTGGAAGCTTCCGGGTACAGTGTGATGGATAATCGGGTTTATCGGGAGGGTCAGTATATCGGTATTTCTGCATCAAAACATGCGTTTTACCAGAAGTTTTTAACTCCGCATGGAATTGACTATCAGACGATTAATTCAAAAAAATGGCTTCCCGACGAGGCTTTTATCAATGAAGAGAAAAAAACCGTATACATTATCGAAAAGAAGTTCCAAAATGTTTCCGGTTCTGTCGATGAAAAGCTTCCCAACTGCCATTTTAAAAGGCTGGAATATGAAAAGTTGTGCCATCCTATCGGCTATCAGGTGGAATTTATCTATGTATTATCGGATTGGTTTCGTTCACCGATTTACCGGGATACGCTGGATTATATTGAGATGATGGGATGCACTTATTTTTATAATGAAATTCCGCTGCAGGCGCTGGGACTTGCATCGATATAAACTGTTTTTGCATCAAATAAATATGTAAATTACATACAAGATGGAGGGAAAAACCATGAATCAGGAAATTACCGGACATACACGCTTAATCTGCCTTTTGGGAAGCCCGGTGGGGCACTCGAAATCACCGATGATGCACAATGAAGCTTTCCGTGCCCTGGGACTGGATTATGCTTACCTGGCTTTTGATGTAAAGGAAGAACAGCTTGAGAAAGCCATTGAAGGATTAAAAATTTTCGGGGCCAGGGGAATGAATCTGACCATGCCCTTAAAAAATAAAATTGTGCCTTTATGCGATCATCTCTCCCCTGCGGCACAGCTTTGCCAGGCAGTGAATACCGTAGTGATTGAGGATGACCATACACTGACCGGACACACCACGGACGGGGCAGGGTTTTTTATGTCCTGCAGGGAAGAGGGCGTGGAGATTAAAGGAAAGAAGATGACGCTTTTGGGTGCCGGTGGGGCAGGGACGGCGATTCTTGTTCAGGCAGCTTTGGACGGGGCAGAGGAAATTGCCCTTTTTTCCAGGAGCAGCAGTCCATTTATCCAAAGAACCATGGAAACCGTAGAGAAGTTAAAAGAAAAAACGCCCTGCCGCATTACCCTGTACGATTATCAGGATGATGTTTTAAAACAGCAGATGAAAGACAGCCGTCTTCTGGTCAATGCAACGAATATCGGGATGGCACCGGGGGAAGACGCCTGTCTGATTCCCGATGCTTCCTTCTTTCACCCGGGACTTGCTGTAGCCGATGTGATTTATAATCCATTGGAAACGAAGCTGGTGAAGATGGCAAAGGAAGCCGGCTGTAAGGCGTTTGGCGGGCTGAATATGCTGCTTTACCAGGGGGCAGAAGCCTTCCGCTTATGGACAGGGCAGACGATGCCGGTGGAACGGGTCAGGGAAAAATACTTTTAACCCATCGGGCACTCGAAAACGTAAATCCCTTCGGAATGGGACAGACTTCGTCCGATTAGGTATAAAAAACTGCCTCGCCGAAATGATTTATCCGGCGGGCAGTTTTTCATCGTGTTATCTTGTTTCTGTGAACGTGAGAACGGTAACGTTATCTTGTATATTTCTCCTCGCAGTACTTGCACCGATAAGTTTCCGTCTTCTCATCCGCAAGATAGAACACATGCGGAAGTTCCTGTTCAATGGAGGTAATGCAGCGCGGATTTTTGCACTGGATCACATTGGTGATGGTCTGCGGAAGGCTTAAGGACTTCTTTTCCACAATCTGGCTGTCCCGGATAATATTAATCGTGATATTGTGGTCGATATAGCCCAGGACGTCTAAATCAATCCGATCCAGCCCGCCTTCAATCTTAATAATATCCTTCTTCCCCATCTTATTGCTCTGGGCATTTTTGATGATGGCGACCTGACATTCCAGCCGGTCAAGGCCCAGGTGATAGTAGATATCCAGGCTTTTTCCCGCCTCGATATGGTCAAGTACGATTCCTTCTTTTAGTCCGGAGATTCTTAATCCGTCTTTAAATTCACTGTTATTTATCATGGGGTCACCTCCAGTAATTTCATAATTAATGCCATACGGATGTATACACCGTACTGTGCCTGTTTAAAGTAAGCAGCCCGAGGGTCTTTGTCCACCTCAACGGAGATTTCATTTACCCGGGGAAGGGGATGGAGGATGAACATATCCGGTTTTGCCAGCTTCATCTTTTTCGGGGTCAGAATGTAGCAGTCCTTTAAGCGGATATAGTCTTCCTCGTTAAAGAAGCGTTCCCTCTGCACCCTGGTCATGTATAAAATATCCAGTTCGGGCAATGCTTCGTCCAGGTTGCCCAGTTCTTTAAACTCGATGTTCTTTGCTTTTAAAACATCTTCGCGGATATACTCCGGCACCCGCAGTTCCGGCGGTGAGATTAAGATAAAACGAATATGGGGATAACGAACCATGGCATTGATTAAGGAATGTACGGTACGTCCGAACTTTAAATCACCGCAGAGCCCCACGGTCAGGTTATCCAGACGGCCTTTTAGAGAATGGATAGTTAAGAGATCAGTCAGTGTTTGGGTCGGATGCTGATGTCCGCCGTCACCGGCATTAATCACAGGAATCCCGGAGTTCATCGCGGCAACCATTGCGGCACCTTCTTTGGGATGACGCATTGCACAGATATCCGCGTAGCAGGAAATAATACGGATAGTATCGGCAACACTCTCGCCCTTAGCTGCGGAACTGGAATCTGCCGAGGCAAAACCAAGAACACTCCCGCCAAGGCTTAACATCGCCGATTCAAAACTGAGGCGGGTGCGGGTGCTTGGCTCATAAAAACAGGTCGCCAGCTTCTTTCCGTCGCACACATGGGCATATTTGGAAGGGTTTTTCTCGATATCATCCGCCACGCGGATAAGATCGCCGATTTCTTCCACAGAAAAATCTAATGGGTTCAGTAAATGTCGCATAAAAGCCTCCTTTACATTTGTACCTGGTAACGATCAATGATTAATCTTACCCATTATAAAGCATTTGCATCAATATTTCCACCACTTTTTTGAGAACTTTTTCGGAAGTTTTTGGGGAAATTTGTAAAAACAGCAGACGGAAATTTTTGCATAGGTTTTTATCCCTGCTGTTTACATGTAAGGGTGGATTGGGAAAGGATTTTCATGGGAAAGGATTTTTACAAAATAGAGTTTGTTTCGCCTGTGATTTGTGTTATAATGAAAAAATGTATACCTTATTCCTGGGTGTACCTTACAGGGAGGCATAAGATGGCAAAATCGCTGGAGCAGGTGGTCGCGGAGGGGCTGATTGCAGACTGCAGTTCGCTAGAGGAACTTTATGTACTGTGGCAGACCGTTCATCATATGGAAGAGGATGGAGCACGGGAAACCTGTTATAAAGAAATCGATCAACGGAGTTTTCATATTGACGGAATATTGTGTCCGCAGGATTTTTCCGGGGTGCTCTATCTGTTAAAAGAACCGAGTTTAAAAGAATATATTGAAAAAGGTCTGACTTTTCCGGTGATTACGGATATACGTCTGAAATTTCAGAAGAAGAAATACCATGCGCAGGACGAGTACGGTTATCTTACGGGAATGCAGAGAATTCTTTTGGGTGAAGAAGAAAAAAAGATGTCGGACCAGAAGATTGCCAACAGCTTTGGCATTCTTTACATTAATAAGCGGGGCGGAAAGGAAGTTCGGGATAATGTGTGGCTGAAATACGGTTATGCTTACATTGAATTTATCAAACGGCAGATTCAGCTCATTCGTCCCCGGGTCATTATCTGCTGCGGGGAGGATATTTTTGATCTGATCACAGAAGAGGTATTTTCCCGGAAAAAAACACTCCGGACGCGGGTGGAACAGATGATTTGGAAGGGCAGGGAGAACGAGTACCAGTTTACTGCCGACAGCAGTTATCGTTATACGACAAGGCCGGACCGGATATCGGTGATTGTGGTGAATATGCAAAATCCCAGGGAAAGAAAGGACGGGAGCGGCTGGATAGGGCTTCGGGAATTTCTCGACGAATTCCGGCAGAGGATTTACAGCCTTCCGGGTACGCCGTAGAAAAGCAGGAAAGAGAAGGCTGCTGTTGCGTGAACAGTGACAAAAGAAAATATTGGACATGCGTGACCGATGTAAGGAAACTTTAATGAAGGTTAAGAAAAAAGGAAAGAAGAATGGGGCCGGGGATGGTATAATGAAACATGGAAAAGCAGCCAATAAAGGCAGGATTTGACGGATTTTGGGATTGCGCTGGTAATCCTAAAGAAAAGCGGAAGGAAGTAAACAGGGAAAATGGAAAAAACACCGATTATTCGGGTGAAGAATTTATATAAAATTTACCGGGTCGGGGAAACGAAGGTGCGCGCATTAAACGGTGTGGAATTTACCTTATATAAAGGCGAATTCTGCGCGATTGTGGGCACCTCCGGTTCAGGAAAATCGACCCTTTTAAATATGCTGGCCGGGCTGGAAAAACCGACAAAAGGGGAGATTGAAATCGGGGGAAAGCATATCGAAAAGCTTTCCGAGAAGGAACTTGTGACATTTCGCCGGGAAAAAGTCGGTTTTATCTTTCAGTCCTATAATTTATTAAATACGATGAATGCCCTGGAAAATGTGGCGATGCCCCTTTCCTTTCGGGGAATAGGACGAAAAGAAAGGCTTGCCAGGGCAAAAAAATACATGGAACTGGTCGGCGTGGGCAGGCAGGCCAAGCATATGCCCAACCAGATGTCCGGCGGCCAGCAGCAGCGTGTGGGCATAGCCCGTGCACTGGCCGTAAATCCTCAGATTATCTTTGCCGATGAACCGACCGGGAATCTGGATTCCAAGACAACGATGGAGGTGCTGCACCTGATGCAGAAGATTGTCCGGGAACAGAACCAGACCCTGGTTATGGTAACGCATGATAACAATTTGGCTTCCTATGCGGACAGAAGGATAAGGATTATCGACGGAAAGATTGTCAGCATTGAAGAGGGGGCAAGAGAGGTGGAGTTTGAACCACCGGAAAGCAAAGTTAAGGTCAGGGATGAGCACAGCAGATAAACAGGCACAGACAGGACATAAGAAAGGCGCAGGGAGGATGGAACAGAAAATGAATGGTAGAAGTTGGATGAAGCGGTTATTGGCGGTGATGACAGCCGCAGTGATGTTTTGCCTGCTTCCGGGGGCAGGTCTGGCGGTAAGGGCAGATTATGAAAATGTGCTGGATGGCCGGTATTATCAGAATGAATATCTGGTGATTCGAAAAGACCCGACAGGTAAAGTGGGAAAGACGATGAATATTCCGATAATTATCCGTGCACCTCATGATTTGGATGAGGTCTGGGTAGGGCTTTCCTCGAAGGTGAATTCTTTTATGGAACTGCCGGAAGACGGGGGGAATACTGCGGGCCTTCAAAACGGCTATCCGTTTGAAATTAATGAATCGACGTTTGAACCCCGAAAGCTTGGCAGGATAAGCGAGGGAAATACCAAGAGCATTACCTTAACGGCCCGGGTGCGGCGGGATATGAAAGAAGGTTATTACTGTATTCCCATTGCCGTTTATCCGAATGGCAAGGACGGCTATGAAGAAACGGACTATATGAATATCTGGATTGGTGCACAGAACTCTTCCGATACGGAAACCAGTGAAGACGAAACCACCGAGGATGTGATGTTTGCCCTGGGAGAAGAGCAGAATACACCTTACGGCGTTTATCCGAATGTTATGGAATTCGGTGTAAATATCCGGAACAAAAGCAAAATCCCCGCATATGATGTGACCGTCAGCATGGTTGTGGGGAAGAGCGACGAGGAGTTCCCTTTTATGATTACCGATGGGAATTACGACCGTCATTTTGAAGTGATTGAACCGGGGGAAACGGTGACGGCACCCTATGCCATGATGATCCGGAAGGAAAGCTACACCGGGTTTTATCCGATTAAATATACGATATCCTACCGTGAGAGCATTGACGGAAAGAAAAAAGTTGCCGAGGGACCGGGGGCAGTGATTCATGCGGAAACCGGGGAAACCCAGAGCACCGATACCACGGTGAAGAAAAAGGAATATGAATTTTATGTACATATCACCAGTAAGGAAAAGGAAGAGGACGATAACCTGGGCGAATTTAACGAGAACGACCGCACCAAGGCGAGAATTATCGTGGACAGCTTCCGCACCGAGCCGGAAAAGATTATGGCAGGGGATGAATTTACCCTGATTTTAAATATGAAAAACGCCTCGACGTCGGTAACTGCCAGCAACATTCTTTTTACCATGGAACCGGAGAAGGTGGAGAATGCTTCGGTCTTTTCCACGGAGTCGGGTTCATCCTCCATGGTGGTTAATTCCTTAGGGGCGGGGGCTTCGACGGAATTAAAGATGAAGTTTCTGGCAAAGCCGGGCATTGACCAGCGATCCTATACGATGACGATTAAGGAAAAGTATGACAGCCCGGAATTTAAAAACGCCGAGGAAACTGTAACTATCGATATCCCCGTCTACCAGAAGGCAAGATTCAGCACCAGTACCTTTGAGGTGATGCCGGATTCGATTGAGGTGGACGGCGAGTCGAATATTATGTTCGGTGTCAATAATACGGGGCGGATTCAGCTTTACAATGTCAACGTCCGCTTCGAGGCCGATTCCATCCGCACCACGGAAGCCTATGTGGGCAATATCAAGCCCGGCGAAACCGGGAACGTCGATGTGATGGTTGCCGGGGTGACGCCCACGGAAGACGACGGAAAGATTAAAGTCATTATTTCCTATGAAGATGAAAACGGCGACGTGACCGAAACGGAAAAGGAACTCACCCTGTTTGTCACGGAGGCGGCAGAAGAGTTTGACCCTTCGATGTTTGAGGGGATGGAAGGTATGGAAGGCATGGAGGGGATGGAAGCAGGAAGTCCTTCGGGGATTGCCGGATGGCTGTCTGACCCGGAAAAAAGAAAGCTTCTTATAGCTGCGGGCGTGCCGACCGTTGTCGCTGTGGTGGTCGGGATCATTGTCCTGAAAAAACACTTAAAGAGGAAGAAACAAAAGGCAGAGGAAGAGGGACTGGACGATGAAGATGCATGACCTTCTGATCATGAGCATTAATAACCTGCGCAGGCGAAAACTCAGGACGGTTCTGACGGTTCTCGGCGTGGTGATCGGCACGGCGTCGATTGTGGTTATGGTTTCTCTGGGAATCGGCTTGAGCGAGAGGACGGTTGAGCAGATTTCTTCTTACGGAAGCCTGACGACGATTGAGGTTTACTCGGAGTCCCGGTGGAATTATGACAGTTCGGATTCCAAGTCGGAGCCGAACTATATCACCGATGACGTGGTTGAGCAGTTTCGGCACCTTCCCCATGTGCGCGGTGCCTCCCCGGTGCTCTCGTTTTATGTGCTGATGCGCCAGGGAGCCTATGAGGGGCACACGTCGCTTAAAGGGGTGAGTGAAGAATTTTTAAAGGAAATCCCCATCGGTGAGGGAGAACTTCCCAGTGCCAAAGATAAGGAACTCCGTCTGGTGGTGGGCAATGCCATGGGCACGCAGTTTTATAATACCAAGACCGGGAAGGGCTACTGGGATTCTTCGGACAGCTCTTCGCCGGTGGACTTTATGAATAAGCCCATGTACGTTATTTTTGATATGAATGCTTATTATTCTTCGCAGAGCGGGGGAGAGGGTGCGCCCAAATCGCCGAAGAAGTATCTGATTCCCACCGCCGCCATGGTGGAAGGGGGAATCGAGGATTATAACGACTATGCCTACGATGTCTATGTGAATATCGATCTGTTAAAAGCCCAGTTAAAGCGGATTTTTAAGAAAAATCCGATTCCCGATCAGCCGACAACCAAGAAAGGAAAACCTCTGCCCTATTTTGTTTATGATTCTGCCAAGGTTTTCGTGGACGATATGGATAATGTGATGGAAGTGCAGGATTTGATTGCCGATATGGGCTATCAGGTGAACAGCCGTATGGACTGGCTGGAGTCATCCAAGGCGCAGCTGCAGATGGTGCAGACCGTCCTTGGGGGAATCGGCGCAGTGTCGCTTTTTGTCGCGGCAATCGGCATTGCCAATACGATGATGATGTCCATCTATGAGCGGACGAAGGAAATCGGCGTGATGAAGGTTCTGGGATGCGATATGGGAAATATCCGGGATATGTTTCTTTTGGAATCCGGGTTTATCGGATTTCTGGGAGGGGCGGTCGGAATTTTGCTCAGCTTTGGCATTTCCCTGATTATTAACCGCTTTGCGGGGGCGGACGGCGACTTATCCCGGATGCCTTTGTGGCTGAATCTGGGGGCGATGGGATTTGCTGTTTTTGTCGGGATGGCGGCAGGATTTCTTCCGGCGACCCGGGCGATGAAGCTAAGCCCCTTGGCGGCGATTCGGAATGAGTAGGGTGAAAGGTGAATGTTTATGCAGATGAAACAACAGAACAAAACCTGGCAGTTAAGTTTTTACGCATTTCTTTTCCTTGCTATGGTACTTGTTTTATTTTTCAGCTACACGATACAGAATCAGGCACGTATACAGGAACAGAATAAAGTCTATGCAAAGGACTGCGCCAGGCAGACGGCAGACCGCATTGCAGGCAAGTTTGATAATGCCCTTCAGCGCATTCAAAACAGTGCTTATCTGGTCAGCACAGAGTCAGGTAGCGTACAGGTAGACACGAAGATGCTTAAGACCCTGGAAGCCAATACGACCTTTGATGCCATCCGTTTTACCAATGCCGACGGCATTAACCTTGCCTCGAATGCAAAAACCAACGACAGTTCGGACAGGAACTATTTTGTTCGTGGGATGCGGGGGGAGAGCGGAGTTGAAACCGTGGCAGAATCTCGGATTACCGGGAAGCCCATGATGGTTTTCTTTGCCCCCGTCTATTCGGATGCCGAAATTTCGGGAATGTTTTTAGGACTCTATTTTGCTGAAAATTATCTGCGGGATATGCTGGCCACGGATTATTTCGGAAAACCGGCAGATGTCTTTCTCTGTACAAAGGAGGGCAAAATCATTGCCAGTTCCGATGACAAAGAGGAATATGGAACGGATCTTTTAGCTTCCATGCTGCAGTCCGGCATGATCGATGCAGGCACTTATGCATCGGCGAAGAACGTCTTTGCGGAGGGCGGGGAGGCAGCCCTTCTCTGCAGCAAGGGCAGTAAAATTGACAACATCTGCGTCGTGCATCTGCCGGGCTATGACTATGTGCTTGTGCAGGCATTTCCGCAGAATATCACCCAGGCCATGGTCACCCAGGCAAATATGGCAGGCGTGCGTCTGGAAATCTGTCTGCTCGCCCTGTTTGTGATATACATTGCCTTTTTGATTATCCGCGCAAAAACACAGAGAAAGAAGCTGGAAGAAGAAAATAAGCTGATCAATGATGTGCTCCGCGGCATTAACATCCTTTTTGCCTCGCGTTATTTTATCGTAGATTTGGAAAAAGATCATTATTCCTATATGGCCGGAATCGAGCCGTTGAATACCAATGTTCCGATGGAGGGTGTGTACACCGAAGTGGTAAAGGTTCATGCGGCGGATATTTTGGGAGAAAAGGAAAAAGAAGATTTTTGCCGTTTCTGTGATATTACATCCGTCAGGGAAAACCTTGGCGCGAAAGATTCCATCGTCCATGTCTGCCATGTTTCCCGGAACGGGAAGGAGGAATGGGAGCATTTGATTGCGGTTTGTTTGGAACGCCGGGGGCAGGTACCCGTCAGGGTGCTTTATGTCCGTCAGAATGTCACGGATCAGGTAAAGACCCAGCATGAACAGACCCAGGTTTTACAGGATGCTCTGATGCAGGCCCAGCATGCCAACCAGGCCAAGACCACTTTCCTGTCCAATATGAGCCACGATATCCGCACGCCGATGAATGCGATTATCGGCTTTGCAACCATCGCGGTCAGCCATATGGAGCGCACGGATCAGGTGCGGGACTGCCTGCATAAAATCCTTTCCTCCAGCAACCACCTTCTGGGCCTGATTAATGATATCCTGGATATGAGCCGTATCGAGAGCGGAAAGCTGCAGATTCACAACCAGGAGTGCAACATCCCCGAACTGATGCATAACCTGGTCAATATTATTCAGCCCCAGGTAAAGGCCAAGCAGCTGGAAATGTTTATCGATACCTTTGAAGTGGTCAATGAGGACGTGATTGCCGATCCGCTGAAGTTAAACCAGATCTGTATTAACTTAATGGGCAATGCCGTTAAATATACGCCCGCAGGAGGCGTCGTATCCTTCCGCATTACCCAGCACGCGACGTTTAAGCACGGATGGGGCGAGTATGTCTTTATCATTAAAGATAATGGAATCGGAATGTCCAAAGAGTTTGTCAGGCATATTTTTGAACCCTTTGAGCGCGAATCGACAGCCACAAGAAGCGGCATCCAGGGCGCGGGACTTGGCATGGCGATCACGAAGAGCATTGTCGATATGATGGGCGGGGAAATCACCGTGGAAAGCGAGGTGGGCAAGGGCAGTACCTTTACCGTAAAGATTCCTCTTCAGCTCCAGGATATTGAAAAGAGTGCAGAGCAGATCAGGGAACTGGAAGGACTGCGTGCCCTGGTGGTCGATGATGATTTTAATGTGTGTGACAGTGTGAGCAAGATGTTAAAGAGCATCGGCCTGCGCTCCGAGTGGACGACTTCCGGGCGGGAGGCCGTCTACCGCGCCAAATCCTCCCTCGACGAGGGCGATCCCTACCATACCTATATTATTGACTGGCAGATGCCCGAAACCAGCGGGGTAGAAACGGCAAGAAGAATCCGCAGCGTGGCGGGGCAGGATGCGCCCATTATTATTCTTACTGCCTACGACTGGACGGATATCGAGGAGGAGGCAAAGGAAGCCGGAGTCACCGCCTTCTGTGCAAAACCGCTGTTTATGTCCGATTTAAAGTCAGCGCTTTTGGCGGCAAATAATATCGGCGATCACGGGAAAGCCCAGGCAGGGGATTCCTGGACGCAGAAGGATTTTGGCGGAAAGAGAATCCTATTAGTGGAAGATAATGAGATGAACCGGGAGATTGCCGGGCTAATCTTAGAAGAGGTCGGCTTTGTAATTGAATCCGCCCCGGACGGAACCGATGCCGTAGCCATGCTGGAAAAGTCCGAAGAAGGCTACTATGACGCTGTGCTGATGGATGTGCAGATGCCGGTGATGAACGGATACGAGGCCACGAAAGCAATCCGTGCCATGCAGAGAAAAGATGTAAAAACCCTCCCCATCATCGCCATGACAGCAAATGCAATGGAGGAGGATAAGGAAGCGGCACTAAAAAGCGGTATGAATGCCCATGTGGCAAAGCCGCTGGATATTGAACTGCTGATGAGGGTGCTGCACCAGTTTTTACACTAAGAATTTAACATAAATAAGGAGGATTTTTTATGCAAATGCGTTTATTGACCGAGGAATTAAGACAGAACAGCTATCCGGGACGGGGAATCGTGATTGGAAGGTCTGCGGATGGGAAGAAGGCAGTGACGGCTTATTTTATTATGGGAAGGAGCGTAAACAGCCGCAACCGGGTGTTTGTGGAAGAGGGACGGGGAATCCGCACGCAGGCATTTGACCCGTCGAAGCTTACCGATCCCAGCCTGATTATCTATGCGCCGGTTCGCGTACTGGGGAATAAGACGATTGTCACCAACGGCGACCAGACCGACACCATCTACGAGGGAATGGATAAGCAGATGACCTTCGAGCAGAGCCTTCGCAGCCGTGAATTTGAGCCGGACGGCCCGAATTTTACCCCAAGGATTTCCGGGATTATGCACATCGAGGACGGAAAGTATAATTATGCGATGTCCATATTAAAGAGCAATGAAGGCAACCCCGAAAGCTGCTGCCGCTACACCTACGCCTATGAAGCACCCGCGGTGGGAGAGGGACGGTTTATTCATACCTATATGCAGGACGGGGACCCATTGCCCAGCTTTGAGGGAGAGCCGAAGCGGGTGAAGATTTCCGGGGATATCGATGAGTTTACGCAGGAGATCTGGGAAAGCTTAAACGAGGACAATAAGGTTTCGCTGTTTGTCCGCTTTATCGATATCGCAGGCGGGGATGAGGAAACCAGGATTGTGAATAAGAATCAGTAGGGGTTTATCGAGAAATCAGGATAAAGAACCGGCAGTGGTTTGCAGAGAAAAACAGATAACAGATGAAACAGAATCAGAATGAATGGAAAACCGGAGGAATAAAGATGAACGAGTTAGAATTAAAATACGGCTGTAACCCGAATCAGAAACCGTCGAGAATATTTATGAACGAGGGGAAGGATCTTCCGATCACCGTGCTTTGCGGGCGTCCGGGTTATATTAATTTTCTGGATGCGTTTAATGGCTGGCAGCTGGTGCGGGAGTTAAAGGCGGCGACCGGGCTTCCTGCGGCGACTTCCTTTAAGCATGTGTCCCCTGCGGGGGCGGCGGTGGGGCTGCCGTTAGATGATGTCTTGAAAAAGATTTACTGGGTGGATGATATGGGCGACTTATCACCCCTGGCCTGCGCCTATGCACGGGCAAGGGGGGCGGATCGGATGTCCTCGTTTGGCGATTTCATTGCCCTGTCGGATGTGTGCGACGTGGATACGGCAAGGATTATCAAGAGGGAGGTTTCCGACGGTGTGATTGCCCCCGGGTATGATCCGGAAGCACTGGAGATCTTAAAGGCGAAGAAGAACGGGAATTATAACGTGATTGCGATTGACCCGGCGTATGAGCCGGAGCCGATTGAGCGCAAGAAGGTGTTTGGCATTGTCTTTGAGCAGGGAAGGAATGAACTGGAGATTAACGAGGAGCTTCTTTCCCGGGTGGTGACGGAGAATAAGGAAATTCCCCAGGCGGCAAAGATAGATCTGATGATTTCGTTGATTACTTTAAAATATACGCAGTCCAATTCCGTCTGCTTTGTCAAGGGCGGGCAGGCGATTGGGATCGGCGCGGGGCAGCAGTCCAGGGTACACTGCACAAGGCTTGCCGGGCAGAAGGCGGATAACTGGTTTCTGCGTCAGGCACCGCAGGTGCTGAATTTAGAGTTTGTGGACGGCATTAAGCGGGCCGATCGGGACAATGCGATCGATGTCTTTATCGGCGAGGAATATATGGATGTTTTAGCGGACGGCGCATGGGAGAGAATCTTTAAGGTAAAGCCGGCGGTATTTACCCGTGAGGAAAAGAGGGCATGGCTGGATAAGATGGAAGATGTGGCTCTTGGTTCGGATGCCTTTTTCCCGTTTGGGGATAATATCGAGCGGGCGTATAAGAGCGGTGTAAAGTACATCGCAGAGCCGGGCGGTTCGGTGAGGGACGACCAGGTGATTGAAACCTGTAATAAGTATGGAATGGCGATGGCGTTTACGGGGATAAGGCTGTTCCATCATTAATCGGCGGCGGCTGGTGTTTTTTATCGGGAAAAAACGGCCGGAAAAAACGACCGGAAAAACAATTAGGAAGGAGTGTGGATCTATGGGGTTAGTGTATGCAGAAGGTAATCGGGAGTACCATATCGGGGTTGCGCCCGGGGAGGTGGGGAGGTATGTGATTCTCCCCGGCGATCCGGGGCGGTGCGAGAAAATTGCGGCGCATTTTGATCAGCCGGTGAAGGTGGCGCAGAACCGGGAATATACGACTTACACGGGGATGCTCTGCGGGGAAAAGGTGAGCGTAATGTCTACGGGCATCGGCGGGCCGTCGGCGTCGATTGGAATGGAGGAATTAATTCACTGCGGCGCAGATACCTTTATCCGGGTAGGGACTTCCGGGGGGATGCAAAAGGAGATACTAGGCGGCGATATCGTGATTGCAACCGGGGCGATCCGCTTTGAGGGGACGAGTAAGGAATATGCGCCAATCGAGTACCCGGCAGTGGCGGATTTTGCGGTTACGGCGGCATTGAAGGAGAGCGCGGAGGCATTGGGGCAGACCTATCATCTGGGCGTCGTGCAGTGCAAGGATAATTTTTACGGTCAGCATTCCCCCGATTCCATGCCGGTTGCCGATGAATTAAACAGCCGCTGGAAGTCCTGGATTGCGTGCGGGGCGCTGGCGTCGGAGATGGAATCGGCGGCGCTGTTTATCGTAGCCGGGGTGCGGCGGGTGCGCTGCGGGTCGGTGATGTTAGTTATTGCAAACCAGACCCGCCGGGAACTGGGCCTGCCGGACGTGCAGGTGCACGATACCGAGGCGGCGATTAAGACGGCGGTGAAGGCGCTGGAATTGTTGATTGCGCGGGATAAAAAGTAATTCTTAAGATTGATGGTGCAGAGTAAAAGAAAAGGATTCGTCCGGTGGACCGCACAGAAGAAAAGACAATAATTCGTAAAAAAGATTACTGGAAATTGATAGCAAACCGTAAGAGAAAAGAAATACATTTTCCTTCCGTTTCCTGTATACTGAACATAATCAAGGATGAAAACCGAATGTTGCTGTGAATGTGTGAACGTGTGAACAGTGACAACCGAACGAAAAAAAGTACAGGACAGGAAATGGGAGGAATTGTTATGAGAAGGAAAATTTGTACATTCGGCGCAGTGTGCGCGTTATTATTAACTGCCTGTGGGAAGGGGAATGCCGTGGTGCAGACCTCTTCAGGTGCGGGCCAGCCATCGAATATGGAGCAGGTGCCGGAAGGGATGCCTGCAAGACCGGAGAGGGCAGAATCACAGACGATTACCGTCAGCGGGCGGGAAACGGTAAAGACCGTACCGGATATGGCAGAAATTGTCTATGCCGTGTCCACCCAGGAAAAGGATGCCGCGGCCTGTCAGAAGGCGAATACCGAAAAGGTGAATCAGCTTCTGGCGGCGCTTAAAGCCCTGGGGATAGAGGAGAAGTCGATCCAGACCTCCGGCTACGATATTTCCCCGCGGTATGACTGGGACAGGAACGGGGAGATTGTCGGCTATGAGGCCACAACCCAGGTGACGGTTTCCGATATTTCCCTGGCACAGGTGGGTGAGGTGCTGGAAGAATCCGTGGAATCCGGGGTGAACCAGGTACAGTCGCTGGCATTTTTGGCAAGCGATTATGACAAGAGCTACCAGGAAGCCTTGAAGATGGCGGTAAACCAGGCACAGGAGAAGGCGCAGGCATTAGCAGACGCAAGCGGATGTACGTTAGGCCGCCCGATCCACATCACCGAATACGGCAGCGACCAGAGCACAAGATATGTCAATGTCAACGCCGTGCAGAGCATGAAAAGGGAGGCAGCCGCCGATATGGCGATGTCCGTGATGGCAGGAGAGATCGACGTGGAAGCAAGCATCAGCGTGGATTTTGCGATTCAGTGATGGGTGGTTTGCCGGGAAGATAAGACGAATGTAAAGAAACGAATGTAAAAAAACGAATGTAAAAAAACGAATGGATAAAAAAGTCTGTTATTTAGGACAAAAAAGAGTGGGCGGGAATGAACTCTGCCCACTTTATCTATTTATCTATTCAGAAAACACTTTGTCTAGTTCAATAAAACACCCATCAAGTACGTTGACTTTCGCCACGTCTTCCTGTCCGTAATCCTCATGGAGATAGAGTATTCCATTGCTGTTTAATAAAAATACCTGTACCGTCTTGTTTTCAGGATCTGCAATCCAGTATTCCCGAACGCCTGCCCGCTGATACAGGCGCAGCTTTACAAGTCTGTCGTTGCGCAGGGATGAGGGGGACAGGATTTCAACAATCAGATCCGGTGCCCCCTTGCATCCGCGGGCATCGATCTTACTTCTGTCACAAATCACGGAAATATCCGGTTCTACCACCGTGTCAACATCTTCCGGGGCATCCCCATCCTTTTCAAAGAGCCGGACATTGAAAGGAGCCGGGTAAACCCTGCACGGCTTACCCACCAGAAAGTTTGCAAGCTGTCTGGAAATCTCCATGCTGATTTCCTGATGTTTGCTGGATGGAGCTGCCATCAGAAACGCTTCTCCACCAATGATTTCTATACGTTCGTTCTCATCCCATGTGAGGTAATCGGCAAATGTATACCGCGCCTTTTCTTTTGGCAATGCCATAAATCAACCCCCTTATCTGCTTTGCTTCTGTGTTGTTGCGTTTAATTGTTGTTGCTGTTCACACGTTCACAGCAACGCGCAATTGAACGGAGAATAAAGTCATTTTCGGCATTTCTTGATGAACATTATAGCATGTACTCAAGTTTAATTCAATTGTCTGGTATTTTTTAGCACTGGTAATTTTTTCGTGTTTGTTATATAATATATTCAAATCGTAATTTACTAAATCATGATTTGAGAAAATGTATACCTTATCGGACGAAGTCCGCCCATCCTGAAAGGATTTGCGTTCACGAGTGCCCGGATGGGTATAGAAAACCGACAAAAAAGAACTTAAATTTTATCATTGACGGGGGTTGGCTATGTTTATTGGCAGGAAAGCAGAATTGCAGTTTTTGGAAAATAAATACAAAACCGAAGGAGGGCAGTTCATCGTGCTCTACGGTCGGCGAAGGATAGGGAAGACGGAAACGCTTAAAAAATTCAGTGAGGGAAAACCGCATGTTTTTTTTTCCTGCCGTGAATGCAATGATCGGCTGCAGCTGCAGGCATTTTCCGAAAAATTATTAAAAGAAGATATTCCGGCCAGACAGTATATTCGTCAGTTTTTGGATTGGGAGAATGCATTTCGGGCTGTTTTAGATCTGCCTTATGGGGACAGGAAAAAACTTTTGATTATTGATGAGTTTCCCTATATGTGCAAAGATAACCGAAGCATCCCTTCGATTTTGCAGAATCTTTGGGATGAAGCTTTTAAAGATGAAAATATAATGCTGATTCTCTGCGGAAGTGCGATGAGTTTTATAGAGAAGGAAGTTCTTGCTGAAAAAAATCCGCTTTACGGCAGGGCTACAGGGATTTATAAGATGACGGAAATGAGTTTTTATGATGCCGTTCAGTTTTTTCCTGAATATTCTGACCGGGATAAGGTTTTGGCCTATTCCATCCTGGGAGGGATTCCGCATTATCTGAAGCAGTTTCACCCGGCACTCTCATTGTCTGAAAATATTAAACAGAATATTCTTACAAAAGGCTGTGTGTTATACAGTGAGGTAGATTTTCTGCTTCGCCAGGAACTCAGGGAAACCATGCAGTATAATTCATTAATTGAAGCGATAGCTTTAGGCAATACCCGGTTAAATGATATCAGCCAGAAATCCCTTGTCGAGGATACTTCAAAAACCAGTGTATATCTGCGCAATCTTATCGAATTAGGTTTGATAAAACGCGAATTTTCTATCGATGCAGGGATAAAGGAATGGGCGAATACAAACCGTGGAATTTATTGCCTGACGGATAATTATTTTCGTTTCTGGTATTCCTTTGCCTATACGAATTATTCAGAACTGGAAACAGGAGATGTGGAGGGTGTTTATACCTATATGATAGAACCGCAGCTTCATGAATTTGCAGCATTAACCTTTGAGGAAATCTGCAGACAATATGTGCAGGAACTTCAAAAGTCCAATGCCCTTCCTTTCCGCTATGCAAAGCTGGGGCGCTGGTTTGGAAAAACAACGGTCAGGGATGAATCACAGAAAAACGGGGTTCGCATGGCGGAAACGGAAATTGATCTTGTGGGGATATCCAGGCAAAAAGATCGCTATTTGGTTGGAGAATGTAAGTTTAAAGGAAAACCCTTTCGCTATTCCGAATATTTAGATACACGAACCAAATTAAGTCCGCAGAAAAAACATGCAGAATTTGATTATGCGCTGTTTTCTGCATCCGGTTTTGACGAAAAAATTCATGAAGAGGCAGAAAAAGATGGACATCTTCATTTATATTCGCTGGGGGAGATTGTTCATTGTGTTTTATCTTGAATTGGATTGTAAATACAGGACAGCAGGTGTTAAGGAATACTGGATTGTAGATTATGAGAAAAACCTTGTGCTGGTTTATGATTTTCAGAATGAAGATGGAGATGATTATACATTTTCAGATACGATTCAGGTAGGGATTTATCCTGATTTGGTTATTGATTTGAGTAGTATAATTTAAACTATAAATGGAATAAAGCATAAAATAAAAGCAAAAGGGGCTGTGAAGATATACAGAGGCAGGTGGTTCGTGTTAGTGTTTGCTAACTGCCCCTGTATTTGTCTGTTATTTTGAAAGACATCTTAAAAGTTCTAGTAAATCCTTCATGCCCTGAACATAGGTTAAAGCTTCCTTTCTGGCGGATGCTGAAATTGAAGCTGTAAAGTAATTTTCCAATTGTTGAAGTTGTTTCTCAGATAAACTGTCTGTTAATTTTTGGTAAATCAAATTCTCATCTTTTTTTCTTCTTTGATATTCTTTATCATTTTTGTATGATTTTTCTAATTTATCTGTCACAAAGGGATTGACCACTTGTTCTATAAAGTCATTTGGAATATTCATATTTTCTGATATCCTTCTCTAAGAAGCAAATAATTTATTGAAGTCCAGCTTATAGTCGCTCATGCTTTTTAGCTTTACTGTAGATTATTATATAGTATTTATATAAACAGTGTCTATATATAAAGTAAATATATTTAAAGTTATTTTTTGGTCATTGTCTGTTTATAATAAAACAAAAGTGAGGATGAATAGACATGGTTAAAAAATATTTGCATATACGTATTGTGGAGTTACTGGAGGAAAAGAAAATCAGCAAAACAAGAATTTGTAAGGATCTAGATTTACAAAGAGGAAATTTTAACCGATATTGCAGGGATGATTTCCAGAGGGTTGATGCAAATTTGATTATAAAATTATGTGAATATTTGGGATGTACTCCCGGTGATTTGTTGGAAATAAGAGAAAAAGAAGAAAGCTTTTCGTAAAAAATTGCTTTCTTCACACTTCTGCTCATCATTTTTATTATAAATTTTGTCTACATTCGAGGGCTTATTTCTATGTGTCTATGCGTAAATGGTAGCATAAATTTATTTTCTTAATCTTCATAATGTCCTTTGCAGGATAGAATTCGTATATTCTGTGATTCGTCAATATCATAGACAAGGCGGTTTGTTTCATCGATTCTCCTGCTAAATAATCCTGATTTTCCATGTTTTAAAGGTTCAGGTTTACCTATACCTTGCATTGCTCCGTTTCGTTTTATATCTTCCAGCAGAATATTGATTTTCTTTAGTGTTTTGCGATCCTGTGTCTGTCAGTACAGATAATCGCTCCAACCATTGGAATCAAAGATTAAATCATTCATTTTGTGACGTCACCATTCCTTTGTATGCCGTGTTTTCTCTCGAATTCTAAAATCTTTTCGGTTGGTTTCCAGTCGTTGGCTTCCATTGCTCTTAATTCTTCCATAGAAAATGAAATAGTATCTCTTTTTTTGTGGTTTTCTACACTTTCATGAATTTTGGCCATATATTCGGCGTTTCTTTTTGCTTTCATCAGTTCGTTATATTCATGTTCAGAAACAATGACAACATTTTTGTTATTTTTACGGGAAACAATGACAGGTTCACCATTAAAGGCATTATCAAGATAATCTTTTAGTCTTGCTCTTAGATGAATAGGTTTTGTAGCAATCATTTTTAGACCTTCTTTCTTTTTGTACATTATACTGTACTGGTTTATGTACTTATATTATAGTTACAGAATGCTTTGATGTCAACAAAATCAGAGGGTTGATGCAAATTTGATTATAAAATTATGTGAATATTTGGGATGTACTCCCGGTGATTTGCTGGAGATAAGAGAAAAAGAAGAAAGCTTTTCGTAAAAAATTGCTTTCTTCACACTTTTTCCTCCCTTGCAAGAGCAGATTCTATTCTGCCATTTGCCGTTAATTCTCCAATGTTTTCCATAGATATCATTTTTGGTAAATCCTGTAGATCTTCAAGCAATGTCAACTGGCTCTGTCCATTTTTATCTCTGTGCGCGACGGTGATAAATGGAATCATGGAAGGTCCTGCTGCATCTAATAAAGCTGGGTTATGTGTTGTAATTAATACATCGATATTTCTTTCATTGCCCAATTCTTTAAGCATATTGATCAGGATTTTTGCCCTTGACGGATGTAATCCATTATCTACTTCTTCGATCACAATAAGTTTATTCGACTCGTTGGTGAGCATTGCAGCTACAACTGCTAAAAACCGCAATGTTCCGTCCGACATTCCTCTGGTATCGATAATACCTTCATTTCCTCCATGCCATGATTCTTTACAATAAAGCATAGCATCTGTGCTAAATTTTCCTATTCGTTCCGCCCATACAGCTTCAATATCTTTTTCGGGAATCTTTTTTAAATAAGCTGTCAGCTTTTTCTGGATTTTTTCTCGTTTTTCATCATCTAAAGCAGCTAAAACACCTGCAATATTAGAAGCGTCGGTGGATAATTTCTCTGCCAATGGGGAGTAATCGCGCATGTGATTAGGTATCGGATCTAATATAAAAATTCCGCTTAATTGTTTTAATAAATGGGCAGTTATCTCTGTAATTTCCTGCTTTTTTAATGCCAATGTTTTACTTTGATATAAGACAGACATTGTCCGATTTAATGAAAAATGCTGTCCCTTTCCTTGCTTCCCTGTTGAAAAATAAGCTGAAATATTTGGCAATGTATTATCTTTGAGGTTGGTATAAAATAAATTTTGATTTTTATTCCCACATTGTATTAACTGTTCTTCAACAAGTGATGCTTTTGCAGGTTCCACTTCTACGGTAATGGAATATTTGTAATCTACATTTTTATATTCCATTACCACAGTTAATGTAAATGAATTTGTGCTTTTTTTACAAACCCAATCCATCCCGCCTCGCAACGGGCATAATGTAACATCTCCGCTGATTGCCTGAAAAAATCCTGCTCCGCCTGCGATTCTGCTTAGAAAAATTAAAGCGTCAATAGCATTAGATTTACCACTGGAATTTGTGCCGATTAGAATCGTTAGGGAATCAAGATAAAGGGTACTTTCCCCATAACTTTTCCAGTTTTTTAAATTTATGCTTTTTATCAAATGATCATCTCCTCATCATTTTATTATAAATTTTGTCTGCATCCATTCATGCATTCTATTTTTTATTTTATCATCCATCGAATACATTATCCGATAAAAAAACCATCCGTTGAGCCGTTTACCCAACAAAAAACCCCTCAATATTCCGCGAAGGCAGAAATACCGATGCCGGGAACCATTCATCGTCGGGAATAAGCTGTTTTTGCAGTTCTTCTATCGCTTCTTCCCATTCCTCCTGCGATATTTCCTCGGAACTATGTTCTCCCTCTAGGCTGCAGTCCTGTGAATAAAAGTAAAGATATCCCCCATCTTCCTGGTAATCTTTGCGCAGTGCGTACAGGGGAAGCATATCATGATTTTTTCCGATTTTTTCTCCGATCTTTCCCTCAAGTTGTCCCACAACCAGATACCAGTCCCCGCCGTAGTCATCCATAAAGATCATCTGCCCGGTTTTCAGCGGAACAAAGCTTTCATGAAGAACACCCAGAAAGCGCAGACTTATCCAGCCGTTTTCATAAGATAAAACAACAAATCTTCCCCATGCATGTTCAAAATCTTTGTAGTCCGACGCATTCGGCTGACAGCGGATGAGAAGTTCATCTTCTCCGTCATGATTGATGTCCATAAGAAGATATCGCCAAAGACATCTTCCCGTGTCCGGATCAGAAGTATAGTCGTTGGCGATACGGCTTCGATCGGACAGCTTTTTTACCCTTGAAAAATCGCCGGATAAAATTTCCTGGTAGGCTTTCCATGCCTCCTGTTCGTTCTCCTCGACGACAAAGGAAACGTTTCCATTTCCCTCATCCAAAGCATCCAGATAAGCCCATTCTTCTTTGGGAAAAAGGGGAAACTGCTCGACCGGAAGTTCTGCATTTTGCCATATTTCCAAAAAGGCAGCCGCGGTTTCCCGGCAGTCGCTGTGGGAACATTCCTGGTCTGGTTTTGGCTGCGATCCAAAGGGAACCTTAAAATAATGTTTGACGGTTTTAATGGTTTCGTCCTCTTTCGCGGTCAAAGGAATCTCATCGTTTTCTGCAGTCAAAGGAACTTTATTTTTTTTGGTGGTCAAAGAAATCCATTCATAAATATCCCCGCCTTCTTCCGGGAGCGGTGCATCAAAGGTCTGGGGGATTTTTCGGTTAGAGGAAGTAGCGGAATACACATCCGGATCGGTAAAACAGGTTTCCAGCCGATAGGAGATAAGAAAAGACCCGTCGGCAAGGGGCTGTATCTGCGCGGACGAATAACGTCTGTAGTCATCAAAGTCATAGAGCAGTTCAACCTTCTGGTTTCGGAAAGTGTAAATATGATAAATATTCCCTCCGTCAATGCAGAGTTCCGGCACCTGATCCCCATTACAATCGACAAAAGCGTAGGAGGCACGGCTGTCGCCCCGGGGATAGCGGTCTGTAGCGGTAAGGCTGTGCCAGTCTTTGGCGGTTAAAAATTCACGGTAGGCGGTTAGAGCCTTGTTTTTGAGGTCAATGTTTTCTGTGGAAGGATTCTCCGGAGCAATATTTTCCGGGACATCTGTTTCCGGGGCATCTGTTTCCCAGACATTCGTTTCCAGGGCATCCGTTTCCGGGACATTCGTTTCCAGGACATCCGCTTCCCGGGAAGGTAAAGAAGGTGAGTTGGCGGTTTTGGCACTGCCCATGCAACCGGACAAAAGCAAAAAGGGCAGGCTAAGGATAAGAAAAAAAGAGTGTTTTTTCTTTTTTGGACAATGGCTATGAAATGCATCCGTGCGTTTTTTCATGTGGTACACACTTACCTTTCTTTGCAGGCTGGGGAATAAAATATCTTCTGTTATGATTATATGATAGAAGCGTCAAAAGGTCTTTTGCCGCTTCTTATGATACGGATTGCTCTGCACTTCGTACTCCCGCAATCCTAAAAACATTCAAAATCCGCCCTATCGGGCTACTTTTTCATGTTTTTGGCGGGTCCCAAGTTCAAAAATTCTCCTGAAAGCAAGCTTTCGTCGAATTTTCGACCTTTTGACCCTGGTATCATTATATTTCATTTTATCCATGTTTTCAATTATTTCCGGCGATTTTCCGACGACCGGACATAAACTTTTATTCGCTCACAAGCCATCGCATCACCATGAAAAAAGTTTCTAATGAAATTTTCAGAAATTTTTAAATGCTCGGAAAATGATTGTTTTCTGTGAAATTTTGCTCTATAATAGGTAATAAATAAGAAATTTTGTGAAATTTTCCAAATTTTGCAAATAAAGTAAATAATTGGAAAGGAGAAAATAGGGCATGGATAAGGTAGTATGGAATGAGCGGCTGAATATCGGGGTAGAGGTTGTCGATAAGGCTCATGCCAAGCTTTTTCAGGTTGTGGGGAATTTAATTGAACTGGTGGAAAATGAGGAAAACTACCAGAAAGCCTGCAAAAGAGGACTGGCCTTCCTGGAAGATTATACCATGAAGCATTTCTTGGAAGAAGAGGCTTATATGCGCTCTGTGAATTATCGGGGCTACGAAAGGCATAAAGAAATTCATGATACTTTTCGGGACCAGACCCTGGTTTCCCTGAAAAAATCCCTGGAATTATCCGATTACTCCCAGATAGCTACGGAGCGCTTTCTGGGTGTTTTGCTGGGCTGGCTCACCGGGCATATTATGACGGAAGATCAGGAAATTACCGCAGAAAAGTCATCGGCATCGGCTTATTCGGCCTTTTCCCAAACGGAAACGGCTGCGGCTGTGGAGGCGGTCGGTCAGGCGGTAAAGAATGTATTTGGTCTGAAAGCAGAACTTATCGACGATCATTATGACGGGCGAAGTATGGGCATGGAATACTATTGCCGATTAAGCTACAATATGGATAACGGCGAAAAAGTACAGCTTCTTTTAGCCGCTGAAAAACAATTAATCCGGCGGGGCGTGGGAATGCTTTTTGGCTTTTCAGCGATGCAGAATGCGGCATTGGTGGAGGAGGTTTCCCTAGAAATCCTTAAACAGCTCTTAAATTATATGAATAAACAATATAACGAGGGAAAGGAGTATCATCTCAGCAAAGAAGAACTGCTTACCAGCGATGAATTCCGCTCCGATTTTATGACCCGGTATTCCTGCTGCCTGCTGTTTGAAACGCGGCTGGGCTATTTCGTCTTTTGTTCCCGCAAATGGAAGGTGAAAAAGAGAAAAGAAAGAACTAACGATTAAAAGCCGTGAAGAACAGTAAAAAATCGTGAAGACCCATAAAAAGACCATGAAAGAACAGTAAAAAAGACCATGGAAGAACAGTAAAAAGACCGTGAAAAACAGTAAGAAAAAACAGTAAAAAACAGAAAAAGGCAGGAGTGTTTTCGGCACCCCTGCCTGTAGTGTTCTATGACAATGAAACATGGACAATGAAGTACGTTTTAATAGACATCATTCGGTTCCTGCACCTCGATCTTTACCTTTTCCTTAGGAAGGGTTACGTTCAGAAGAATAGCGACCAAAGTTGCAATCACCACCGGCGATTTTCCAAAAATCGTCGTCACCCATGCAGGGAATGAGGCGAGGGAGGCGGAAGCCTGGGAAACGCCCATGCCCAGTGCTGCGGCAAGACCTACGATGGAGGTGTTCCGATAGTTCATTTCTTCGGTAATCACCAGTTTCATTCCCGTCATGGCAATGGAGGCAAATACCGATACCGTTGCCCCGCCCAGAACCGCATAGGGGATGGTGGTAAGAAGGGCAGAAAACTTCGGGAACAGCCCGGCAACCAGAATAATCACTGCGGCAAGTCCCAGCGTGCACCGGTTGACTACCTTCGTCGTGGTTACAATACCTACGTTCTGGCTGTAAGTTGCCGTGGGCAGACAGCCAAAACATGCTCCGATAATATTCGTAAACCCATAGCCCAAAATCGCGCCCTGCAGTTCTTCGGTTTTCGGCTCCCGTCCAAGACCGCCGCTGGTGGTTGCCGAGAAATCGCCGATGGCCTGAACCGCATTGATGGCAAAGAGCAGACCAATGGCAAAGCAGGCCGAAATTTCAAACCGGACAGGGAAGTGGAAGAGTTTGGGAAGCTGAATAATCCCGGCTTCCGCCACGCTGTTAAAGTTCACCATGCCCATAAAGAAGGCAGCCACGTAGCCGACCGCCATTCCGATTAAGATGGAAGCCAGCTTGAAAATACCCTTGCCGAAATGATTTAACGCCGTCACGACCGCCAGCGTAAAGATGGCCAGAAGCCAGTTCTTCATCGAACCATAGTCCGGGCTTCCCACGCCGCCTGCCATGTAGTTGATTGCCGTGGGATAGAGCGAAAGCCCGATGGTAAAGACCACGGTTCCGGCAATGAGCGGCGGGAAGAATTTCCGTATTTTCTTAATAAAAATCCCCACCAGGGCGGCAACGATACCGCCGATAATCTGCGCCCCGAGAATGGTGTTAATATCATACCCCTCGGCAATGGCCTGCATACTGGGCACATAGGCAAAGGATACGCCGATAATGACCGGAAGCCCGGAACCCAAGTGAAATCCGTTTTTCTTACCCAGGGGGAAGAGCTGGAGCAGGGTGGAGAGGGCGGAAATCACCAGAGAAGCCTGAATTAAGATAACCTTATCTGCCCCCGAAACGCCCGCTGCACTGGAAATCATAATTGCCGGGGTAACACAGCCCACAATCATGGCAACCACGTGCTGAAGGGCCAGAGGCAGAGCCTGCCCAAACGCCGGGATGCCGTCAAGTTCAAAAAGAGAAGCCTTTGTTTTTGTATTTCCCATAATAACCTCCATTTACATTAAAAGTCTGCCGCCGAATAGGCGGCCAAAGTTCAGGTATTCCAAGTGCGCCCAGCAGACTTTTCCTTATGGTAGTATACATACTTGTGGGCGCATGAAGGTTTACTGGTGGATTCTGGTACCCGTTTTCCCCAAAATTCCGTCCTTTGCTTTTTCCAATAAGGTAATTAATGCGGTTCTTCCTTCCACGGAACTGGCAAACTTCACGGCAGCCTGTACCTTGGGCAGCATGGAACCGGGTGCAAAATGTCCTTCTTCCATGTACTGCTCGGCTTTCTTAACCGATAAATCTTCCAGCCAGGTTTCGTCGGGCTTACCAAAGTTAATTGCTACCTTTTCCACTGCCGTTAAGATAATCAGGAAATCGGCATTTAACTCTTCTGCTAAAAGACAGCTTGCAAAATCCTTGTCGATAACGGCACTTGCACCCTTTAAGTGATTGCCCTGCTTGGTTACGGGGATACCGCCGCCGCCGCAGGCGATCACCAGCTGACCGGATTCCACCAGGGACCGGATTGCGCCGATTTCAATAATTTCCGCCGGCTTTGGAGAGGCAACCACACGACGCCAGCCGCGCCCGGAATCCTCCTTCATGACATAATCGTATTTTTTCTCGGCAATCCTTGCCTGTTCCTCCGTCATAAAGTGGCCGATGGGCTTGGACGGGGATAAAAAGGCAGGATCGTCGGCGTCTACGCGAATCTGGGTGATCATGGTCGCGACGGGGATATTGAAAATATTGCGGTTGTAAAGTTCTTCGCGCAGGGCGTTCTGCAGATCGTAGCCGATGTAAGCCTGGCTCATGGCAACGCAGACGGAGAGAGGGGTGTTGGGCTGCTTTTCGTCCTCGCGGCTTAATGCTGCCATGGCGTTATTGATCATGCCGACCTGCGGGCCGTTTCCGTGTGCTACGACAACCTCGCAGCCTTCTTCGATTAAGTCAACGATGGCTCTTGCCGTGATTTTAACGGCAGCCATCTGTTCCGGTAAAGTATTTCCCAGGGCATTTCCGCCAAGGGCAATCACGATTCGTTTTTTCTTTTCCATGTGTGGGAGGTCCTTTCTGTTTTTTGTTTTTTGATATTTTTTAAGATTTTTGCTCTATTTAGGTGGTTAAAAAGTCAGAAAGGGCCGCCTGGAACGAAAATCAGGCGGCCCATTAAGGTTCCAATCGTGTGATATCGTATGTAAAGTTATCTTTTTACGCTATTGGTTTATTCAAATGATAGAAGCGTCAAAAGGTCTTTTGCCGCTTCTTATGATACAGATTGCTCCGCACTTCGTGCTCCCGCAATCCTAAAAACATTCAAAATCCGCCCTGTCGGGCTGCTTTTTCATGTTTTTGGCGGGTCCCAAGTTCAAAAATTCTCCTGAAAGCAAGCTTTCGTCGAATTTTCGACCTTTTGACCCTGGTATCATTCAAATACGCGAGGTGCTTTTCTTTCTTCCAGCTTCTTTAAGATTTCCTGTGGGTTTTCAAATTTAGCAAGGAAGATCATGGCAGCGATGATGTAGGGCTTGAAGCTGGCTTCTTTGTACAGCGGATCGCGGTAGCGGTCGAATACGGAAGCGTCAACTTCGCCGGTTTCACAGCTTACGCCGGTGATGTCGGCTGGCAGGCAGTGCAGGTAGAGTGCCTTGCCGTCCTTGGTGGTTTTCATCAGTTCCTCGGTACATGCCCAGTCTTTGTGCTGTGCGTTCTGTGCAAGCAGTTCTTTTTCCAGAGCCTTAATCCCTTCTAAGTCGCCTTCGCCGTACAGGTTGGTTCTCTTTTCCATAGCGGCAAATGGTGCCCAGCTCTTCGGATAAACAATATCAGCATCCTTAAATGCTTCTTCCATAGAATTAACGCGCTTAAAGGAACCGCCGGTAGCCGCAGCATTCTTCTTTGCCACTTCTTCAACCTCCGGCATTACCTCGTAGCCTTCGGGATGTGCCAGAACAACGTCCATGCCAAAGCGGGTCATCAGACCGATTACACCCTGGGGAACGGATAACGGCTTGCCGTAAGAAGGAGAGTAAGCCCAGGTCATTGCCAGCTTCTTGCCCTTTAAGTTCTCCACGCCGCCAAACTCATGGATAATGTGCAGCATATCTGCCATACACTGTGTCGGATGGTCAATATCGCACTGTAAGTTTACCAGCGTAGGCTTCTGCTCCAGGATACCGGCCTTATTTCCCTCCGTAACCGCATCAACAACATCGTGCATGTACTTATTGCCCTTGCCGATGTACATATCATCGCGGATACCGATAACATCAGCCATAAAGGAAATCATATTTGCCGTTTCACGAACCGTTTCGCCATGGGCAATCTGGGACTTGCCTTCATCCAAATCCTGAACTTCCAGACCTAAGAGGTTGCAGGCCGAAGCAAAGGAGAAACGTGTACGGGTGGAATTATCACGGAATAAAGAAATTCCAAGGCCGCTCTCAAACACCTTCGTTGAGATATTGTTCTCCCGCATAAACCGCAGAGCATCAGCAACCGTAAACACAGCCTCTAATTCCTCATCCGTCTTTTCCCAGGTTAAGAAGAAGTCGTTATTGTACATTTCCTTAAAGTTTAAAGCGTTTAATTTGTCGATATAATCTTGAAGAGTTTTCATCGTATATGCTCCTTTTCTATGTAATTATGATTTTTTATTCGATTATTTTTTCTATATATTTCTGGCTATACTATACTAATCTTTATTTATGGGTCAGGAAAGTTTTATTTTATTTGCAGTATAATGTTGGCAATGCCGCATAAACTGCCGCGCACCGTACCAGATCATCCTTCCAGGTCTTTTCATTCGGTGCATGTGCCTGCGCCTCTGCTCCCGGTCCAAATCCGATACATGGAATCCCGTTTCTTCCCATAATCGAAACGCCGTTGGTTGAGAAGGTCCACTTATCGGTGAGAGGACGCTCTTTCCGCAGTGCAATGGTTTCTTCATTTCCCTGACGCTCGTCGCCGTAAAGTCCGCGGTGTGCCTCCTCTAATGCCTTCGTTACCTTGTGATCCTCCGGGATTACCCAGGTCGGGAAATAGCACTCAATCGGATAAACCAGATTGGTATAAGAAGGACGGGAATACTCATACATCGAAACCTTTACGTCATCCCCATATTTCTTAACACTTGGCAGAGCGCGGATTTCATCCAGGCAGCTTTCCCAGGTTTCTCCGGCGGTCATCCGACGATCCAGGGAAACGGAGCAGGAATCGGCTACTGCACAGCGGCTTGGAGAGGTAAAGAAGATCTCGGAGGTCGTAACCGTGCCGCGTCCTAAGAAGCGGGCTTCCTTCCACTGCGGATTATATTTCTCATCCAGCATCTTAACTAAGCCCTTAACTTCCGTGCCGTCAGCCGCGTCATTCTCATTTAATGCACGGATGTCCTGAAGAATATCCGCCATCTTATAAATTGCGTTGTCGCCGCGCTCCGGTGCGGAACCATGGCAGGAAATACCGGTAACGTCCACGCGGATTTCCATACGTCCTCTCTGTCCGCGGTAGATTCCGCCGTCGGTCGGCTCGGTGGATACGACAAACTCCGGGCGAACCTTATCTTCATTAATAATGTACTGCCAGCAAAGACCGTCGCAGTCCTCTTCCTGGACCGTACCCGTTACCAGAACGGTGTACTTATCGCTTAACAATCCCAGATCCTTCATAATTCTTGCGCCGTAAACCGCAGATACGATGCCGCCAAGCTGGTCGGAGGTTCCGCGTCCGCCGATTTCCAGGTCATTTTCAAAGCCTTCATACGGGTCAAAATTCCAGTTGTCGCGGTTGCCGATACCTACCGTATCGATATGGGCGTCGAAACCGATTAAGGTAGAACCGGTTCCCATGTAGCCAAGAACATTGCCCATCGGATCGATTTCCACTTTGTCAAATTCCAGTTTGCGCATCTCCTCGGCAATGCGGTCAATATGATCCTTTTCGCCGCAGCTTTCGCCCGGGAATTTTACGATGTCGCGTAAAAATTTGGTCATATCCTTTTCATAGTTTTTTGCTGCCTCATTAATTTTCTTGAAATCCATAATTTCCTCCATTCTGTGCATCTGCACGCTCCGGGTTTCCCCATCCTAAAATAATTAACGTTCTTTTCCTTCCCAAACAATGTTTTTGTATCGCTCAGGGTCGGTATCGCCTTCCGTGGAGAAGAGCAGTACACGGGAGGATGAATCCAACCCGATGGCTTTGCGTAAATCTTTGTATTCGTCCATGGTCATAATGGAGGCCAGGACACCGAAGGGAGCAGCACCGGATTCGCCGCTGGTCACCTGCGGATCGCCCTTAATCGGAGCGGAGAGCATCCTCATACCCTTTGCCGCTGCCCAGTCCGGGGCGGAGATAAATACTTTAACATGGTTCTTTAAGATATCCCAGGAAATGGTGTTGGGTTCGCCGCAGGCAAGACCGGCCATAATGGTCTGCATATCGCCGTCCACGATTCTCGGGTTGCCGTCCCCGGCAGCAGCGCCTTTATAGAGGCAGGCAGCCACGTCCGCTTCGACAACAACGACGGTCGGCGGGTTTTCGGGATAGCGGTTGGCAAAATAGCCCTGAACCGCACCGGCTAACGATCCTACGCCTGCCTGAACAAATACGTGGGTGGGGCGGTCGCATCCGTATTCGGAGAGCTGCTCATTGGCCTCCATCGCCATCGTGCCGTAGCCCTGCATAATCCAGGCCGGGATTTCCTCGTAGCCGTCCCATGCGGTATCCTGTACCACAACGCCGTTTTCGGTCTTTGCAGCGGCGGCAGCAGCCATGCGGACGCATTCGTCGTAGTTGACTTCTTCAATGGTTGCTGTGGCACCTTCCTTGCGGATGTTGTTTAAACGGGTTTCGGTGGAACCCTTGGGCATGTAGACAACGGCTTTTTGTTTCAGCCGGTTTGCTGCCCAGGCCACGCCGCGTCCGTGGTTTCCGTCGGTTGCGGTAAAGAAGGTTGCCTGCCCGAATTCCTCTCTCAGCTTATCGGAGGTCAGTACATGGTAAGGAAGTTCAGAAACATCCTTTCCGGTCTGCTTGGCGATGTAGCGTGCCATGGCAAATGATCCGCCAAGTACCTTAAATGCGTTTAATCCGAAACGGTAAGATTCGTCCTTAATGTAAACCTCTCCAAGCCCTAAGTATTCTGCCATCTTTTCCAGCTTCTGCAGAGGTGTTTTGCTGTACTGCGGAAAGCTTTCGTGGAATGTCCTGGCTTTCTTCACTTCCTCAAGTGCCATCACCTTTAACTGGGAATCTTCGGTTTTTGGCATGTTGTTTTCCACCCATAAAATTGGCTGGTTCATGATGATTTCCTCCTTAATATTGCGCTGTTTATTATTTGTTCCTGCTTCTGCAGGTCTGCTCGGGGTTACTCCCCGGCGAACCATTAATTTTCTGCCTTATCGCTGTCGCCTTCGCCCTGTTTTGCCTTCCCGTTTACATCAATGTAGCTGTAAAGGGTGAATTTGGAAATTCCAAAATACTTGGAAACCTTGTCGCCGGACTTGGTAATCAGGAAGGCTCCCGCTTCGTTTAAAAACTGGATGGCGGTAATTTTTTCTTCCTTATTCATCAGTGCAGCCGGTTTTCCCACCAGGGCAACGGACTGTTCAATCAGGTTATCCAGCAGGTCATTGACATTCGTGACAATCTGTTCCGGCTGCTTATCCTTTTCTGTTTCCTCCGATTCAATCATGGTTTTAATGACCTGTTCAAAATGCATTAAATCCGTAATATCATAATTAATGGAAAGCAGATAGTGGACGTTGCCGGACTCGTCTTTAATGTACATGGTGCTGGACTTTAAGATTTGTCCATTCGCTGTCTTTGTCAGGTAGCCCAGATGGTCGGTTAAGCTTTCCGGGTGCTTCTTTAAGGCATCCAGGGTTTTTAAAACAATTCTTGACGAACTTCCGCCGATTTGCCGGTTGGTGATATGTCCGTTTTCAATATGGACAATGGAGTGTTCCAGATCCTCGGCAAATAAATCATGCACGACAATCTCACAGTTTTTCCCAAACTCCTTCGCAAAGCCTGCGGCGATTTGGGCCAAAAGTTCTAAGGTGTAACTCATTGGGCTTCCCTCCTTTTTGTTATGGTTTAGGTTTGTTCATGGTAAGTTTTTTCCTTCCGGGAGTTTTTGGGACGGTTTATCGCTTTTGTTTTTATCCTTCTTCTGTTTTCCCGGAGTTACTATTTTGACAGGTAATTCATGATGGAATACGTCCCGGATTACGGGGATGAATTTCTGTCCTTTTTTCAAGAGCGCTTCTTGTCATATATCCATCATAGCACAAAAATTTGAAAATGCAAGAGGAAAATACAAAATTTTTTAGATAATCTAAATTTTTTTGTATTTTGGGCTTGCAATATCTTATTTTTAGTGATAGTATTAGGCTATGAAGATAATGAAGCAAGGAAATTGTGCAGGTTGAACACAAAATTTCCAACATATGGAAAGAGAAAAAAGGAGGAAAATGGAAATGATACTGATAGGTAACGGACGTCTGGTGACAAGAGAATCATCTTGTCCATTTTATGAAAACGGAGCTGTCGTAACCGAGGGAAACCGGATTGTCAAGGTGGGTGATTATTTAACATTAAAGAAGGAATATCCCCAGGCAGAATTTATCGACGCCAGGGGCAGGGTGATTATGCCGGCCTTCATTAATACGCACGAGCATATCTACAGCGCGATGGCGAGGGGCCTTAGCATTAACGGGTATCATCCGAATGGTTTTCTGGATATCTTAGATGGAATGTGGTGGACGATTGACCGCCATCTGACGATTGAGCAGACCAGGCAGAGCGCGATGACGACCTATATTGACAGCATTAAAAACGGGGTGACAACGGTATTTGACCATCATGCAAGCTTTGGCGAGATCCCGGACAGTTTATCAGCAATCGAGGACGCGGCAAAGACCCTGGGCGTTCGTACCTGTCTTTGCTATGAGATTTCCGACCGCGACGGGAAGGAGAAGGCAAAAGAATCGGTGCTGGAGAATGAGCGTTTTATCAAACATGCGCTGGCAGATAAGAGCGGTATGATTGCGGGGATGATGGGAATGCACGCTTCCTTTACGATTTCCGATGAAACGATGGAACTGGCAAGGAGCCATAAGCCGGAGGGTGTGGGTTATCACATCCATGTGGCGGAGGGGATTGAGGATCTTCACCATTGCCTGAAAACCTATGGGAAGAGGATTTTAGATCGGCTGTACGACTGGGATATTCTGGGACCGAAAACGATTACGGCGCACTGCATCTATGTCAATGAGCATGAGATGCAGTTATTAAAGGAAACGGATACCTGTGTGGTACATAATCCTGAGTCAAATATGGGCAATGCCTGCGGATGCCCGCCTACGATGGCGATTGTGCATCATGATATATTGACCGGACTGGGGACCGATGGGTATACGCATGATGTTTTAGAGTCCTTTAAGGTGGCAAATGTCCTGCATAAGCACCATCTCTGCGATGCCAATGCGGCGTGGGGCGAGGTGCCCAAGATGCTGTTTGAGGGGAATGCAAAGATTGCGGGGAGATATTTTGCAGAAACCCTTGGCGTATTGAAAGAAGGGGCAGCGGCGGATGTGATTATTACGGATTATATTCCGCGGACACCGATGAACGGGTCGAATGTGAACGGGCATATTTTGTTTGGGATGAATGGAAGAAGCGTGACCATGACGATGTGCAACGGGAAGGTTTTGATGAAGGATCGGGAACTGGTCGGTGTGGATGAAGAGAAGGTTTTGGCGGATGTCAGGGCTGAGGCCGGGAAGTTGTGGAAGAGTATTAATGGGTAAATCGGCGGCGGACTTTCAAAGTAAAATTTAAAATAAGATGAAGATAAGGAGAGTTTGAACAATGAGTGATAAGATGACACCTATTCCGTTTTCGCAGTTGATGGAGTGGATTTTGGATGAACGTAAGAAGGGGAGCGTTTTTGGCATTAAGCGTCCGTTTATTGCAGGGGAAGGCAAGCCCTATGAGATTTTTGGGCGGAAGCTGGAAACTCCCTTTGGGCCGGCAGCGGGACCGCATACGCAGTTGGCGCAGAATATTATGGCGGCTTATTATGCGGGAAGCAGGTTTTTTGAGTTAAAGACGGTGCAGGTGATTGACGGGGAGGATCTTCCGGTTTCCAAGCCCTGTATTAAGGCGGATGACGAGTGTTATAATGTGGAGTGGTCTACGGAGCTTTATGTGCCGCAGGCATTTGAGGAGTATGTAAAGGCATGGTTTGCCTGCCAGGTGATGGCGAAAGAATTTGGGCTGGGCGCGATGGACGGGTTCCAGTTTAATATGAGTGTGGGTTATGATCTGGCGGGGATTCAGACGGAGAAGGTGGATTCGTTTATTGAAGGGATGAAGGATGCTTCGGGGACGGATGTTTTTAAGGAGTGCAGGGGATGGCTTTTGGAGAATCTTGATCGGTTCAGTGCGTTGACGAAGGAGGATGTGGAAGGGATTTCTCCGAATATCTGCAACAGTATTACGCTTTCTACGCTGCACGGATGTCCTCCGGCGGAGATTGAGAGGATTGCTACGTATTTATTGACGGAGAAGGGGACGAATACGTTTATTAAGTGTAATCCTACCTTATTGGGCTATGATTATGCGCGGAGCATGATGGATAAGATGGGGTATGATTATGTGGCGTTTGGGGATTTTCATTTTAAGGATGATCTGCAGTATGAGGATGCGGTTCCGATGCTTAAGCGGCTGCAGGCACTGGCGGATGATAAAGCGCTGGCGTTTGGGGTGAAGATTACGAATACGTTTCCGGTGGATATTAAGGCCGGGGAACTTCCGGGGGAGGAGATGTATATGTCCGGGAAGTCCCTGTATGCACTTTCGATGTCCGTGGCGGCGAAGCTGGCGAAGGATTTTGACGGGAAGCTTCGGATTTCCTATTCGGGCGGTGCGGATGCGCTGAATATTGAGGATATCGTGGCGGCGGGGATCTGGCCGGTGACGATGGCGACGACGATGTTAAAGCCGGGCGGTTATCAGCGGCTGGAGCAGATTGGTCAGTTGTTTGCGGGGCTGGATGCTGCTAAGTTTAGCGGTGTGGATGCTGTGCGGGTGGCGGAGCTGGTGGAGGAGGTTTCCTCTAATCCTTATCATGTGAAGGCGGTTAAGCCTCTGCCTTCGCGCAAGATGAAGAAGGAAGTGCCGCTCGTGGACTGCTTTGTGGCACCGTGTAAGGAAGGTTGTCCGATTCATCAGGATATTACGGCGTATTTGAAGCTGGTGGGTGAAGGGAAGTTTTTGGAGGCTTTGGAAGTGATTACGGAAAAGAATCCGCTGCCCTTTATTACCGGAACGATCTGTGCCCATAACTGTATGAGCAAGTGTACCAGAAACTTCTATGAAGATCCGGTAAATATCCGCCGGAGTAAGCTGGAAGCGGCTGAGGGCGGTTACGAGGCATTGATGGCAGGACTGAAGAAGCCGGTGCAGGATGCCGGAAAGAAGGCGGCTGTCGTGGGCGGAGGGCCTGCGGGATTAAGTGCAGCTTATTTCCTGGCAAGGGCCGGATGGCAGGTTCGGGTATTTGATAAGGATGAGAAGTTCGGCGGCGTGGTCCGCAATATTATTCCGGGATTCCGTATCAGCGAAGAGGCGATTGAGAAGGATGTTGCCCTAATTAAGGCGATGGGCGCGGAACTGTCGGGCGGCGTGGAAATCAGTGATTTGGCAGAGCTTAAAGCGCAGTATGACGCGGTGGTTGTGGCTGTGGGGGCCGGTGAGCCCGGTATTCTGCGGCTGGAAGGCGAAAAGCCGGTGAATGCGCTGGAGTTTTTGCGGGCGTTTAAGGAGAGTGACGGAAAGGTTGATTTAGGAAAGAATGTCGTGGTGATCGGCGGCGGGAATACGGCGATGGATACGGCGAGGGCTGCAAAGAGAAACAGCGGCACAGAGAAGGTTTCCCTGGTTTACCGGAGGACGAAGAGGTACATGCCGGCGGACGCGGAAGAACTGGAGATGGCGATTTCGGACGGCGTGGAGTTTGCAGAACTTCTGGCACCGGTGAAATTGGAGAACGGGAAGCTGACCTGCCAGAAGATGGTGCTTGGCGATTATGACGAGAGCGGACGGCGCGGCGTTGTGGAAACGGATGAACTGGTTGAGGTTTTGGCGGATACGGTGATTGCCGCGGTTGGCGAGAAGGTTCCGACAGGGTTTTATCAGAAGAATGGTATTTCCGTGGACGATCGGGGACGGGTTTTGGTGAACCCGGATACGATGGAAACGAGTGTGCGCGGAATCTATGCCGTGGGCGACGGCGTAAAGGGACCGGCTACGGTGGTTGAGGGTATCCGTGACGGGCGTCTGGCGGCGGAAGCGATTGCAAAGAAGGCATTGGCAAGGGATATCGGGGAAAGCGCGGATGAAGAGGTGATTTATGCGAAGAAAGGGCAGCTCTTAAGAGAGAGCAGCGAACCGGAGAGCAGCCGTTGTCTGACCTGTTCGGCGATCTGCGAGAATTGTGTGGAAGTTTGTCCGAACCGGGCGAATGTTTCCGTGAAAGTTCCGGGAAAGGCCATGCATCAGATTATCCATGTGGATTATATGTGCAATGAATGCGGGAACTGCAAGAGTTTTTGTCCGTATGACAGCGCACCGTATCTGGATAAGTTTACTTTGTTTGCCAATGCGGCGGATATGGATAACAGCAAGAACCAGGGCTTTGTGGTTTTGGATAAGGAAGCCGGGAAATGTAAGGTTCGGCTGTTTGGAAAGGTGCTGGATTATGTGGCGGGCACGACGCCGGAGGAAGTACCGGAAGGGCTTCGCGGGATTATCGATACGGTAATTAAGGAGTATGGGTATCTGCTGATGAAGTAAGAGAAAGGCTGTGACAGTATGGCAAGGCAGAAAACAAAAAAGGTCGTGATTGCTTTTCCTACGACGACACAGGCCATATTGATGGAGCAGTTTTGCAGGGAGCAGGGATTGGCGGGAAGGCTGATCCCTGTTCCGCGACAGATTTCTGCGGGATGCGGGATGGCCTGGAGTGCTCCGGCAGAGTGTCGGTCGGAGCTGGAACAGTTGATTGAGGCGAAAGAGATTGAAGTGGAGGGTTTGCATGAGCTTATGTTGTAAGGTTTGGATTAATGGGAAAGAAATGTTGGTTGACCCGGAGAGAAAGCTGATCGATGTGCTGCGTAAGGACTGTAAATGCAAGTCCGTGAAGGACGGGTGCAGCGAGGGTGCCTGCGGGACGTGTACGGTTTTAGTGGACGGGAAGGCGACGAAAGCCTGTGTGCAGAAGATGAGCAGGATGGAAGGGAAGCATATTTTGACCGTCGAAGGGTTCAGCCAGAGAGAGAAGGACGTGTATGTGTATGCGTTTGGCGAGGCCGGAGCGGTGCAGTGCGGTTTTTGTATTCCCGGAATGGTGATTTGCGCCAAGGGGCTTTTGGATGTGAATCCGAATCCCAGCCGGGTGGAAATCGCCCATGCGATCCGCAATAATTTCTGCCGCTGTACGGGGTATAAGAAGATTATTGACGGGATTGAACTGGCGGCAAGGATTCTGCGGGAGAATCTTT
Source organism: uncultured Clostridium sp. (assembly GCA_946553025.1). Classification (GTDB taxonomy): domain Bacteria; phylum Bacillota; class Clostridia; order Lachnospirales; family Lachnospiraceae; genus Caccovicinus. The sequence continues at coordinate 58,543 of CAMNRM010000011.1, forward strand.
CGCTGGAAGATTTGGCGTCGGAAGGCGGAAAGAAAGATGATGGGAAGATTCTGGTGGGGGATGCGATTCACCGGATTGATGTGGAAGGAAAGGTTTTAGGGACGGGCGAGTACGTGGATGATGTGGAACTGCCGGATATGATTTACGGAAGTGCTGTCCGCAGTCAGTATCCCAGGGCCAGGGTGCTTGCGATTCATACGGAGGAGGCGAAGAAGCTTCCCGGCGTGGTCTGTGTGCTGACGGCAGAGGATGTCCCGGGGAAGAATAAGGTGGGGCATTTAAAGCAGGACTGGGATACCATGATTGCCGTGGGGGATGTTACACGGTATCTGGGCGATGCGATTGCGATTGTGGCGGCGGAAACACCGGAGATTTTAGAGCAGGCGAAGGCTTTGGTGAAGGTGGACTATGAGGTATTGACGCCGATGACCTGCCCGGCGGACAGTCTGGCGGAGGGTGCGCCGCATCTGCACGAGGGCGGAAATATCTTAAGCCATGAGCATCTTGTGCGGGGCAATGCGGACGAGGTGATTGCAAAGTCGAAGTTTAAGGTGACGCGGCATTATGAAACGCCCTGGACGGAACATGCGTTTTTGGAGCCGGAGGCGGCGATTGCGTTTCCGTTTGAGGACGGCGTGTTTATTTATTCCACGGATCAGGGGACGTATGATACCCGGCATGAAACGTCGATTCTTTTGGGACTTCCGCCGGAGAAGGTGATTGTGGAAAATAAGCTGGTCGGCGGCGGATTTGGCGGCAAGGAGGACGTGACGGTGCAGCACCATGCGGCATTGATTGCGTATCTGACAAAGAGGACGGTCAAGTGCAGGCTGACCAGGAAGGAAAGCATTATAATTCATCCCAAGCGCCATCCGATGAGCATTGATATGACGACGGCCTGTGACGAGAACGGGATGCTTACGGCAATGAAGGCGGTGGTGGTTTCGGATACGGGGGCCTATGCTTCCCTGGGCGGGCCGGTACTGCAGAGGGCCTGTACCCATGCGGCAGGGCCGTATAATTACCAGGTAGTGGATATTGACGGGACAGCCGTGTATACGAATAATCCGCCGGCGGGGGCGTTCCGCGGGTTTGGGGTAACGCAGACCTGTTTTGCTACGGAGTGCAATATTAATCTTTTGGCGGAGATGGTGGGGATTTCTCCCTGGGAGATCCGCTATCGAAATGCAATACGTCCGGGGCAGGTGCTTCCAAACGGGCAGATTGCCGATGATTCTACGGGGCTTGCGGAAACCTTAGAGCAGGTGAAGGAGATTTATGAGAGCAGTCCCTATGCGGGGATTGCCTGTGCGATGAAGAATGCCGGCGTGGGCGTGGGCCTTCCCGATACGGGACGGGCGCGGCTTGTGGTTGAGGACGGGAAGGTGCATATCCATGCGGGGGCTTCCTGTATCGGTCAGGGGCTGGGAACCGTTCTTGTGCAGGTGGTTTGTGAAACACTTAACGAAGGGCTGGAGAGAGTGGTCTATCATCAGCCGAATACGGATAAGGCACCGGATTCCGGGACGACTTCCGGGTCAAGGCAGACCCTGGTTACGGGCGAGGCGGCGAGAAGGGCGGCTGCGGATATTGCGGCAGAACTTGCAAAGGCCGGAGGGGACTGGTCGAAACTGGAGGGCCGGGAGTTTTATGCGGAATATCTGGCAAAAACCGATAAGATGGGTGCTCCGGTGCCGAATCCGGTATCGCATGTGGCTTATGGGTATGCGACGCAGGTTTGTATTTTAAATGATGACGGGACAGTGAAGGAACTTGTGGCGGCGCATGATGTGGGCAAGGCCGTGAATCCCAAGAGTGTTGAGGGTCAGATCGAGGGCGGCGTGATTATGGGATTGGGTTATGCGCTTACGGAGCAGTATCCGCTTAAAAGTTGTGTGCCGACGGCGAAGTTTGGGACTTTGGGGCTGTTCAGGGCGGATAAGACGCCGGATGTGAAGAGTATTGTTGTGGAGAAGAAGGGGATTCCTGTGGCTTATGGGGCGATTGGGGTTGGGGAGATTACCTCGATTCCGACGGCTCCGGCGGTGCAGGGGGCGTATTACCGGTGGAATGGGGAGTTTCAGACGGAACTGCCGCTTAGGGGGACGCCTTATGCGAAGAAGAAGTAAGGGATTTTTTTAAGGAATGAGGGTGAGGGTGGGATTGAGATGATGTTATGGTGTGGTGGAGGTTACATGCTGTTACGCTGCGGCGGGGCAATGTTCCATCGTCACCACGCTCTCGCTCCGCATAAAACGTAGCGGACGCTAAACTCGTGAAAGACCTCGTTAAGCGCCGACGTTTGATAGGGGATTCCTTATGGAACATTGTCCCGCCTTCGCTGTTTGACCGGTTGTTTGAGGTTGGATGGGTTGTTTGAGGTTGGATGGTTAGTGTTTAAATAGGGGTGTTGGAAACTAATTGTTTACTTAATGAAGTTGTGTTATTGTTTTATGATGTTTTATGTTGAATTTATTATGGAAGGAGGTTGATGGATGAAGACGTTGTTTAAGGGTGGACAGGTGGTTTCTTCTTCTGGTGTAGTGGGGATGGATGTGCTTGTTGATGGAGAGAAGATTGTTGAAGTGGGGGAAGGGCTTTCTTTGGATAACGGAAATATTGTTGATGTGGAGGGGAAGCTTCTTTTTCCGGGATTTATTGACGGGCATACGCATTTTGATTTGCATGTAGCGGGGACGGTGACGGCGGACGATTTTGCTACGGGGACGAAGGCTGCGGTTAAGGGCGGGACGACGACGATTGTGGACTTTGCCACGCAGTATCCCGGGGAAACGCTGATGGAAGGGCTTGCTAACTGGCATAAGAAGGCGGACGGGAAGTGTTCTTGTGATTATGGGTTTCATATGTCGGTTACGGACTGGAATCCTGAAGTTAGCCGTGAACTTTTGCGGATGATGGAGGAGGGGGTTAGTTCGTTTAAGCTGTATATGACTTACGATACCCAGGTGGATGATAAGACGATTTATGAGATTTTAAAGCGGCTTAAGGAAATTGGGGGGATTGCCGGGGTGCATTGTGAGAACAGCGGGGTGATTGCGGCACTGCAGGAGGAAGCGGTTCGCGCCGGGAAGATGGGGGTGTTAAGCCATGTGCTTACCCGTCCGGCCCAGGCGGAGGCCGAGGCGGTGTCGAGGCTTTTGCGGCTGGCGCAGATTGCAAAAGCGCCGGTGTTGGTGGTGCATCTTACTTGTGAGGAAGGCTTGAAGGAAATCCTGTCGGCCCGGGAGAGGGGGCAGGAGGTTTTTGCGGAAACCTGTCCGCAGTATTTGCTGATGAATAAGGAATTGTATGAACTGCCGGGATTTGAGGGGGCGAGGTATGTGATTGCGCCGCCGCTTCGCTCGGCAAGGGATGAGGAAGTGCTGTGGAAGGCGCTGAAAGACGGGCAGATTCAGATTATTTCTACGGATCACTGCAGCTTTACGACGGAGCAGAAAGAACTTGGGCGGGAGGATTTCCGCAGGATTCCCGGGGGAATGCCGGGAGTGGAAACGAGAGGGATTCTGCTGTACAGTGAAGGGGTGCGTAAGGGAAGGATTACGGAAGGTGAGATGTGCCGGCTGCTTTCGGAGAATCCGGCGAAGCTGTTTGGGATGTATCCGAAAAAAGGCGTGATTGCCCCGGGGAGCGATGCGGATATTGTGGTGATTGATCCGGCGGCTTCGGAAGTAATCCGGGCAGAAGAGCAGCTGCAGAATGTGGATTATGCGCCGTTTGAGGGGCTGAACGTCCAGGGAAAGATTGCGCAGGTGTATCTGCGGGGCGAAAAGGTTGTTGAGGACGGGAAGGTGCTGAAGGAACTGACGGGGCGGTATGTTGCCCGGGGGAAGTATAGTCTGTAGGGTAATGTTGGCGTATTTTATCCTATTTTTGCTGTGTGGTTTTGCTGCGGATTTGGTGTCTGGATTTGCGGATGCCGGGTTCGCAGCAGACTTATACGAGCGTTATGTTTTTAAAAATATAACGATGGTGTTTTGCTGTACGGTGATGGTCGTTTGATGTATAACAATGGTGTGCTGCTGTACGGTGATGGTTGTTTGTTGATGGAGAGAACGAAAGAGAGGTTTTTTATGAACACGAAGAAGATGTTAGCGGTTTGGGGGATTTTGCTGGGAGCGATTGGGGCGGTTCTGGCGTTTTTTGGGAATCCGGGGAATATGGCGTTTTGTATTGCCTGTTTTGTACGGGATATGGCTGGGGCGGCGCGGTTTCATCAGGCGGCGATTGTACAGTATATGCGGCCGGAGATTGCGGGGCTGGTGATTGGCGCGTTTGTGATTTCTCTGGTGTCGAAGGAATATCGCTCGACGGGCGGGTCCTCGCCGATGATTCGGTTTCTTTTGGGGATAATAACGATGATTGGGGCTTTGATGTTTTTAGGGTGTCCGCTTCGGATGGTGCTTCGGATGGCTGGCGGTGATTTGAATGCGTATGTTGCTTTGATTGGTTTTATTCTTGGGGCGGCTACGGGGAGTTTCTTTTTGAAGAAGGGATTTTCTCTGGGGCGGGCGTATGATACGCAGAAGGTTTCGGGCTATATTCTGCCGGGAATTTTGGCGCTTTTGTTTGTGCTCAGTATTGCCACGGGGATTTTTACGGCAAGCACGGAAGGTCCGGGGAGTATGCATGCGCCGGTGATGCTTTCTTTAGCCGGGGGGTTGGTGTTTGGTGCCATTGCCCAGAAGGCGCGTACCTGCTTTGCCGGGGGAATAAGGGACGTGATTTTGATGAAAAATTTTGATTTGCTGACGGTGATTGGGGCATTGTTTGTTACGATGCTTGTGTATAATCTGGTCAATGGAAAGTTTGTGTTAAGTTTTGCGGGACAGCCGGTGGCGCACACGGAACATCTCTGGAATGTGCTGGGGATGTATGCGGTTGGCTTTGCGGCGGTTCTTGCCGGAGGGTGTCCGCTCAGACAGTTGATTTTAGCCGGGCAGGGTTCGGGAGATTCTGCGGTTTATGTGGCTGGAATGTTTGTGGGAGCGGCGGTCTGCCATAATTTCGGCCTGGCTTCGAGCGGAAACGGGACGACGGGAGCGGGGCGGATTGCCTGTGTGGTTTGTATTTTGCTGTTATTTGTGATAGGGTTTACCTGTAAGCGTGAGAAAAGGGGGAACGGAAGATGAAGATTGATGTGAGAGGGCTTTCCTGCCCGGAACCGGTACTGATGGTGATGGATGCGATGGATGAGGCACCGGGGGAGGAACTGGTTATTCTCTCGGATGCGGCGCATACCCGGGATAATCTGGTGAAGCTGGCGCAGACGGAGGGACGAAAGGTTTCCGTAAAAGAAAATGGAAAGAATTATGAAATTGTGATATCATGATGTTACCAGGGGCAAAAGGTTGAAAATGCTACGAAAGCTTGCCTTCAGGAGGATTTTTGACCTTGGGGCTTGCCAAAAACATGAAAAAGCAGCCCGATAGGGCGGATTTTGAAGGTTTTTAGGATTGCGGGAGTACGAAGTGCGGAGCAATCCGCGGTATCGTGGGAACAAAGCAAAGCGACAGGAGGAAAGATTTTGGAAGAGGAGAAGATTGTTTTTTGTAAGGGCGGGGGCTGTACGGCGAAGCTTGGGCCGGGGGCATTGAACCGGGTGCTGGGTAAGCTTCCCAAGGCCGAGGACCCGAATTTGCTGATTGGTTTTGACCATTCGGATGATGCGGCGGTGTACCGGCTGCGTGAGGATTTGGCGATTGTGCAGACTCTGGATTTTTTTCCGCCGATGGTGGAGGACCCCTATATCTTTGGGCAGATTGCGGCGGCAAATGCGCTCAGTGATATTTATGCTATGGGGGGCGAGGTAAAGACGGCGTTGAATATTGTCTGCTTTCCCGAGGCTATGGATTTGAATATTTTGGGGCAGATTCTTTTAGGAGGAAGCGAGAAGGTGCGGGAAGCCGGGGGTGTGCTGGCGGGCGGGCATTCTATCGCGGACCAGGATGTAAAGTACGGGCTTTCGGTGACGGGGGTGATTCATCCCGATAAGATTTTTGCCAATAACAGCTGTAAAGAGGGGGATGTGCTTTTATTGACGAAACCCCTGGGCGTGGGCATTGTCTGTACGGCTTCGCGGGTTGGGGAGGCGTCAGAGGAGGCCATGGCGCTGGCGGTGGAGTCGATGACGACATTGAATAAATATGCGTCGGAAATTGTAAGGAAGTATCGGACGCACGGGTGTACGGATGTGACGGGATTTGGGTTTTTGGTGCATTTGTGCGAGATGCTGGGGGATGATTTCAGCGCGGAGATTGATAAGGATAAGGTTCCGTTTATCCCCGGGTGTCCGGCGTATGTGGAGGAATTTTATCTGACGGCGGCAGGGCAGAGAAACAGGAATCATGCGCAGGATAAGGTGGTGTTTGAGGACTGCAGTTTTGCCATGGAAGAAATTTTATATGATGCACAGACCTCGGGCGGACTTTTGGTGAGTATGGCTGCAGAGGACGGGGAGAAGGCATTGGAAGAGCTTAAAAAGCTGGGGCTGCCCTGCGGGATTGTGGGGAGAGTGGTGAAGAAGAGAGAGATGACGGTGGTTGTGCGGTAAAGGAGCATTAATGGATGAAGTTTGTACCGTTTTTTGTTATTTTGGAAAGTGATAAAGGAAGGCGGTATGCACACAGGCGATTAGGGTTTGCACAGTTTATTTGCAGTTTGGAAAGGAATGGTGAGATGGATGAGATTGGATGAACGTGGAAAGCAGTGTCCGCTTCCGGTGATTGATGCGAAGAAAGCTTTGGAAAAGGCAGAGCCGGGAAGTGTTGTGGAGGTAGTGGTTGACAATGAGATTGCCGTGCAGAATTTAAAAAAACTGGCAGCGCATAAGGGGCTTCTTTCTTCTTCGGAAAAGGTGAGCGGGCGGGAATTTCTGGTGAAAATTACTGCGGGAGGAAAGGCAGAAAGTACGGCTGAAGCTGCGGCAGGCAATGTGCAGGGGAATGCAATCAAAACTGCGGCAGGCAGCGGGGCTGGAGGTGCGCATGGAAATACAACCGAAATTGCATCAGGCAGCGGAACGGGAGATATACAGAAAACGACTGAAGTTGCAGAGGAAGAGCAGCAGGTAAGCTGTGCATTGGACTGCCGGGAAAAGGGGATGGTTGTGGTTCTGGCTTCTGAGGAAATGGGGCAGGGCGACGAGGTTTTAGGGCGGCTTTTGATGAAAGGTTTTGTCTATGCACTGACCCAGCAGGATAGGTTGCCGGAAACGGTGCTTTTATTTAACGGCGGGGCAAAGCTATCCTGTGAAGGATCGGATTCCCTGGAGGATTTGAGGGAGCTGGAGGCGCAGGGAGTGGAGATACTGACCTGCGGGACCTGCCTGAATCATTATGGGATAGCTAAGAAGCTTTCGGTTGGGAATGTGACGAATATGTATGAGATTGTGGAGAAAATGACAGGGGCGAAAAAGATTGTGCGGCCCTGACTGGGGCATAAAGGGAAAAGATAACTAACCGTTAATTTTTTCAACCAATAGTTTACCTCCATTCAGTTGTGGACAGGGTATTTTTCTGGTAGGATGGTATCAGGGCTGCTTCAGGCTAAATATCGGACAGGAGGACGGATGATGACTTTGGGGAAGGTAATTCGCAAGTACAGGAAAAGAAAATCCATGACGCAGGAGGAGATGGCAGCGCGGCTGGGGGTGAGTGCCCCGGCGGTGAATAAGTGGGAAAATGAAAATTCTTACCCGGATATTATGCTTTTGGCACCGATTGCGCGGCTTTTGGAAATTTCTCTGGATACGCTTTTATCGTTTCAGGAAGATCTGACGAGGGAAGAAATACAGAAAATGACCGTGGAACTGGATGAAATGCTAAAAAAGGAGCCCTATGATCACGGATTTTGCTGGGTGAAGAAAAAGCTGGAGCAGTATCCGAACTGCGGATGGCTGATTATCTCCGCGGCGGTGATTCTTGATGCACAGTGTATCGTGCAGAAGCCTCCCCACGCGGCGGAATATGAGGAGTATATTTCTTCCCTCTACCACCGCGCCCTGGAATGCAGCGATGAAGAGGTTCGCGTTCGGGCAGCCGATGCGCTGGTTGGTTTTTACCGCAGGAAGAAGGATTATGTTAAGGCGGAAAAGTATCTGGAATATTTTTCCATTCAAAACCCCATGCGCAAGATACAGCAGGCGATTATTTATCAGGAAACGAACCGGGTGCGTGAAGCCTATAAGACGTATGAGGAGCTTTTATTTGCCGATTATCAGAGGGTGAATGCCCAGCTGCAGGGGATGTACGCGCTTGCATTGCAGGAAAAGGACAGAAAAAAGGCTCATTTTCTTGTGGATAAACAGGTGGAAATGGCGAAGTGTTTTGACATGGGGAGATACTATGAGGTTTCCCCGGGGCTTGAACTGGCGGTGCAGGAAAAGGATAAAAAGGCTGTGGAAGAGATTGGAAAAGAAATGCTTTCTTCCGTGGATCAGATGTACGGTTTCCGAGAATCGCCGTTGTATGAACATATGGAATTTAAGGCACCGCGGAGGGAATTTCTGGAGGGCGTGAAAGAAAATCTGAAGAAATGCCTGCGGGAAATTGCACAGGAGATGGAAGGGAATGCAGAGAAGCCTTCTGAGGGAGGTTTGGCGGAATAGAGAATGAATGAGCTAGGGGTTCAGGTGGGAAGGAGAATATAAGGGCATAAAATGAATGGAGGGTGAAACATGGCAGGAAGAAAAGAACAGTTAATTATTGTCCGGGGCGGCGGGGATATCGCTACAGGGACGATTCACAAGCTTCACCGGTGCGGTTATCCGGTGCTGATTCTGGAAACGGGGTTTCCCTCGGCGATCCGCCGTCAGGTGGCATTTTCCGAGGCCGTGTATGACGGGAGCAGCGAGGTCGAAGGGGTGAGTTGTATCCGGGCAAAGGATGTTGAGGAAGCGAAAGCGATTCTGGAAGGGGGAGATGTGGCGCTTTTGGTGGACCCGGAGGCAGAGGTGTTAAATCAGGTTAAGCCGTGGGCGCTGGTGGACGGGATTCTTGCCAAGAAAAATCTGGGAACCAACCGGGGGATGGCAGAGAAAACGATAGGTCTGGGGCCGGGATTTTGTGCAGGAAAAGATGTGGATCTGGTGATTGAAACCATGCGCGGTCACAATCTTGGGCGAATTATCGGCAGCGGGTGTGCTCTTGCCAATACTGGGGTTCCCGGGATAATCGGCGGTTTTGGAAAAGAGCGGGTGATCCATTCTCCTGCCAGGGGGATTTTGACGACAAGGTGCAGGATTGGGGATAAGGTAAAGAAGGGACAGGCTATAGCCGTGGTTGTGACTGGACACGGAGAGGTGGAGGTTTTTGCTTCTCTGGATGGTTTGGTTCGCGGCATGATCAGGTCGGGTTATCCGGTGGAAGAGGGATTAAAAATCGCCGATATTGACCCGAGGGAAGGGGAATTTGAAAACTGCTTTACCATTTCCGATAAGGCAAGATGTATCGCAGGAGCGGTGCTGGAGGGACTTTTGTATCTGGAGGAGAAGCAGGGCAGGTAAAATGGGGAAATGTCTGTACACCAGAGGAGTAAAGCTGGGGTAGATAAAGACAGGATAAGTAAAAACAGGATAAATAAAGCTTAGAAAAGAGAAGTAAAAATTTGGAAAAGAAAACAAATACCAGAAAAGAGAAATACTAGAAAAGAGAAATAAATACTATGGAAAGGATATATTTTGACAGTGCGGCAACCAGCTATTACCGTCCGCGCCAGGTAGCCGAGGCGGTTGTCGGGGCAATAGATTCTATGGGAAATTCTTCCCGGGGAACGCATGAAACCGCGCTTGCCGGTGCCAGAATTATTGCCGGGGCAAGGCAGCTGGTGAATGAACTTTTTGACGGATATGGGGCAGAACAGACGGCATTTACCGCAAATTCTACCGAAAGCTTGAATATGGCACTGAAGGGACTGTTAAAGCCGGGGGATAAAGTGGTTACTACGGTGATGGAACACAACAGTGTACTGCGACCGCTCTATCAGCTGGAAGCGCTGGGCGTGGAAGTTGTGCGCGTCGGGTGCCTGGACGGGGGACTGAAGAAAGAAGAGTGCGGGGATGGGCAGCAGGAAAAGAGGGGGCAGGAAGGGCGGCAACAGGATAGGCAAAAGGATATACAGCGGATGGGGCTTTTGGATATGGACAGGCTTTTTGCGGAAATTCGTCCGGGTGTTAAGGCGGTGGTCTGTACCCATGCCTCGAATTTGACAGGAAATGTTCTGGATATCCGAAGGATTGGAAGGGCTTGCAGGGAGGCGGGGGCTGTATTTATCGTGGATGCCTCGCAGACGGCGGGTGTACTTCCCATTTCGATGAAAGAGGATTTTATTGATATTCTCTGTTTTACCGGTCATAAAGGGCTGATGGGGCCGCAGGGAACGGGCGGGATCTGCCTTCGTAAAGGGCTTGTCCTGGAACCATTGCTTACCGGCGGCAGCGGGATTTTAACTTATTCTAAATATCATCCGCAGCAGATGCCTACAGCGCTGGAAGCGGGAACGCTGAACGGGCATGGGATTGCAGGGCTTCGGGCTGCCCTTTTGTGGATCAAAGAACATGGCGGGACAGAGGCGGTTTTTCAGAAGGAAAATGCATTGGCTAAAGCCTTTTATCAGGGAGCAAAGGCGGTTCCGGGGATTTGCTTTTATGGAGATTATCGAAGCTATGAGGAACATTGGAGTGGCGAATACGGACAAAGGGATGAATATGGTCAGGGGAATGAAAAGAACTGCGGCAGTGAGTGCCCCGAAGAGAAATATTTTCCGGGCAGCGGATGTGTCCGTGCGCCGATGGTGACATTGAATTTAATGGATGAGGATTCCGGGGAGGTCAGCGACTGGCTGGCAGAGGAATGGGGGATAGATACCCGTTCCGGCGGTCATTGTGCGCCGTTGATGCACGGGGCATTAGGAACCCGAAAACAGGGGGCTGTCCGCTTTAGTTTTTCGCATTTTAACACAATGGAACAGGTAAAAAAAGCAGTGCAGGCGCTGAGGGAGTATTGAGGTTTTTTATTCCCTCAGTGTTTTTTGTCATGGTTAAAAAATTACTTGACATTTTATCGCCCTCAGAATATAATGGTATCAAATGATACCATAACGGAGGAAATTATGTCTGATGAACGTACAGAGCGCACAAGAATTGAAAGTAAATTGGAAATTCAGAGTTATATTCAGAATTTAAACTATGCGTTGATTCATGGTGCAGCGATTACGTTCCAGGCAGAGCGCCAGGTAGATTGTAGCCGGGATTTACGCTATACTAATCGTTTTACCGTAGCAAATCTTTTTATGAATGAAAATCCTGTTGATGTTCTGAAAAGAGAATTGCAGAAATTAACAGTAGAAGAGTATATGCGGACGGTAAAAGATCTTCGTTTCCCGAAAAGAAGCGAGATGCGTGAGTTTGGTAAAGTTTATCATGAAAAGGATGATGTATATATTAAAATTCGCGTTGAACTTTTAGCAGCCTGTGGGAAGCATACGGTATTTGTGATGTCATTTCATTACGCGGTTATACCATTTACAAAAGATATGTTTCCTTACAGGAGTAAATAGTGGAGGTGTCGTCGTGAAGATAATAAAGACAGAAAAAAGGTTTTGTGAATGTTGTATGGAAGAACATGATGTGCAGCGGGTGGTTATCAGAGAACATAATGTGGTTCGGGGGACAGCCATAGATTATGACGCAGAATATTTTTACTGCAATCATGCGGATGAAACTTATTCTGACGAGGAGATGCTTTCGGCAAATGATATTGCGATGAAGGATGCTTACCGCAAAGCGATGGGGCTTCTTACAACGGATGAAATTATTCGTATCCGTGCGAACTATGGAATCAGTCAAAGTGATCTTAGCCGGCTTCTTGGCTGGGGAGGTAAGACCATTACACGTTATGAAGGTCATCAGGTGCAGGATAATGCTCATGACACGATTCTTCGGAAATTGGATGATGATCCGGAGTGGTTTTTAGTACTTCTTGAATCTGCGAAAAAATCTTTTTCACTGGCAGCTTATATGAAGTATCAGAAGCTGGGAACCCAGCTTTTTGAACGTGGGCATGATCGGTATTTAAGGCGGGCGATATATTCCAGGTATGCCCGATTGATGGATAACCTGGAATTTAATGGGAATCAAAGGCTGTCGCTGGATGTGGTAACGGATGTTATCTGTTATTTTTCCAATTCTCCTCTGGTAACGGGGCTTTATAAGGTGAAACTGATGAAGATGCTGTGGTATTCGGATGCATTGTCCTATAAGCGCAGAGGTCATGCAATTACAGGAATGGTTTACCGGGCCTTACCTATGGGGGCAGTGCCGATTGCCCATGACTCCATTATTGATTTGCAGGGGATACACTGCGAGGAGATAGAAATGGGTGAAGGAACAGCCTATAAGTTTTTGCCGACAGAAAATACATCTTATCCTTCTCTTTTGCCAGGGGATGTTGAGATTCTTGATGCTGTGATTAAGAGGTTTGGCAGGGCATCCAGGGAGGATATTGTAAATGCCATGCATCATGAAAATGCATATAGAGAAACCGCACCCAGAGGAATGATTTCCTTTAGGTATGCAAAGGAGTTAAGTCTTGTGTAAATGTCTTGCATTAATGTGGATAAAACTGCTTTACTTTTTCACTCCGCAGGTTATAATAAAGGATAGTTTTGCCGGCTTATCAAAGACAGCACAGATAAGGGCACAAACGATTATACTATACAGAGAACGGAGAAAATGCATATGGAAGTTTCCAACAAGCAGACAGTTAGGCAGACCGTGCAGAGGGATGGCTTTCGGCATAAATGGGGTTTTATTCTTGCCTGTATCGGATCGGCAGTGGGGATGGGGAATATCTGGAGGTTTCCTATCCTTGTCACAAAATACGGGGGGATGACGTTTCTTGTCCCCTATCTTATTTTCGTCGCACTGGTAGGCTCTACCGGGATTATCGGCGAATTTGCCCTGGGAAGGGCGGCGCAGGCGGGGCCTGTCGGTGCGTTTGGGCAATGTACCGAGGCAGGAGGAAAAGGCAGGAAAACCGGCGAGATGATTGGCTGGATTCCCCTTTTTGGGTCGATGGGGCTGGCGATTGGCTACAGTGTGGTGTTAAGCTGGATTTTTAACTATACGCTGATGGCTGTTTCTGGAGGCATGTTCGCCATGGGAACAGATATGGAAGAAATTGGAAACACATTCAGCCATATTTCTGTTCACAATGCGCCCTGGATAGTGATTACACTTATGGCGACGCTGGTGATTATGGGCCTTGGTGTGGCAAGAGGAATTGAACGGGCGAATAAAGTGATGATGCCTGCCCTGTTCATTTTGTTTTTAATGCTGGGCGTCTATATTTTTATGATTCCCGGTTCCCGTGAAGGCTATCGCTTTATCCTTACCTTAAAGCCGGAAGGGCTGGCAGACCCGGAGGTCTGGATTTTTGCTTTTGGGCAGGCGTTCTTTTCCCTGTCGGTCGCGGGCAATGGCTCCGTTATCTATGGTTCCTACCTTTCCCGCGACGAGGATATCCCGTCCTCTGCCCGCCGTGTGGCCTTTTTTGATACGCTGGCCTCCCTTCTGGCTGCCTTTGTTATCGTTCCCGCCATTGCCGCCAGCGGAATAGCCATGAGCGAAGTCAGCGGCGGTCCCGGTTTAATGTTTATTTACCTGGTCAATGTGATGAATGCCATGCCCGGCGGACGGATTATCGGCATGATTTTCTATATCTGCGTACTTTTTGCCGGTGTTTCCTCGGTGATCAATATGTACGAGGCCCCCGCCGCCATGCTTCAGGAGAAATTCGGCATCGAGCGGTTTACCGCTGTAGCTGTAGTGCTGGTGTTTGGCTGCATCGCGGCAGTTCTTATCCAGCCCATCACTTCCCAGTGGATGGACGGTATTTGTATTTATATCTGCCCTCTGGGTGCCTTTTTCGCCGCCTTTGTCTTTTTCTGGGTTGCCGGAAAGGACTATGTGCTTGCGGCAGTCAACCAGGGGGCGAAAAAACCCATCGGGCAGTGGTTTTATCCGCTGTCAAAATATGTGTACTGCAGCTTTGCCGTTATCGCTCTGATTGCGGGGGCTTTGTTGGGCGGAATCGGCTGATCCGCTGCTGTGAACGTGTAAACAGTAACGGATAAAGCAAATCCTATTGACAGGGACATAAGAAAAGCAGGCAGGAAGGGCAGCGCAGGATAAGATCAGGACTGACGGCTGCGGTATTCCAGATAATCTTTACGTCCCTGTTCATACAGGTTATTGCCCTGACTGTCGATAATGACGACTAAAGGCATATCCACCACGGTCAGTTTCCGCAGGGCCTCTGCGCCCAAGTCTTCGTAGGCTATCAGCTCCGATGCCGTGATGGATTTGGCTAACAGGGCACCTGCGCCGCCGACAGCGCCGAAGTATACGCCGTCATAGGTTTTCATGGCTTTAATAACCTCCGGCAGGCGTGCACCCTTTCCAATCATCCCTCTTGCGCCGACTGCCATCAGGGTGGGGGCATAGGCGTCCATTCTTCCGCTGGTGGTCGGGCCTGCCGAACCGATAACCTGTCCGGGCTTTGCGGGAGTGGGACCGACATAGTAGATGGTTGCATTTTCCGGGTCAAAGGGAAGGGATTCCCCCCGGGCAAGCGCTTCACACATCCGTTTATGCCCGGCGTCACGGGAAGTATAGATGGTTCCGCTTAATAAAACCTCGTCCCCGGCGCGGAGGGTTTTTGCCAGTTCTCTGGTTAAGGGGAGCTGTATTTTCCGTTTCATCTTAAATCACCTCCGTTTTATGCCTGGTAACATGGCAGTTAATATTAATGGCACAGGGCATTCCGGCAATATGGGTGGGCAGGGTTTCGATGTTCAGCCCGATTGCTGTTGTTCTGCCCCCGAACCCCTGCGGCCCGATGCCCAGGGCATTTACTTTTTCCAGCATTTCTTTTTCCAGATCGGCATAGTACGGGTCGGGGTGATGGCTTCCCAAATCCCGGAGCAGAGCCTTCTTTGCCAGCAGGGCTGCTTTATCAAAGGTTCCCCCGATGCCCACGCCGACAACGATGGGCGGGCAGGGATTTGGTCCTGCGGCTTCCACCGTTTCCAGGATAAATGCCTTGATTCCCTCAATTCCCGCTGAGGGCTTAAACATGCGGACGGCGCTCATATTTTCACTGCCAAAGCCCTTGGGCGCAACGGTGATTTTTACCTGGTCGCCGGGAACGATTTCAGTATAAATCATTGCCGGTGTATTGTCCCCGGTATTTCCCCGGCGGACAGGGTCTTTGACCACGGACTTTCGCAGGTAGCCGTTTTCATAGCCGCGGCGCACGCCTTCGTTTACGGCCTCGGTTAAATTTCCACCGGTGAAGTGGACGTCCTGTCCGATTTCTAAAAACACACAGGCCATCCCGGTATCCTGGCAGATGGGCATCTTCTTTTCCTCGGCAAGGCGGTAGTTTTCGATAATATCATCCAAAACCCCGCGTGCAATCGCCCAGTCCTCACACGCCCGGCACCGTGCAATTGCATCCTTTACATCCCCGGGCAGAAACTGGCAGGCATCGATGCACAGACGTTCAATGACCTGGGTGAGCTGTTCTACAGTGATTTCTCTCATTGGTGAAGTTCCTTTCTTATTTTATTTGTACACTTAGACTTTTTCCTAAAGATTCAGCTACTTTTATAAGAAAATCTAAACTGGGATTATAGTTACCGCTTTCTAATCTGGAAATATTACTTTTCTGTGTGCCTACTCTTTTCGCAAGCTCTGACTGCGTTAAATTCTGTTCTTTCCTTGCGCGAATAATCTGTTCAATCGCTTCATATCTGGGCTTTAATTTCTCATATTCCGTTTTAAATGCTTTATCTTTCAGCATATCCGCTTTAATTTCTTCAAAGGATATTCCTGGTTTATTCATGAATGACCCTCCTTTTATAATCTTCCATATATTTTCTTGCTGTTTTGATTTCATTTTCTGGTGTTTTCATGGTCTTTTTGATAAATCCATGCAGCAATACGAATTTATTGTTATAATGCATAAAATAAAATATTCTTGCTATGTCACTTGAAAATTTTACACGTAATTCGTATAGACCTTTATTATCTTTACCTTTTAGCGATTTTACATAGGGTTCTTTTAATTCAGTGCCCATCTTTTTTAATAATTCTATATCGCTAAAGGCTTTTGCTCGTAATTTGGGATTAAGTGAATACAAAAAGTCCTGTACTGGAATTTTTCCGTTTTCTTTCATGTAAAAATCTAATTCAAAAATCTTACTCACATCCTTTTTGTTGCTATGTTATCATATACGATAACTAATGTCAAGTGAAGATAGTCAAAACGGTGTATTTTTCGTACAAAATTTATTGTGAAAATTTATAAAAAAGAAAATTTATAAAAAACAGTTGACATTTCATCCGCTTTGTAGTATCCTTAATCCCAATTAAAACCACATACACGATTTAAACCGATGAAGTGGAGATAAAAACAGAACGTGCACTTACAGAGAGCCTGTCATGCTGAGAGCAGGCAGAACGCAGTCTGTTAAATGGACCACGGAGGGCGCTGTCAAAGGCTTGAAGGTGCAGGAAGGCAATACTGCTGTTCTAAGCATTTTCAGGAAAAAGGCCGAGTATTCAGCGACGTCAGCCACACGTCAGATGGCAGGAATATGTTAGTATTCTGTAAAGTGCACGATTTTTCGTGAATCAAGGTGGCACCGCGGGCCGAAGTGTTTTTTGTGAATGAGTATGTGTAAGCGCAAAAAGGCATACACAAAAGGATAAACACAAAGATACAACCCGTCCTTGACTGGATAATGAATCATTACGTTATCCATGTCAGGGGCGGGTTTTTTGTTTTGCCGGGATGGTTGCCCGTTGCTGTGAGCATACGAACAGTAACGAATTTTCTGCTTTGTATGCCCGGTAAGCTTCGCCCATGTTTACAGAGAAAAAGGACAGGAGGAAAAAGACGATGATGAGTGTAAATGAGGTAAGAGAATTAGCACTTTCCGGGAATTTCCGGCGGATTCCGGTGAGCAGGGAACTGTATGCCGACCGGATAACAGCGATTGAAGTGCTGCGGATTCTGCGCGGGGTGAGTAAGCATTGCTATTTGTTAGAGAGCGTGGAGGATGCCAAGCGATGGGGACGTTACACTTTTCTCGGCTATGATCCTGTACTGGAGCTGACCTGTAAGAACGGAAATCTTGTTATCCGAAGCAGAGAAGGAAAACAGGAAGCAAAGGTTCCACACCCGGGCGAGGAAATACGAAAAATTCTTAAGGAATATCAAAGTCCCCGGATTGCCGGAATGCCGACCTTTACCGGAGGGCTTGTCGGCTACTTTTCCTACGATTATATTATGTACGCAGAGCCGTCGATTAAGCTGGACGGAAGGGATGAGGAGGGATTTCAGGATGTGGATCTGATGCTTTTTGATAAAGTAATTGCATTTGATCATTTCCGGCAGAAGCTGATTTTGATTGCCAATGTTGATGTTAAAAATCTTGCCGAAAGTTATCCGCAGGCGGTTTCTCAACTGGAAGAGATGGAGAGATTAATCCGCCATGGAGAGCGGATGCCGGAAAAAGGGCTTCGGCTGACCAGCCCGCTTCGGCCGCTGTTTACCAGGGAAGAGTACTGCCGCATGGTAGAGCGGGGGAAAGACTATATCCGGGAGGGCGATATCTTTCAGGTCGTTCTTTCCAATCGGTTTGACGCGGATATGGAAGGAAGCCTGCTCGATGCCTACCGGGTGCTCAGGACGACGAATCCCTCTCCCTATATGTTTTATTTTACCAGCGATGCGATAGAGATTGCGGGGGCTTCCCCGGAAACCTTGGTGAAGCTGACGGAGGGGAAGCTTTCCACCTTTCCTTTAGCGGGAACAAGGCCGCGGGGGAAAACCGGGGAAGAGGATGCGCAGATGGAAAAGGAACTTCTGGCGGATGAAAAGGAAAGGGCAGAGCACAATATGCTGGTGGATTTGGGCCGGAATGATATCGGGAAGATCAGCGCCATCGGTTCAGTGAAGGTAGAACGCTATATGGAAATCGAAAAATATTCCCATGTGATGCACATTGGTTCTATGGTGACCGGACAGATCAAAGACGGATTGGACGGACTCGACGCCGTGGACGCTGTTCTTCCGGCAGGAACGCTTTCCGGGGCACCCAAGATCCGGGCATGTGAAATTATCCATGAACTCGAGAAGAATAAGCGGGGAATTTACGGCGGTGCCATCGGGTATCTGGACTTTTCGGGAAACCTCGATGTCTGCATCGCAATAAGGCTTGCTTTTGCAAAAAACGGAAAGGTTTTTGTGCGCAGCGGAGCCGGAATCGTTGCGGACAGTGTGCCGGAGAAGGAATACGAGGAATGCTTAAATAAGGCAAAGGCCGTATTTGATGCGCTGGAAACGGCACAGAAGGGAGATGAATTGTAGAATGATTCTTTTAATTGATAACTATGACAGCTTTTCCTATAACCTGTATCAGATGGCGGGGGAAATCCGGTCGGATATTTTGGTGGTTCGCAATGACGGCATTGGCATTGAGGAAATCCGGCGATTACAACCGGAACTGATGATTCTTTCCCCTGGCCCGGGAAGGCCGGAGGATGCCGGAATCTGTGTTTCGGCAGTCAGGGAATTTGCCGGAGAAATCCCGATTTTCGGTGTCTGCCTGGGGCATCAGGCGATTTGCCAGGCATTTGGTGCCGCCATAACCTATGCCCGCCGGTTGATGCACGGCAAGGCTTGTGCCGTCCGGGTCAATACGGATTCGCGGCTATTTCGGGGGATGAAGGAGGAAATCATCGTGGGAAGGTATCATTCCCTGGCTGCCGATCCCGAAACCATGCCGGATTGTCTGTCTGTAACTGCATGGACAGGGGAAGGGGAAATTATGGCTGTGGAACATAAGCAGTATCCTATTTACGGTGTACAGTTCCATCCTGAATCCATCCTCACCCCCGACGGGAAACAGATGCTGGAAAATATGATGATACAGGGTTAAAAGGTCGAAAATTTGACGAAAGCTTGCTTTCAGGAGAATTTTTGAACTTGGAATCCGCCAATAGGTAAACGAGAGGAGAACACGATGATTAAAGAAGCGATTACAAAACTGGCAGCAAGAGAAAGTTTATCTTATACGGAAGCCGAGCAGGTGATGCATGAGATTATGAGCGGCGAGGCAAGTCCGGTGCAGATGAGTGCTTACCTGACCGCATTAAGCTTAAAGGGGGAAACGATTGACGAGGTGACCGGGTCGGCTTCGGGGATGAGAAAGCATTGCATCAGGCTCCTCCACGATATGGATGTGCTGGAAATTGTGGGAACCGGAGGGGACGGGGCTAATTCCTTTAATATCTCCACAACCTCGGCTCTTGTGGTTTCCGCGGCAGGCGTTCCCGTGGCAAAGCATGGAAACCGGGCGGCGTCAAGCCGGTGCGGTGCGGCGGATGTTTTAGAGGCTTTAGGGGTAAATATCAGCGTATCTCCCGAGCGCAGCACAGAACTGTTAAATGAAATCGGAATCTGTTTCCTTTTTGCGCAGAACTATCATATTGCCATGAAATATGTAGCGCCTGTGCGCAGGGAACTGGGCATCCGCACTGTCTTTAACATCCTTGGTCCCCTGTCCAATCCGGC
The DNA here is from genome assembly GCA_946553025.1 of uncultured Clostridium sp. Lineage (GTDB taxonomy): Bacteria > Bacillota > Clostridia > Lachnospirales > Lachnospiraceae > Caccovicinus. The sequence continues at coordinate 78,204 of CAMNRM010000011.1, forward strand.
GGGTGCCAATATGCAGGTGATGGGCGTCTACGATGAATCTTTAGTCGAGCCGCTCGCTAAGGTGTTAAATAATCTGGGCGTAAAGCGTGCGCTGGTGGTTTACGGCGAGGACTGCCTGGATGAAATTTCCATCAGCGCGGCGACAAAGGTATGTGAGGTAAGGGATAAGAGCTTTACTTCTTACACGATAACCCCGGAACAGTTTGGCTTTTACCGGTGTCAAAAAGAAGATTTGGTTGGGGGAACGCCGCAGGAGAATGCAGAGATTACCAGGGCAATATTAGGCGGCAAAAAGGGTCCGAAAACCGACGCCGTGCTTTTTAATTCTGCCGCTGCCCTGTATGTGGCGGGAAAGGCAGAAAGTATAGAAAACGGTATTGCCATGGCCCGGGAGGTTATCGAAAGCGGGAAAGCCTTAAAGCAGCTGGAGAGATTTATTGAACTGAGCAATGCGTAGAAAAATGGGTTATCCTTTGTTCCCGGTATTACAGAATAAAATGATTCGGGAAACGGCATGGAACATGGAACAAAATTGGAAATAAATGAGGAAGAGAAGATGATTTTAGATGATTTAGCAGCAGGTACAAAGGCCCGCATTGAACGACAAAAGGAAAAAATCCCTTTAAAACAGCTGCAAAAACAGGCCGAGGCGATGGGAGGGGAATCCGGGTTTTCCTTTTATAAGGCATTAAAGGATGAGGGAATGTCCTTTATCTGTGAGGTAAAAAAAGCCTCGCCCTCAAAAGGGGTGATTGTCGAAAGCTTTCCTTATCTGGAGATTGCCCGGGAATATGAGGCGGCCGGGGCATCCGCTATCTCTGTGCTGACCGAACCGGAACGGTTTCTGGGGCGAGATGAATATTTAACAGAAATCGCAAAAGAGGTGAAGGTTCCGGTTTTGCGGAAGGACTTTACCATTGACCCCTATATGATTTATCAGGCAAAAGTCCTTGGCGCATCGGCGGTTCTTTTGATTTGCAGGATATTGAGCAGGGAACAGACGAAGGAATATCTGAAGCTGACCCATGAACTGGGAATGTCCGCGCTGGTCGAAGTCCATTCGGAAAAGGAAGTTGACCAGGCTTTAGAAGCCGGTGCAGAGATTATCGGGGTAAATAACCGAAACCTGCAGGATTTTAGCGTGGACGTGTCTAATTCCCTCCGCCTGCGTCCGCTTGTGCCGCCGTCCGTTGTCTTTGTCGCTGAAAGCGGCATAAAAACCCGGGAGGATATCCGTATCCTTGACGAAAATGGGGTGGACGCGGTTTTAATCGGAGAAACCCTGATGCGCAGCCGGGATAAAAAGGAAAGTCTTGACCGGCTGAAAGGAAAAGGGACAAGGTGAAAGGAATTGCCGGGCTGAAAGGATAAAAGGAATTGTCCGGCTGAAAGGAGCAGGAACAGGATGAAAGGAATTAGCCGGCTGAAAGGAGCAGGAAGATGACAAAAATAAAAATCTGCGGTCTGACCCGGATAGAAGATATTCTTGCAGTAAATCTCCTGCGCCCGGATTATATCGGTTTTGTGTTTGCCAAAAGCCGAAGGCAGATCGACGGCGAAGGGGCAAAGCGATTAAAGGAAGGTCTGCATCCGTCAATTCAGGCAGTCGGTGTCTTTGTCAACGGAGATTTGGACTGGGAGGCAGAGTTGTTTCGGCAGGGGATTATTGACGGGATTCAGCTTCACGGACAGGAGGATGAGGAAACGGTGCGCAGGCTGAAAAGGCTGACAAAAAAGGTTGCAGGAAGGGAAGCCTGCATTATTAAAGCTGTTTCGATGGATCATGTGCAGGAACTGGAAGCCTGGCAGGAGAGCATGGCGGATTATCTTCTTTTGGACAATGGAGCCGGGGGAAGCGGCAGGGCTTTTGATCACCGCATACTGCATACAAAAGAAATAAAAAAGCCTTTTTTCTTAGCTGGAGGAGTTACTCCCCAAAATGCCGCCAAACTGGCAGGGACGTATCACCCCTTTGCTTTAGACAGCAGCAGCGGCGTGGAAACGGATGGGGTTAAAGATAAAGATAAAATCAGGCAGATAATTGAAGCGGTCAGGGAAAGGGAAACCGCCTGCAAATAAAAAGTCAATAGGAATGGAGAAAAAAATGAGCAGAGGACGTTTTGGAATTTACGGCGGACAGTATATCTCAGAAACATTGATGAATGAACTGATCCGTTTGGAGGAAGCTTATACCTACTATCAAAAAGATGAGGAATTTAACCGGGAACTGGAAGGGTTATTTCATGAATATGCTAACCGCCCCTCGCTTCTGTATTATGCAGAGAATGTGACAAAAGATCTGGGGGGAGCGAAGGTGTATTTAAAGCGTGAGGATTTAAACCACACCGGGGCGCATAAAATCAACAATGTTCTCGGGCAGGTGCTTCTGGCAAAAAAGATGGGAAAAACCAGGGTGATTGCGGAAACCGGGGCCGGACAGCATGGAGTGGCGACGGCAACGGCAGCGGCACTGATGGGCATGGAATGTGAAGTATTCATGGGAAGGGAGGATACCGTAAGGCAGGCGTTAAATGTTTACCGCATGGAACTTTTAGGGGCAAAGGTTCACCCGGTAGACAGCGGAACGCAGACCTTAAAGGATGCCGTGAACGAAACCATGAGGGAATGGAGCTGCAGGGTGGCAGATACCCACTATGTATTAGGCTCGGTGATGGGACCGCACCCGTTTCCGATGATTGTCCGCGACTTCCAGAGCGTTATCAGCCGGGAAGCCCGGGCGCAGATTTTAAAAAAGGAGGGGCGGCTTCCGGCAGCCGTGCTGGCCTGTGTGGGCGGCGGCAGCAATGCTATGGGGATGTTTTACCATTTTATCCCGGATAAGGACGTCCGCCTGATTGGCTGTGAAGCCGCGGGACGCGGCGTGCATACGTCGGATACGGCAGCAACCATGGCGACCGGAAGGATTGGGATTTTTCATGGAATGAAGTCGTATTTCTGTCAGGATGAACACGGGCAGATTGCTCCGGTTTACTCGATTTCCGCCGGTCTGGATTACCCCGGAATCGGCCCGGAACATGCCTATCTTCACGATACCGGGCGGGCGGACTATGTTCCGGTGACGGACGATGAAGCGGTAGAAGCCTTTGAATATCTTGCCAGGCAGGAGGGAATTATCTGTGCGATTGAAAGCGCCCACGCCCTGGCTTACGGCATGAAGATAGCACCTAAAATGGGAAAAGACGAGAGCATAATTATCTGCCTTTCCGGGCGCGGCGATAAGGACGTTGCTGCCATTGCCCGGTATCGTGGGAAAAGGATTGAGGAGTAAATCGGAATCTAAATCTGCGGCGCAAAAAGGATGAGAAACGTGTACAGAACGGAGGAAAGGGTGAAAGAAAAAAAGAAGAAAGGATAAAATGCAAACACAAATCTTTCACCCTTTGTGTTTGCGCCTCAAATGAAAATGCAAGCATTTTCGCTTGAGGCTTGGTGCAAAAAATGAGTAAAATTAAGCAGGCATTTCAGCAAAAAAAGGCATTTATCGCCTTTCTGACTGCCGGAGATCCCGGGGCGGACAGTACGGTAGAATACATCCTGGCGATGGAAGAAGCCGGGGCGGATTTAATTGAAATCGGGATTCCCTTTTCTGACCCGACAGCGGAAGGCGCAGTGATTCAGGAGGCCAATATCCGTGCCCTTCGGGGAGGAATGACGGTGGAGGGCGTATTTTCCATTGTCGAAAGGGTGAGGAAAAAAAGTCAGATTCCCCTGGTGTTTTTAACTTACATTAACCCGGTATTTTTCTATGGATATGAGCGTTTTTGTGAGAAATGCAGGGCTTTGGGTGTGGATGGGCTGATTATTCCCGACCTGCCTTTTGAGGAAAAGGAAGAACTGGCAGAAACAGCAAAAAACTATGGCGTGGACTTAATTTCGATGATAGCGCCTACGTCAGAAGAACGGATTTTGCAGATTGCCTCCGACGCGGCAGGGTTTTTGTACATCGTTTCTTCCATGGGCGTTACCGGCGTGCGCAGGGAAATTACTACGGATGTCAGGGGAATGGTGGATTTGGTAAGAACGGTTTCTTCTGTGCCGACCGCCATAGGATTTGGCATCAGCACGCCCGAACAGGCAAAAGCGATGGCGAAAGTTTCCGACGGTGCGATTGTGGGAAGCGCTATTGTAAAAATTATTGCAGCTTATGGAACCGAAGCAAGAAAACCGTTAATGGATTATGTGCGGAAAATGAAGGCGGCGGTTATGGAAGCGGCAGGAGAATACGCAGGGGAAGGTGAAATAATGGTGTGTGAGTAATGGTGTGTAAGTAAGGGAAGGAAGTAAAAAGGATAAAATGATGGTCGGGGTGTCCTCAGGGAGGCTGTCAAAAAGGACGATAAAACAGCCGCGGCAGAAAATCCATGTGCAGACATGTTCTGGTGCGGCTGTTTTTGCCTTTGCTTGCTTGTCAGGGTTTATCACTGATTATAAGCTTGCTTGTTAGGGTTTATCACCGATTATAAGCTTGCTTGTTAGGGTTTATCACCGATTATAAGCTTGCTTGTCAGGGTTTATCACCGATTATAATAAAGCTTCCTTAATTTTCACAATAGCTTTCTTTACCGCTGCCGGTTCGCCTGCGGCAGCTCCCGGGCGGTGAATATCGTTGGTGAAGAAGATACAGAAAGCGCCAGAGGGAACATCGATATAGTTTTCGTTGCTTAAGTTCTTAAAAAAGCAGATATCCTTGCCTTCCGGGTTTTCTTCAACCTCTTCGGCACCGGTATAGGGCACATAACCCATGCGCTCTGTGCCGGAGATAATGCACTGAACATCGACATAGATATCATGTTTTTCTGCACGGCGAACATCAAAGGGCTGTGTGGTTATTTCCTGAACCATGGCATAGATATCCTTGCCCTCGATTTCATAGGTTCCGGCTTCCAGAGCAGCTAAGTCATTATTCTTTAACCAATGCAGAGCCTTCTGGATAGCTTCGGGATACTGGTAATGGCAGGAAGCCATGTTTAAAGATCCTAAAATCATAAGATGAACCTCTCTTTCTTTTGGAAAATTAGTGCCTGGTGCGCTGACCTGATAGCAGTGAAACAGCACACGAACTGTATTCTTTATCCATCTTAGCATAAGACGAATAAAATTTCCAGTATTACATATCCTTTTCTTTGACAAGATTTTTGCCCGGTTACTGTGAACGTGTAAACAGTGACTTTGCCCGCTGCTGTGAACATGTGAACAGTAACTTTTGAACTGCAGAGAACTGGAGCGTTAGTTATGAACCGTGTAATTTTGAATTTTACCGCTTATTTTTTAATTCCCCTATCGACTGTTCTTTTTGCCTGGGACAGCAACTGGTTTACCACGAATTTTTCTGTTTTAAGCAATGGCCTGGAACGGAAAAATGCCTTTGCCTTCTGGGGGCTTTTGGTTGGTGTGTATTTTTTTAGTATCCTTCACCAGATTGTAAGGAAAATATTTCCGGCACCTAAAGGAATTTCCCTGATTTCCCTCTCCCTCCTGCTTTTAGTCTGCGGTGTGGTTACTCCATATCTCCCGGAAAATCTTCCCTTTCCCTCGTTTTTGCATGTGGTATTTTCCTTTTTTGCCGCCGTTAGTCTTTCGGTGTTTCTTCTGCTTTTATTATACCAGCTTTCCCGGCGTTTCCCGGGAGAATACAGGGTTTATTCGTGGATGTTAGCGGGCATCCTTTTTCTCTCTGCCATCCTTTTGCTTTCGGCAGGGATTGTCAGCAGTGCTCTGGAAATTTTTTTCACCATTTCTGTGGCAGTGTTCTGCCGAAAACTTTTAGAAAAGGTTTCGATAAAAAATCCTTAGTTTTTCTCAAACATCCGGCTGTAGATTTCTTCGCTTAAGGCATCAATATAGGCTTGATCGGGGAGATCATTTTCAATGGCAAGGTAATCCTGAATCAGAGAGAAACGTTTTAAACTGCGCTCTTCTGAACTGTCACTATCCTCCCCTTGAAGTTCCCTGTCTAATTTTTCATCCAGTTCTCCAGCAGAATGTGTCTTTAAAAACCGGTCAATCAGTTCCTTGGTTTTCTGGTTTTCCTCGTCAGCCTGTGCCTTGAGTTTTGCAGCGTCTTTTCCTGTTTTGCCGCAGACAATCAGACAGCCAATCCCCATAATTCCCAAAACCCCGCCAAAGCTTATCTGATTCATTCCGGAAAGAGGGATGATTCCGGTAAAAATCAGCACAGAAAGCAGCAGGGCCGTACAGCCAATCAAGAGAAAGGCTGAGGCTGAAGATTTCATATCCTGATAGCGTTCGGATTTTTTAACATAGACCGTAGAAGGCGGTCTTTGCTGTTTTTTAGGCCGGATAATTTCCTGAAGGATTTCTTCGGGCAAATCTTCTTCGGTTAAAAATCCTTCCGGTAAAGGCTCGCCAGATAAAACTTCTTTCGATAAAGTTTCTTCCGCTAAACGGCTTTCGGGAAAATTGTCACGGAAAAAGTTTTTGGCTTCTTCTAAGGCTTTTTTTTCGGCTTCTTCCTGCAATGCTTTGGCTTCCTGGGGCGAGGAGAGAAGAGGGCCTTTGCAGTCCGAGCAGACCGAAACGCCTTCGACAAACTCCATATCACATTTTGGACAATATGGCATAATTTTAACAATCTCCTTTCATGAACGGGGGCAAAAGGATGATTCGTTTCTGTGAACATATAAACAGCAACGATGCTTACCCCCAATGTCTATGTATCATTATAAGGGTAAATTTTGGTTTCGTCCATCTTATTTTACTTGCTTTGTTAAGTCCCGGGGATTTATAATGAGATAGAAGCATCCTAAGATCTTTTGCCGCTTTTTGTGATACGGATTGTTCCGTAAACAGTAACGAAAAAGCAGCCATACATGATGATGGAGGTAGGATTATGACATTTTATGAAAAGATAGAAGATTTATCCATGGCATTAAACCGGAAGAGGCTGGTGATCTTTGTCGGTGCCGGGGTATCGAAAAATTCCGGTCTGCCGACCTGGGGGCAGATGGTTCAGGCGTTTGCAAAAGAGATTGGCTATGAGATGGACGGGCGGCTTGCCACGGAAGAATATATCCGGATTCCCCAATATTATTACTGTATGGATGAAAGTGAGGGCCATTCCTCCTATTATAATCTGATAAAATCCCTGATTCCGGAGGATATCCAGCCTAATTTACTGGATTATCTTATTGTTTCCCTTCATCCAAAACATATTGTAACGACGAATTTTGATACGCTTTTGGATCAGGTGGCCGGGGGCTACCGGGTGATCCGTGAGGACAGGGATCTGCTTACCGGGATTTCCTCACACTACTTGCTTAAACTGCACGGCGATATCCGTCAGCCGGAAAAAATGGTATTTAAAGAAGACGATTATCTGCAATATTCAGAAACGCACCGCTTAATGGAAACCTACCTGAAATCCCTTTTAATCGGCCATGTGTTTTTATTCGTCGGCTATTCGTTAAATGATTATAACCTGAAAACCTTTGTGAGCTGGATTGACTATGTGGCCAAAGAGATGGAAGTCCGCCAGGAAATGCACCGCAACTATTTTCTTTCCAGCAGCTTTCATGCCGGCAAGGATTATCTGCGGAAATATTATGAAGGAAAAGGGCTTGAAGTCATCGATTTATACCAGCTTCCCGAAGATGTGGATAAGCGTGCGAAAAAAGTACAGCTTTCAGAAGAACTGGGCAGGAAAACCTTTGCGGTCCTGGAACTGATTCGGTAAAACATATTCCATAATAGATTCCGATAAAAGATATTCCGTAATAGATTCCGGTAAAAGCTATTCGATAAAAGATAGAATCCGCCGCCCGGTGCTTATCTGTCCGGGACGGCGGATCTTTATGTTTTTCTTTGTTTCTGTCGAACAAATGATATTCCTGTTTCTGTTGTTTTTGGCAGCCTAATCCCTGGCAAGGGTGAAGCGGTCTACAAGCTTCTTTAAGCTGTCAGCTTCGGCGGAAAGCTCCTCGCTGGCGGCTGCACTTTCCTCGGCTGTAGCGCTGTTGGTCTGTACAACGGAGGAGATCTGGTCGATTCCGTCCGTAACCTGGATAATGGCGGTTGTCTGTTTTTCCATAGCTTCGACAACGATATCCATCTGGGAAGTTACATGTCCGGCATAGAAGCTGGTCTGTTCAAGGGATTCGGTAACATGCTCTACGGCCTGGCTGCCTTCATTCACGGCCTGGATGGAATTTTCAATTAATTCCTTCGTAGCTTTTGCTGCTTCGTCGGATTTTGCCGCAAGGTTGCGCACCTCATCGGCAACAACCGCAAATCCTTTTCCGGAGGTTCCCGCCCGGGCTGCTTCTACGGCAGCATTTAACGCGAGGATATTCGTCTGGAATGCAATGCTTTCAATCGAAGCGATAATTCGGGAAATCTCCTCGGAAGAACGGGAAATTTTTTCCATGGCGACATTCAGCTCTTTTACATGTTCCACACTGATGCCAAGCTGTGCTCCCGCCTGGCCGACAAACTGTCCTGCCTGTTCGGTGGCTGCGGACGTTTTCTTTGCGCTTTCCGAGATATCCGAAATGGTTGCTGCCAGCTCTTCTACAGCGCTGGCCTGTTCTACGGAACCCTGGCTTAAGGTCTGCGCACCGCCGGAAACCTGGCCGCTTGCCGAAGAAACCTGACCGGCAGAAGCATTAATCTGGCGCATGGTATTGCTCAGTTCAATCTTTAAGTTGCGCATGGAAACCAGGATACTCTGGAAGTCGCCCACATAGGCATCACGGTGGGAGGACTGGATATCAAAGTTCTGGTGTGCCATCTCATTTAATAAGTAGCTGATATCGTTGATAATGGTATTTAAGCCGGTGACCATCTTCGCCGTGGAACGGGTCAGTTCCGCGGTTTCATCCTGACCGCTGACCTGCGGAACAGGAGATTCCAGATCGCCTTCCACCAGAAGCTTCATCCTCTCGGCACAGGCACGCATGGGGATGCTGATATTGCTGGAAAGCTTTAAGGCAACAACAATCGAAGCCAAAATGGAAGCAATAATTACAAGAACATTGATCACAATGCCAAAATAAGTATCGGCTAAGTACTCGGCTTTTAATGCGGTAACGGCAACACTCCAGCCATCCGTGGCGGCTACCGGTGCATAGGCGATAAAACGAGGGCCGTCAGCACTCTTAAAAATACCGAATTCGTTCTTGCCCTGGCGCATGGCGGCGTGGAATCCAGCCAGTTCCTTTAATGAGGAATCGCTCTGGGCCTCCCGCTCAATGTTCTGCGTGGTAATGGTATCCAGGGTAATGTCGGCAATGGTATCACCGGATTTGTTGATCATGTAGGCACGGCTGCTTTCGCCGACTTTAATTGAGGAAACAATATCATTTAAAAAAGTTTCCTACGGTACAAAGTAAACGACGCCGGTAATCTGGGAGCCGTGTTTTCCGTCCGCATAAAGAGGAGCAGCGACCATAATCGACAATTCCCCGGTAATCTTGCTGATTAAGGGTTCCGAAACATAGACATTCCCCTTCATGGCCTGCTGTACATATTCGCGGTCGGAATAATCCTTGCCGTCAAAAATACTGTAGCCGTTCATATTAATGATATTGCCTCTCTGGAAGCCGTGCATCTTGACACGTTCATCAATAATAGCCTGCTTTTCTTCCAGCGGCACAGAAGCGTCAGACAGCTGCGCAATACAGCCGGTATCAACGGCAACATTTTTGTAGGCAGTCAGTTCCTGCTCAATACGCTCTGCGGCTAAAACTGCGGTTTCACTCATCATCTGATTTACGGTAGCCATCGTACTGCGGTAACTTAAAACAATACTGGATGCTCCGACGGCAAAAAGAGCGATCAGTACGGTAGCCATCAGGCTGATAGTGATTTTTTTACGGATGCTTTTCATCTCTTTCCTCCTAAAGTTCTTATCAGTGAAGATTATAGAAAATATTCTTGGATAACATTATACCATAACCCAAGCCCCTGCGTCTAGTCATTATGCCGGATTAACATGAATCATAATGTGTTTTATTTCCGGAAAATGGTTTTCCACACTGGTATGAACATTTTCTGCAACGGCATGGGCTTCCCGCAGCGATTTATCGCCGTCAACAGCGATTTCTAAGTCGATATAAATCTTATTTCCGAACATTCTGGAGCGAATCATATCCACGCGGACGACATCCTTCTGGGAAGCAATGTGCAGGATTAGTTTTTTTTCGTAGTCATCCCCGCAGGAGGTATCCAGCATCTTTGCAAAAGCATCTTTTAAGACGTCATAGCCAACTTTCAGGATGAACAGGCAGATAAGGACGCTGGCTACCGAGTCCAGCACCGGAAATCCAAGCCGGGCACCGGCGATGCCGATCAAAGAGCCGATGGAAGAAAAGGCGTCCGAGCGATGGTGCCATGCATCCGCCATAAAGGCAGCAGAATTAATCAGTTTTGCGTAGTAGCGGGTGTACCAGTACATCATTTCTTTTCCGATAATGGATATTAGGGCGGCAATCAGGGCAATTGTACCGGGAATGGGAAGTGCTTCGTACCGGCCGGAAATAATATTTTCCACACCCGCTTTTCCAATACCGATACCGGTAGCCAGAAGAATAAGTCCCAGAACCAGGGCAGCAACACATTCCATCCGTTCATGACCGTAGGGATGATCGGCATCGGCAGCCTTTTTGGAAACCTTTACGCCTATCCAGGCAACCAGGGTGGTAAATACATCGGAAAAGGAGTGGACAGCGTCGGAAATCATGGCCCCGGAATGGCCGAAGATACCGGCAAACAGCTTAAACCCGGACAAAACAGCATTCCCAAGAAGGCTGACCAGGGACAGCTTTCGGATAACGGCTTCTTCATTTACCGTGAGGTTTTTATTTTTTTTATTCATGGAAAATCCTCCTGTTTTCATGGTTAGCGCCTATAGCATATAAAAAATCAAGTGATGGCAAAAGGGTATAAAAAAACACCCGTGGAACATGCATACAACTGTCCCACAGATGCATAAACATCTGCTGCCGCATAAGCAGCCCGGCCCCATGCCCCGAACAACGGGTCATCGCCTGCTCAGTTTGTACTGTTGAATTTGCATCCTGAATCGTGGATGTAATGCAGTGCAAAGAGTATTATCACTATGCCATAGTTTATGCTTGTTGTCAAGGAAAAGTTACGGTGAACGTGTGAACAGTAATGTTCATAATAAGTTACGGAATCCGTAGTTTACAAATAATTTATAAAAAATTAGCACTCGCCTATTGTTAGTGCGGTAGTGGAATTATCTTTGTTCAACATTATTTGTATATGTTTAAAAATCAAGGTTTCCGGGAATTTTGACGGGAACCTTGATTTATTGTTTTTTGTCTTTGTACTTTGAAAAGGTACAGAAAAAGATACAGAAAAAAGGTACAAAAGAGAACACGGATCGTCCGATAAAGGTAGGCATTTTTTGGGGCTATAAATGCCTATTTCTTAAAAAAGTATAAATAAATATAAAATAAAAATAAATTTATTAGATAAATTTTTTGTCTACAACAAAGTATTGCTTTAGAATTACAATAATTTGTCCGTGATATTTGATATTAACTGTAAAATTTTTATATTAGTGCTAACTTGAATTAATTTTTTGTTAATTTCAATCTTTTTATAGCAAACTTATGTTCGATATGATATAATGCCATTAACAAATTTAAGCAATCAGACGAGCGCAGATAAAAAGTGA
>CAMNRM010000012.1 GCA_946553025.1 uncultured Clostridium sp.
AAATCTACTCCATATGCGGCTCAGATGGCGGCAGAAACTGCAACAAAGGCAGCTCTTATCCATGGATTGAAATCCGTAGACGTTATGGTAAAGGGTCCAGGTTCAGGACGTGAGGCAGCAATCCGTGCATTGCAGGCTTGTGGTCTGGAAGTAACCAGCATCAAGGACGTAACCCCGGTTCCCCATAACGGATGCCGTCCACCAAAGCGCAGAAGAGTCTAGTCGAATCAGGAGGTAAGAGAAAGTGGCAGTTGATAGAGTTCCTGTTCTTAAAAGATGTAGATCCTTAGGTCTGGACCCCATCTATTTAGGAATTGATAAAAAGTCCAACAGAGAGTTAAAGAGAGCAAACAGGAAGGTAAGCGAGTACGGCTTACAGTTGAGAGAAAAGCAGAAAGCAAAATTCATCTACGGCGTGTTAGAGAAGCCTTTCCGCAACTACTATGCAAAGGCAGAGAAGATGGAAGGTATGGCTGGTCCAAACCTGATGATCTTACTGGAAACCAGACTGGATAACGTGGTTTACCGTTTAGGTTTTGCCCGCACCAGAAAAGAGGCAAGACAGATCGTTGACCACAAGCATATTTTGGTGAACGGCAAGCGTGTCAATATTCCTTCTTATTTAGTTAAGGCTGGCGACGTGATCGAAGTTCGCGAGAAGAGCAAGTCCGCACAGCGCTATAAGGATATCCTGGAAGTAACCGGCGGCCGCATGGTTCCGGCATGGTTAGAGGCTGAACAGGAGAATTTAAGAGGAGTAGTAAAGGAGATGCCAACCAGGGACGAGATTGACGTTCCGGTAAACGAGATGCTTATCGTCGAGTTGTACTCCAAATAATTAAGCTTTGATGATTCACCCTAAAAGGAGGGGCTATTCGTGTTCGATTTTGAAAAACCAAACATTGAAATTGCAGAAATTTCAGAAGATAAGAAGTACGGAAAGTTTGTAGTTGAACCCTTGGAAAGAGGCTATGGCACCACCTTGGGTAATTCCCTCAGGAGAATAATGCTTTCTTCCTTACCGGGTGCAGCAGTCAGCCAGGTGAAAATCGACGGCGTTCTGCATGAGTTCAGTTCCATTCCCGGCGTAAAAGAGGATGTAACAGAAATCATTATGAACATCAAAAGCTTATCCATAAAAAACAGCAGCGATACCAGTGAACCAAAGATTGCCTATATTGAATTTGAAGGGGACGGTGTGATCACCGGTGCAGATATCCAGGCTGATGCCGATATCGAGATTATGAATCCCGACCAGACCATCGCTACCGTAAGCGGCGGTTCGGACAGCAAGTTCTATATGGAGCTGACCATCACCAAGGGCAGGGGCTATGTGAGCGCGGACAAGAATAAGAGTGAGGAGCTCCCGATTGGCGTGATTGCCGTGGACTCCATCTACACTCCGGTTGAGCGCGTAAACATGATTGTGGAGAATACCCGTGTGGGCCAGGTTACCGATTACGATAAGCTGACTCTGGATGTATTCACCAACGGCACCTTAGCACCCGACGAGGCCGTCAGCCTGGCAGCCAAGGTATTAAGCGAGCATTTAAACCTGTTCATCGATCTTTCGGAGAACGCCAAGACCGCAGAGGTTATGGTGGAGAAGGAAGATAATGAGAAGGAAAAGGTTCTTGAGATGAATATCGACGAACTGGAGCTTTCCGTTCGTTCGTATAACTGCTTGAAGAGGGCCGGCATTAATACCGTGGAAGAACTGTGCAACAGAACTTCCGAGGATATGATGAAGGTCCGCAACTTAGGCCGCAAGTCTTTGGAAGAGGTATTAAACAAGCTGAAAGAACTGGGGCTGCAGTTAAATCCCAGTGACGAGTAATCCTTTGCCTGATTACGGCGCTTAAACGTCCGTGAAAGCAGGGGATGTAAAGCAGGAAAAGTTAGTAATCTGCCCGGCCAGTAAGCCCGATGATGCGTGGACGGGTAGTTCGGCTGTTTGGAAGACGGTGCCGGTAAGACCAAAGGGCGCGGCACCCTCTCCATGTTATCATCAACGATGTAAGGCAGGCGGTTTTACCAGATAAGACAACTGCCTGAAACAGGAAATGGAGGAATAAATTATGGCTGGATATAGAAAATTAGGAAGAACTTCTTCCCAGAGAAAAGCATTAATCAGAAGCCAGGTAACGGCTTTACTTTATCATGGAAAGATCAGAACCACAGAAACCAGAGCAAAGGAAATCCGCAAGGTTGCGGAGGGCTTAATTGCCATGGCAGTAAAAGAGAAGGACAACTATGAAACCGTTAAGGTAACTGCCAAGGTTCCGCGCAAAGACAAGGACGGCAAGAGAGTGAAAGAAGTCGTAGACGGCAAGAAAGTAACCGTTTTTGACGAAGTAGAGAAGGAAATCAAGAAGGATAACGCTTCCCGCCTTCATGCCCGCCGTCAGATGTTAAAGGTGCTTTACGGCGTTACCGAGGTTCCGGAAGCAGCGGCCGGAAAGAAGAAAAATACAAAGGAAGTAGATCTTGTGGCAAAGCTGTTCGACGAGATTGCTCCCAAGTATGTTTCCCGCAACGGCGGCTATACCAGAATCGTAAAGATTGGGCCGCGTAAGGGCGATGCAGCGATGGAAGTATTGCTGGAGTTAGTATAAAGAGCAGAGTATCTGCAAAAATTTAAAATGGTAAATCACAAACTGCCTTGTTTAATCAGGGCAGTTTTTTATTGGAAAGCAGCAGATGCATCACAGCAATTTAATAACTCCTTTTGTTCTCTGTAAGGAAATGACAGAATATTGTAAGTTGACGATCGGGCGGTTGGTTGACTATAATATAGCTAAATATAGCAACACCAAGAATCGTAAATTGTGCAGACTTGACAAAAACATAATCAGGAGAGCACTCTGGCATAACATGGAGGGAAGACGATGAAAAGGGCAAGAAAAATCCTGAGTGGGCTGTTGACGCTTTGTCTTATCATGACATTTAGCGGTGCGGCAACCGTATATGGAGCATCTACGATCAGTTCCGTAAATTTACGTGTGGGGATGAATGATATTGAGGTGGGGGATACCCTGCCGGATATTGTTATCGGCGATAAGGACAGTTCCGATGCTGCTTTCGTATATTCGACCAGCAGTTATTACGGGATTGAAAAGGCGGAGTGGGTCACATCGAAGAACAAGGAATTAAAGGTCGGCGACAAGCCGAGGATGAAGGTGTGGCTGGAAGCTTCGGACTATGAGGAGCGCAGGTTTAAGGGCGGCTATCACTCCAGCAATGTTAAGATTAGCGGAGGAACCTTTATTTCTGCTTCCATCAGCAATCGAAAGCTGATTGTCACCCTGGAGTTAAGCCCGATTAAGGGGCAGTTTGAGGCACCGGACGAGGTTTTCTGGAACAGCGGCGGCTACGGAAGGGCAAGATGGCGGCTTTCCGGCACAGACGATTCCTATCGGTATGAGGTAGCGCTTTACCGCGGAAATTCGCAGGTACACAAGGCGGAAACGACAGGAACCAGCTATAATTTTTATCCCTATATGACCAAGGCAGGGAGCTACAGCTTCCGGGTTCGTGTGATTCCCAAGAATACCGATGAAGAGAAGTACGGGAAGAGGAGCGAATGGGTGAGTTCGGATGAAATTTATCTGGCACAGGAAGATGTGTCCGATGGAAACGCGCAGAATCCAGACACTACCCCGTCCGGCGGTATGCTGAACGTGGGCTGGAATAAGAGCGGGAATTTATGGTTTTTCCGCTATCCGGACGGAACCTGTCCCAAGGATGAGTGGCTGGCCTGGGAGGGAAAGTGGTATTTATTCGATGCGAACGGATGGATGCTGACCGGCTGGCAGGTGCGCAACGGCCAGTCCTATTACCTGGATGAAAGCGGCGCGATGCTGACCGGCTGGGTGAGATCCGGGAATGTCTATTACTATCTGAATCCTACGCCGGATGCCTTTGAAGGTATGCTGGTGAAGAAAAACTGGGTAATTGCCGACGGAAATATTTATTATATGAATGAGGACGGTGCACGGGTGGAAGGATGGTATCCGGTGGACGGAAACTGGTTTTATTTCTACCCGGGAACGGGAATCCGGGCAGCGAATACCTGGGTAGACGGATTCTACCTGGATGCAGAAGGAATCTGGCGCAAGTAGAGGCTTTGGCTTATTGTTTCGTTACTGTTTACATGGATTACAGTAACTTGACTTCCTTTGAATGAATGGAGGATGCAGATGAAGTTTGGATGGAAAAAGGCCCTGGTGGGGATAACGGCAGGGCTTGCGGTGCTGGGAACCGTATTTAGCGCTTACGGGGCGACGAAGGTGAGCAACTTAAGCATTACCGTGGAGAACAACACGGAGGACGGTATTTTGACGGAGCCGAAGATTTCGGTTTCTCCTTCAAGCTGTGAACTGTCGCAGGTTCAGTGGAGCAAGGATGTGGAGGACTGGAAGCCGGGGAAAGCGGTTTTTGGAACACTGACCATTACCGCAGCAAGCGACCGTGAATTTGAAAGCAGCTATTCCGGCAGCAAGTGCAGTGTGAGCGGCGCAGATTTTCGGGGTGCCGATGCCGATAAGGAAGATCCGGAGGTTCTGGAAGTAAAGATCCGCTATACGCCCAAGGTGAAGCTGGGCGTGACGGAGGAAGCCGGCTGGGGCGATGTAAAAAAGACCAGGGCAAGCTGGAAAAAGGTTCCCTATGCGACACAGTACGAGATTCGGATTTACCAGGATGATACCTGGATTAAGACCCTGGAAACGTCGGCAACCAGTATCGATCTTGCCCCGTACATTAAGTCGGAGGGCGATTATTACTATGCCGTGCGGGCGAAGGGAAAGACTACCGAAGAGAGAAAATACCTGCTGACCGGGGAATATGTGAATTCCGAAGATACGCTGACGATGGACAGCGATGAACTGGGGGATATCGGCGGTTCCTGGCAGAATGACCAGAAAGGGCGAAAGTACCGTCTGGCCGCCGGAGGCTCACCTTCCTCCCAGTGGCAGATGATTTTGGGCGAGTGGTATTACTTTGATGAAAACGGCTATGTTGTGACCGGCTGGTTCGAGGATAAGGACAAGGGCTTCTGGTATTATATGGATGACCAGGGGAAGATGACGATGGGCTGGAAGGAAGTTCAGGGCTTATGGTATTACTTTAATACAGACGGTCAGATGCAGACCGGATGGATTCAGTCCAACCCCGGCGAGTGGTATTATATGAATCCGGACGGAAGCATGGCCGTCGATACCGTGATTGAAGGCTACAGTCTGGGCAAGGACGGACGGCTGATTGGGAACCGCTGAGGAGAATACGGACGGCTGATTGGGAATCGCTGAGGATACCGGAGCGGTTTTAAAATATTGAACAGAGTAAATCATGGGAAGTGTCAGAGATTGGCGCTTCCTTTTTTATGTCCTTTTCCTTGACGAACAGAGGATAATCTACTACAATGGAAAACGTGTAACAGGAGTCGTGAAAAGAGCCATGAAAACATGGAACAGGCGATTAGATGAAAGGCGTCAGTGAGGAGTATTATGGGAATTATACGGGCAAGCAGGCTGATTTTTGAATATATTCGGCGGGATGAAGAGGACAGGGTGGAAGAGGTAAACCGGGCGATTGACCAGGTGGATGTGGATATTAAGAAGGGGGACTTTGTGGCTGTTCTGGGACATAACGGTTCGGGAAAGTCCACATTTGCCAAGCATATTAACGGGATTTTACTGCCCACGGAAGGGACGGTCTGGATTTCGGATATGGATACGAAGGAGGACAAGTATATCTGGGATGTGCGCAAGACGGCAGGGATGGTGTTTCAGAACCCGGATAACCAGATTATCGGAAATATCGTGGAGGAAGATGTGGGCTTTGGCCCGGAAAACCTGGGTGTGCCTACCGAGGAAATCTGGCGTCGGGTGGATGAGAGCCTGGAGGCCGTGGGGATGAGTGCTTACCGGATGAAATCCCCGAATAAACTCTCCGGAGGGCAGAAGCAGAGGGTGGCGATCGCCGGGGTGATGGCGATGAAGCCGCAGTGTATTGTCCTGGATGAGCCGACGGCAATGTTAGACCCCAACGGGCGAAAGGAAGTGGTTCGGACGGTGCGGGAGCTTAACCGTAAGGAAGGAATTACTGTCCTTTTGATTACGCACTATATGGAGGAAGTGGTGGATGCCGACCGGGTGATTGTGATGGACGGCGGAAAAATCGTTATGGACGGAACGCCGCGGGAGATCTTTTCGCAGGTGGAGCAGTTAAAGGCTTACCGTCTGGATGTGCCGCAGGTGACGGAGCTGGCCTATGAACTGAAAAAGGCCGGTATGCCTCTGCCGGACGGGATTTTGACCAGAGAAGAACTTTTAGAACATCTGCTTCCATTGCTGACAGAAACGGGAGGAAAAGCGAGTGATTAAAGTTGAACATCTTAACCATATTTACGGCCAGGGCACGGCGTTTGAACAGTATGCATTAAAGGACGTAAATTTTACTATAGAAGACGGGGAATTTATCGGGCTGATCGGACACACCGGATCGGGCAAGTCCACCTTGATTCAGCACTTAAACGGCTTGTTAAAGGCAAGCAGCGGAACGATTTCCTATAACGGGGAGAATATCGATCGGGAAGGCTATGACAAGAAGGTTCTGCGAAGCAAGGTCGGTCTGGTTTTTCAGTATCCGGAGCACCAGCTGTTTGAGATTGACGTATTTACCGATGTGTGCTTTGGACCGAAGAATCTGGGGCTTTCTAAGGAAGAAGTCGAAACCCGGGCAAAGGAGGCATTAGAGCAGGTGGGTTTGGACGAGCATTTTTATCGCCAGTCCCCCTTTGAACTGTCGGGAGGACAGAAACGCCGGGTTGCTATCGCCGGGGTTCTGGCGATGAAGCCGGAGGTGCTGATTTTAGATGAACCTACTGCCGGACTAGACCCCAGGGGCAGGGATGAGATTTTAGACGAGATTTCCCTTCTCCACAAGCAGAAGAAGATGACGATTATCCTGGTTTCCCACAGTATGGAGGATATGGCAAAGTATGCCGACCGCCTTCTGGTGATGAATCACGGCGAACTGGCCTTTGACGGAAAGCCTAAGGAGGTCTTCCTTCATTATAAAGAACTGGAAAAGATGGGGCTTGCAGCGCCGCAGATTACCTATATTGTTCAGGAACTGCGGGAAGGCGGTGCTGCGATCAGCGCTGATTTGACCACGGTTAAAGAGGCGAGGGATGCGATTTTAAAGGCGTGGGATGGGAGAGGATAAATATGCTGAGAGAAATTACATTGGGGCAATACTATCCGGTGGATTCGGTGATTCATCGTCTTGACCCCAGGACGAAATTATTTGGAACCCTGGTATTTATTCTTTCTTTGTTTTTTGCCAATAATATCTGGGGTTATCTTCTGGCAACGGTTGTGCTGGCGTCGGTTATCCGGATGACGAAGGTGCCGTTTTCCTTTATGGTGAGGGGACTTAAGGCGATTTTATTTCTTCTTCTTATCAGTGTCAGCTTTAATTTATTTTTAACCCGGGGAGAGGTTTTGGTTCAGTTCTGGATTTTTAAAATTACCCGGGAGGGACTTAAGATGGCCGGGTTTATGGCTGTTCGCCTGGTTTACCTGGTTCTGGGTTCGACGATAATGACATTGACCACAACACCGAATGCCCTGACGGACGGGCTGGAAAAAAGCCTTGGCGTGCTGCACAAGGTGGGGGTTCCGGTGCATGAAATCTCGATGATGATGTCCATCGCCCTGCGCTTTATTCCGATTTTGGTGGAAGAAACGGATAAAATCATGAAGGCGCAGATGGCAAGAGGGGCTGATTTTGAGAGCGGAAACCTGATCCAGAAGGCAAAGGCGATGATTCCTCTTTTGGTGCCGCTGTTTATCTCGGCTTTTCGGCGGGCTACGGATCTGGCGATGGCTATGGAAGCCAGGTGTTACCGGGGCGGAAGCGGAAGAACAAAGATGAAGCCCCTGCGCTATGCGTCAAGGGATCGGATGGCTTATCTGCTTCTCTTCCTTTATTTTGCCGGGGTTATCGGGCTGCGCTTTGTTTCGCTGGGATAGGGGGCAGGAAGTGAAGAGAGTAAAACTGGTTATTGCCTATGACGGGACGAATTACCACGGCTGGCAGATGCAGCCGAATGGCCTGTCGATAGAAGCCGTGTTAAATAAGGCATTGTCTTCCTTATTAAAAGAGAATATTGCCGTGATCGGGGCAAGCCGCACAGACTCCGGCGTTCATGCCCTGGGAAATGTGGCCGTGTTCGATACCGAAAACCGGATGCCGGCAGAGAAGATTTGTTTTGCTTTAAATCAGCGGCTCCCGGAGGATATCCGGATACAGTCTTCCTGTGAAGTTCCTTTAAACTGGCATCCCAGGAAGCAGAACGCAAAGAAGACCTATGAATACAAAATACTTAACCGGAAAATCGATATGCCGGTGGGCCGCCTGTATACTTATTTTTGTTATTTTCCCATGGATGTGGAGGCAATGCGTAAGGCGGCTTCTTCTCTTATCGGGGAACATGATTTTAAGAGTTTTTGTACCGTGAGGACACAGGCGGAAGAAACGGTGAGGACGATTTACAGCCTTGACATTGAAAGAGGGCAGGATGATGTGGTGACCATTCGGATCACCGGAAGCGGCTTTCTTTACAACATGGTCAGGATTATTGCCGGAACCCTTCTCCGCGTGGGAACGGGCCTGTATGCGCCGGAGCATGTGGAAGAGATTTTAGATGCCAGAAACCGCCAGGCCGCCGGGCCGACGCTTCCGGCAAAGGGCCTTACCTTAGTTCGCCTGGACTATGAAACCGAGTTGGAAAGAGTGGTGAAGCGGAGCAATAAGCACTGGGCCTATCAGTTAATTCAGGCGGAGATTTTGGAAAAAAAGAAGGCTTATCTTTTTATTAACCATTGTGAGAATAATGAGTTTGACCGGCTGCTGCCCCGGGTTGTCCACCAGGCCGTGCGCAATGGGGCGAGGTGGGTCTATGTTTATGATAAGGAAACCGATAACCGAATTGTGCCGGGAAAGGCTTATGGTTATTATACCTTTGCCTTTGCGCATACGATGCTGGAACTGCAAAAACCCATAGAAAGGGAGAGTGTTTTTGTAGATAGGCAGGAAGGTGAAACACAAATGACGGTACAGGAAGGAGAAAATAAAAAGACAGAAGCTAAGAGAGCGGGGAAAGCAGTCCAACTGAAGGAATTGCAGGACGGGATAAAGCCGGAGGAGATTTTGGCATTTTGCTGTGCATTGAATGAAACGTTTTATGCGGTTCCAAATTCTGCAACATTGACAAAGAAGGAAGTAGAGGAGTGGCTGTCCGATTGGAAATGGCATTTGTACTGGATTGAGATTTGCAAAAAGAGGGCTGGTGTGCTGGTACTGCAGGAAAAGGAAGACGAGCTGCAGGTAGACAGCATCGGCGTGTTTGAAGATTGCCGCAGGAAGGGGCTTGCAAGGCAGGCATTGGCAATCAGTGAAGTGCTGGCGGCAGGATGGGGAAAAACAAAGCTGACCCTCCAGGTTTCAGATGCAAATACGATAGCCTATACCTTATATAAAAATATGGGATTTTCGATAAAGAAGGTGATATCCCGATGGTTTGTGACGGAGGGACAGCAGAAAGGAGAAGAGGGATGAATTGCTGGGAAATTTTGGGGATTAAGGAAACAGAAGACGAATTAATGATAAGAGAGGCTTATCGTCAGAAGCTTCCCGGATTTCACCCGGAGGAAGATCCGGAAGGGTTTCGCAGGCTCCGCAAGGCTTTGGAGGAGGCGCTGGCATGTGCTGCGGATTTGCGAGCCACAAGGGAAAGCGAGGAAGGAAAGACCAGAGAAGTTGAAATGCTGGATAACCGGGAAATCCGGGATTTTTTAAAGGAAGCAGAAAAGCTTTACCAGGACTATGCCAGAAGAATTCAGCCCGGGGAATGGGAAAAGCTGCTCTCCTGTCCGGTGTGCCAGGATCTGGAAACACAGAGGGCGGCCGGCTGGGGGCTGTTAAGCTTTTTAATGGATCATTTTTACCTTCCCCAGTCCTGCTTTCTGGCCATGAACCGGACTTTTGGCTGGCAGGAATCCGGAGAGGAGTTAAAGCGGCATTTTCCGGAAAATTTTGTGGATCGCTTCCTGGAAAGGCTGGAGGAGAAGGATGGGTTTCGCTTTGAACTCATGCCTTTGGATGCCGATTTGGATTACGATGCCTTCTTCCGGGCCTATTTTCGGCTTCAGAGGGCGCTTTGGGAGAGAAATAAGGAAGAGGCGGATGCACTTCTTGATGAACTTGGGGCAGCCGGGGTGGAGCATCCGGACTTTATTGTGCTGCATATCCGTCATCTTTTGCTTTCCGGAGAACAGGAACAAGCCTGGGAACGGGCAAAACGCCTGGAAGAAATCGACGGGGAAAATCCCTCTTCCCATTTCTGGTATCTGCGGACGGCCGTAAACCGGGAAGATCTGGAGGGCGATGCCAAAACGATGGAAGATGATATTATCCACCTGATTGAGAGCGACGATCGGAATCCGGGTTACTGGCAGCTTCTTGGAGATTTTTTGTGTGCAGAAAACCGTCTGGAGGAAGGGCTTAAGGCTCTTGGGCATTGCTACCATTTAAGCGGACGGGAATGGGATTCCGTGCATGATAAGATGGTTGAGGTTGCCGAGAAGCTGTCCCGGCAGATGGAAGAAGAGAAAAGAGATGGATGGGAACTGGCAGATATCTGCTGGACGGCCAGACGCTATGATAAGGTTCGGGAACTGCTGGAAGGGACAGAAGCGCCGGAGGGAAAGGAACTTGTCTGGCTGATGATGATGGCGGGAAGCTGTCATGAACTGGAGGACTATGAATCAGCCTGGAAGTACAGGAAGGCTATCTGGGATAATTGTGAGGAGGATGGCCGGGTAGAGGCGCTTTATCTGGATCTGGCCGAGGACTGCGGTTTGTCCGGCCGTGTGGAGGAAGCCCTGGAACTCTACCGCCAGGCCGGAGAGAAGTTCGGGGAAGACGCGCAGATTTTTTATCTTTCGGCAAAGCTTCTTGCAGAAAACGAAAGACCTGATGAAGCTTTAGCGCAGTGTGAAAAAGCATTAAAACGGGAATTTCACCTTGAGGCATTTAAGCTGCGGACGGCGCTTCTTTTAGAGCAGAACGCTTTTGCACTGGTAAAAGAGGAAACCGGGGATTTAATCGCAAGGGGACTTCAATCGGCGCAGGTCTTTTTTGACCATGCCAAGGCATTGAGGAAACTTGAAGAATGGGAAGAAGCTGAACGTGTGCTCAAAAAACTGGACGAGATGACGGGCGGATCGGATATCGTCCATCAGGAGTTAGCCGGGCTGTACTGCGATATGGATAAGCCCGAAGAAGCCCTGGTTTGGATCGAACGGGCAATCAAGGCGCGGGACAGCTTACAGCGCCAGTCCATGCGGGCAGACTGTCTGCGGGATCTGGAGCGGTATGAGGAGGAACTGGAGGTTTATCAACTGCTTTTTGCACAGGGCTACCACTATTCGTTTATTGATTACCGCATGGGGCGGGCACTGGAAAAGCTGGGGCGTTTTGACGAGGCAGCAGAGCATTTTCAAAAGGTCGTTGAAGAAGATGAAGACTATGGATCGGCGTGGGACGGTCTGGGCGATGTGCTGCAGAAGCAGAAGAAGTGGGAGGAAGCAGCCCAGGCGTATAAGCGGGGAATCGACTGCGGCTATCTTCAGGCTGCCCGGGATCTCTGCCGTCTGTTTAAGCGCATTCATAAGAATGAAGAAGCAGAAGAATGGTCAAAAAACATGCTGAAAAAATGGCCGGAGGATAAGAGTCTGCTGACGATTTGCTCGGATATACTGACCAGGAATCATAAGTATGAGGAAGCGATTTGCTGCATGAACCGCTATATGGAACTGTATCCGGCAAAGACCGCCTACTGCTACCGGGAGATTGCCGAGGTTTATGAACACGCAAAAGACTTGACGAAGGCCAGGGAATACTATCAGAAGGCCATTGACGCCGATCCGAAGGAGGCAAGGTCGTGGAGGCTGATGGGGAAATTCCTTGCCAATGAGGTAAAGGATCAGGAGGCTGCCCTGCCCTTCCTGAAAAAAGCCGTCGAACTTGCCCCGGACAGCACCTACGGCTATATGAAGCTGGGCGAGGTGTACGAGGCTTTGGGGGATGAAAAAGAGGCAGGGAAATGCTATGAAACGGCATTGAACAATTATCGGAAGGATATGGAAGAAGAAACACCGACCTGCTGCGACTATGAGGGCATAGCGGACGTACTGCTTCATCTGGGCAGATTCGATGAAGCCCAGGAGATGATTAAGAAGGCCATTTCCCTGGAAAGCGGGATCTTTAACTGCAACGCGCCGTTCTGCTATGAGGCGCTGGAAGACAGGGCCAAGATTGAAGAGCGTAGGGGGAATTTAAAAGAAGCACTGGAGTGGATGAAGGAAGCGGGAACCTATGGGACGACCGATTATTATCCCAATGAGATTGCCAGGCTGACTAAGGCACTTAAAGAGCAGGAAAAAAACTTATGAATGGAATTAAAACCGCAGAAAACCGCTGAAAATAAGGAAAAAAGAGGTTGACAGGGATTGGCAGCTATACTATAATAAATAACTGTGACGTTAAGCAAAAGCACGCTTACCAAAGCCCCGGAGAGCGGTTTTTGATAGACGATAAAGTAAGGCAGGGTTGCAAGGGCATAAAGTTTACGGTGAATATGTGAACCGTAATGCATGAAGAGCCAGGCAATCCGGCATAAAAGTATGGAAATGATGAATTGGATTTCTACAGGAGGTTAAACCATGAAAAGTTTTATGGCCAGTCCAGCGACGATTGAAAGAAAATGGTACGTAGTTGATGCTACCGGATATACATTAGGCCGCTTAGCTTCTGAGGTTGCAAAAGTATTGAGAGGAAAGAACAAGCCGATTTTCACCCCACACATGGACTGCGGAGATTATGTGATTGTTGTCAATGCCGAGCATGTAAAGGTAACAGGAAAGAAGCTGGATCAGAAGATTTATTACCATCATTCGGATTATGTTGGCGGAATGAAGGAAACAACTTTACGCGAGATGATGGCGAAGAAGCCGGAGAAGGTAGTAGAGTTAGCTGTTAAGGGAATGCTTCCAAAAGGACCTCTGGGAAGAAGCATGTGCGACAAGCTTCATGTATATGCAGGGCCAGAGCACCAGCAGGCTGCACAGAAACCAGAAGCATTGGTATTTTAATGAAAGTGTTGGAAGGAGGAAGAAAAGATGGCTAACAAGTGTTATGGAACAGGCAGAAGAAAAAAATCAATCGCCAGAGTTTATTTAGTACCGGGTAACGGGAAAATTACGATTAATAAAAGAGATATCGACGAATATCTTGGCTTGGAAACCTTAAAGGTTATCGTTCGCCAGCCATTAGTAGCAACGGAAACAACCGATAAGTTTGACGTATCGGTGAATGTACACGGCGGCGGATTTTCCGGACAGGCCGGTGCAATCCGTCACGGTATTGCCCGCGCACTTCTGCAGGCAGATGCAGATTTCCGTCCGATTTTAAAGAAGGCCGGCTATTTAACCAGAGATCCAAGAATGAAAGAGAGAAAGAAATACGGCTTAAAGGCAGCCCGCCGTGCGCCGCAGTTCTCCAAGCGTTAATTTCGGTTATCCAGGAGATAAGTTCAAAAAGAATAAGAAGAATCCCCCGATGGTGTTTCCGCACATCTGGGGGATTTTGTTTTGTACAAATAATACGTCCGCAGGATTCCTAATATTGCCTGAAAATCGTCTTTTTTTGCAAGCGTTAAAAAAAACAGCCCTTTATCTGCTATAATAAAAAATGTAACCAATTACGGTTATTAATAAACATTCATCCCCGCAAATGAAAAAACACATTTGCTGCCCTAAATTAGTCTGCGGGGATTTTTATGGGCAGAAAATGTGGGAAAGAGAGTAAAAGGATTTGAAAAAATTAAATCAGAAAACGGACGAAAACATGAGAAAAAAAGCAGGATGTTCAGGCTTTTTTCCAAGCAAAGCCCTTCGCTGTATCTGCGCTTTAGCGGTTGGCATTGTCTTAACGGTGTTTCCGGCGATGGCCCAGGAGGCAGTGCTGATTAATCCGAATGCCCTTGCGCAGCTGCAGAATGTTTCTCCTGCGGACGGGGGTGTACAGAGTTTAACTATGCGTGCCGATGAATTTTTTAGCGGGGCTTCCGGAATCACCAGCGCGTCACGGTTTATTGAAGAGTTGAAAAAGTATCAGCCTTCGGACTGGACGTCTGTGGGAAATAACGGTTCGGACTGCTTTTTCCAGGATGGAAGCGGAAGCCTTCTGCTCACCTTTGAAACCTCCGGCAATACCCTTTTTGTTACGGCGGACGGTACTTCCATGAGCGGAATTATTTCCAAGATCCTGTCCGTAAACAGCAGTTATACTGCCCAGGCCGCATCCGGCACGACTGCTGCGGGGAGCACCGATGCCAATAGTTATAATACGACCGCTTCCGCTTCCCTTTCCGCAGCCACATGGCGTCTGGACAGCGTAGGCTGGTGGTATGATAACGGCAACGGCACATGGCCGGCAAACGGCTGGCACTGGATTGACGGGAATCATGACGGGATTTCTGAATGTTATTATTTTAACGAAAGTGGCTACATCCTGACCAATACAATCACCCCGGATTTTTATTTTGTCAACGGCGACGGTGCCTGGGTGCAGGACGGCATTGTCCAGGTAAAATAGGGGAAGGTTAAACCGTTGGAATAATTTGCAGAAGAGCATAAAGATGCATCTAATAAAAGAACAAATAAGAAAACAGCAAATTAAGGAAACAGCAAATTAAGAAAGCAGCAAATAAAAAACAGCAAATCATTAAAGAAAGGAATTTTTCTGATGAAAACAAATTATACATCGGTTATCCGCCGTTTTTTATCGGTGGTTTTAACCCTTTGTACTCTGATGTTTGTTACGCCATTGATTACGCCTCCGGTAAATGCCCAGGCTACGTATAATGTCGCGGCGGCCATGGCTTATGCCGAGGCCCACTGGAACGACGGTCAGGGCTTATGTGCAGAATTTGCCTCCAATGTATTAAGGGCAGGGGGCTTAAATATGCGTGTTCAGCTTAGAACCTACAGCTGTCTGAAAGCAGCAGAGGCGGCTTCCGGACTTTGGAGGACGGAGCTGAAGCTTACCCCCTTAAAGGATTACAAGGGAAAAACCAGCGAGATGGCAACCCGGGAACTTGACGGGGATATCTTAGGGGCAGGCGATTTGGTTATCCAGTGGTGTAACACCCATGATGACCGTCCGCACGTTATTATCTGCGCAGGTTACGATGACGAAGGCTATGCCGTTTATTACGGCCACAACCAGGCGATGAATAAAAAGCGTTTCCAGCTTGGGGATTCCATGGCTTACATGCACAACCATGACTGCGATATGCGGGCCTATGTTCTCCATGTGTCCAGCCTGGACCCCAACGCCCCCGGCTCTGACTCTAATCCCCCCGGAAGCAATAACGGAAACCCGCCGCCTGTGGCACAGCCCCCGGTTCTCAATGTTCATTCGGCATCAAGCATTACGCAGACTACTGTACATATCAGCGGAAACTGTTCCTATTCCGGAACAAAACCGTCTTCCGTAGGTATTTATATGGGAACTTCACAGGATTCCATGAGCCGGGTTGATTCGGATAATATCAACCATAACAAAAATCCCTTTGATATCTGGTATGATTTAACGGGGCTTACGCCGGGAACCACTTATTATTATCAGCTGTATGCCATTACCGGAGAAGATGAAATCAAGACACAAGTTTTAAGCTTTACCACTGCCGCACAGGATGAAGCGCCGGAAATTCATTCAAAGTCTGCAAAAAACATCACCAAGACCAGTGTGCGGATTGAAGGAAATTGTGCCTACAGCGGGGCAAGACCTTCTTCTGTCGGCCTGTATCTTGGAACAAACTCGGCTTCCATGTCCAGAGTTGATTCGGACAATATTAATCATAACAAAAATCCCTTTGATATCTGGTATGATTTATCGAACCTTATACCGGGAACAGAGTATTACTATCAACTCTACGCGATTGTCAACGGAAAAGAATATACCAGTGAAATCCGGAGTTTCCAAACCGAAGATACTGAAAGACCTGCAGTGGCAGATATTGACCTTCGGGCTACCGGGGCAACGAAACTGACCTCAACTTCAGTGCGGCTGAACGGAACCTGTCGGTACGGCGATGTAAGGCCAAGTTCCGTTGGTCTGCATTTTGGAGCATCGACGGATTCCATACTGAAAACGGACTCCGATATTATTAACCACAACAAGAACCCTTTTGATATCTGGTATGATTTAGATAACCTGTCGCCGGGAACCACCTATTATTACCAGCTTTATGCGATTGTGGATGGAGAAAAGTATTGCAGTACGATGCTTACCTTTACTACACCAAATTAAAGATTTGCTGCATAAAAAAAAGATCTGCATAATCGGTTTCAAGTTGATTATGCAGATCTTTACTGTTCACTCGTTCACAGCAATTACAGCTCTTTTGACGCTTCTGTGAGTCTATGATTTTTGTTAGCCGAGATAATTCTACAGCATCGCGTCAACCATCGCCTGAACCGCCTTGCCCATAGCCGCGGATTTCTCGTCGGCATCCGCCATGGATTCGCCCTTAATGCCATAGTAGAACTTAATCTTAGGCTCTGTGCCGGAAGGTCTTACGCACAGCCATGCGCCGTCTTCCAGGTCATAGTACAGTACATTGGAAGCAGGAAGGCCGGTGGGCTTTACTTCGCCGCTTGCCATATCTTTAATGGTGTCTTTCTGGTAATCCCTTGCGGAAACAACCTTGTAGCCGCCGACTTCTGCCGGGGTATTCTCGCGCAGGGTTTCCATAATCTCTTTAATCTTTGCCAGTCCTTCGATGCCCTTTAAGCCGATGGACTGTACGGCATCCTTATAATAGCCGTATTTATCATACATCGCTACCATGGCATCCCAAAGGGTCATACCTTTTTCTTTATAATAAGCTGCCGCCTCGCACAGTGCCGCTGTTGCCGAAATCGCATCCTTGTCCCTTGCGTAAGCGCCAATCAGACAGCCATAGCTTTCTTCCATACCGAACAGATAGGTTCCCTTTCCGGTTTCCTCGTTCTTTAAGATCTGCTTGCCAATCCACTTAAATCCGGTTAAAACCTCAACCAGTTCACAGTTATAATTCTTTGCCACGGCATCCACTAAGTTCGTGGAAACGATGGACTTAATTACCTGCCCGTCCGCCGGAATCTTTCCAGAAGCGGCCTTCTGGCTTAATACATACTCGCAGAGCAGGGAACCGGACATATTTCCCGTAAGCGGGATGTATTCGCCGGACTTATCATCCTTCACATAAACGCCCAGACGGTCGGCATCCGGGTCGGTAGCCAGTACCAGATCCGCATTCTTTTCTTTTGCCATCTTAAGTCCAAGTTCAAAGGCTTCCTTGGCTTCCGGGTTAGGATAGCTTACCGTCGGGAAATCACCGTCCGGCAGTTCCTGCTCGGGAACAACGTAGACATGCTCAAAGCCCAGTTCCTTCATTACCCTTCTCGCCGGAATATTCCCGGTTCCGTGAAGCGGGCTGTAGATAATCGTAATCTGATCCTGCATCTTGTCAATCGCCGCCTGGTTGACCACCTGAGCCTTCACCTGGGCAATGTATTCGTCATCGATATCCGCACCAATCACCTGATATAATCCGGCTGCTGTCGCGGAAGCCTCGTCGGTTACTTTAACGGTGGATAAATCTTCAATCGCCAGAACCTCTTCCGTCACGCCCTTATCGTGCGGCGGGGTAAACTGTGCGCCGTCCTCCCAGTAAACCTTGTATCCGTTATATTCCGGCGGGTTGTGGCTTGCCGTAATATTAATTCCTGCAATGCATCCAAGCTTGCGCACCGCAAAGGAAAGTTCCGGAGTCGGACGAAGGGATTCAAACTTATAAGCCTTAATCCCGTTTGCAGCCAGGGTCATCGCAGCTTCCATGGCAAACTCCGGTGACATATGGCGGGAATCATAGGCAATGGCAACTCCTTTCGCAGCTCCCCCCTGCTTAATAATGTAATTGGCCAGTCCCTGGGTAGCCCGGCGAACCACATAGATATTCATCCGGTTAATTCCTGCACCGATAACTCCGCGAAGACCCGCAGTGCCGAATTCCAGATCCATGTAAAAACGCTCTTTGATCTCGTTTTCATTATCGGCAATCGCACGCAGCTCTTCCTTGGTTGCCTCATCAAAATAGGGATTGGACAGCCATTCATTGTAAATCTTCATGTAATCCTTCATGATTATACTCCTCCTGCTTCTCAGCCATGAATTCACCCACCCGCTCCCACAGAAGATGGAAACGGATAAGATTAACTAAAGTATTCCAATTATACCATAAACCGGCAGGAAAAGAAAAGCATTTCGTCCAAATTTCTTTGTATACACCAGGTTTTTTTGTTACTGTTTACAGGGGTTTTTGCTGTTTTTACCAAGGTCGGTTTTTGAGGGGCCATGGGGTAGGGCTGTTATACAGGAGGGCGGACAAGAAAAAACATAATGTAAGTACTTACAAAATTTTTGAAAACCACTTGTTTTTTTTATGGAGATGTAGTATAGTGAATTCAGATAAAATAAAGAAAGTACAAATTATTCTTTGATGTAAGGGCTTACAAATTTTATGGAGGTAGAGCGATGAACAGTCAGGTAAAGGAAACAGTGATTCAGTTTGGTGAAGGCGGATTTTTAAGGGGATTTGTGGATTATTTTTTCCATAAGCTTCGTGAAAAGGGATTGTATGACGGGAAGATTGTTGTGGTACAGCCGATTGAAAAAGGGATGTGTTCGGTGCTGGCAGAGCAAAACGGCGAATATAACCTGTTTCTCAGAGGAATTGAAAACGGGGAAGTGGTGAATGAACACACGCATGTAACCTCGATTTCACGGGCGTTAAACCCCTATACGCAGTATGAAGACTATATTGCCCTGGCCAAGAATCCGGATCTGCGGGTGCTGGTGTCGAATACGACCGAAGCAGGGATTGAGTATCTGGGAACCGAGAAGCTTACGGATATGCCGCCGAAATCCTATCCGGCGAAGCTGACGCAGTTTTTGTATAAGCGTTTTAAGGCAGGACTTGCGGGGATGATTCTGCTTCCCTGTGAGCTGATTGATAATAATGCGGATCATTTAAAGGAATGTGTATTAAAGTATGCGGCGCTCTGGGAACTGGGCGAGGAGTTCTCTTCGTGGATTGAAAAGGAGAATGATTTCTGCAATACTTTAGTAGACCGCATTGTCACCGGGTATCCAAGGGATGAAGTGGAGGAACTGACAAAGAAGATTGGGTATACGGATAAGCTGATCGACACGGCGGAAATCTTCCATCTCTGGGTTATCGGCGGACATCATGAGGATGAACTTCCGTTTAATCAGGCAGGTTATAACATCGTCTGGACGGATGATGTAAAGCCTTATAAAAAGAGAAAAGTCCGCATCCTTAACGGCGGGCACACATCCATGGTTCTGGGCGCTTATCTGTACGGGCTGGAAACCGTGGGCGAGTGCTTAAAGGATGAAACCGTGAACCGCTACCTGAAAAAATGCCTGTTTGACGAGATTGTGCCGACCCTGGGCAACAGCGAAACGGATATTCAGTTTGCAAAGGATGTTCTGGAAAGATTTTCCAATCCGTTCATCAAGCACATGCTGTTAAGTATTGCCCTAAATTCCGTGAGCAAGTTCCAGGTGCGCGTACTGCCTACGATTTTGGAGTATAAAGAAAAGTTCGGAAAATATCCGGCAGCCCTGACGTTCTCGATGGCAAGCCTTATTGCCTTTTACCGGACCGATAAGGCCAATGACGGGGAAGAGATTATGCAGTTTATGAAGACGGCTTCCGTGGAGGAGATTTTAAAGAGAGAGGATTACTGGCAGGCCGATTTAACAGAGATGATTCCTCTGGTGCAGGAATACTATGATTTAATTCAGGAAAAGGGAATGGCCGAAGCATATAAAGCCGTGCTGGCTTAAGGCCGAAAAGGAAAATGCGATGCGGATGAATAATTTCAGTACCTTGTGTTATATCGAAAAAGACGGAAAGTACTTAATGCTTCACCGGACAGTAAAGAAAAAGGATGTCAATAAAGATAAGTGGATTGGAGTGGGCGGGCATTTTGAACTGGGAGAAAGCCCGGAGGAATGTGTGTGCCGGGAGGTTTTGGAGGAAACAGGCTATCGGCTGACCTCCTACCGTTTCCGGGGGCTGGTGACGTTTTTATCCGGAGATGGAGTGACCGAGTATATGTCCTTATTTACCGCGGACGGATTTGAAGGAGAAGAGATTGTCTGCGATGAAGGAGAACTGGAATGGGTGCCCATAGAAAAAATCGGGGAATTAAATCTCTGGGAGGGGGATAAGATTTTCCTGCGCCTTCTGGCAGAGGATGCACCGTTTTTTTCCTTGAAGCTGGTCTATGACGGGCATGGCGGGCTGGTGGACGCGGTGCTTAACGGAAAAAGATTATAGGGCAGAAATTTAGACAAAAAATTTAGAGAAGCCGTATCTGCTGGATAGCAGCAAATACGGCTTCTTGAATTTCAGACAGATTTCAGACAGATGTTCTGTCCGGAGTATTCGGTTATTGGGTCTGGATAACGCCGTTTACCACCCACGCACCGTCGGCATTTACCTCATAGTTGTCCGGGGTTTTGCCGTTGGTGATAATGTAGCCGTTGGCATCGAAATAGTAACACTCCGATACACCGTCCGCGTTTGCGTCAATCCATTTCCAGCCGCCTGCAGGCCAGGTTCCGTCGCCGTTATCGTACCACCAGCCTGCATCCGCCAGCTTCCATCCGCTGTTTACGGCTGCGGCTGTCTGGGCGGGAATGGCCGGCTGTGCGGGTGCGGCAGCAACAGCATTGGGGAAGGCGCTGTTAATTAGGGTGATTCCTGCGATAATGGCGTCAAGGCTTCCTGTACTTTCAAGAGAAACGAAGCTTGTGGGGTACAGGGCCTGATGGCTGGCCAGGGGGCGTTCCACGGCGATTCTCCACTGTTCATGGCTCATCATGGAAATATCCGGTTCCGGAAAAGTCATGTAAAAATCATCAATATAATCTGCCTCAAGATACATAAAAAGGTTGTTTCCAGCATTGTCGAAGAAGTTGAAGTAACAGCCGTCCTTGCCTACCAGTTCCCACTCGCTTGGATTATACTTTTGCAGGCTGTCAGATACCGTGGTCAGTATGCTGCCCTGCGCCTGGATGCCGACGAAAAGTTCACCGGCAGTAATATCCAGGCGTCGGTGTCCGTAGGCGTCGGCAGAAACGTTCTGCAGTTTTTGTATAGCATTAGGATTAATTAAAATCTCCTCCTGCGCCATGGCGGGAATTGCGGTTAAGGCCAGATACAGGCCGGCGGCACTCAGGCAGCCCAAAGCTTTTTTCAATACTCTTTTCATTCGATTAATGTCCTTTCTTTTCTTTTTAGGATAATCCCTAATTTTTTCTGCGTCAAGTTCGTTTTTTGTAAGGATAAAGGTTTATTTTGCCGTGGTAAAGGAAAGAACATTGCTCAGATATTCTGTTCCGTCTACAATGGCGTAAAGCTGGTAGTAATACGTTGTTCCAGGAGAAAGATTACTTAAATTGTACCAGATATCAAAAGGATTTTTCTTGTGGTTAATCTTATCCGAATCCTTTTTGGTCATGGAATCCTGGGAAGTGCCGAAGTACAGACCCACCGAAGAGGGGCGCTTTCCGCCGTATTTGCAGTTTCCGTTGACCTGGGCGGTGGTTTTCTTGACTTTGGTGGCTTTGGTTGCCTTTATGGTGATATCCGCCGCCTGGCTGGTACTGTCGGTTTCCTCTGCCTTTGTGGTAAAGCTTTTTATCGAACTTAAGTATTCCTGACCATCGACAATCGCATAAAGCTGGTAATAGTAGGTTGTATCCGGTGAAAGTCCGCTTAAGTTGTACCAGATATCAAAAGGATTTTTATTATGGTTAATGTTATCATAGTCCTTATGGCTCATGGAATTTTTGGAAGTTCCAAAGTATAAACCGACCGAAGACGGTTTCATTCCGCTGTAGCCGCAGGTGCCGTTGACCTGAACCGTAGTTGCCGTGATCTTTGTTGCCTTGGTTGCCTGAATATCCGGCGCTTCCTGTGCAGTGGTTTCCGGCTCGGTTTCTGCCGCCGCCGAAGTTTCCGGTTCCGGTGCGGCTGTGGTTTCGGGTTCTGGTGCAGATGTAGTTTCCGGTTCATTCATCGGGTCCGGTGTGGTGTACATGAAATTGAAATCCCGGTCAATAGCATCCGCAGAAATGGTTTCCTTGGTGGCTTCTTCTGCGGCTTTTTCGCCTGCGCTTATCGCTGCATTGATCATATCCTGGGCGAAACTGGAGGAAGAATCCCCGGTTTCTGGTGCGGCCGTGGTTTGCGGCTGTAAATCTTCATAATAAGTAGAAACATCTTTTTCTTTTATCCAGGAAGAACTTCCAAATCTATACCAAACTTCTCCAAACGCATTTTCCCCCTTTGCGTTTACCGTCAGGATTTCCCCGCGGGACAGTGTGCGGACCGTGTCAGCGTCATCATATGGACGGACTTTTAATGCGGCACCGTTCACACATACGGCGACCTGTTCGATTCTCGACACAAAATGCAGGGCGTACTGCTGGCCGCACACCGTGCATCTGCCTACGGAGTTAAAGCTGTGGACATGTTTTTGATGATAAGGTGAGGAAGGGTCAAGGTGGGATACCTGGAGAACATAGGCCCGCATATCACAGAGGTCGCTGTGTTCGTAGGCATTGTTAAATCCCAGGGAGTAACGCCGCTTATTCAGTTCCGGAGTGTGCGAGTAAAATACGGCATAGCCGTCTTTGTCATAGCCTGCGCAGATCACTGCATGAGGGGAAGTGCCGTGGGTATGGCAGGTCTGAATCACCAGATCTCCGGCAGCTAAAATTTCACCGTCAAGTTCGTGGGTAGCCATCTCGCTGGTATCATTGTTCTTATTGTTTTTTGGAGTTAATATAAGGGGAACACGGGTTAAACCGGTGACCTTCTCCGCGGTTTTCATGCAGGAAATTACTCTTTTCTGCATCTTCATATTTAGTCCGCCTGCATTTAAGACATCCGAGGCAAATTCGGCACACATGCCTTTTTTATCATTGTAATGGGCTGCACCGTAAGCCATGGCATTTGCTACATTGTAGGTGGCCTCGGCATTTGCCGTCAAAGGAACTGCCGGCAATAGGGAAAGGGAGAGGGACAGCGCTAAAAACAGCGGCAATATTCGTTTTTTCATGATTTTTTCTCCGTTCTGTGCACGTTTTTTTACGGTTCACGCAGGTGTGCTTTCTTTATTATGGTATTTTTTGCTGCGCTATTTTGAACTGGTTTACTGCATGGCTTTTCCAAATAAAATCGCCAGCTGCGCCCGGGTAAGGGGAGCACCGATAACGCCGTTGACATCGCTTAGAAGACCGTTTTCTATGCCGGTGGTCAGATAGCCGCCGAAATATCCGCCGGAGAGCATGGCATCCTCGGCAAGATCTAAGGCATGAATGACACCGACGACGGCCTGTTCATATAAGAGAGGGTCATTGGGACCGAAAAATCCGTTGCCGTAACCGCTCATATAGCCCTTTGCATTAGCCCAGGCAATAAGGCTGTTTGCCCAGTAATCCGCAGGAACATCGGCAAAAGGAGCAAGTCCGAAGAGGGCAGCATCCTCGCCGGTTTGGGCGAACTGATACAGGGCGAAGGCAAATTCTCCGCGGGTGACAGGGGCATTGGGATTAAAATTTCCAAGGGCATCACCGCCAAGGATGCCCTGCTGCGTGGTCAGAGTAACGGCCCAGGCCCAGGGGGCATTGTCATCAACATCCGGGTACAGGCTTCCGGCAAAAGCAGGGGAGGCATTGAGGGAGAAGATGAGCGCAAGTGTGCAGATTAGGCAAAGAAGCTGTTTCTTCGTGCTTGTTTTTTGCTGTTTCATTAAAAAACTCCTTTCATTTTGACATTGGGTTACAGTGGATAACATAAGATTCATGCTCCTTGTTTTCACTAAGCTGTTCTATACCAAGTTGAATAAGCCGGCGGTACATTTCTGCATAGGGTTTGTTATAAAAAACAGTTCGTTTTAATTCCTCGGTCTGCTGTGCCAGGTCATTTGGAACAGTAAGCATAAAACGTGTCGTTTTTCCCGCCATAAAAAGACCTCCTTTCTCTCAGCATGTAGGGTAATAGCCTTCTTTTGGTTGGACAGAAAGCCTGTACTGAACAAGTTAAGTGTGTCGAAGTGGTGAAGTGGTGAACCTATGAACTTAATTATAGTGCTGAAAGAATGAAAAGTCAAGTTTGTTTGTTTTGGTGAATACATGTGACTGTTTGTTTGCTGTAGCAGCACATGTGAACAGTAACTAATATTTCTTCAAAACCAATGGTTATAAAAACATCATTTCACCTTTACATATTTGGTGAACTGGTGTATAGTTTTTGTAATAGTTTAGCACGAAAAAGACCATATAAAACAAAAACTGGAGAGAGGAAAGATGGCAACGGAGAAACCACGTTATACGATTACACTTGATGAAGAGATGCTGAAAAAAATTGATGATTATCGCTTTGAAAACCGTTTCCCAAACCGAACGCAGGCAACGCTGGCGCTGATCCGCCTTGGCATCGAGGCATTGGAAAAACAAAAGGGAAATCAAACCGATGGGGAATAGAAAGCCTGCGCCTGCATAGGTATAGTAGAGGAACACTAAAGGAGAGTTGACTATGCGGGGCGGGTTTAAGTGTGGAAGGTTAAAAGGAAAAGATGTTTATTGGGGAAAGAAAATAAGCCTGGGAGTAATTCTGGGCCTTTTTCTTTTTTTTCTTGGACAACGGGTAGCTGCCCTGTCGATGCAGGAAACATGGGAAAGCCGGGAGGCGGGCATTGTGCAGGAAGAGGAAGATTTAGAAGTGTGGGGAAGCCGGGGTGCGGGCATTGTGCGGCAGGAAAAAGAAGCGGCAGAAGAACGGGCGGAAAATCTAGCAGACAATAAAAGCAGAAAGACAGTAGCCCTGACCTTTGACGACGGCCCGCATGAAACCTGGACACCGCTTCTTTTGGATGGACTGGAGGAAAGGGGGGTTAAGGCGACCTTTTTTCTGATGGGGGAAAATATCGCAGGCAAGGAAGAGATTGTTAAACGGATGAGTGAGGCGGGACATTTAATTGGAAATCACAGCTTTAAGCACGTACAACTCACGAAGGTGGGGATGGATGAGGTTTGTGCATCCTTTGAGAAAACCGGCGATATTATCGAAGAACTGACCGGAAGCCGCCCGCTCTATGTCCGCCCGCCTTACGGTGACTGGAACGAGGAACTGGAGTGCAGAACCAATCTTACAACCGTACTCTGGGACGTGGACAGTCTGGACTGGAGTTACAAGAACCGCCAAAGGGTGGTGAATAAGGTCTGCAAAGAGGTTGAGGACGGGGATATTATTTTAATGCACGATATCTTTCAGAGTTCCGAGGAAGCCGCCCTGGAGATTATCGACCGGCTGCAGGCTGAAGGGTGGCAGTTTGTGACGGTGGAGGAGGTGATGATTGATTAATGCTGTGAATGGATGAACAGTAACGCCAAAAGGCATATAGCTGTAGAAAAAGCGTATAGATTTTTGCATTTTCTCATAAAATATGGTAAAATAAACATAATTTACCACAGGACAGATACACCATGAGAGGAAACCATATGGGACTTTGGGATAAAATGCGCGAACCGGTTTTTTTAAAGGAAAGCAGTGATGCACAAAAGCAAATCCAGATGCTTGACGGGCTGGCACCTTATTTAACTTTGGAGGGGCAGGAAATTTTACGGCAGGATATTCGTTTTCTGGAGTATGGAATTTCGGGAGAACGTCAGATTGCTTATGAATTAAAAAACAGCCATATGCCGATGTACATCCTGCACGATATTTACCTGGAAGACGGAAATTTAAGCGCACAGATTGACTATATTGTCGTGACCAGAAAGCTTTGTTTTATTATTGAATGTAAAAATTTATATGGAAATATGGAAATTACTCCTTCGGGGGCATTTTATCGGATTATGAATGTCGGCGGGCAGCGGAAAATGGAAGCTATGTATTCGCCGATTACGCAAAATGAACATCATCTGGAGTTATTAAAGAAAATCCGCCTTGACGAAAAAGGGAATTTTTTGTTTCGGAAGATGGCAGAAAAGCAGTTTGACCGCTGTTATCATTCCGTGGTGGTTCTGGCGAATCCGAAAACTATGGTTTATGCCCGGGATGCAGCACCTTCTATCCGTGAAAAAGTGATCCGTGCCGATCAGCTGGTCGCCTACATCCGCAGAAAATATCAGGAATCCACAGAATCGGAACTTTCGGATAAAAAATTAAAGGAGTGGGCAGAATCTTTTCTGGATCTCCATCAGGAGAAGCAAAAGAATTACCTCTATAAATACCAGCCTTACTGGCTTCCGGACTCCGGCGAAAGGGATGAGAAGAAACCGGATATCGGAAATTCTGCTATGGGAAGGAAAAGAACCGGAAGCGCATCGGAAACCGGAAGGGATATAGAGAGAAAAAAAGAAACTGAGTACCATGCAGGGGACAAAAGTGCAAAAATTCCAAAAGAAAGCGGGTCGGCAGAAGGTGTAAGTGTAAGGATAGAAGATACGCCGCTTTTTAAGGCTCTGCGTGTATACCGCTGGAAGAAAAGCCAGGAAGAAGGAATTAAACCTTACTTTATTTACAATGATAATCAGTTAAAGGACTTAATTGCAAAAATGCCAAGGAATACAAGAGAGTTATGTCAGGTAGCTGGTTTTGGCGAGATTAAGGCGAAAAAGTACGGGCCGGAGATTCTGGAAATTTTAGGGCAGTTTCGGGGCCGATAAGCGAAAGAAAAGACCGGCCGATAAGCGGAGAAAAGACCGGACGATAAGTGAAAGAAAAGACCGGCCGTTAAACGGAGAAAAGACCGGACGATAAGCGAAAGAAAAGACCGGACGGCAAAGAGAACGGGAGGAGAAAAGGAGTGAAAGCCGAAAACAGAATATAGGAAAAAAGGGGGAAATAAGGATTGAGTGAATGGATGAAGGCTGTGTTATTCGGTCTTGTAGAGGGAATTACCGAGTGGCTTCCTATCAGCAGCACGGGGCATTTGATTTTGCTGAATGAGGTGATCCGGCTGGACGTGTCGGAGGAATTTTACCGGATGTTTGAGGTGGTCGTTCAGTTGGGAGCGATTCTTGCGGTTGCGGTGCTTTTCTGGAGGGAAATTTTTCCGTTTTCGCTGGAGCCGTGCGGTGTTCGGGCGGGTGGAAAAGAAAGGAAAAGCCTGCATCTGCATAAAGATATCTGTATGCTTTGGGCAAAGATTATTCTTGCCTGTGTCCCGGCAGGGGTTATCGGCATACTTTTCCAGGAGGAATTAGAGCGCCTTTTCTACCATCCGGTTTCGGTGGCCCTGGCGCTGATTCTTTTTGGTATTGCCTTTCTTGTGATTGAAGGGAAGCATAAGGGGCAGGAGGCAAAGATAAATTCTGTGGATGAGTTGTCCTGGAACACGGCGCTGATGATTGGCGTGTTTCAGCTTTTAGCGGCGGTATTTCCCGGGACATCACGTTCGGGGGCAACGATCATCGGCGCTCTTTTGATGGGCGTTTCACGAAAAACAGCGGCGGAATTCACCTTTTTTCTGGCTGTTCCGGTGATGTTTGGGGCAAGCCTGTTAAAGCTTTTGTCCTTTGGCCTTTCTTTTACGGCATCGGAGCAGATGATTCTGGTTCTGGGGATGGGAACGGCATTTATCTCTTCGGTTCTTGTTATCCGCTTCCTTCTGGCCTTTATCAAAAAACATGATTTTAAGGTGTTTGGCTGGTATCGTATTGCTTTGGGGATGCTGGTGCTGTGGTATTTTTGGTAAAACAGGAGAAAAACGAAAAAAACATTGACGAACACAGGAACTTATGATATAGTGAATGAGCGTATGGAAGAAGGAGGGTCTTTTTTTTATGCCCAAAATATCCCGGGCAAAAGGAAAAGATCCGAAGAAAATGACATTTTAATGTGGAGGTGGAAGTTGTGCGTACAAGAATTACACTGGCATGTACAGAATGTAAACAGCGAAATTACAACATGACGAAGGATAAGAAGACGCATCCGGATCGTATGGAAACCAAGAAGTATTGCAGATTCTGCAAACGGCATACTTTGCACAAGGAAACCAAGTAATATTTTCGGCATATTACTTCTCTTAAGTAAAGGATGTGGAAATAATGGCAGAAATGAATACGGACAAGGCTCCGAAGAAAAGTTATTGGAAAGGCTTAAAGGCTGAATTCAAAAAGATAGTCTGGCCAAGCAAGGACACGGTAACGAAGCAGACAGCCGTTGTACTGGCGGTATCCCTGCTTCTTGGTGTGCTGATTGGTGTTTTAGACATGATTTTCAAGTTTGGTATTAATCTTATCATTTAATAAGGGCAAAGGTGAAGATATGTCAGAAGCAAACTGGTATGTAGTGCATACCTATTCAGGCTATGAAAACAAGGTAAAAGCTGACCTTGAAAAAACCATTAAAAACCGGAATCTGCAGGACCAGATTCAGGAAGTATCCGTGCCCATGCTGGCAGTTACCGAACTGAAAAACGGCCTGGAAAAGCAGGCAGATAAGAAGATGTTCCCCGGCTATGTGCTGGTTCGCATGGTGATGAACCAGGATACCTGGTACGTGGTGAGGAATACAAGGGGCGTTACCGGATTTGTCGGCCCCGGTTCGGAACCTACGCCGCTCAGCGAGGAAGAGATGTTAAACATGGGCTTTGCAGAGCAGAGCGAACCGGAGATGCTGATTGATTTTGAAGTCGGCGATATGATTACGGTGATTTCCGGCGCATGGAAGGATACCGTTAGTGCGATTAAATCCATTAACGAGGCAAAGAAAACCATTATCATTAATACGGAGATGTTCGGCCGGGAAACGCCGGTGGAACTCAACTTTAATGAAGTGAAGAAGATGTAAAGACTGCTGTGACTGTGTGCAGACAGCAGAGTAACAGGGAGTCGGCTTTTCTGTCCGGAAAAGCTGGTGGGAGGGAAATCCCCGACAATACCACAAAATTAGGAGGTGCCTAAGATGGCAAAGAAAGTTACAGGTTATATTAAATTACAGATTCCTGCTGGCAAGGCAACGCCAGCACCGCCGGTTGGTCCTGCTTTAGGTCAGCACGGTGTAAATATTGTACAGTTTACCAAGGAATTCAACGCCAGAACAGCCGATCAGGGCGATTTAATCATCCCGGTTGTTATCACGGTTTATGCTGACCGGAGTTTCAGCTTTATCACCAAGACCCCGCCGGCAGCCGTTCTGTTAAAGAAAGCCTGCAAACTGAAATCTGGTTCCGCTGTTCCGAATAAGACAAAGGTAGCGACCATCAGCAAGGAAGAACTGCAAAAGATTGCCGAACTGAAGATGCCTGACTTAAATGCCGCATCTGTAGAGGCAGCGATGAGCATGATCGCCGGTACAGCCAGAAGTATGGGAATTACCGTAGCGGATTAAGTTTGGTCGGATATTTGTCAGATATGTATGTTCCCGGGTTATAGAGGAAAGCTAGATACGTATGTTCCTGGGTATAAAGGAAAGTTACATGCGTATGTCCCCGGGCATAAGGGAAACAGGAAACGTGGGAGGGACCATCCCCGACAATACCACTAGGAGGTTAGATTAATGAAAAGAGGAAAGAGATACGTAGAAGCAGCCAAGGCTGTGGATCGTTCCATTCAGTATGATACAGCAGACGCGATTGCTTTAGTAAAGAAGAATGCATCTGCAAAATTTGACGAAACGGTTGAAGTTCATATCCGGACCGGCTGCGACGGCCGTCATGCAGAGCAGCAGATCCGTGGTGCGGTAGTTCTGCCGCACGGAACCGGTAAGACCGTGCGCATCCTGGTATTTGCAAAGGGACCGAAGGCTGACGAAGCTACGGCTGCCGGAGCAGATTTCGTAGGAGCAGAGGAACTGATCCCGAAGATTCAGAACGAAGGCTGGCTGGATTTTGACGTTGTTGTAGCTACCCCGGATATGATGGGCGTGGTAGGACGTTTAGGCCGTGTACTTGGCCCGAAGGGCTTAATGCCGAACCCCAAGGCCGGTACGGTTACCATGGATGTTACCAAGGCAATTAACGATATTAAAGCTGGTAAGATCGAGTACAGACTTGATAAGAATAACATTGTGCATGCTCCGATTGGCAAGGCTTCGTTCGACGAGCAGAAGCTGACGGACAACTTCCAGACGCTTATTGATGCAATTATGAAGGCAAAACCAAGTGCAGTAAAGGGCGCTTACTTAAAGAGCGTTACCTTAACCTCCACCATGGGCCCGGGCGTTAAGCTGAACGTGGCTAAGCTGGTGAACTAGGATTGGATTAGTGTTGGTTTAAAATTGCAGATAAACAAGTAAAATAAGATAAGCCCGAACTACTTTTTGGTGGAGTAGGTTCGGGCTTATTTTGGCAGGAGAGAGAAGAAAAAATTTACAAAATATGGTAAATATTTGTTGCAAAATGTATAGGTTTTGCAACATTTTCGACAATGCAAAAATTTCTATTTTTCTACTACAATATCATTAAAAAAATCCCTAAAAAAACAAATATTTATATGCAAGTTGCATGAAAGAAATCCGAACTTTTTTTGTTGCAAAACCTATACTTTTTGCAAATTCTTCAAAAATACTGGTAAAGCCGCATGTTTACAGGCTTTTTATGTTTTATTTGTGTGAGTATAGGCAGGGCAGCAGTAAAAGAAAGGGGTACATATGAGTAGGGGAAAGAAGGTATTGCGAATACAGATGTTTGGCGGATTTTCTATGTACTATGGAAATGAGGCAGTTATCTTAAATAAGTCGGGAAATTCAAAGTCTGTTCGTCTTCTTCAGATGTTGTTGCTGTCTTTACAAGGTGGAATTCCTAAGAGTGAATTAATTGATAATTTATATGAGTGGAATGAAAATACAGATATGGTAAACCGAAATAAAAATTTGAATAACCTGATTTATCGTTTGAAGGGGCAATTAGTTTCCTGTGGTCTTCCGGATGAGGAATATGTGGAATTGAATGATGGAATGTGTTGTTTTAAATGCAGGATTCCACTGGAACTGGATGTACAGAAGTTTGAGAGAGCAGTGGACGAGGCTAAGCAGATGACTCTGGGAGAAGCAAAGAGGACCGCTTTGCTGTTAAAAGCAAATGAAATGTATGGTGGTGAACTTCTTCCGGCTTGTCAGTCAACGATGTGGTTTTTCCATAAAAGTAATTATTATAAGGAACTTTATGTCCAAACGATATGGGAATTGGAAAAGGAATTTTTAAAAGTAAGAGATTATAAAAATCGTTTATTGCTTTACGCCAGGGCAGCAGCAATTTATCCATTTGAAAACTGGCAGGTACATTTGATAAGATGTAATCTTGAAATTTACCGTTATAAAGAAGCATTAGATATCTATAATGATACGATGGAACTCTATTCACAGGAAATGGGCACTCCGCCTACCGCAGAACTGCAGAAGTGTTTTGAAGAGTTTGAATTAATGGATGATAATCACAGAAGTGATGTCAGCAATGTTAATAGCTGGAAAAATATGGATAAAGCTTTTATGAAAAGAAAAGGGGTTATTAGAAAAGCAATATTGGGGGAAGAAAACGTTCAGGGGGCTTATTATTGCACATATCCAAGTTTTGTAGACTATTGCCGGCTGGTGGTGCGATTAAAGAGCAGAAATCCGGTTCCTTCTGTGCTGATGTTTCTTACTTTAAGCTGGAGAGGAAAAAAGGACAGTCAGAAGCCTATTGATCTTCAGGAACAAATGGGAATTTTAAAAGAAGCTGTTGGCAGTTCTCTGCGCATTGGCGATGCATATACCCGGTATGGGAATCGACATTTTATTTTATTATTGGCAAATACAGAAAAAGGGTTTTGCGATATTGTATTTCGCAGGATTGAGATAACGTATGAAAAAAAATCCGGAAAGGCAGAATTATGGTATTATGCGGATATGACACAGGTTCTTGAAGAGGCAGTTTTATAAAGTGTTACTATGGAAAATTAATGGATTTTTAGCTTTACAGGTCCGTAGCAGGACCTTGTAAGGCTTTTTTTATGAAAACCAGGGATTTTATCTGAAATGAGGCAGTTTATGAGATAGATCGCCTGTTACAATAAAGAACATGAAGCTAGATAACGAAAAGATAAAGTAACGCAAGGAGAAAGGAATTATTTGGGTGGAACAAAAGGAAAGAAGACAGATTCATAGGGTGCAGTATCCTGCAAATGGAGTTAT
Source organism: uncultured Clostridium sp. (assembly GCA_946553025.1). GTDB lineage: Bacteria > Bacillota > Clostridia > Lachnospirales > Lachnospiraceae > Caccovicinus. Next base: position 32,402 of record CAMNRM010000012.1, read on the forward strand.
TGTGGTGTGTGATACACAGGAAAAGCTTTATATCCATGTACAAAATGCCAGCCCGTTAGGAATCGGAGTGAGTGCAGCGCCAGACAGTCCGGATATTATGGGAAAAGACATTATTATTGTAACGGATACGTTAATTATGTATGCGGATGTGGTGCGCCAGGATAAGCAGGAAGATGGAAGTTATGTACTGGGCATTGCTGCAAGACGATTTACTGAAGATGTTCTGCAGTATCTCTTTGACAGTATTGCATTAAAAGAAAAAAATGAGGAGGGAATGAGATGAAATTAGAATTAGTGAATAAGAAGGTAGTTAGTTCGATTGGTATTGGTATTCTTGCCTTTATCACTTCTGCCACACCTGTTTTGGCAGCGGGAAGTGATGCCATCGAAGCAGGGGAAAAGAAAGAAGAAGCAACCGTTAAAGAAAGTGAAGCGAAAGAAACCGAGAAAACAAGCCAAAATAAAGAAGTAAGTGATAAGTTATCTGAGGCAAAAGATTCTATTCAAGAGGCAAAAGAATCGGTAAAAGAGGAGAAACAGGAATCGAATCAGCCAGATGTATCGAATGGAGATAAAGCCGAATCAAATCCGTCAGAAGAATCATCAAAAGAAGACAGTTCGTCAGGGGATGCGTCAAAAGAAGACAATTCGTCAAGAGATGGATTAAAGGAAGATGGTTCATCAGAAGATACATCAAAAGGAAATGAAACGGTTTCCGGTTCATCTGAAGATGCATCGAAAGAAGACGAAGGCACGTTGAATCAGCCAGAAAATGCATTAAAGGAAGAGGAAGGTACAAAAACTCAGCCAGAAGAAACATCAAAAGAGGATAAATCCGATGTAAATTCGTCAGAAGAAACATCAAAGGAAAACAAAGCTGAGTTGATTGCTGCCGAAGATGTGCAGAAGGAAGCGGAAACGGAATTAGATAACGCAGATAATACATTGAAAGAAACTGAGGCTGCGCCAAATCTGTCAGAGAATACCTCGAAAGAAGAAAGTTCTTTGTCAAACCAGCCGGAAGATACATTGGGGAATGATGAAACAGAATCAAGTCAGCCAGAAGATACACCTGAGAAAACAGAAATCGAAGTTAATCCGACAGAAACCGAGGGTAAGACAGAAAATAATTCGGATGTAAAAGATGTGCTTACGGATACGCAGGATACGATTCAAAATGCAGAAGATCAGGTAGAAGATGGAAATAAGGACAACCAGACAGAAATTATGGATTCCCTGGCTCAGGCAGAAGAAGCGATTGGAAATCTGCAGGGAATGGTTACAGAATTAGATAATCTGAATCAGGAAGCAGCAGATGCAAAGGACAACTTAGAAGACATTTTAGCCGATGACGAACGGGGTACTTTAGGAATTGTTGTGGAAAATATTTCCAACGCAAAAGACACGGCAAATAAGGTTGTTGAATCCACAAATAAAGATGCAGAAACAGCAAAGGAAAATGCAGACAGTGCAGAAAAAGCACAAGCGATTACTTATGAGAGCAGTGCGGCGGCACAGGCTGCAAAAGAACAGGCACAAGCAGATGCAGAAGCAGCACAGAAAGCACTGGAATCTGCTCAGGCTGCGAATAAAACTGCCCAGGAAAGTGTGTCTATGGCAGAAACTTCCCTTAAGATTCTGGAAGAACAGAAGGATAAAGCAGATAAGGCTTTTGAAGATGCCAAGGATAAGGTGAAAGCTGCCCAGGATAAGCTGAACCAGATTCTTGCAGAGAATAAGATCGGTGAAGGTTATGACGGGGATGCTAAGGACGCGATAGACGCTGCGAAGGCTGCATTAGATAAAGCAAATAAAGATAAAGAAGATGCCGAGGAAAAGGCTAAAGAAGCGCAGGAAAAAGCGTCAAGTGCGAAAGATGAGTTAGTTATTGCAAATGATAAATTGGATAACGCACAAAAGATGCTGGATGGATTGAAAGAAGAGAAGCAGCAGGCAGATGCTGACTTAAAAGCTAAAGAAGAAGCATTAGAGGCTGCAAAAGAAAAAGAAGAAGCGCTGCAGAAAGAATATGAGGACAAAACAGAAGCTGAGAATAAGGCCAAAGAGAAGTTAGAAGAGGCGAAAAAAGAACAGGAAGAAGCAGATAAAATAGCTGAGGATGCCGCTAAAAATAAAGAAAGTGCAGAGCAGGCAGTTGAAGAAGCTGATATTAAGGTAACGAAAGCTGAAGAAGCCAAGAAAAACGCAGAACAGGCAGTAGAGAATGCAGAGCAGGCTGCAAAGAATGCAAATAAAAAAGTAGAAGAAGCCGAAGATGCTAAAAAAGCAGCAGATTCTGAGGCAGAGAATGCTAAAAAAGAGGCAGAAGAAGCTAAAAAGCTGGCTGAGGAGGCCGCAAAAAAGGCTGAACAAGCAGCTATAGAAGCAAGTAAAGATGAAACTGCGGCTGAAACGGCGAAAAAGGAAGCGGACGAGGCAGAAAAAGCTGCAAAGGAGGCAGAAGAGAAAAAGGCATCTGCAGAGAAAGATGTAGAAAAAGCAATAGCAGAAGTAGAAAAGGCAAAGGAAGAAGCAGAAGCCGCAAAAGTGGAAATAGAAAAGGCAAAGGAAGAAGCAGAAGCCGCAAAAGTGGAAATAGAAAAGGCAAAGGAAGAAGCAGAAGCCGCAGAAGCTGCAAAAGAAGCTGCGAAGAAAGAAGCAGAAGCTGCAGAGGAGGCTCAAAAAGCCACAGAAGAGGCAGCTACGAAGGCTCAGAACGAGTTTAATGCAGCTAAAAATGAAACCCTTGAAACTTTATTTGAAACCGCCAAGACACAGCAGGATGCAGCTCAGATTGCCTTTGAAAATTGGCAGAAAAATAAAAATGATGATACATGGGAAGCATATCATAAAGCTTCAGATGAACTGGCAAATACATTAATTCAATATACATTCTTGCAGGGAAATACAGAAGACCTGAAAGATATTACATTTGGAGGATGGGTTTCTGAACAGAAAGATAATAACTATGTCCTGATAACTTATAAGAAAGATGGGGTAGAGCAGAAAGAATATTTTGACTATGTAATGAATGATGAGAGTGATGGAAGGATTACACTTGTCAAAAAATCTCCAATTTATCAAGCTGATGGAAAACCTGAATTAGTTGTGACACATGAAAATGGAGAGGCAATTTATAAGTTGGGAAATCAAGTAATTGATTCTTCATGTTTTACTGGAGATGCGGAATTAGGATATAAGGTAAAGGCAGATATTGAGGTTACAACAGAAACCTATACATATTCACCAGGAGCATTTGGTTGGATTAAAAATACTGTAGAAGCTGTTACAAAATATGGAATAACCACTTACTATAAGGTAGAAAATGGTAAGAGAACAAAAGTGGAAGTAAAATTCGATGAGAATGGTAATCTTCATAAGGTTGAAGGAGTAATTTGTCATAAAGTATCCAGTTTTACAGAAACGAAAACAGAATTTTTAGAAGCTGAATATAAGGCTACTGGCACATTTGAAGGTAAAGGTCAGGACTATCTGTCCGAAGATATGTTTAATAATGGTTCCGACGAGTACCAGCAGAAGACAAATGAATTAAGAGATAAAGCGGCAGAAGCCAATAAAGCTAAAGAAAAAGCTGATCAAAAAGTACAAGAAGCAGCTGGAAATAAGGCCGAAGCAGATAAAGCCAGCGATGCTGCAAATCAAAACCTTCAGAATGCGACAGATCGTCAAATAGCTGCAGATGCTGCTAAGGAAAAGGCAGAGGAAGATGTTAAAAATGCAACCGAAAAGAAAGAAGCTGCAGATGCTGCTAAGATAGAAGCAGAACAGGAAGCTGAAGAAGCTAAAGCAGAAGCAGAAGCAAAGGCTGAGGATGCGAAAAATAAAGCTGAGGAAGCAAAAAGAGCAGCAGAAAAGGCAGAAGAAACAAAGAAATTGGCAGATGCAACTGAAACCGCTAAAAAGATAGCGGAAGAAAAATATCAACAGGCTCAGAAAGCAGCAGATAAAGCAGCAGAAGAGCAAAAAAAGGCAGAACAGAACCTGGCTGATGCTCAAAAGGCGGCAGGCGAAGCTGCTGAGAAACAGAAAGAAGCAGAGGATAAATTAACCAAAGCTAAAGATGCAGAAGCTGAAGCAAAGAAAGAAAAAGAAAAGGCAGATGAAACATTAGCAAATGCTCAAGAAACGGCAAAGGAAGCAGCAGATAAGAAGGATAAGGCAGATAAAGAATTAACAGAAGCGCAGAATACGGCAGATGCAGCAAAAGAAAATAAGAAAAAGGCAGAAAAAGACCTTAGCGAGGCTCAGGAAGCGATAAAAAGGGCAGAGGAAGAAAAAGCAGAAGCAGAACGGGAAGCAGAACAGTTAAAAGAAGATATTTCTTATGCAGAGGATGTCAAAGCAGAGAGTGAAAAAACGGTAAACGATTTGCTAAATATTATTGAAAATGCAAAGGATGCAAATGAAAAAGCAGAGAATGCAGGAAATATCAGTGATTCTGTTCTGGAGGCATATAAGAAGGTGATTGAAGCTGTTGAAGCCCTTTCGACATTAACTGCACAGAAAGATGTAGATGAAAACGCATATCAGGCATTTGTGCAAACATATAATCAGGCTGTTTCTGATTACCAGGAAGCACTTACAGCGAAAGGAATTTCTGATGCTATTTTACTTGAGATTGAAGATGCAGCTGAACGTGCCCGTATAGCAGCTGATGCAGTATTTGCCTATAATACCACAACAAATCCAGGAACAGATGAACCGGGAGAAAACGAACCAGGAACAGGCACTGATACGGAAACGGGTGGAACAGGTTCTGACACGGAAACAGGCGGAACAGGTTCTGACACGGAAACGGGTGGAACAGGTTCTGACACGGAAACAGGCGGAACAGGTTCTGACACGGAAACAGGTGGAACAGGTTCTGATACGGAAACGGGTGGAACAGGTTCTGACACGGAAACAGGCGGAACAGGTTCTGACACGGAAACAGGCGGAACAGGTTCTGATACGGAAACGGGTGGAACAGGTTCTGACACGGAAACAGGTGGAACAGGTTCTGGTTCAGGAGCAGGCGGAACGGGTTCTGGAAGTAGTGGAACAGGCTCAGGTTCCAGTTCTGGTGGTTCAGGTTCTGGTGGCTCTCGTGGAACGGGAATTTCCGGTAGAGTTTCTGGCGGTTCTACCAATGAAGGAACAGATGTTGTGGAGATTGATGCTGAAGAAGTACCGTTAGCACAAGTGCCGCAGCCAGAAGTTACAGATGTAGAAGCTGTCAATGAGGAGAACCCATCCGTATTACCGGGGAATGCTCCCGTCCTTTTGGCAAATGCAGGTAATGGTTTCAGAATAACAAGAAATACAAGGGCAGAAGATAATGAAGTTACGCCCAAAGCGCTTGCCAAAGCAGTTGAAGAAGAGGTAGAAGCAGAGGTAATTGATGAGCAGGATGTTCCATTGGCAGAAATGAAGGAAGATACTGCTGCAGATGAAAACCTGAAAGCGATTGAGGATAAAGACAGTACAGATGAAGTTCAGGATATAAAAGATGAAGAAGTACCTTTGGCTGATTTTGCATCTGCACAGGAGAGGATGTCCTGGTGGTGGTGGCTGCTGATTGCCTTATTTGGTGCAACAGGGGTTGAGATGTACAGAAGGCATAAGAAAAAATTAGCAGAACAAAATAGAACGGAAAATTAAAAATTATTAAGTAAAATAGCGGGAAGGAGATGCTGCCTTCCCGCTATTTCATATACTTTGTTAGAAAGTATTGTTTGGCTTGACACATTTATTTATTATCTATACAATGGCATTATAAGATCACGAAAATTGATAAGTCATATGAAATAATAGAAGGTTAATAAATTGACAGGAGAGGAGTTGCCGGGATGGAGTTAAAAGAGAATAAAGAGTATTGCTCCGATGACTATTGGGGGCTGCCGGAGGGAGAGCGGGCAGAATTAATTCATGGGCAGTTTTATGCCATGGCACCTCCGGGATTTCTCCATCAGAAGCTGGTAATGGAGATTTCGGCGGCAATCCATCGGTTTATTAAGGAGAAACACGGGAACTGTGAGGTGATACCGGCACCTTTTGCCGTAAATTTGGATCAAGAAGATAAAAATTGGGTAGAACCGGATATTTCTGTGATTTGTGATAAGGAAAAAATAACCGAGAGAGGGTGTGTCGGGGCTCCGGATTTGATTATCGAAGTGGTTTCGCCATCAACAAGGAAAGCGGATTATTGTACGAAATATATGCTTTATGCTGAAAGCGGAGTAAAGGAATACTGGATTGTTGATCCGAAAAGGCAGACAACGATGATTTATCGCTTTATGGAAGATTTTGCTCCGGTGATTTACCCGTTTGCGGCAGAAATGGAATCTGTTGTACTGCCGGGGCTTTTGGTATGCATCAGGAAAATGTTGGAAGGATAGATGAAAATAAAAAACATTTGTTTCATAATAAAGATTAGAAAAGAGCGGGTAAGGATGAACATCTTCCCGCTTTTTTGCTTATTTACTTATTTATTCAGAAAAAACCTTATGAAGTTCGATAAAGCACCCATCAAGGATATTAACTTTTGCTACATCTTCCCGGCCATAGACTTCCTGGACATAGAAGAGATGGCTTTCATTTTGGGTCATAACACGAACGGTTTGATTTTCCGGATCGACAATCCAGTATTCCCGAACACCGGCTCTTTGATACAGGTTTAGTTTGATAAGCTGATCCATTCGCTGTGTGGAAGGGGAGAGCACTTCAATAACCAGATCCGGGGCACCCTTGCAGCCGCGTTTATCAATTTTATTTCGGTCACAGATAACAGAAATATCCGGTTCTACTACGGTATTTACCTGTTCGGGGGTATCTTTAGCCTGTTCAAAAAGCCGAACGCCGAAAGGTGCCGGGTAAACCTTACATGTTTTCCCTTCCAGAAAATTACCAAGCTGTCTTCCGATTTCAAAACAAATTTCCTGATGACGGCTGGATGGTGTTGCCATCATAAAAGCCTCGCCATTGATGATTTCGATAAGTTCATTTTCATTCCACGAGAGAAAGTCTGCAAATGTATACTGTGTTTTTTCTGCCAGGATAGCCATAAAGTTTCCCTCCAAATGTGTTTTTTATCTATAAATATCTGCCTGATGATAAGCATTATAACAAAGATGATTTTATTGTGTCAATGCAGGTAAATCAATTATGGTGTTTTTTATTATCTTTTAGCTTTCCTTTGCTTGACATCCATGCTGCTTGTCTATACAATGACCTTATATCGGGAAAGGAGCGTGATCCCAAGATGGGCATTTACCTGAATCCGCCAGCAGACGGTTTTACAGATATTTTGAAAGACGGCTTTTATGTAGATAAGACCGGACTTATTACCTATACCAATCAGGTTATGGGAACTTCGCGGAAGCTGACCTGTTTTAGCCGGCCCCGGCGGTTTGGTAAGTCTTATGCAGCGCAGATGCTGGTTGCTTTTTATTCAAAGGGGGCAGATTCCAGGCATTTGTTCTACGGGCTGAGATCTGCCTGTCCGCCGGAGGAAACTTCAGGAAGCGTGTCGATGGTATGACGGATATGGATTTCACAGCCTGCGTCATGTCTATAGCCCTAATTCGGTGATGAAAGCGGTTATGAATCGTCGCTTTAACAATTATTGGACGCAGACCGAAACTTATGATGCTCTCATGGTTTATATTGACTTAAATTTTGATGGTCTGAAAGATGCGGTTGTGGATTTGCTCGGTGAAAATCGATGCAGGATTGATGTCGGTTCTTTTCAAAATGATATGACTTCCATGAAAAGCAGGGATGATGTACTGACCTTGCTGGTACACCTGGGCTATCTGGCTTATGATGCAGACCGGAGGGAGGTGTACATTCCCAATGAAGAAATCCGGGAAGAATTTCTTCGGGGAATCCGCAACGGAAGCAGAAAGGAACTGGTGAAAGCTGTGGAGCTTTCCGATAGGCTTCTGGATGCCACAATCCGTATGGACAGTGATACGGTTGCAGAGATCATTGAAGAGGCCCATCTGGCTTCTACGTCACCAAGATATTATAATAACGAACAGGCGCTTCGCTCGGTAGTGATCATGGCCTATCTTAGCTGTGTGGATCATTATGAGCAGTTTGAAGAACTGGCAAGCGGACGCGGATATGTGAATATCCTGTTCCTTCCCAGGAAGACCTCCGGGAAACCGGCTCTGCTGATTGAGCTTAAATGGAATAAGAGTGCAAAAGGTGCAGTAACCCAGATGCAGAACAAAGATTACAGCCAGTTTGCCAGAAAGCTGGGCTATGAACAAAAACTGCTTCTGGTGGGAATTAATTACAGTACGAAGACGGGGAAGCATACATGTAAGATTAAGCAGTTCAGAGAGTAAATAGTAACCAAAATATTTGCAGATATTCGGATTTTTCGATAATAATGTTGACTTTTCATATATGATGGATATACTATACAGTATAGAAAAGTTTTGGCTTTGGAGGTGAGGGTTAATGTTAATAATGTTTAAGGTAAAAAACTATACCTCATTTAAAAATGAATCGATATTGGATATGAGGGCAACTGCATATGTGCAGCATCCTACACATGTTATATCTATAAATGACAAGCTAAGTTTACTAAAAACCACAGCTCTGTATGGTGCCAATGCATCCGGGAAGTCTAATTTGATTTCTGCGATGTTCTTTTTTGAACAGTATATCTTTTCTCAATTTATTAATAAAAAGGAAGACGAAAGTTTTGAAGCTAATGAAATTGGTATGAAAATGAAATGGGAACCATTTGGTTTATCCAATGATAGCAATAATGCTTCAGAATTTGATATTATCTTTTTACACAAGGATAAACAAATACAGTATGGTTTTGAGAGTACTCCCAAAGAAGTATTAAACGAATGGTTATATATTGATGATAAAAAGGTCTTTGAACGTACCGGTACAGAACTATCCTTTGGGAGCAAATATCAAAACCTGTTAGGAGCATATAAAAAGTTACCTGCGGAGAGATTGTACATTGCCGTACTTGAGTATTTCCTTGATGAAGAAGCTAAAGAAGCTGTGCTCGGTGATTTTATTTCATTTTTTTACAAGGAATATAATGTTTATACGGAAATTCTTTTTGAATCTACAGTAAAGGGTCTGGCCGGTGTGGTTGGACTTTCAAAAAAACTTGTTAGTAATAAGTTTTTTCAAAAAAAAGTGGAACACTATCTTCGTTTGATTGATGTTGGTATTAAACGCCTGGATGTGCAGACAGAAACAATTCTTGATGAACACACTGGTAAAAAAAGGAAAGAAAAAGTTGTCCGCACGGTACATGATGTTTATGATGAAAATGGAAATATCGTTGGGGAAAAAACTTTTGATTTAAGTCAAGAGTCTACAGGTACACTTCGATTTCTGGCCTATATTCAAAATATCATTGAAATGATTTCTGGTGGCGGGGTGTTTATTGTAGATGAGATGTCTGCAAGGCTCCACCCATTGTTGACGAAGATGATTGTAGATATTTTCTGTTCGAGTCAAAATAAAAAGGCACAGTTGATTTTTACTACACATGATATTTCGCTGCTGAACAGTAATCAATTTCGACGTGATGAGGTGGTATTTGTCGATAAGAATGAACGCGGAGAATCCAGTTTATATGCTCTCTCTGACTTGAAGGTGCGTGAAGATGCAACATTCAATAAAGATTATCTTCAAGGGAAATATGGAGCTATTCCTATTTTTAATTATGAGGATATTATGGGGGAGAGTTAGATGGGTAGGACACAATTATCACCGCAACGTCTTTCAGAAACAAGGAAAACGAATATAGGACGTATTATTATATTTTGTGAAGGTAAAACAGAGAAATATTATTTTGATTATTTCGCAGAGATTATCAAGAAGAATAAGTACACAGATGTAGAAGTTGTCTTGGAAACTGCCAATGGAAATGCACAGACCGTTTTAAATTTTGCGAACGAATTTATGATTGATGAAAAACACAATCAAAAATATAGTACCTATGGTAAATATTTGGCATTTGACTGTGATGATCCACCAGATATTCAAACGGTGATATTGTCGGCTAATGGATATGAACTGCTGATTTCTAATCATTTGTTTGAAACATGGCTACTGATGCATTTTGAAGATGTGAACGAGAAAATATCAAAAAGAGAAATTTATCAACGCTTATCATTTCATTTACAGGGAGATTATTCTAAAGGACATAAAGGCAAGACTCGTGAAATTGTTCAAAACGGGAATATAGAAAAAGCGATTGATAATGCAAGAGCATTGGAAAAAAAGTATAGTGACAGGGGAAAAACAATATTTACAAATATTAAAGAAATGAATCCATATACAAGTGTCTATAAGCTGATAGAACAGTTTATGGTTGAAATTTCAGAATAGTATAAAAAATCCTTGAAAAATCAAAAACAAGTTGACACCCCACCATTTTTATGCTAGAATCCATTATGTTGACTGCCGAAGACAGCAGGTGCCGTTAGGCATAAGGAGAAAACGCCTGCCGAGGAAAGTACAAAACTCAAAACTGTGTTGAGCATTTGTAGTCCCTCTCTGCCTGGTGGCGGAGGGGGATTTTTTCGCAGTCTTCTTATTTCATAAAGGAGGTAAAAAACATGGCAAAGGTTGAATTAAAGCAGCCGATCGTTGACGAAATCGCTGCATTATTTGACGGCGCAGCTTCCGCAGTAATTGTGGATTACCGCGGCTTAACCGTTGAACAGGATACGGTTCTGAGAAAACAGTTAAGAGAAGCAGGCATTTCTTATAAGGTTTATAAGAATACCTTAATCAAGCGTGCTGCTGAAGGGACGGCATTTGCAGCTTTGGATGCCGATCTGGAAGGACCTACCGCTCTGGCTGTTTCCAAGACGGATGCAACCGCTCCGGCAAGGGTTCTGGCTAAGTTTGCAAAGACTGCAAATCAGCTGGAATTAAAGGCTGGCGTAGTGGAAGGAACCTACTATGATCAGAAGGGAATCCAGGTTATTGCTACCATCCCGTCCAGAGAAGAACTTCTTGGAAAGCTGCTGGGAAGCATCCAGTCCCCGATTTCCAACTTGGCTCGTGTGCTTAATCAGATTGCCGAGAGCAAGGGCGCAGAAGCATAAGTTTTTTGAACCAGGAAATCCAAAGTTTTAAAGGTCAGGAATTGACCAAGTATGAATCAAGAAAAATAAACGTTTAAACAGGAGGAAATAAAAATGGCAAAGTTGACTACCGCTGAGTTTATCGAAGCTATCAAGGAATTATCCGTATTAGAGTTAAATGATTTAGTAAAGGCATGTGAAGAAGAGTTTGGCGTATCCGCAGCAGCAGGCGTAGTTGTAGCAGCAGCAGGTCCGGCAGATGCACCGGAAGAGAAGACCGAATTCGACGTAGAACTGACCGAAGTTGGCCCGAACAAGGTTAAAGTTATCAAGGTTGTTCGTGAAGCTACCGGCTTAGGCTTAAAGGAAGCTAAGGAAGTTGTAGACGGAGCACCGAAGGTAGTTAAGGCTGGCGCTTCCAAGGAAGAGGCTGAAGAACTGAAGTCCAAGTTAGAGGCTGAAGGCGCAAAGGTTACCTTAAAGTAATTATTGCTGCCAGGCAGGTTAATGAAAAAAAGAAAAGAAGGATGGAATCCGTTTGGGATAACATTATCGGCGTTTCCCCCCAAGGTCTGTGGTTGTACAGGCTTTGGGGGTTTTTCTTTTTTTTGGAGATGATAGCGGTATAATAAACTGTATCTGCAAATGGATTAAGTATGTATTTAACTAAAAATGACATATCTTGAATATTATTTCGCTTAATATTAATCGATATTTAATTAATTTTAATCAACCAGGCCGCAATTTGTACAAAATAAGTAAAAAATATCTATGCAAATCATGGAAAATGGAAAGATTGCTGAAAAACTCTTGACCCTTTTAGAAAAAAATTATAAACTAAAGTTACTTAAATAAGTGCTGCAAAAATAATGATTAAATTAAAAATGATTAAATCAAAATACTTAAATTAAAAACATTTATCTTTAAAGCACTTAAATGGAAAACCGGAAGTTCATTGGGATGCAGGTTATACAATAACTTTTCAAGGGAACCAAAAGAAAGGAGCAGGAGAGCAGATGAAACGAAAAACGCAGCTTGGAAAAAGACTGGCAAGTGCGGCGATGGCGGTAATATTGTCAGGGACGACAGCGGCAGGCGGGATGTTTTCTGCCTATGGGGCATTGGACCCGGAGCAGACGTTTGGGAAGGTGCCTGTCCGTGCAGTGCTGGGAGGAGGAAGTATCGTCGGCGGTCTTTCTTATCCCGGCTCGGTACTTCTGGCGGATGAACAGGCAGTTCCCTGTACCGCCCAGCTTTTTGCCTATTTAAAGGCGGTTGGCGAAAGCCCCTATGTCCTTTATGGTCATCAAAACGATACGCACCATAAGGGAGGGGAAGATTACCCCGGATCGACAAGTTCGGATACGAAGGATATGACGGGTTCGATTTCGGCGATTGTCGGTATTGACGCTTTATCCTTTACCGGATCGGAGATGCCGCTTCCGGAAGGAAAGAAAAATTCCGTCGAGGAGGCGGCACTGGTTTCGCTTCAGGCAGCACAGGAAGGGGCGATTATGACATTGTCCGCGCACATGCCCAATTTCTCTCTGGTGGAGGAAATGGACAGGATGGCGACGGGGATTGGGATTACTCCGGCTACACGCCCGGAAATACCAAGGGGGATGTGATGAGCCGCATTCTTCCCGGTGGAGATTTAAACGAAGCGTATAACGGTTATCTGGATTTGATTGCCGATTACGGCCTGATTCTCCAGGCACAGCAGGTTCCCGTGCTTTTCAGGCCCCTGCACGAGAACAACGGCAGCTGGTTCTGGTGGGGCGCGGCGTTCTGCGACGAGGAAGGCTATAAGAATGTTTACCGCTATACCGTGGAATATCTTCGCGATGTAAAAAATGTCCACAACTTCCTCTACGTGTATTCACCCGGCGGGCCGTTTGACAGTCTGGCTGACTTTGAGAGCCGGTATCCGGGGGATGCCTGGGTGGATGTGATTGGTTTTGATATGTACCATGACAATCCCTCCACGACAGATACCTGGATGCAGTCTTTTGCCGAAACGGCCCTGCTGATTGACCAGGCGGCGCAGATTCACGGGAAGATTCCGGTGGTTGCCGAAACGGGTATGCGTGTGGGAACCTCCATGAACGACGGCAAGGATTACGGCGGCATTGCCCCGGAAGGAAACGCCCGTCCGCTGTGGTTTTCGGAGATTCACCAGGTGCTGTCCGGTACGAATATTCCTTACTACATGGTTTGGGCGAACTGGGACGGTGCCAATAACTTCTACTCGCCCTATAAGACCTCGGCAGATGCGGGGCATGAGATGACGGATGCATTTATCAATTATTACAATGATCCGACGACGGTATTTGCCAACGGAACGAACTTCTACGGCCAGGTTCCGCTTCCGGCAGTGGAAAAGCACGGTGCTTCCGGCTATATCTTATCGCCGGCTTCCGGGGACAGGATTTTATATCCGACAAATATCAGGGCAAGCTTGGAGAATGCAGGCGGCGACGTCAGCTTTATCCTGAAAAATAAAGAGGGCGATGTCAGCATAGCCGTTCCCGCAAAAGCAGCGACCCGGAACAATGAACTGGGAAATGTCTATGAGGCACAGATTACCGAAGAGCATTTAAAGACCCTGGGAAAGACTACGGGAACGATTGATTTGGTTGCCGGCGGAACGGTACTTAACACGATAAATGCGATTTTCAATATCAAGGAACCTGAACTGGACCCTCTGGTTGTGGATGATTTTGAAAACTATCTGGGCGACAGCCTTTTGCTGTTAAGAGATTGGGCCACAAATTCCGGTTCCGGGTGTAATGTGGATATTCAGTTATCCGGCGAGAATAAGGCCGAAAATGACTATGGCATGGCGTTCCGCTACACGATCAGCGAGAACGGAAACGGCGAGGGCTGGGCAGGGGCAACCAAGCCCTACGAGTCAAAGATTGGTTCCTGCAATGCGATGCAGGTTTGGGTTAAGCCCGACGGTAAGGGGCAGAAACTGGTTCTTCAGCTTACCAGCAACGGCGAGGATTTTGAAGTACACCTTCCTGAATTTGCAGCGACCACCGAAGCAAAATATGTGACCATTCCTTTTGCGGCCATGAAGGGAAAGAACGGCGGCGTATTTGACCCGAATAATGTCAGCAGCTTCGGTATCTGGTGCAATACGGTGAATCCTGCGGGCTCCGGCTACTGGCAGGTGGATTCCGTGATTTATATTGACGATATCCACATGGTCAACACGGATTCTTCGGTTGTGGAATTCCTGGATACAAGGACGAATTCGGACGGTTCGGCGGGAAGCGGCGTAAGAATCATCCGCAATACCATGGAAGCCCCGCTTTTATGGTACGGTCCGGGTTTTGCGGGTGTGAAATCCCTGACTCCGGAACCGGTAACCGTTACCACCCTTTACCAGGGAACCGGACTTCCGGAAGCCAAGTATGAAACCAGCAATGTTGACTGGCTGATGAACGGCAAAGATACGGATTATGTAACCTTTACCTATAACTGCACCGATCCTGAAAAGGCAGGCTGGAGCGTGATGGGCTGGGGCGCTACCGTAAACGGAGAATGGACGGAAGGACCCAGGTACAATGCACCGAACCCCAACACCCTGCAGGATACGACCATTATGGTCAGTGTTAAGGAACTGAAATCAGTTCTCGGCATTGAGCGGGGAGCCAATGTAAGTTATTTGAACCTGGGAACCTGGAACGACGGAAACTTAAAGAGCGTAACCCTAACCAAGGGCGATGTTATGCCGGGAAGGGTTATTGTGGAAAATGTTCCGGCAAACTATACTTATGAAACCAACGACGTGGGCTGGATTGTGGACGCCCCGGATAACAAGTACATCAACCTGGTGATTACCTGCGACCACCCGAAGCATTCCGAGTGGGAAATTATGGGCTGGGGTGCAAGCGTGGGTGAGGACTGGGTGGAAGGCCCGAAATACATTGCCTGGAAACCGGCGACCCATGAGTATGCGGTCAGCTATACGGTGAAGCGTTTTAAGGAGCTTCTGGGCGTAACGCCGGAAAGGCCGCTGACCTATATTAAACTGGGAAGCTATAACGACGGACGAATTGTACGGCTCAGCCTGGATGATGAGAAGAGGCCTTTTGTTCCTTTTTACAGCTGGAGGGAACGGCATCCGAACGCAAAGAAGAATGCAGGGAAGAATGACAATAGCTACAGTAAGCCGGCATATAACTCTCCCAATAAGGAAGTCTTTGCCGCATTAAGCAAAATGGCCAGGGATGCATTTAACGGGGATGCAGCAGACGGAACGGATGTATTCGATATGCGAAATATCGAGGACAATGTGATTCCGGCAAACTACGGTCAGCTTTATTTAGGAAGTCTGGCAGAGGAAATCGCCAAGGCCCTGGCACCGGGTAAAGTAGTAGTTGTAAAATACACGACCGACGGAGAATCGAAGCCGAATTTACTTCCCTCGATGGAACCTGCACTTCCCTACCGCACCGTTGCCCCGGTTTGGACGCAGAAGTCGGGCGGTGAAAGCTATGCGATATTTACTTTGGACAGTTTGATGAAGGCGTTTTCACGTTCATTGATTCCGGCGGATGTTCAGGGGATTGATTTTGCCGGCGATCAGAATGCAATCACGGTTGAAGGCGTTGCGGTTATGCCCGCAGATGAATTTGCGATTGTGGATGAAAGCAGCCGCCTGACCGAACAGTACGGACAGTTTCCGTTAAAACTTAGTGACTACAACGCTTCTTATGAAGAGGGTGACACCGTTACCGTTACGATTATCTTTGACCGTGAAGTCCGCGGAAATATCAGCGCCGATGTGAATGGTGAATGGAATTCCGGAAATGAATTATCCGGCAGGGTATTTACCAGAACATTTACACCGGATGCAGAAGGCATCTATACCTCCATCAGCGAATTTAACGGGGCAAGCTATGCAGAGATTATCGATGTAAAGGTGGAGATTGCAGGAAAAGTAAATTTTGATCAGGCTGTAGATATTACAACCAACCAGGCAACCATGGTTATCGGCGGAAGCAGTCAGGAGATTGCAGATGCCGTGGGCCTGACCGAGGAAGAAATTAAGGAAGGCACCAGAGTAGAGATTATTACTGAGGGAAAAGAAGTTTCCTCCGCACAGGAAGAAATGATCCAGAATGCAGCTGAGGCTATGGGCCAAACCGTAAAGACCTATACAGCGAATGATGTTACTGCCTATAAGATTCCGGCAAAGGGGAGCAGGACACAGGTGAACTATCTTCAGGAACCCATGATGCTGCGTTTTGCCCTTCCTGAAGGCGCTGACCCGAACCAGTCCTATGCTGTGGCAAGGATTACCGGCGGAACCGCTGTGCGTGCATTTTCCGCAAAAATGGCAATCGCTTATGCATTGCAGGCATTTGCCGCCAATGCCGAAACGAATGTAGAATGGCTCTACGATATCGATGATAATCCTCAAACCATTACGGTAGAAAGCAATCAGTTAGGTTATTTTGTGATTGTATCCGGAGATGACCTTGAGGCAGAAAGTCTGCATGTTTTTGAGAAGGCATGGGGCGGAGATGGCGACGAAAAGGCGACCTATAAAGAAACTATTTCCCATTTCTATCCGGAGTTTGAACCAGGCGATACCGTAAGGGTTACCGCAGTCTTTAATAAAGAATCCAATGTGAAGTTTATGATGGGTTCGATGGAAAAAGAGATTGTCGGAAGAAGAATTAAATTTGAAGCAGCCTCTTATGTCGATGAACTGATGATTCAGGCAGGAGATGAGAGTAAACTGCCGTTGAAGCTTTTGGATGTGGAAATTGAACTGGTGAAGAAGGCGGAGAAGGGTGATGAGATTCATACCTTTGTCAAGACCTGGGATGCATTTGAAACCAGTTTTGACGAGTACTTTAAGGACTTCGTTCCGGGAGAAGAAACCAAGGTAGTGCTGACCTTTGACAAGCCGGTGAAGGCAAGGATTGGGTATAATAAGGCATCTGAAGGATGGGCGAATGCCCCGGAGAACTGGGAAGATGAAAGCATTAAGGCAGATACGAAACTGGAAGTTACCGTTGTTCCCGGAGATAATTTCCTGAATGTTGAAATTACCGATATGAACGGAAATGATGTCGTTCGGCTGATGGATGTGAAGGTGGAGCAGGAAGAGGTGGTGCCGCCGCCAGAAGGAAGCGAATTACATATCTTTGAGAAGGCGTGGGGCGGAAATGGTGACGAGAAAGCAACCTATACACAAAAGCTGTCCCATTTCTATCCGGACTTTGGACTGGGCGATACGGTAAAGATTACGGCAACCTTTGATAAAGAATCCAATGTGAAGTTTATGATTGGTGCTTTGGAGAAGACCATTGTCGGAAAGACCATTGAATTTGAAGCAACATCTTATGTCGATGAACTGATGATTCAGGCAGGGGATGAGAGTAAGCTTCCGCTGAAGCTGATGGATGTAAAGGTTGAACTGGTGAAGAAAGCTGAGAAAGGCGATGAACTTCATACCTTTGCTAAGACCTGGGATGCATTTGAAACTTCCTTTGATAAGTATCTGGAAGGATTTGAAGCAGGGAAGGAAACGAAAGTTGTGCTGACCTTTGATAAGGCAGTGAAGGCACGGATTGGGTATAATAAGGTATCCGACGGATGGGCAACGGTTCCGGAAGATCTGAATGATGAAAGCATTAAGGCAGGTACGACACTGGAAGCTGCGGTTACTCCTGGAGATACCAAGCTGAATATTGAAATCACCGATATGAATGGAAATGAGATCGTTAAGCTGATGTCGGTGAAGGTGGAGCAGGAAGTGGTTACACCGCCAGTTGAGGAAGGAATTCATACATTTACAGAAACTGGGAAAGCACTGGAAACATCCTTTAAAGAGTATATGGAAGGAATTTTTAAAGAAGGAGAAGAAACGACCATAACATTAAAGTTTGACAAAGCAGTAAAAGGTCAGATTGGTTATAATAGCGCTCCTGATGGAACTTGGACAACAGTACCTGCGAAATGGGATGATGAAACTGTAGAAGCCAACACAACATTGACGGCGAAAGTTGCTCCAAAAGATGACTATCTGAATATTCAAATAAGCAATCTGAACGGAAATAGTGAAGTTAAATTGCTGTCGATTAAGGTAGAGCAGGTAGAGAGTGAAGAGCCACCAGCAACACCGCCAGTAGAAATTTTTGAAAAACCTGAAAATGATAATTGGGTAGACAGTAAAGAAGTAACCAGTTTCACGAAATTTAATGAAAAGTTTGAGAAGGAAAAGGAAACGACTTTAACTTTAACTTTTGATAAAGAAGTAACGGTTCGTGTGGGTTATAATAATGCTAAAGAAAGTGGTAACACAAGTTCAGCATGGACTAGTCAGACAAATACAGGGACAGAAATTATCTTCACAATGATTCCTGATGATGATTATCTGGGAATTCAGCTTCAGAATATGAAGGAAGGTGAAGTAATTAAGTTGCTGAGCGTGAAGGTGGAGCAGAAAGGAACAGAAGAAGAGCCAACAACACCGCCAGTAGAAACCTTTGAAAAGCCTGAAAATGATAATTGGGTAGATAGTAAAGAAGTAACCAGCTTCACGAAATTTAATGAAAAGTTTGAGGGAAAAAAGGAAACGACTTTAACCTTGACTTTTGATAAAGAAGCAACGGTTCGTGCGGGTTATAATAATGCTGAAGAAAGTGGTAACACAAGTTCAGCATGGACCAGCCAGACAAAGACAGGGACAGAAATTATCTTCACAATAACTCCTGATGATGATTATCTGGGAATTCAGCTTCAGAATATGAAGGAAGGTGAAGTAATTAAGTTGCTGAGCGTGAAGGTGGAGCAGGAAACAACAGTTTCAAATGCCCGTTCTGCCCGTAAAATGGCTAAGAAGGTTTATACTATTTTTACCTTTGACGAAGATAACTTTGTTTTTGACATCACCATCGACAAATGGCTGGACAAGAACACCAAGTTCACCAAAGGCCAGGAGGCAACCATCACCGTAGAATTCGATCAGGAAGTTGAAGCACAGATTTCTGCAAAGGAAGATGGCGAATGGGTTAAGGGAGAAACACAAACAGGAACATCAATTTGTGACACCTTTGATTTATCAGCCAAGGATCTTAAGGTTACTGTTCTGGATATGAATGGTTATGATGCTGTAAATATTGTAAAGATTACTGTAGAACTTGGAGATTTACAGGAAAAAGCAGAGGCAGGTGAGGATGATTCTAAAAATATGAATGATTCTAAAGATAAGGGTAATGCTGAAGCTAAGAATGATTCCGAAACAAAAGAAACGGCTGCAGAAGAAAAAGCTTCTCCTGCATTAGAAACAGAAGATAAAAAGACGTCATCTTTAGAAAGTGACAGTAAGGATGAGGAAGATAAGAAGGAAGTCAAAAAAACTACAGAAGAAAAACCTGTAGCAGAGGCACCTAAGGATTTTCTGGATGAGGCAGAAGAGGAGGTAAAGGCAGACTGAATTTGACAGGAATGATTGACCGAAAGGATAGGAACAGTAAAAACAAAGGATAAGTAAATGGGTAAATAGAGTCAGCAGTTTGCTTATAATCAAGCAGAAATACCGCAATCGATACAGGGTTGCGGTGTTTTTGTGCAATATAATGGAAAAAAATGTAAAATACACTTGCATTCTATTTGAGGCTGGGATATAATAATGGAAAAATATGGAAATAAGGTGAAGATATTGTCTAAACGATTAATCAGCAAAAAAGAAAGGAAGTTAAATGGGAGAAATTGATATTCGTTTGAAGGATTTTATTAAAATTGATTCTGTATTTGCCCAGTTGTTTAATCAGGGAGTGTTTGGCGGGGAAGATTTGATTGATTCGGATAAGTTGGAAGAGCAGGATTCTGTTATTCAGGAAACTATTCAACTCTCCGAAAAGCAGCTAAAAAGTCTGGAACGCCTGCGGGATGTGCAGAAGGTAGCAACCATTTTTGACAATCCGGTGAATTTTCGGATTATTTTAAGCGTAGAAAATCAACTTGGAGTAAATTACTATATGCCGGTTCGCTGCATGGAAGGGGATGCCCTGACTTATAGCTGCCAGTGCAAGAAGATTGCACAGAAGGCAAAGGAGAATGAAAAATTAAAAAAATATGCCGACGGAGTACCAAAAGGAACAAAAATTCTTCCTACGATAAGCCTTGTATTTTACTGTGGGGCGAAAGCCTGGGATGGGCCGTTAAGTGTGTATGATATGCTGGATATTTCTGAGGATGTAAAAGAAAAGATGAAGCCGACGATTCCCGATTATCCGATGAAATTGATTGATGCAAAACATATGAGTGATAAAGAGATTGAGCAGTTTAGCGGGGATTTGAAAGCATTTCTTTTAATGATCCGAAAACGTTATAATCCCAAAGCGTTAAAGTCGGTCGTTGCGAAGCACCGTGAAACATGGTATACTGTAAGTGCAATTAAGAAGGATAAAAGATATATTGATTATATAAATACCGTGTCAGATGATGAACTGGAAGGAGGGCTATGTATGGATGCAACATTAGACTATATCGAGGCGAAAGGAAGGCGTAAAGGAAAAGTGGAGGGAAAAGCGGAAGAAAGAATAGAAGGTATAAAGATATTCATTGTTGATAATAAAGAAGAAGGTATTCCCCAGGAAAGAACAATAGCAAAACTGCAAAGGCATTATCATTTAACGCAAGCAGAAGCAGAGCAGTATTATGGGAAATACTCAGTAATACAAGAAGCTTGATAAGGCTGTATTGGGAAATAAAAGAATAAATGATAAAAAGAAATAAAAGAATAAACGATAAAAAAAAATAAAAGAATAAGATATAAAATCCCCAAAACAATTTTTGTGTTTGTTATTGGGGATTTATACATCTTATTTTTGGTTTATCGTTATCGTTATTGTTATTGTTATCTTAACCCCGATACCGGTTCAGGCAGGCGAAGATCTCCTGGCGGCGGGGCAGGCACAGGCCCATGGCAGCATAGGAGGAATCGCTGATGGAGGGAAGCCCCTTTTGCTGGATTTGGTTCCACAGCAAATCGGCAATCTGTTCCACACTGTACCGGGTAAAGAGCTGGTTGGAAATGCAGTAGCGAACCATCTGTGCGAGTGCGGCGGTCTGTTCATTGTGAATTAACTGCTCGACAAAGCGCAGATCCACCTGTTCCTTTCCGACCTGCAGGGAATCTTTTCCATGAACCTTTGTTTTAATCCGTTCTTCCCGTTCATGCCCGCCGCGATAACCGCCGCGGTTAAAGGAATTTCCTGTGCCGGAACCTGCTTTTTCCACATGCAGGCGGCGTCCCCTTTCCGGCAGTATGAAATTCGGGGCATGGGTGGTGGGGTCTTCACCGAATTTTTTACAGGCTTCTTTGGTTGCTGCGGTGATATCGACAGGGCGGTAGCAGTCCATCTGGATAATGGTATCGGCGATATAAAAGTAAGCCCCGGAACTTCCGGCAACCATAATGGTAGAAATTCCTGCTTTTTCGTATAAATCCCGGGCACGTTCGATAAACGGGGTAATCGGTTCCTTATCCCGGCTGATAATCTGCTGCATCAGCTCGTCCCGCAGCATGAAATTGGTTGCCGAGGTATCTTCGTCGATAAGGAATACCCGGCTTCCGGATTCCCAGCCTTCGATGACGGCCGCAGCCTGGGAGGTGCTGCCGCTGGCGTCGGGGGTGGAAAAGTTTTTGGTGTTTTTCTTATTGGGCAGGTCATTGATAAACAGGGAAATATCAACCTGGTTAATGCTTCGTCCGTCCTCTGCCCGCAGCTTCATAGCGGTATCATCCGTGATAACATACTCCCGCCCGTCCCCGGCGATATGGTTATATACGCCCAGTTCCAGTGCTTTCAGCAAGGTGGATTTTCCGTGATATCCTCCGCCCACGATCAGGGTAATTCCTTCGTGGACAGCCATGCCGGATAATTCGCCTTTATGGGGAAGCGTTAAGGTGATTTTCTGGCTTTCCGGTGAGGCAAAGGGGACACAGTTTTTCATCGGACGGCTGGATACGCCGCTTTCCCGGGCGAGGACGGCCCCATTGGCAATAAAGGCGGTCAGATGAAGGCGCTTTAATTCCTCACGGATAAACTGCTGATCTTCGGCAAGATCAATAACAGATTTCACTTCTTTTGGGTTGCGGCTGGCGTAGAAGAATACATTGCGCACACAGCGGGGCAGAAAATCAAAGAGGATACGGATAAGCTCTCCGGAGTTAATTGTCCTGCCATTTGCGGGAAAACCTACCTCAAAGCGGGCAGTAATTCCTGTTTTTGAACATTCGCAGGCAGTGCGGGAGAGAATCTCCGGGCCGGGGCTGCTGATGGCGATTAAGCCGCTTTTTCCTGAACCCTTCGCCTTAAAATTATACTGGGCAATTTCTCTGCCAAACTGACGGATAAGATAGTCCTCGAAAGCCGTTTTCTTCCAGGGCTTATCAAAAAAATCCGCCGGATATCCGGCTTTCTGGTGGGCTACGGTGATGCTGACCTTGGAGGGAGCGGCAAAGGGATCGCCCTGAACATGGTCAATGGACAAGGTAAAATTGCCAAACTGATAAGCCCCCTGGGCGGATTTATAGGCCGGATAGCTTTTCCGGTCGATAGATTCTAATAATCGGCGTAAATCTTCGGATTGTTTCATAAATAAACGGGAAAATCGTTACCATGAATATCAATGAAGCGTAACGAAAAACCTTTGACCTCCTTATGGATATTTTTGTTTTTACATTAAAGCATGTCTGAGAACTTGTCTGAAAATGTATTTGCTGCGTTTGCTCTGCAAGTTATAGATTAGTTTAGCTTATTATGGGGGAAAAGTCAATTCTTGCGTGATGATGGCGGAATATGCTCCTGTCCCGGCAACCCCGTGAATGGTAACGGTTTTTTTGATTTTGCCAAAAGCGAGCGCCGGTTTAAAAGAAGATGGATTCCCCCTGCTCCGATACAGCTTGCCAGAACATAGGCCAGATGTCCCCAGAAATTTCCCAGAGTTTTGGAAATTTCGGAAAACAGCGGCTGTTCGGAGGGGAAAAAGCAGTTGATATAAAACATATCTGCATAGCTTTCCGGATAAATCCAGAGTTGTACTCCTGTATTTATAAGGACAGCTATTCCTGCACAGAAAAAGTAAATCGGAAGGCTGTAAAAAAATCCGGACACCCCGTTAAAATGGCAGTAGAGCCCTAAAAAGACCAGAAGAAAATGCCAGAAAAATCCGTGTAAGGTTAAAATCCAGTAAGGCCATAAGAAGCCGTCCGGAACAATAAGGGCCATAATTCCGCCCAGTAAGCCGAAGTCCTGAAGAAAAACCATAATCGGTGCAGACAGGCCGCAGCGTGCTGCAGATGGGTAGAGCAGGCATAAATACATAGGAATGCTGCATAGCTGAAACGGAAAGTACCACCAGTTAAAATGCCGGTTATAAACAATAAAGAATAAAAATCCCTGTTTCACCAGTTCAGAAAGCAGCAAAAGCAGACCACAGGAAAACAGCACCTTTTCCGGCAGGATAAAGCACTTTCGGGCAAAAAGAACTGCCAGCCCCGATGCCAAAGCTGCTCCGAAAAAGGTAAATAAAAGATAAAAGCTCCCTCCGGAAACCGGCTGAGTCATGGGCCAGGCAATTGCTGAAAAAAAGGAATACAGCAGGTTGTACAACATAGGACCTCCTCCAGGATAACAGGACGATATATTATGATAGAAGCGTCAAAAGGTCTTTTGCCGCTTCTTATGATACAGATTGCTCCGCACTTCGTGCTCCCGCAATCTTAAAAACATTCAAAATCCGCCCTGTCGGGCTACTTTTTCATGTTTTTGGCGGGTCCCAAGTTCAAAAATTCTCCTGAAAGCAAGCTTTCGTCGAATTTTCGACCTTTTGACCCTGGTATCATATTATTGCGAGATGGTAAAAATCCGTACAGGAAAACCCCTGTCTACCGCTTTCGTCTTTACGGCTTGGAAGCGGGGGAATTTCCTTGACAGGTTAAAAACTGTAGCTGATTATACCGCAAAATAAATGAGAAAACAAGAATTCAAGTTTACCATACGGTCAGCGCAGCAAGTGCCCGTTGCTGTGAACGTGTGAACAGTAACCAAGTGCGCAGACCTATATGAACAGTAACATTGTCAGATCTTTTTTTACTTTTCACCGGATTTCACTTGATTATTTCCGAAAATGCCGTATAATGTAATACGGTTGTTCTTTTTTTATTAACCATTATGCATAAAAATGCATATATTCAAGGAGGAGATTATGATGAAAAAGAGTATTTTATGTTTGGCAGCGGCTGTGTGCACCGTTTCTTTAGCCGCATGCGGCGGTAATTCCGCGACGGAAACTACAGCAGCCCCGACGACAGCAGCAGAGGCAGCGGACGCGACGACGGCAGCAGAAGCAGATAACGCAGAGGACAGTTCCGCTGAGGATGCGGAAACTGCCGAAGAAACACAGGCTGAGGCAGGCGGCGAGGGCGGAACCCTGGTTATGGCAACGAACGCGGAATTCCCGCCTTATGAATATCATGACAGCGCGATGACCGGCCCGGACGGATCGGATATCGTGGGAATCGATGTGGAGATTGCCGCAGCGATTGCAGAAAAGATGGGAAAAGAACTGGTGATTGAAGACGTTCAGTTTGCGTCCATTATCCCGGAAATTTTATCCGGCAAGGCAGATTTTGGTGCGGCAGGCATGACCGTTACCGAGGATCGTCTGGTGAATGTTGATTTTTCGGATACTTATGCAACCGCCGTACAGTCCATTATCGTTACCGCAGACAGCGAGATTACCGGTCCGGATGATCTGGAAGGCAAGCTTATCGGTGTTCAGGAAGGTACGACCGGTGATCTGTATTCTACGGATGATTTCGGCGATGATATGGTAGAGCGTTATCTCAAGGGCGTGGATGCTGTTCAGGCACTTTTGCAGGGCAAGGTTGACGTAGTGATTATTGACAATGAGCCGGCGAAGGTTTTTGTCAGCGAGAATGAAGGCTTAAAGCTTCTTGATGCTGCCTACGCCGAGGAAGAATATGCGATTGCCGTAAAGAAGGGAAATACCGAACTTCTGGATCAGATCAACAGTGCGATTGCCGAGTTAAAGGAATCCGGAAAACTGGATGAAATTGCGGCAAAGTATATCACGGCTGAGTAATGCAGAGCACAGCCAGGTAAAGTATTTTCCGGCTGCGCTAAGCAGAACGATGCCGGATAAAGTATATTACGGCTGAATAAAGGAAAGGGAAGAACCAGATGAGTCAGGCGATCTATAACAATTTTATTAAAGACGACCGCTGGAAATACATTACGGACGGATTAAAGGTGACGCTGGAGGTAACGCTGTTTGCTGTTTTAATCGGTATAGCCATTGGGTTTCTGGTTGCGGTTATTCGTTCCACCTATGACAAGACAGGGAAGCTGAAAATCGGCAATTTTCTCTGCAAGCTGTATCTGACCGTTATCCGGGGAACGCCGGTGCTGGTGCAGCTGATGATTATTTATTTTGTTATCTTTGGCTCGGTGAAAATCAGCAAGGTTGTCGTTGCGGTAATCTCCTTTGGCATTAATTCCGGGGCATATGTGGCGGAAATTTTCAGAAGCGGCATTATGTCCATCGACCAGGGGCAGTTTGAGGCCGGGCGCAGTCTGGGCTTTACCTATATTCAGACGATGTGGCACATTATTATGCCGCAGGCATTTAAGAATGTTCTCCCTGCCCTGGGCAATGAATTTATCTCCCTGCTTAAGGAAACTTCGGTGGGAAGCTACATTGCCCTGCAGGATTTAACGAAGGGCGGGGATATTATAAGGAGCCGTACTTATGATGCGTTTCCGCCGTTAATTGCCGTGGCTCTGATTTATCTTGCGCTGGTTATGCTGTTTACCTGGTGCGTCCAGATTCTGGAAAGGAGGCTGCGTCAAAGTGAGCGATAATTTTGCACAACCGCTGATTCAGGTGAAGGGCCTGTGCAAGCAGTTTGGGGACTTAAAGGTACTGGAAAATATCAATGTGGATATCCATAAAGGGGATGTTGTCTTTGTCGTGGGGCCTTCCGGTTCGGGAAAGAGCACATTTCTGCGCTGTTTAAATCGCCTGGAGGAATCGACAGCAGGCCATATCTACGTTGAGGGGACGGATATTACCGATCCGAAGGTGGATATCGACCGTCACCGTCAGAAGATGGGTATGGTGTTCCAGCAGTTTAATTTATTCCCGCACATGGACATTATGAAGAATATGACCCTTGCGCCGATAAAGCTTCAGAAGAAAAGCCAGCAGGAGGCGGAGAAGGAGGCTATGGTTTTATTAGAGCGGGTTGGCCTGGCCGACCGTGCCCACGCTTATCCCAGTCAGCTTTCCGGCGGGCAGAAGCAGAGGATTGCCATTGTCCGGGCGCTGGCGATGAAGCCGGATGTTATGCTTTTTGACGAACCCACGTCGGCACTTGACCCGGAGATGGTGGGTGAGGTGTTAAGCGTTATGCGGGAACTGGCAAAAGAACATATGACCATGGTTGTCGTCACCCATGAGATGGGCTTTGCCAAAGAGGTGGCAACCCGTATTATGTTTATGGACGGAGGAAATTTTGTGGAAGAGGCACCGCCGGCGGAATTCTTCGGCAGTCCCAAAAACGAGCGGCTGAAAGCATTTTTAAGCAAGGTACTCTGATAGAAGATGGGAACGGTTTATGCGTGTTCACTGTAATTAAAGATGTGAAAATAATAAGTTAAATGAAAGTTAAAGAAAACCAGGGTTTTCAAACTCCTGGTTTTTTTGTATAATCATAAGAGATTGGCAATCTCTATTGTAAAAAAAGGAAAAAAGAAAGCGTATAGGTGAACAATGGCATATTTTCCGTTATTTGTAGACTTAAAGGGGAAACGCTGCCTGGTTGTGGGCGGAAAAAGGGTGGCACTGCGAAAAGCCAGGGCGCTGGCCGAATACGGCGGGGAGGTTTTTGCTGTGGCAGAGGTGTTTTGTGAGGGATGGGAAGGGTGGAAGGGAGTGAAGGAACCGGTGCTTATCCGGCGCAGGGCAGTGCTGACGGATGCAGACGGGATGGATTTGGTTATCTGTGCGGCAAGTGATGCTGTATTTCACCGGGAAATGAGCCGCTATTGCCGGGAAAGGGCAATTTTGGTGAATGTGGCGGACAGCAAAGAGGAGAGTTCTTTTTTATTTCCTGCCCTGGTTCGGCGAAAGGACGTGGTTTTGGGCATCAGCACCGGAGGGAACAGTCCGGCAGCTTCCCGTTATCTGCGGGAGGAGATTGACCGGCGGCTTCCGGAAAACTTCGGCACGCTGGTTGAGAAGCTGGGAAGCTTTCGGGAACTGGTTAAGGAAGCATTGCCAAAGCAGAAAGAGCGGGAAAAAGTGTTTTCCCGGATCTTTTTTTCTGCACTGGAAGAGGGCGAGGTTAATGAGGAGATGGTCAGGGCGCTTATTCAGGATTATGCGAGGATGAATACCGGAGATAATGGATAAAAGAAACCGGAAATTGCTGCAAAAGGAGTTCTTTTATTTCATCACGGCGACGCATGAAAAGGGAGTAGAAAATGTCCTCCATCAAACAGTCGTCAATAGCAAAATCTATAGCCTCCGGAAGGGGACATGCTTTTTTCTCGTAGTAAGTAATCCTGGAGAGAAACCATAAGATTTTTCTTTTCTGAAGATGAAAACGATGGGCGCGGCGGGATAGTAACGGGCAGTATGTCATAAAAAACCTCCTTGGCTCTGATAATGCGCAGAAATATTTCTTTCGTTATATAGACTATAGCAGGAATTAGGGAAAAAAGCAACAAAGAGAGAAGGAAGAAAAGGCTGCAAAAATTGTCATAATTTGACAGGGCATACGAATAATAAATAGAACGTTAATTGTTGCTGTGAATGTGTGAACAGCAGCCGTTAATTGTCGAAATGGGATGAGCGGGTGTGTTACTTGGAAAGAGATAACGTTGACCTGTTGCTGTAAAAACAGGTTTTTCTTAGAAAATGGTAGGAATTATGAATGAAGAGTTAATAAAGCGTTTAAGTGAATTTACCGAAGAGGAAAAGAAGATATTATCCGGAAGAGGGGGAAAGAGCAAGAATAAATACGCTGAAACTCCCTATCCGTCCGTGGACAGAAAAGAACTTCTGACCGCAGGAAAATTAATGCAGATGCACAGGCATACGCGCTTTGTCCATTATGCAAGCCAGAAGAGGAACTATATTGAAGGGATATTTGTGTGCCAGGGTAAAATGACGCACTGGATTGGAGGACAGCAGATTGTGCTCCGACAG
Organism: uncultured Clostridium sp.; assembly: GCA_946553025.1. Taxonomy (GTDB): domain Bacteria; phylum Bacillota; class Clostridia; order Lachnospirales; family Lachnospiraceae; genus Caccovicinus. The sequence goes on from CAMNRM010000012.1 coordinate 60,754, forward strand.
GGCGATTTGCTTTTGGTAAGCCCAGATGCAGAACAGGAGATTCTTCCGGCAGGTGAGGGGGATATCGCCATCCATTTTGTGCTGCTTCCGGAATTTTTTAACCGTATTTTTAAACAGTTGGGTGAGGGGGAGAACCTTCTGCGCACCTTTTTGATTCATTATCTCTGCGAAGAGGATGAGGGAAATCATTACCTTCACTTTCATCTGGAAGAGGCTGTTTTGGTGTTAAATTACCTGGAAAATATGCTTTGGATGTTTACGGAGAAAAACCTGGGCGGTTATACCGATATGCAGACAAACATGGGGCTGATATTTATGGCGCTTACCAGATACACCGATAAGCTTGAACTGGGCGAGGATGCTTTTGAATCCAACTTAATGGTCTGCGTCCTTCGCTATATTGAAGAGTATTACCAGGACGGAAGGCTTAACGATCTCTGTCATCTGCTGGGCTATAATATCTACTGGCTGTCCAGGGCGATAAAAAAGCTGACAGGGAAGACCTACAAGGAACTTTTGCAGATAAAACGCCTGAACCAGGCAGCTTTTCTGCTGCTAAGTACCGGGACGGCTATTTCCGATATCAGCCTGGCGGTGGGTTATGATAATACCAGCTATTTTCACCGTTTATTCCGCGAGTATTATGGTTTGTCGCCGAAGGAGTACCGGAGAGAGCATGGAAAGCCCAGCCATGGCAGGGCCTTGTCGGACAGGGAACCCTAAAACCTATAAAAACGGCAAAATCAGGTTACTGTGAATGTGTGAACAGTAATAAAATCAGAAAGGGAAATGTTCTTGAACAGCCCTTTCTTTTTTTGTATAATAGCTTTATACAATAATAAAACCAGGAGGGCGAAATACGGCGATGAGTATAGTTATTCAAGAAAAATGCAAAACGATTACCCTGCACACCAAAAACACGAGCTATCAGATGAAGATAGGAAACCTTGATTACCTTCTGCATCTGTATTATGGCCCGCGGATTCCGGATAAGGATGTTTCTTATCAGATTCAGCAGTATGATCGGGGATTTTCCGGGAATCCCTATGAATCAAGAAACGAGAGAACCTTTTCCTTAGACGCGCAGCCGCAGGAATTTTCCACGCAGCAGCAGGGTGATTTCCGCACGCCGAGTATCGAAGTGGTCAACAGCGACGGAAGCTATTCTTTTCACGGAAAAGCGGCAGGCTATCAGGTTTTCGATGGAAAGTACCAGTTAGAAACACTTCCCTGTGTGTTTGCCAATAAGGAAGATCATGTACAGAGTCTTGTGATTACCTTAGTGGATGAGGTGAGCAAAGTTGAACTCAGCCTTCTCTACAGTGTGTTTGAAGAAGCGGATATCATTACCCGTGCCGTCAAGGTTAAAAATGCCGGTACAGCGCCTATGCACCTGAAAAAGATGATGTCGCTGTGTATGGACTTTTTGAATGGTGCAGGGTTTGATCTGATCAGTCTGCCGGGACGTTACGGTCAGGAGCGCCAGGTGGAACGCCAGCCGATGACGCACCATATTCACAGCATCGGAAGTATCCGGGGCTCTTCCAGCCATCAGCAGAATCCCTTTGTGGTTCTCTGCGACCGTGAAGCGACGGAAGATTTTGGAAAATGCTATGGATTTTCCCTGATGTACAGCGGGAACTTCCTTGCCGAGGCAGAACTGGATCAGTACGATCAGCTTCGCCTGGTTATGGGAATCAACCCGAAACAGTTTTTCTATGAGTTAAAGCCCGGAGAGGTTTTTGAGTGCCCTGAGGTGGTTATGGCCTTTTCTAAGCACGGGCTTACCGGACTTTCTCATCTCTATCACGATTTTTACCGGACAAACCTCTGCCGCAGCAAGTATGTAAAGGACATCCAGCGCCCGGTACTGATTAACAGCTGGGAAGCGGCATTCATGGATTTTGACGATGTTAAGCTGGTGGAAATCGCCAAAGCGGCAAAAAAGATGGGCGTAGATCTTCTCGTTATGGATGACGGATGGTTTGGCAAAAGAGATGACGATAACAGCGGACTGGGTGACTGGTATGTCAATGAAAAGAAAATTAAATGCGGCCTGCACAAGCTGGTGGAGCAGATTAATGCACTGGGGATGAAGTTCGGCATATGGTTTGAGCCGGAGATGGTATCCGAGGACAGCGATCTCTACCGCGCACACCCGGACTGGGCGATGCAGATTCCCGGCCGCCATGCCGTGCGCAGCCGCAACCAGATGGCTCTGGATATGAGCCGGAAGGAGGTTCAGGACTACCTGATTAAGCGCATTAATGCCATCCTCGACGATGCCAATATCTACTATGTGAAGTGGGATATTAACCGCTCCCTTGCCGATATCTGGTCGAATGCCCTTCCGGCCGAGAAACAGGGCGAGGTTTACCACCGCTACGTCCTGGGACTTTATCATGTGATGGATGAAATTATTCTGACCCATCCGGACATCCTCTTTGAGGGCTGCAGCGGCGGAGGCGGTCGCTATGACGCTGCCATGCTGCACTACTATCCGCAGTACTGGGTGAGCGATAATAACCATCCGATTGACCGCTTAAAGCTTCACTACGGGACTTCCTTTGTCTACCCGACCTGCACCATGGGCGCACATATCTCCGACAGCGGAAAACTGGTTCCCTTAAAGACGAAGGCCGTGGTCGCCATGTGCGGAACCTTTGGCTATGAACTGGATGCTACCCATTTAAGCGAAGAAGAACAGGCCCTCTGTAAAGAACAAAGCGACCTGTTCAGAAAATATTATCCGATTACGTTTTTCGGCGATTTTTACCGTCTGACCAACCCCTTTGCTCCCGGCAATATGACGGCCTGGCAGCATGTAACCAAGGATAAGTCAAAGTCCCTGCTCAGTGTAGTGGTGACCAACCTAACCTGCAACGGGCCGCAGGAATATATCCGTGCCAAAGGGCTTGAGGAAGATGCTTTTTACCGGATGAACGGGGGAGAAGAGCTTTACTCAGGTGCGGTTTTGATGAATGCAGGCATCCCCATTCCCCGGGAGGTTCCCGAATATACAGCCTTCCAGTATTATCTGGAAAAAGCTAAAGAGGTTTAGCCGCAGTTATGAAAGCGCAGGCATCCTTAACAAGGTTAAAAACGGAAGTAAATAAACGGGTTAAAGTCTGCGCCTACCATATAGCATACGGCGTAGGCGAACAGCCCTAAAAGGCCCATTTCGGCAAAACATGCAGCGGCTGGATTCTTTCCGGCCGCTTGCTTTAATTTGGGGATAATCGGGAGCGAGCCGATAAGGGAAAGGAAAAACAGGGTCCAAAACTGCGGGTTAAGACATTCCGTCACCGTAAGGCGCTGCATCCCCGAAAAATCAAAGGCAAACATGGCGCGAATATAGTTTACTGCTTCGCCAAAGCTGTCACAGCGGAAGAACACCCAGCCAATCAGGACGACGACAAGGGTGTAGCACCGTTTTGCGATTTGCGGAAGCTTATTTAACAGGCTGCCGAACTTCCCCCTTTCCAGGATCAGAAAACATCCGTGAAAAAGTCCCCAGAAGATAAAGGTCCAGTTTGCCCCGTGCCAGAATCCGGTAAGGATGAAGACAATCATGAGATTGCGGTAGGTGGCAGTCTTTCCGTGACGGTTACCCCCCAGAGGGATGTAGACATAATCTCTGAACCAGCTTGACAGGGAGATGTGCCATCTTCTCCAGAACTCTTTAATACTTGTGGAAATATAGGGATAGTCAAAGTTTTCCAGAAAATGAAAACCAAACAGCTTCCCAAGGCCGATAGCCATATCGGAGTAGGAGGAAAAATCCATATAAATTTGAAGCGCATAGCAGACTGCGCCCAGCCAGGCATGGGGGGTGTTGACCAGATGAATTTCAGAGAAAATAGTATCGGCAACATAGCCCATGCCGTTGGCTAAGAAAATCTTTTTATTAAAGCCAATCATAAACCGTATCAGCCCGTCATGCACCATGTTAAGGCTGGTACGGCGCTGTTTAATTTCCCGGTTGACATCAATGTAGCGCACGATTGGACCGGCGATTAACTGAGGAAAGAGCATAATGTACAGCGCAAGATCCAGAATATTTTTCTGTACCTTTACCTTGTTTTGGTATACATCAAAGATGTAGGACATAATCTGAAACGTAAAAAACGAAATCCCTATCGGCAGGGTAATGGCAGGGACAGCCAGCGCCAGATCCATGTGCGCAAGTTCGGCAAAATCCTCTATCATATCGATAAAAAAGTTAAAGTATTTAAAAATAAACAAGATTCCTATATTGTAAATCACGGACAGGATAAGGATTTTTTTTCGGTGCGTGTTATTTTCCAGGAGCCGTCCAAAACCGTAATTGACCACAATAGAGAACATCAGCAGAAGAAGGTAGCTTAAGCCCCCCCAGGAATAAAAGACCAGGGAAAAAAACAGCAAAACAGTGTTTTTTATCCACTTTCTCCGGCTGAACTCCGCCAGCGCATAGCACGCCAGCGTCAGGGGAAGGAAGATAAAGATAAAAATCGGAGATACAAAAACCATGGTGTTTCCTCCATTATTCGCTTAAGATTTCAGGATGTTCGAGCAGATAATCAATAAGGGAAAAACTCATGACAGGAATGTGTGCCTCATTTACCTCCAGAAGGATAATATCTGCCTGGTCAATTTCCTGCTTTAAATCCATTTCCGCATACTCGGAAAATTCCGTCAGTTCGCTGAAGCAGTTGCGGTAGATCATCGTATTCTGCACATAGGTATCCTGTTTGAAATATCCGTTTCGGATAAGCGGGGAAATGGTCTGCTCCATAAAGCTTCCGCCGCGGCAGAAGAGGTTTGGCCCCTCATCCGTCCTTGGTTCGGATAAAAAGTCTGCCTGAAAATAAACCTCGTCATAGGGCTTAGAAAATAAATTCAGCAGCTTAAAGATATCGGCGTCCGGGTGGACGGGTTCTTCGGTCGGCTGATAGGCCACGCTTGCCTGCGGGAAGGTAAACCGGCTTTCCTCATTCAGATAGCGGGCAAAGTCTGCGGCGACTTCCATGCCAAGAACCCAGGACCAGTGCGTTCCTGTCCGGTAAAACAGCGGAAAGTCGGCGGTTTCTGCACGTTCATTAATCCAGGGAATGGAATCATAGACGTGCAGGGGATAGTTCTTCAGCGTATCCGTAAACTGTTCGTAATTGCCGGGTTCATCCGGAAAACGGTTGTTCTGCCGATAGATATCCGGGACAAATTCCTCGTAGTAGCGCACCTTTGTGGGGGTGATAAAAATATACATTTCCTTGCCGCGTGCGGAAAGCAGATCCTGAAGCTGCACCAGCTTTTCACAGAGATCTTCGGTATATTCCCGTGTCGCGGGGGGATAGTATTTTTCATATTTTAAGACATATTCTTCTTCAAACAGAACCTTATCTTTTCCAAGAATAATCAGTTCATTGGGCGACTGGTGAAACAGGGAAAAGATAACCTGGTTGCGGATATTTATCATGAAATCCCGCCCGGGAAGGTGTTCTGCATAATAGGTGTTCAGGCTTTCCTGAAGCTGGCCGTTAAGCAGTTCTTTTTTGCTCATGCCCGGTAATGCGGAGGACAGGGTAACACCGCTTAATGCAGAGTCCAGCGCAAGATTTTTCAGCAGGGCCGGCATAAGCATAATGGCAGTAAAACCGAAAACCAGGCAGTAAGTCCGGATGTTTTTCATAGAGATTGCTCCTTTGCTTTATCAATTGCTTTTCTTCTTCTCCCATGCATGGGCGGCAAGGGCCGGCAGTGAGGTTCCAAGGAGCACATAAACCGGCCAGAGCAGTTTTCCAAAAGAATGGGGAAAAGCCGAGTAATATTCGATCGGATAGTGAAAAACCCGTCCGTAAATCCCGTCGATAAGTTTAAAGACCAGAAAGTGAAGGGCCATAATATCAAAAGAATGTTTTCCCCAGAGGGCAAAAAGCTGCCCGATTTTTTTTGTCTTTTCCAGCAGCAGGGCCAGGTACAGGCAGCAGTAAATCCCTAAAAAGGCAAGGAAAAAATACTGCCAGCCGTTGCCTATGCGTCCCATGGCAAGGTCGAAATAAAGCTGGTACACATTGACCAGAACAGCCAGAACCAGGGCGCAGACGGCAGCGGCCCATCCTTTCAGCAGCAGTTTATATTGAGGAAGGCAGGTTTTTAACAGCCATCCTGCGGCAAAAAAGACCTGTACCAGAAGGACGAGATGGACATTGTAGATAAAAAAGTATTCATGGAGCATAAAATAAGCACCAAGAAAGCTTAAAAACAGACCGCCAAGGGCAACCGCCAGACGGCAGAAAAGTTTTCCCCCGGTTTTTTCCGAAAAGAAATTTCCCGAAAAAAAGCGAAAGGAAAACCAGATAATTCCGCCGAAAACCGCACAGGCCAGCACCCAGGTGGGAACGAACCAGAGGGCACCGCCCATGGCTTCCACACCGTTAAGAATAAGGGCATTGGCAAGCTGAACAAGGGTCTGTGAAGGGCTGTAGTTTCCCGCGGCGGGGTTAATGCCCAGGGCCTGAAACGGGTTGTGGAGCAGGGTAAAAACCGTCATATAAAACATATATTTCGGCCAGGAGCTCTTTAGCTTTGCCCCGATGTGGGCAAAAGGGTCCTGGCTGTATTTTCTGTCGCTGTAGAGAAAGCCGGACACAAAAAAGAATATCGCAAGGTGGTAGGTGTAAACATAAGGGATGGAACCGGAAAAACAGTGTCCCATAACAATCGATACAATGCCGATTCCCCGGACGATATCCCAGAACGGAGAGCGTGCGGGGGGAGCAGCGGGTGATGCAGGCATGGCAGATCCTTTCTTTTGCAGTTTTTTATCGGATGGACGGATAGCTTATTACTGCCGTCATGGTCAGCAGCAGGTTATCCTACATAGTTTAAGGCGGCCCAGGCGTCCAGGATACCGCCGGAAACGGTTTTTCCAAGCAGGCTTTCCACAGGGCGGCAGGAGCGGATCAGCACATTTTTAATATCGGAAAGCGCCAAATCCGTGCGGTAGGAATAGAGCATGGCGGCAACTCCGGTGACCATGGGAGCGGCCATGGAGGTTCCGGACATAAAGGCGTAGCCTCCGCCGGGAGCCGTGCTTAAGATGTAGGAACCCGGGGCCGCCAGATCCACGGAAACTGCGCCGTAGTTGGAACTGGGTGCCAGATTGCCGTCAAAAAACAGGCTGGCGACGGAGATAAGATTGTCAAAGGGGAGGGAGGACGGGTAAACGGGGTCGGTATCCGTATCATAGCCCCGCCCCCGGGAATCCCCGTTTCCGCAGGCGATAACAAAAAGCATGGGTGAATTCTTAATCGTTTCTGCCAGCTCTTCGCTGTAGGCGGAACTTCCCAGGCTCAGGTTGCAGATGGAAGCGCCGTGGGCTTCTGCGTAGTGGATGGCTTCAATAACAGCGTCCGGGGAACCTATGCCTAAGGGGCCTCCCAAGGCTTTTAACGACATCAGCTTGACGTATTGATTATCGGTAATCCCGGCGACACCGCCCATGCCCCGGGTTGCGGCGATGGTTCCGGCGGTGTGCGTTCCGTGGCTGTCCTCTTTTCCGCTGTAAATCGTAGGGCTTCCCGTGTGGAAGTTCCAGCCGTGAATATCGTCAATATAGCCGTTCTGATCATTATCGATGCCGTCCCCCGGAATTTCCCCCGGGTTTGTCCAGACGGCATTTTGAAGTTCCGGATGGCTGTAGTCAATCCCCGTATCAATAACAGCCACAATGACCTGGCGCTTTTCTTCCGGGGCCTTGGCGTCGTACTGTTCCCATGCGGGAAGAATATTGATGTCCATGCCGGGAACGGCGTGGGTAACTTCAGGCTGGATATCGATAAGCCCCGGGCCAAGGTCAGGAAGGCTGATGGAAGAAGAACGGCCTTTTCTGCGTCCGTAGACCGAATCTAAGGACTGAAAGGAGGCAATCATGCGCACAAGCTGGAACTGTCCGTCATTTTTCAGCCCCCACTGGTAGGAGGCATATTCATCATTCTGGGAAAGGCTGTCAAAACCGGGGCCCAAGTTTAAGGGGGTAAAAAAGTCGTCCGAAGGCGCGGCAAAGGCGGAAATGGAAAAAGCAGCCGCAAGGAAAAAGGAAGCTGTGCTCCGGATAAAGGTTTTGTGTTTTATCATGTTCTGTACTCCTGTAATATAAAGGTAAAATCAAAAAGTTTTAATTAAGGTTGTTTCTTATCATAACATAAGTATCATGGTAAAATTTGAAAATTATGTGAAGAATTTCTTACAATGCCAGTAAACAAACGGAAAATGTTCAAAAAACTGGAAATTGCAAAAGGATAAAAATGGGAAATAAAGAGAAAAAATTTTTTGTTATTTCATATTGAAAAAAATATTTCTTTATGGTATAGTAAGAAATAGATAAATGAGCGCGTGTTTATTGGGTAAAAATTGGAGAAATCGTGTAAAAACAGGGTGAAGGAGAAGGAAATGAACAAGAAGGAATTTTTTGAACAAATCAAAGGGAAGGTTATTGTATCCTGCCAGGCGCTTCCGGGGGAGCCGCTGTACGTGGAAGAGAAGTCCGTGATGTATCTGATGGCCAGAGCAGGAAAACAGGCAGGAACACCGGCGATAAGAACCAGCAGCATCCGGGATGTTGTGGCGATTAAAGAAGAAACAGGACTGCCGGTGATTGGTCTGGTGAAGGTTCATTATCCCGGTTTTGACGGGTTTATCACGCCGACCATGAAAGAGGTAGATGATTTAGTGGCTGTGGGAAGCGACGTTATTGCCATGGACTGCACCCTGCGGAAACGGGGCGACGGAAAGACCGTGAATGCATTTATCGCCGAGGTTCGCCAGAAATATCCCGATGCCATTCTGATGGCCGATATCTCTACTTACGATGAAGGGGTGAATGCCTGGAAGCAGGGCATGGATATCGTGGGGACGACGATGAGCGGTTACACCGATTATTCGCCCAAGCTTGACGAGCCGGACTATGAACTGGTTCGCCGTTTAAGTGAAACCATCTCGGTTCCGGTGATTGGGGAAGGAAAGGTACATTATCCGGATCAGGCCGTGAAGGTGCTGGAGGCAGGCGCTCACGCCGTAGTGGTCGGCGGTGCCATTACCCGCCCGTTAGAGATTGCCAGCCGTTTTATGGCAGCAGTGAATAACCGTTAGAGCATGGATGATGGCAGGAGGAAGAACGTGAGAATTGCAGCATTAGATATTGGAGGGACTTCCATTAAATCAGGAATCTGGACCGGCGGGCTGGCCGAGGAGGTTCGGGAGGAGGCTACCGAGGCAAAAAAGGGCGGACCGGCAGTGATGGCAAAGGCAAAGAAGATCCTTTCCGGTTACGGAAAGTTTGACGCTGTCGGCATCAGCACGGCAGGGCAGGTGAATTCTAAGGAAGGTTATATCCGCTATGCGAATGAAAATATTCCCGGCTATACGGGTATGCGTATCCGGGATATCCTGGAGGAAGAATTTCATGTCCCTGTGGCTGTGGAGAATGATGTCAATGCTGCGGCCATCGGCGAAGGAAGGTTTGGTGCAGGGAAGGATATGGAGGATTTTCTCTGCATTACTTACGGAACCGGTGTGGGCGGCGCGGTAGTGATGGGAAAGGAAATTTACCGGGGCGACAGCTTTTCGGCAGGAGAATTCGGCGGCGTGCTGATTCATCCGGAGGCCAGGGTGTCCGGGGAGGCTTTCAGCGGCTGTTATGAACAATATGCCTCGGCCACGGCTTTGACAGCCAGGGCAAAACAACTGGACGAAACACTGACCGACGGACGGAAGATTTTTTCACGGATAGAAGAGCCGGCCGTCCGACAGGTGGTCGATCGGTGGATTGACGAAATTGTCTGGGGACTGATCAGCATCATCCATATCTTTAACCCGGCCTGTATTATTCTGGGCGGGGGAGTGATGGCGCAGCCCTATATCCTTTCTCAGGTACAGGAAAAAATCCAAAAGGAGATTATGCCGAGCTTTCGTCAGGTACAGATTCGACAGGCGCAGATGGGCAACCAGGCCGGGCTTTTAGGAGCCGCTTACCTTGCCTCCTGCCGGCTGGATGTTTAACCAGTTCGGAGAAGTCCCCTGCTTCTAAGTCGCAAGGACGAAAGCAGGGGCTTCTCTGCTAAGTGAAAATTTGCAGAAAAAGGAAAAAACAGAACGAAATTTGCAAAATAAGGAAATCACCCGAAAAATAATGCAGCATACGGAGATAAAAGCGTCCGCAGATACTGGACAAGACCCCGAAAACCGGATAAAATATTTACAGCAAGAGCAGTGACAGAAAGTAAAGGCCCGTTATTGTTCACATGTTCACAGCAGCAGGTGCGCAGACCTGCGTGAACGGTAACAAGGGACCATAATAACAGACGGAAAGACGAAAGGGGATAATGTATGCAGGGAGATTTTATTACCAGAATCAAATCCGCATATAATCAGCTTACGAAGGCAGAAAAAAAGGTGGCAGATTACATTCTGGCAAATCCAAAAGCAGTATTATTTATGTCCATTACCGATTTGGCGGAAGCCTGTGAGGTAGGGGATACCAGTGTGTTTCGTTTTTGTAAGACCATGGAGTTAAAAGGCTATCAGGAATTTAAGATGATGCTTTCTTTAAGCATCGGGGAAACGCAGGACGAGATGGATCAGTTTACCGGAAATAATATTTCCGTAGAAGATTCCTTTAATGACCTGGCAAAGAAAGTTCTCAACACGAATATTAATGCATTGATGGAAACCTATTCGCTGATCCGGGAAGATAAGATGGATCAGGCGATCCGGATGCTTCATGAGTCCCGGCGGATCTTTTTCTACGGCGTGGGGGCGAGTATGCTGACGGCGATGAAAGCGATGAATAAGTTTCTAAGGATTGAGAATAAGGTGGTCTGTATTCAGGACAGCCATATGCAGGCGATGGCGGCAGCGACGATGTCCGCGGAAGATACGGCCGTGCTGTTTTCTTATTCCGGTGCAACCAAGGACACGATCCATGTTGCGCGTGTGGCGAAAAAGGCCGGGGCGAAGATTATCTGCATTACACGGTTTGTCAAGTCGCCGTTAAGTACGTATGCAGATGTTACCTTATTGTCCGGGGCGAATGAAGGCCCGCTTCAGGGCGGTTCGACCTCCGCGGAAATCAGCCAGTTGTTTTTGGTGGATTTGATTTATACAGAATATTACCGAAGATATTTTGATAAGTGCAGTCAGAATAACGAGAGGACAAGTGCATCCGTTTTAGAGAAGCTGTGCTGAACAAACCGGAAGGAAAGGGCATAACCGACAGCTAAAGACAGGCAGGATAAAAAGGACCGTGAAGAAACAAAAGCCGTAAACCTTGTTTCTCACCGTCCTTTTTTGTGTCAGAGCAGATCGGGAATAAGTTTGGCGAGGGCATCGGCAAGTTCCTGATGTCCCCGGGCCGTCAGATGCATGTAGTCGATGTGGTTGTTTTCTTTCACGGCGGTATTCGCGTCAAAGTAGTGGCAGCCCATCAGTTTGGCAATCTTGGGGTATTCTTCGCGAAGCCCTTCTGATTTTTCCGCACATCCCCTTCCCATGGTTGCAGCAACTTCTGTGTGTTCATAGTCTTTGTCGATGGTCTTTGGTGTTACGATAAGAATATTGGGCTTTTGGCTGCGCCAGCAGTCGGTCGTGGCGATCGCCTTGGCAACCAGACGCTTTAAGCCCAGGGCAATACATGCAGCCGAGGAGCCAAAGCGCTCTTTGGTATCGTTGGTTCCCAGCATAATCACCAGCAAATCCACCGGTTCATGGCTCATCAGGCAGGGATAAATATAATCCAGGCCGGACAGGGCTTCATGGATGGGATCGGAAAAGCAGGTGGTTCGCCCGGAAAGCCCCTCCTCGATGACCAGGTAATCTTCTCCCAGTTTTTTTCCCAGAAGACAGGTCCAGCGTTCATTTTCGTCAAAACGCCCATTTGTCCGGGCACAGTAGCCGTGTGTGTTGGAATCACCCAGACAGACAATATGTTTTTTCATAGAAAAGATAACCTCCTTTGTGTGGGCAATGTGTTAAAGACTGTACAAATTTCCTTATTTATTGCGAATAGTATAGCATTTTTTCGTAAAAAAAGCAATAAAATAAAAGAAAATTTTTTCTTTTTATTTATTATTGACAAAAATCATTTCCGGATGTATAATGGGTTTATCAACAATGATGCGGCAGCGTTCGATGTACTTTGGGAGGGACCAAAGAGAATAAGCGCCGTATTTCCTAATTTAGGAGAAGGAGGAAATGATTATGAAGTTGAAAAAAATCTTATCGCTGGGTATGGCTTTTGTGCTGACTGCTTCGTTAGCCGCCTGTGGTTCAGGGAATCCGGCACCGCCGGCAGATGCAGGACAGGCAGGGAATGAGTCGGCCGCAGCAGCAGGCAGTGACGGGGGAGCAGGCTCAGGTGAGGTTGCCGCCCAGGGGGAATCGGGTGTACTTTACAGTAATGGGGGACCAAGTGAATTTTTTGAAACACCGTGGCTGAATCCGGGAACTTACACGTATAATAAGGCCCTTTACGGTCATCTGCTCTGGGCGGACGAAAACCTTTCTCCGGTAAGCGGAGAGGGCGATCTGGCCAAGTCCTACGAGATGAGCGAGGACGGAAAGACCTTAACCTTTGAATTAAGGGACGGAATCACCTGGCACGACGGCGAGGCGATTACCGGAGAAGAGATTCAGTGGAATATTGAATATGCATTAAAATCTACCGTATTAAACTCGGTGTTCCGTTCCACTTTTGAGGCGATTGAGGGAGCAGAAGCCTATGTGAACGGAGAGGCCGACAGTATTTCCGGTATCTCCGTGGACGGGAATAAAGTGGTTTTAACCTTTGCCAAGGTTGCACCGGACGCACTGCTTACCTTTACGCAGTTTGCACCTCTGCCAAAGAAGTATTTGGCGGATACCGATCCGATTTCCTTACAGCAGGCCAAGTATTTCCAGAGCCCCATCGGTTCCGGCCCCTTCATGGTAGACGAGGTTCAGATGAACAACTATACCATCTTAAAGCCGTTTGAGAATTATTACGGCGGCGCAGCCAACTTTACGATCCACTTAAATCCAAGTGCCGGCGATTCCGACGCAAACTTTGTGACGAATGCCAAGGCCGGAAAGTTAGACTATGCCTATACGAAGAATATTGCCGATGTTAAGGCGCTTGAGGGCGTGGGCGGTCTGACCATCGATACCGTAAACGTGCGCTACACCCGTCTTTTATATCTGAATAAATTTAACAAGGAAGATGGTTCTCCCGCACCTTTAGCTGACCAGAGAGTACGCCAGGCGATTGCCTATGCCCTGGATATGCAGTCGATTCTGGACGGTGTTTTTGAGGGAGCAGCCCTTCCGGCAAACAGCCTGACCCCGGACGGCCCGGATAAGGTTGACGGATTAAACGATTATGCTTATGACCCGGAGAAGGCAAGAGCGCTTTTGGCGGAAGCGAACTGGGACCCGAACACGGAGCTTGACGTTGTTTACTATTATACCGATCAGATGACCCAGGATTTAATGGCGATTATTCAGCAGTATCTTGCTGATGTGGGAATTAAGATGAATGCCCGCTTAGTTGACGGCGATTTGGCAACCATCCTCTGGAAAGCACCTGAAGATCCGGTAAACGGCCCGAGTGCAGTAACCTGGGATATGTGCTATGCGGCAAATGCTGCCCTTTCCCTGCACGAGTACTATGACCGCTATGCCACCGGTTATTCCATTAACTCGCATACCCCGAGTGATCCCAAGCTGGATGAACTGATTGCCGCCACGAATGCTTCGATTGATGCAGAGGTGCAGAAACAGGCGTTCTTTGAACTGCAAAAGTATGAGAATGAAACCTTATTTGAACTGCCGCTGTACTATCAGCCGATCTTCCTTCTGCGCAGCGATAAGATTGAATCCGGCGCAGATAAGATTGGAAATCCGCAGTTTAACTACAACTGGAATATTCAGAACTGGAAGATTAAATAAAATGCCCTCACTGTAAAACAGGCGCTGCATCGCATGGAGGATGATAAACCGTGTGATGCAGGGCTATCCCGGCGAAAAGAGAAAGGAAGTATACATTAAGCGCCGCAAAACTCATGGATGACTGCTGAATACTAATTTGAGTTTTGGGCGCTTTTTGTGTACAAAAAAATAAAGGCTTCGTTGGGCAATGTGCCAAATAAACTGGCATAGAAAGGAGGATTTATGGCAAAATATACGATAAAAAAGATTTTGGGGATTATTCCCATGCTTCTGTTAATTACGTTTATTATTTACTGGCTTCTGGACTTAACGCCGGGCGATCCGATCTCCTACCTGATGGACCCGGAAGCGCTGGCACGCCTTAGTGAAAGCCAGGTGGCGGCACTTAGGGCGCAGTACGGTCTGGATGCACCGTTTATTGTCCGTTATCTGAAATGGCTGGGACGGGTTTTGCAGGGGGATTTTGGTTTTAGTTCCTCGAGCGGTGTTCCGGTAATTCAGATTATGGCGGAGCGGCTTCCGGCAACGCTTGAACTGGCGGTTGCAGCTTTATGTATTTCTACGGTATTGGGAAGTGTTTTAGGTGTTTTAGGTGCCATTAATAAGGGAAGCATCGGCGATAACGTTTTAACCGTAGCCGGTATGCTGGGTGTTTCGATTCCGCAGTTTTTCTTTGGCGTATGTGCGATTTTGATTTTTGCGCTGAAGCTGGAATGGCTTCCGGTAGGCGGACGCACCGACCCGACGATTGTTAATTTTGTAGGCCGGATTAAGTACATGGTTATGCCTGCCCTGGTTCTGGGCATCTCCATGACTGCAGGTGTTATGCGTTATGCCAGAAGCAGTATGCTGGATACGATGAACAAGGATTATATCAAGACCGCCAGAAGCAAGGGGCTTCCCGAGTGGAGGGTGAACCTGATTCACGGCTTTCGTGTATCCCTAACTCCCGTTATCGTACTGGTTGGCTTCCGCCTTCCTACGCTGATTGCCGGTTCGGTGGTTATCGAAACGGTGTTCCAGTGGCCGGGAATCGGCAGCGCATTTAACACGGCTGTCCGCTCCCAGAATTATAACCTAGTTATGATGCTGGCTCTGCTGTTTGTCTTTATGACCCTGTTTGCCAGTACGCTGGTCGATATTCTGACGGCAGCTCTTGACCCGCGGGTGAAGTTAAACGGATAATGGAACGGGGACAGATGTTACTGTTTACGCAGGTTTGCGCATCTGTTGCTGTGAACGTGCAAACAGTAATGTACAGATTGGAGGAGGTAATATGAGTTCAAGTACAAAACATGCAAGGCTGAACCGGAAATTTGACCAGATCCGTCGAATGGAAGAATCCGGGGAGCTTCAAAATAAAAAGTCCGGCAACCGTGCACTGCGCAAGCTCTTACATAACCGTCTGGCGATTATCGGCGGCGTGATCTTTTTCATTATCCTGCTTTCCTGCATCCTTGCGCCGGTGCTGACTTCCTATTCGCCCAAGGCCGTGGATATGAAGTCCATCTTAAAACCGCCGTCAAGCGAACATCTGTTTGGAACGGATAAGATTGGAAGAGATGTATTTGCCCGTGTACTGTACGGCGGGAGAATGTCCATTGCTATCGGATTCGGAAGCGCTATGGGCTGCGCCATTATCGGCGTTTTGATTGGCTGCTACAGCGCCTATCGGGGCGGCTGGTTTGACAGCCTGATGGTTCGGGTTTCTGAGGTGTTTATGTCGGTTCCGCAGTTAATCCTGGTGCTGATGTTAGTGGCTATCTTAGGACAGAGTGCGAAAAATATCGTCATTATCTTTATTATCTGCGGCTGGGGTTCGTGTTTCCGTATGGCGCGTTCCCAGGTACTTTCCATCCGCGAGGAGGAATATGTGCAGTCGCTGAAGGTTTTTGGGCTAAATCCGTTTGTTATCTGCTACAAGCATATTTTACCCAATGCGTTAAGCCCGATTATCGTCAATGTTACCTTGAGTACGGCAATGTTTATCCTGGAAGAGGCAGCCTTAAGCTTTTTGGGCCTGGGTGTTCCGCTGGAGGTTCCCACCTGGGGAAATATCCTGAATGCGGCACAGGATATGTTTACACTGCAGAATAACTGGTGGATGTGGCTTCCCACAGGTATCGTCGTTTCCCTGTTTGTTATGAGCATTAACTTTATGGGCGACGGAATCCGGGATACGACCGATCCTACACAGCAGGGTTAGGAGGGGTGACAATGAGTGATCAAGTAGTAATTTCCGTAAAAAATTTAAAGACCTATTTCTACACCAACGAGCGCTGCAACCGCGCAATCAACGGTGTTTCCATGGATATTAAGAGCGGGAAAACCCTGTGTATCGTAGGCGAGTCCGGCTGCGGAAAGAGCGTTACGGCAACCTCGATTATGCAGCTTCTTCCCAAGCTTTCCCGGATTGAAGAGGGAGAGATTATCTACCACAGCGGCGACGAGCGCGGCGATATCCGTATTCACGAGTTAGAGCGCAGCAGCAAGGAGATGCGTGCCCTGCGCGGCAAGGATATCGCGATGATTTTCCAGGACCCGATGACGGCGTTAAACCCGGTCTACACGATTGGATGGCAGATCAGTGAGATGATCCGCTCCCATGATAAGTCGGTTTCCAAGGCCGAGGCCAGGGAGAGGGCGTTAAAGCTTTTGACGGACATGGGTATTCCCAACCCGCAGAAGCGGATTGACCAGTATCCGCACGAGTTTTCCGGCGGTATGCGCCAGAGGGCGATGATTGCCATGGCGATGAGCTGCAACCCGAAGGTGCTGATCGCCGACGAGCCGACGACGGCATTAGACGTAACGATCCAGGCGCAGATCTTTGAACTGATGGATCATTTAAAAAAGAATTATAATACTGCCATTATGATGATTACCCACGATATGGGCGTTGTGTGCGAGTTAGCGGATGATGTGGCGGTGATGTACATGGGGAATATTATCGAGAGCGGTTCGGCAGAGGAAGTGCTTGACCATCCCACCCATCCTTACACCAAAGCACTGTTAAAGTCGATTCCCATCCTGGGCAAGGGCGCAAATCAGGATATTAACCCGATTAAGGGATCGACCCCCGATCCGTACAAACGGCCTCCGGGCTGTCAGTTTGAGCCGAGATGTGACTATGCCTGTGAGGAATGCAAAAAAGCCATGCCGGATGAACACATGCTGGGAGGAACACACATGGTTCGCTGTACAAGATATCAGGAGGTGATGAAGGATGGCAAATAAGGCGAAAGAAAAAGAACCGTTATTGACCATAAAGGGATTAAAGACCTTCTTCCCGGTAAAGAGCGGGTTTCTGGGAAAGGTGCAGAGTTATGTGCAGGCGGTCAATGATATCAACCTGACCATTTATAAGGGGGAAACCTTAGGGCTTGTTGGCGAGTCCGGCTGCGGCAAGACGACACTGGGAAAGACCATATTACAGCTTTATAAACCCACGGCAGGCGAGATGATTTACGAGTTTGCCGACGGCCCCAAGCATCTGGAAAAGCTGGACGCAAAGGAGATGGACGAGGCCAGAAAGAAGATTCAGATCGTATTCCAGGACCCGCAGTCCTCCCTGAATCCTTCCTTTACCATCTACCAGTCCCTTTCCGACCCGTTAAAGAAGTTTGGCGTAAAGACCAAGGAAGAGCGGAGAAAACTGATCGGGGATCTTCTGGAAGCGGTAAATATGCGGCGGGAGTATATGGATCGCTATCCGCACGAGTTTTCCGGCGGTCAGAGGCAGAGAATCGGTATCGCCCGGGCGCTGTGCATTAACCCGGAACTGGTGATCTGCGACGAGGCGGTAAGTGCGCTGGACGTGTCGATTCAGGCGCAGGTTTTAAATCTTCTGAAGAAACTGAAAGAGGAGAGAAACTTAACCTATATCTTTATCACCCATGATTTAAGCGTGGTGGAGTACATCAGCGACCGCATTGCCGTTATGTATCTGGGAAGGATTGTGGAGCTGTCCGATGCCGATGAATTATACCATCACACGATTCATCCCTATACCCAGGCATTGCTGTCGGCGATTCCGGTAGCGGATATTCACCATGAGAAGAACAGAATCCTTCTGGAAGGCGATGTTCCGTCGCCGATGAACCCGCCGAGCGGATGTCATTTCCACGGAAGATGCAAGCAGTGCAAGGAGATCTGCAAGACCGAGAAGCCCGAATTAAAGCGGTATGAAATTAACGGGCGGGAGCATTTTGTGGCCTGTCATTTTGCCGAGGAGAATATCAAGCGGGCCTGCCAGGGAGAGTAAAGGGCAGAGGTTGGCTTGACGAATGGGAACAGAAGAGGAATGGTTGCTGTGAACGCACGGGAACAGTGATGAAAAGTGTGAAGGGAGAAGATGGATGGCAGCAGGGATGGAGCAGTTGGATACAGATGTGCTGGTAATGGGAGCCGGGCTGGCGGGGATTATGGCGGCGCTGCGGGCGGCAAGATCCGGCGCTAAAGTGTGCATTGCTGCAAACGGTGTTATCGGCTCTGGTTCAAGCTTTTATCCGGGCACCTGGGGGCTGGGGCTGATTGGCCCGGAATCTAAAGAAGATGAGAAAGACCTGATGGAAGTTATCCTGGAAATCGGGGAGGGGATGGCGGATAAGGAGCTGGTTTCCTGCCTGGTTTCGGGGGTGTCGGAAGGGATTTCTTCATTAAAGGAACTTGGCGCAGAGGTTAAGGATGCAGTCAACAAAGGGGAACGTGAGTTTATCCCCTGCTTTGATAAAAAGTGCAGGGACTGGCACGGGATTGTCAAGGAGGGGACGAAAGAGGCTTTGCTTGATGCATTAGAGAAACTGGACGTTAAGCTTCTGCCCCGTACCGCGATTACGGATATCCGGATAGAGGATGGACGGATTGCGGGGGCAGAGGCAGTGCGCCGGGGAAAGGACGGGGGTTTTCTCCTGATTTCCTGCAAGGCGATGGTGATTGCCTGCGGCGGTCTTGGGGGGCTTTTTTCCCGGCGTCTGAATACGCCCGATGTGACCGGGATAGGACAGTTTCTGGCGATGAAAGCGGGTGCGTCGCTGATGAACCTGGAATTTATGCAGATGATGCCGGGGTTTTTCCACCCTGCGCCGAAGACGATTTATAATGAGAAGGTTTTTCGTTACAGTGAATTTTTCTGTCCGGATACCGGAGCGTCCGTTTTTGCAGATTGGAGCCGGGAAAAATTAGAGAAGCTTATGGAAATTCGTTCCGGTCACGGGCCGTTTACCAGCCGGCTGGATTCCCGCGAGATCGATATCCGGCTTTACCAGGAGGGGTTAAAGCATAAGGAAGGAATTGTTCTGCGCTATAAGGAGGAACTGAAAAAAAACCAGCCGGAGTTTGTCAGGACGTATTTCCAGTGGCTGAAGGAAGAGAAGGGGCTGACCATCGACGACCCGGTTTATATGGGAATCTTTGCTCATGCATCGAACGGGGGAATCCGGATAGACTGCCGGGCAGAAACAGGGGTGAACGGACTTTTTGCCTGCGGCGAGGCTACCGGGGGAATGCACGGGGCAGATCGCCTGGGCGGACTGTCTACGGCCAATGCCCTGGTGTTCGGGAAGATTGCGGGAGAAAGCGCGGCTGAATGGTGCCGGGGGAATGCGGTACATCTTGGGGGAAAATGTTCGGAAGGAAGTTTGGAGGGAAGTTCGGAAGAAGGAAAGGATAAAAAAATAAATCCAAAAAGAGTCAGGACGGAAATTTTGGATGCGGACAGGCTTTTGACGAAGCTGCAGGAAATCAATTACCGGGCAGCGATGGTGGTAAGAGAGGAGAAGGTCTTGCTGGAAGCGCTGCGGGAATTGGAAACGCTGAAAGATGAAGGGGAACGGCAGAGGAGAAGTCTGGATGAAGCGGGGGCAGAGGACGGCAGGGGTAATGCAGCCGAAGGAAAATTAAGAAGCCTTCCGCCCTGGGAACGCTATCAGAAGACCCGGGAACTGGAAGCGGCGTTTGTACTGTCGGAGGCGTTACTGCGGGCAGCACGGCTAAGGAGGGAAAGCCGGGGCTCACATTACCGTCTGGACTATCCGAAGAAGGATAAAGAACTGGAAGCGCCGGTGATTGTTTCCTGGAAGGACGGGGAAGTGCATTTGGAACAAAAAAGGAATGATTGCTGAAGTAAAGAAAAATGTGTTGCTGTGAACGTGTGAACAGCAACAGAAAAATAAAGGAGAAAGGGGTGAATAAGCAATGATTTATACAACGATGGAAAACCTGAAATCCTATTATGGTATTTCGGAAAATCTGGATAAAGCGCTGGACTTTCTGGAAACCTGTGACCTGCGCACATTGGCTATGGGCAGGAATGAGGTAGAGGGCAGTCAGGTTTTTATCAACCGTTTTAATTATGATACGATTGCCGAGGAAGCGGGGGCTTTTGAGGCGCATGAAAAGCATCTGGATATTCATATTCTTTTATCCGGACGGGAACGTATAGGGATTGGTCAGACGATGAAGATGGAAGAAACCGGAAGAGATGCGGAAAACGACGGAATCGATCTCAAGGGAAAGGCGGAACAGTTTTTATGGATGGAGCCGGGAAAGGTGCTGATTGCATTCCCGGAGGATGCCCATATGGTAAAAATCCAGTGGGGAGAAAGCTGTCCGGTGGAGAAGGCGGTTGTGAAGGTTTTATTCAGGGAATATGAGGAAGTAGCGAAGCGGATTCCGAATTTCCTTTGACTTCGTGAGAATAAAAAAATTTAAAACAGGAAAGTCCGCGAAAGAGCGGCAGAAAGGTGTGCGTCATGAGAGATATAAGCAAGTATCAGGGAATTATTCCGGCATTTTATGCATGTTATGATGATGAGGGAAAGGTAAGCCGGGAAAGGACGAAGGCATTGACCGAGTTTTTTGTAAAGAAGGGCGTTAAGGGACTTTATGTGGGCGGTTCCTCCGGGGAATGTATTTACCAGAGCGTGGCAGAGCGCAAGGAGATTTTAGAAGCGGTGATGGAGGTTGCCAAGGGAAAACTTACGGTGATTGCCCATGTAGCCTGCAATAATACGGCGGACAGCTGTGAACTGGCGGCTCATGCGGAGAGCCTTGGCGTAGATGCGATTGCGTCCATTCCTCCGATTTATTTCCATCTTCCGGAACATGCCATTGCCCAGTACTGGAATGATATTTCGGCGGCGGCTCCGAATACGGATTTTGTGATTTATAATATTCCGCAGCTTGCAGGTGTGGCTTTAACGATGCCATTGTTTAAGGAAATGCTGAAAAATCCAAGAGTTGCAGCGGTAAAGAACAGTTCTATGCCAATTCAGGATATCCAGATGTTTAAGATGGAAGGCGGAGAGAATTTTGCTGTATTTAACGGGCCGGATGAGCAGTTAATCGGCGGTCTGGCGATCGGTGCAGACGGTGCGATCGGCGGAACCTATGGGGTGATGCCGGAATTATACTTAAAGATTTTTGAACTGTGCAAGGCCGGGGATTATGCGGCGGCAAGAAAGATTCAGTATGCGGCAGATGCCATTATCTATGCGATGTGCGCCTGCAAGGGAAATCTGTATGCAGTGATGAAGGCCATTATGAAGATCCGTGAAGGTCTGGACATCGGAAGCGTGAGAAAGCCCCTCCCGGCAGTAGTTCCTGAGGATATGGAGCAGGTAAAGAAGTGCGCAGGGATGATTGACGAGGCGATTAAGGCTTATTGTTAATTTGGAGTGTTATTTTCTGAATCAAAATTCTTGAATTAAAAGGAAAAACAGATGAAAAAGAAACAGGTTCGGCGATAGTCTGTAAGGGGCTGGGAGCCGGGCCTGTTTTTTGTATTGTTAAGATAATAAAAGTAAAATGATGGAAAAGCAATGAAATTTTTGCTTGAAACATTTACAAAATGGATAGAATGGGCTATCATGAAAACTATGAAAGGAGATGGTTGGAAATTATGAAAAATATGAAGATAGATGCCAATGGAACAGAAATCAGAGTCATGGGTGATGTTGTAAATGAAGATGCATACATTTCTCTTACAGACATAGCCAAATATAAAAATCCAGATAATGCTTTTATTGTAGTGGCAAATTGGATGCGTAATTATTCAACCATTTCATTTTTGGGTTTGTGGGAACTAATTCATAATCCTAATTTTAAACCTATCGAATTCGATAGGTTTAAAGCAGAGTCCGGTGATAATGCATTTACACTGACACCACAACAGTGGATAAAAGCCACGGATGCAATAGGTATAATATCAAAATCAGGGCGATACGGCGGTACATATGCTCATACAGATATAGCTTTTGAGTTTGCGTCTTGGATTTCTCCGGAATTTAAACTTTATGTTATCAAGGACTATCAGCGGTTAAAGAAAGATGAAGCGAATCGATTAGCGATTGGGTGGGACGCTAAGAGAGAACTTTCCAAGATAAATTACCGCATTCATACAGATGCGATAAAAGAATTTTTGATAACACCTACTTTATCTCCGCAAGAAATGGCTTATACCTATGCGTCAGAAGCAGATATTCTTAATATGGCTTTGTTTGGAAAAACGGCAGCACAATGGAGAAATGAAAAAGGGATAAGCGGAAAAACACCAAATATCAGAGATTTTGCTTCAGCCGAGGAATTAGTGGTTCTTATTAATCTGGAGGATACCAATGCGGATTTGATAAGGCAGGGGTTATCCGAGATTGAACGATTAAAGATATTAAGAGAAAAGGCATACCGTCAACTTGGAATTTTAAAAAATAACCAACAAACGCTCACTATACTGAAGAAAAATCTAATTAAAAATTCAGCAGACAGAAATGGAGAAGAAAATGGATAACCAGGGAAAATATCTTTTAATGAAGGAAAAGCTTGCCGGGGCGCAGCGGGTGCTGATTGGCCTTGGGGAAGAGTGGAAGATTTCGGGAAAGCTTGACGATGAAAAGAACCGTGAAGTTAAGCTGGCTTATGAACAGTTATATGCTCTGGTGAACGATAAGGATTATTTTATTGTGACGATGCTTACGGACGGGGCGATTTATGATACGCAGTTTTCCAAAGAGCGCTTTGTGGCTCCCTGCGGGAATATGCACTGGCAGCAGTGCTCGAAAGCCTGCACAAAGGATATCTGGGAAGAAGGGGAAGTAAAAGACGGATTTTGTCCGCATTGCGGGGCACCTCTGGAGGGGAATACGATTCAGTCGGAATGTTATATTGAAGAGGGCTATCTTCCGATGTGGAAAAAGTATCAGCTCTGGCTTTCCACGACATTAAATAAGGAACTGGCGGTGCTGGAACTGGGAGTGGGCTTTCAGACGCCTACGGTTATCCGCTGGCCGTTTGAGAAGACCGTATTTTTTAACCGGAAGGCGTGGCTTATCCGGGTTCACCGGGAGTTTTCGCAAATCAGTGAGGAAATTAAGGAAAAATCTACTCCGGTTGCAGAGAATTCTGTCGAATTTTTGATTGTATATCCGCATAAGTTATGATAAAATGATTACTGTTTACGAATAATGATAGTACATGGAAAGCAGCAGGAAGGATGAAGGTATGATAGCCATTATAGATTATGATGCGGGGAACCTGCGGAGTGTGGAGAAGGCTTTGCTTGCCCTGGGGGAACATCCGGTGGTGAGCCGGGACAGGGAAACCATACTCCATGCCGACAAGGTGATTCTTCCCGGGGTAGGTTCATTTGGCGATGCCATGGAAAAACTTTGGCAGTATGATCTGGTCGAGGTGATTCGTGAGGTGGCAGCGAAGGGGACGCCGTTTCTGGGGATCTGCCTGGGGCTGCAGCTAATGTTTTCGCAGAGTGACGAGAGCGCAGGCGTGGAGGGGCTGGGGATTCTTCCCGGCAGGATTTTGCGGATTCCTCCGGCACCGGGACTGAAGATCCCGCACATGGGCTGGAATTCTCTGGAAATATCTCCGGATTCCCGGCTGTTTCGGGGAATTGCGCAGGGGTCTTATGTGTATTTTGTCCATTCCTATTATCTTCAGGCGGAAGATGAGAAAATCGTGTCGGCTTCTGCGGAGTACGGTGTTCATATTCATGCGGCCGTGGAACGGGGGAATGTGTTTGCCTGTCAGTTCCATCCGGAAAAGAGCGGGGATACGGGACTGAAGATTCTTTCTAATTTTATGTCCTTATAAACTTTTAGGTTAAGCCGCTTGTCCGGCGGCGAACTTCGATGGATAGGGAGAGCTTATGTTTACAAAACGGATTATTCCCTGCCTGGACGTGAAAAACGGCCGGGTGGTTAAAGGTGTTAATTTTGTGAATCTGCGGGATGCGGGAGATCCGGTGGAGATTGGTGCAGCCTATGATAAGGCAGGCGCGGACGAACTGGTGTTTTTGGATATTACGGCGACTTCGGACGCCCGCAATACGGTGGTGGACATGGTTCGCCGTGTGGCCGAGAAGGTGTTCATTCCCTTTACGGTAGGCGGAGGAATCCGTACCGTGGAGGATTTTCGTATGCTTCTTCGGGAGGGCGCGGATAAGATTTCCATTAATTCTTCGGCAATCAATACGCCGGAACTGATCTCCCAGGCAGCGGACAAGTTCGGGAGCCAGTGCGTGGTGGTGGCCATTGACGCCAGAAGGCGGGCAGACGGGAGCGGATGGAATATTTATAAGAACGGCGGAAGGATTGATACCGGGATCGATGCCTTAGAATGGGCCGAAAAGGTTGACCGTCTGGGCGCGGGGGAGATTTTGCTGACCAGCATGGACGGCGACGGGACAAAGGCGGGTTATGATAATGAACTGACGGCAGCCGTGGCCGAGAGAGTGTCCGTCCCTGTGATTGCCTCCGGCGGCGCGGGGACGAAGGAACATTTTTACGACGCGCTGACGGTGGGGAAGGCGGACGCCGTATTGGCAGCATCGCTCTTTCATTATAAAGAACTGGAAATCCGGGATTTGAAAGCCTATCTGGCCGGCCGGGGGATTTCGGTGCGGCAGTGAGAAGGCTTAAGAGAAAACAGCAGGCGAAGAACCTGTAAAAGATATAAAGAAAAACAAAAGGGAAAAGGAGAAGATTTATGGCAGCAATTACCAATGACTGGCTTGCCCCTTTAGAAGGGGAATTTAAGAAACCCTATTACAAGAAGCTTTATGAAACGGTGAAATCCGAATACGAAACCAAGCAGATTTTTCCGGCACCGGAGGATGTGTTTAATGCGTTTGAATTTACACCTCTGAGTAAGGTTAAGGTGGTTATCCTGGGGCAGGACCCCTATCATGGCGACGGACAGGCACACGGGCTTTGCTTTTCGGTTAAGCCGGATGTGGCGGTTCCTCCGTCCCTGGTGAATATCTATCAGGAGATGAAAGAGGACGTGGGCTGTTATATTCCGGACAATGGATATCTGAAAAAATGGGCGGATCAGGGCGTTCTTTTATTAAATACGGTGCTGACTGTCCGCGCCCATGCAGCGAATTCCCATCGGGGAATCGGCTGGGAGGAATTTACCAATGCGGCGATTAAGGTGCTGAATGAACAGGATCGCCCGATTGTCTATTTGCTCTGGGGAAAGCCTGCGCAGTCGAAGAAAACGATGTTAAAAAATCCGAAACACCTGATTCTGGAGGCCCCGCATCCCAGCCCGCTTTCCGCTTTCCGGGGATTCTTCGGATGCAAGCATTTCAGCAAGACCAATGAATTTTTAAAAGAGCACGGATTAGAACCGATTGACTGGCAGATTGAAAATATCCGTCAGTAAACTATTGGGAAAAAACGGTCGGTTCCGCGGTGAAACGTGCACAAGATGGAGGAAACGATGAGCATTGTCGAACTATTAAAAGTAATTGTGCAGGGAATTGTGGAGGGGTTTACCGAATGGCTTCCCATCAGCAGCACGGGGCACATGCTTCTGGTGGATGAGATTATTCAGATGGATCAGCCGGAAGCTTTTTTGAATGTCTTTTTTGTGGTCATTCAGCTGGGGGCGATTTTGGCGGTCGTTCTGCTGTATTATGAAAAGCTAAATCCATTTTCGAGGCGAAAGAAGCTGGCGGCCCGAAATGCTACGATTGTCCTGTGGATGAAGATTATCTGGGCCTGTGTTCCGGCGGCAGTTTTTGGGCTGATGTTCAATGACTGGATGGATGCCCATTTAAAGAATCCTTTTATTATTTCGGCCATGCTGATTCTTTACGGTATTCTTTTTATTCTGCTGGAAAACCGAAACCGGCGGGTGGATTTTACCATTCAGAAAACCGGGCAGATTAGCTTTAAGACGGCTTTATATATCGGCTTATTCCAGCTTTTAAGCCTGATTCCGGGAACTTCACGTTCCGGGGCGACGATTTTAGGCGCTATGCTTTTGGGGTGCTCCAGAAGTGCGGCTGCGGAGTTTTCTTTCTTTTTGGGAATACCGGTGATGTTTGGCGCAAGCCTTTTGAAGATTATTGTCTTTTTTGTCAAGGGAAATATGTTCACCCTGCCGCAGGTGGTTTACATGCTTTTGGGTATGCTGATTGCCTTTTTGGTATCGGTGTATTCGATAAAGTTTCTGATGGGCTACATCCGCAGTCACGATTTTAAGTTTTTTGGGTATTACCGGATTGTACTGGGGATTATTGTAATTGCTTATTTTGGAATTACGGCGCTGGCGGTTCCGGTGTAGGGGAAGTGTAACTGCGGCGAAGATTTGCATGGAATTGCAGCTGCGCGAAGATTTTAAAGGGAGTGCGGCTGCGCGAAGATTTGCAAGGGAATAAGAAAAAAGAGAGCCTGGTTTAATCCAGGCTTTCTGCGATCTCATAGATAAGGCGTTCGGAGTCCTCCCAGCCAAGGCACGGGTCAGTGATGGATTTTCCGTAGCAGCCCTCGCCGATCTTCTGTGCTCCGGGTTCGATGTAGCTTTCAATCATCAGACCCTTGACGAACTGGTGAATTTCCCTGGCGTGACGGCGGCTGTGCAGGACTTCTTTGGAGATACGGATTTGCTCCATGTATTTTTTATTGGAATTGGAGTGGTTGACATCAACGATGCAGGCCGGATACAGGAGGTTTCCCCGCTCCTTGTAAAGCTGTAAAAGAAGTTCTAAGTCTTCAAAATGGTAGTTGGGCAGGCATTGGCCGTGCTTATTGACTGCGCCGCGCAGGATGGTGTGTGTCAGCGGATTCCCTCCGGATTTTACCTCCCAGCCGCGGAAGATAAAGTCGTGGGGGTGCTGGGCGGCGTAGACGGAATTTAACATTACCGATAAATCGCCGCTGGTGGGGTTTTTCATGCCCACAGGAACGTCACAGCCGCTGGAAACCAGACGGTGGTACTGGTTTTCTACGGAGCGGGCACCCACGGCAACATAGGACATCATATCCGATAAATAGCGAAGGTTTTCCGGGTAGAGCATCTCGTCCGCGGTGGTTAATCCGGTTTCCCGAAGAACCCGCATGTGCATGTGCCGGATGGCTAAGATGCCTTCGAGCATATTGGGCTTTTTTTCGGGGTCGGGCTGATGAAGCATACCCTTGTAGCCGTCGCCGGTGGTGCGGGGCTTGTTCGTGTATACACGGGGGATGAGGATGAGCTTTTCGGCAACCTTTTCCTGGACTTTTGCAAGACGGTTGGCGTAATCGCAGACGGAATCCTCATTGTCGGCGGAGCAGGGACCGATGATTAAGATAAATTTCTCGCTTTCGCCTTTGAAAACATCGGCAATTTCAGCGTCCCGGGTTTCTTTAATTGCTGCCAGCTCCAGGGGAAGCGGATACTGTTCCCGGATTTCGGCAGGGGTAGGCAGTTTGTTCACAAATGTAAATCCCATGGCAAAACCTCCAAGTATTGTAAAAATAAGTCAGTAAATCTTAAGCAATGTAAGCCAATATTAATTTGAACTTTGGTCATTGAAACATTATAATATAGGAGTAGCCGGAAATCAATAGAGAGAAAAAAACTTTATGACTTTAATCGAATAAAAGGAGAGAGAATTGATGAAAAAAACAGGATTAGCGATTATGGGACTGGCCGCCGTTTTAGGACTCGGCAGCGCGGTTGGCGTGTGTGCGGGGACGAAGAAGATTATTAAGTTTGAAGACGGGAAAAGGGTGGAGATTGATGTGGAAAACGGCGGGGCTGTAACCGGAGCACAGACGGGAGATGAAGCTGTGAATGGAGCGCAGACGGAAGATGAGGCTGTGAACAAAACAGGAGCAGAGTCGGGAAGCGAAGCTGCGACAGAGCCGGCAGATTTAAACTTTGGCGGATTTGAGGCAGATTTAGACAGTGCCTATACCTATGCGCCGGAAACGGCAGAGGAAGGTGCTCTGGGTGAAGAAGAAGGTATTTTGGAACTGGGAAAGTTCTGGGGACCGGTGACGGAGAAGCTGAACGGTGGTTTTATCATTGACAGTAAGGTGCCGGACGGGTATCAGGGAGATATCGTGATTCATGTGGATGCCGATCATACGCTGGTACTGGACAGTATGACGGGATTCCCGGCAGGAGAAGATTCAATTGCAGCAGGCCAGACCATCTATGTCTACACCAGCCCGGTGATGACGATGAGTCTTCCGCCGCAGACGACCGCAGAACTGGTTCTGGTCAATATTCCCCAGGATGCAGGTGCGCCGCTGTATGTGAAGGCTTCCGGTGCACTTGAAGCGGATGGGGCAGGCGGTTATGTGCTGAAAACAACCGGCGGGGAAGAGATTAAGGTTCCCGCAGACTGCCCGATTACCCCATTCTTAACCCGGCAGATGGTACGGTTAGAAGACATTGCCAAGGGAAGAAAGTGCCTGGTTTGGTTAGACGCAAAAGGGCAGGCGGAGAGGATTGTGCTGTTTAACGAATAAAACGGAGTTGAAATGTAAGAATTTTATAAAATTCTGCAAAAACCCCTTCTAAATGATAGTGTAACTTTACCTGGGGAATTTTAAAAAATAAAAAAATAAGACGAC
>CAMNRM010000013.1 GCA_946553025.1 uncultured Clostridium sp.
CAGCGATGCTCTGCTGGCTGAGACCGAGATTTGATAATCTCAGAATCTCTCGATACTTGGTCATGATAATGACCCTCCTTAGAATGTATTTACACCTTATGGTGCATGCTTACATTCTAAGGAATATATGTTAATGGTTTCCATATCCGGAATGACGGTTTCCTTAAAAACGGATTTGCGGTTTCCTATCACCGGACAGCAGGGACACGAAAGCTGGAATATTCAAATTTAATAGCGAAAGGAAGATGATTATGAGAAAAAAGTTGAGTTTATTGCTAATCG
This sequence comes from uncultured Clostridium sp., assembly GCA_946553025.1. GTDB lineage: Bacteria > Bacillota > Clostridia > Lachnospirales > Lachnospiraceae > Caccovicinus. The sequence continues at coordinate 283 of CAMNRM010000013.1, forward strand.
GTATGCTCTTATTATCAGGCTGCACCAAGGAGGAGCCAGTGACAGCGGAGGCACTCCTGGGTAATCCATATGGAGCCGCAGTAGAGTCAGGTGACTTTGATGTGACAGCTAAGATAGGGGACAAAACTATCAATGGTAGCTTGCAGTATGACAGAGACGGCCTGCACTACAAAGATAATGACTCAGAGTATTACATTATCCGCAGTGATTCCTATGTAAAGCGATATGATTTGGTGCAGGAAACCGGAAGGTGGGTAGTGAATGATGAGTCATCTCTGGATACTTCGTCTTTGTCATCGTTGGGTATCATCACAAGCCCCGTGCTGGAGGACTGGGTATTAGAAGGCGACAGCACTTATGACAAGGCAGGCCGTTTTGGTATGCAATTTGAGGGTATTCCAGGAGAAGCTCCCTTGAAAGTCAGGTTATCTTTTGACAAAGACACAAAACGTCTATTGCGAGCCGAGTATACTTTGGCAGAAGAGCAGCCAGGGTTAAAGGAGTATTCCCTATCCGTAGCAATAAAAGGGGTAAATAATACCAAGGTACAGTTACCAAGTGACATCAGGAATAACGCTATATCAGGTACAGGTGGTACATCATCAGTTACGAATTATACTTTACCAGACGAGCTGATCGGGACAGTTGAGATAACCAGAGGGGACGCCACCTACTCTGAATATATCGATGTAATGGACGAGTTGGGTATCACTGGCACAGATTACGAGGGTAAAGTTTATCTGCCAATAGAGGACTTTAATAAGGTTGCTTTAGAAGTGCAGAGCAGGCGTGGCCTAACACCCATATCCCCAGAAGAGAGTGGTACACCGGAGGAGACCAGTAACGAGGAGTCATCTACCGCAGAGAAGCCAGTTAATGTAGAGGAGCCAGTGGGTATGGAGGAGCCAGTCACCCCAGAGCAGCCGAGTAATGCAGAGCAGCCAGCCACCCCAGAAGAGGGTACGCCATTAAGCGTGACTGGAAAATCAGTTGACACCATTTTATCAGAAATGGAATCCAGGTATCCAGGGTTATTGCAGGAAACCTTTATCGAGGAAGAAGGTACAAGTGGGGTATTGTCATTAGCGGCCATCGCAGCGTCAGATGAAAGTACGGCGCAGACCTACTGTATGACATGGAGTGACAACCCGGAAGATTTCAACAAGTGCGTTGCAGTATTAGTGGGCTGTGGTATCGTTGGCTTAGAGGACTGTGTTTCCAATGGGGCCAACAGAGATGAGTTACTATCAATGATAGACAGCTTGAATTAACGGAGGTGAGGGTATGAAAGTCAAGAAGATATTGTTTTCCTGCCTATTGGGGATGCTGTTTTGCTGTCAGCCCCTTGTAGCCCATGCTCATGCGGTAGGTGATGGCGGAGGTGGAGCCAATACTGGGGGTAACATCTCAGGCGGCACCACCAGCAAGCCAAACGCCGACTCCAACGAGAAGGATTTCAGGGTTGGGAGTGTAGTATTTTTAGCTGACTTTGGAAAGTTTTTCCCAGTTCCAGAGGCGGTATCGGTCAATAATGTAGATACCTGGGGCGTACAGAGGTCATACAGTTCTGTGGTGAATGCGCCGAGGATCAGTGAGACCGGGAGGTTTTACCTTGGTACACCTTGTGATATACTTTGGTTCAATATGGCAAAAGGCTGTTATGAGTTAATTCCCTATACATCAGGCCGTATCGATACGCCGATCAAGGCGATAGACGGCCAGGAGATTACATTAAAGACCCAGGCAGGAGCCTTAGCCAACGGAGAGCCTTGGGCCAATGACGCAGTAAAGGTATTTGGTGACGCTGGGGGTAAGTTGGACGATCTGGTATCGGCTCTGTTATCGTTGCAGCCAGAAATCCAGCAGAAGATTATGACTAAGAGAGAAGGGGTAAACGTTGACGCCAGTGTCACACCGGAGGAGCAGGTTCCGGTAGCCCTGACTTATGATGAAATCCAGGAGCAGCTAAAGCATTATCTTGAGTGGTGGACAGCGGTTTATAATGACCTGGGTACAGTTGAGGCTGGCGTGGTCACGCCGGAGGAGCTTATGTCCCAATTTAATCAGGTGATAAGTGAGGCATCTCTGGTGAAAGAGGCGTATGCGGAGGATGGCCCAGGCTCGGCGGGGTCATCAGTAAATTGGCAGATATTCGCTGACTACCAGTATTTTACTCCCCAGATGGCAAAATATCCGGCGATAGGTATTGACTATATCGTATACAGAAGATATAGTGATGAGCCTTATTACAGGGCGATGAACTGGGAGGCGTTAAGGGCCGGATGGGGCGAGCGGGAGGCAGGCACGGGTAAGACATTTGCCCACGGATTTAATATGACTGGAAACAGGCTGTATGAGTCAAAGGGTACTGGTCAGACGTGTATGCGAAGCCCATCATTGATGTATACAAATTCAGTTATCTACGGCAAAAACAATTTTGTATTGGGAGGTATGCCAGCAGCACCGAAGAGTGCCTATGCGGGGTATCAGTTCTTCGGGTATTACGGCGCATTGCTCTTTGGAAATCTTGATATTACCTATGTAGGCGACCCAGAGATACCACCGCCAGAGATAACTGAAAATGAGCCAGAAACCGAGACAGCCGATGATGTGGGTACATTTTACTTAATGGATTATGAGATGAATCATGTATTTGATTCTATTGCAGAGCATTATCAGGACAGCACATCTCACGACCATGCCCGTTTAAATTCAGGGATATGGACAACAAATCCCAATGTTTTCAGTGATTGTGGTCATGGCTACAATGATTATGGTACAACGCAGTATTATGACATCAATTATGCGGAGAGTGACGGTTCAGGTAAATCAGTAGCTATGGATAATTCAGGCCCCACCAAGTTATTTCTCCATAATAATGGGGTAAAAGGTAATACATGGTGGTTGCGTGACCAGATAAGGGCAGGCCAGACGGTAAGTTCTCAGGGGGTAAGCGATTATGTGATTGATTATGGCTTCAATCTATTGAGGAGGCACTTCGGTGACGCAAGAGCCTATTCCAAGTTGATAGAGCAGGATGTTTCAAAAGAGTATCTTGAGAATACGCTGGGTATGTATGGGGATATCATGACAAAAGACGTCAAGAAGGCTACTCCATTCCGTGACAGTATGGCGATAATCGGTGATATCACAGGCATAAAGGATAACCTGGGGTGGTCAGCAAAGTTCCAGGAAACTGGGGATACGACCAGGTATTACACGGAGTCAGCATCTCATACTTATTATTGCGGAGATGATGATTGTGATGGCCATAGCTGTAGTTATAATAAGAGTATCAATGATGGAGGTATCAAAGCGTTTTCAGTACATGGGGGTACGCCATCGACCTACAATGTTCGTTTGATATCCATTGCCCACAAGTACCAGACGGCAGAGCTGCCCACTGGGTATGCGGCACCGAAGGATATGGAGCCATTTGACTTCAGGCCAGCGACAGATGGTGAAGGTAGTAATGATGACTCTCAATATAGGGGTACGAACACCATAGATCCTGGCATAACAGTCAGTTATGTTCCTGAAGTTCCCATGATAGCAGACGAGGTTCCCGGCCCGGAGCTAGAGCATAATCCAAAGAAAGTCATAACAATGGGTGAGGAGACACGTAAGTCCAAACTCATTTTAATGACCTTGTATCGGGTGACCGGGGCTTCTAACCCAGTTAAGGGTGTTGTGTATTCAGATACGGCAGTTGGCGGTGATGCTGGCCTTAAGAGCCAGACTGGTAATCGATTGGCGTTGACGGCTGGCGGAGATTTCACTGTTAAGGCAGATACGAATATGCAGGTTAATCTGTATGGGTACGCCTTAGACCTTATCGAACCAGGTGATGCCGGGTATGACGCAGTTACCTTGGGTAATGATGTGAAGGCAGGCTGGGGTAACAGCGGTTCCCGCAATAAACTCATGGAGGCTTATCAGACCTGGGCAGGAGCCATGCTGAATCCTAAGAATTATCAGGCTGACTTTGAAATGACCATCGGCTCCAAGAAATATAACAGTTTTTCAGCGACAGTAGGCAGCTTCTCATCCAAGGCATCCCAGAGTACGGAGACAGGCCAGTATAATATAGCGTTTAAGCATGGTGACATAGTCCATGACGCTGGGTATAATGCGTTTATCGCTCAGTTGGCTTCGGATTATGGCTGTTCTGTAGGTGAGGCGGAAGCCTTATTTGAGGCCAGTGAGATGAAGCAGGCAGTTATCAAAGCCATAGAGCATGATAATAGTGCCATCAATAAGTCGGCTCCTGCCAAATATGTAGGCGATACGTTTAACGAGCCGGATTTATCATCCATGCTGGGTAATTCCAGTCATTGGTATGATGAAGAGGTCAGGGTATTCGTGATCCGGCGCTTTATGACCCCAGCGGCGAGAGTTTTGAATGTCATAGCCCAGGATAAAATGGATATTGGTACTTCTATGGAGAGTTTGGGTAGCGATATGGTTGGTAGCTTCAACCTGAATGTATGGTTTGATGGAAATTGCTACACCAGAGCCGTAGAGGAGTATCGTCCGGGTGCGAGTGGTGACAATAAATTCTCAGCTTTGGCAGCAGGTGACCTGGTAGTATCGGGTATCTATGTAGATGGGGCTGATTTTAATATCACAAACGCAACAACAGCGACAGGTAAGCATTGAGTATATGAGGGGTAATCCTTTAGGGGGTTACTCCTTTTTTAAAATTATCAGATAACTTGAATAATTATCAGATAAATGTTATAATTGTATTATAAAGAAGGTGAGTAATATTTATACATAAGGAGGTTATTATGAAGAAGATGTTATGTAATTCAGAGATGATTAGGGCTATTCTTTTAAATTGTGATGTGGTAATTGGCTATTGCAAAAGTAATAACATAGACCTGCAGAAGTTAAGAAATTTCGAGGTAATAAGTTTACCAGATATGTTTGTGTTTGTGCGCCCTTCTGATTTCAAACTACCAAAGGGCAGCGTTGGTCTTGAGTATGATATCGCCACTCAGCCTAAGCCCTTGTTAGGAATTGATGTAGCTGATGATGGGAGTTTAAGTATTGTCACAACAGAGTATACAAAGGAATTAATCAGCTAATATGGAAGGAGGTGTGGTATGACATTAAAAGATTTATGTGGTTATTTCAGGCAGTACAGATGAGGGTTTTGATGATCTTTGTACCCTTATGTTAGATAAGGCAATAGAGCCTTTCAAGAAGAGGGGTATCGCAAGGCCAGTTTTTGATGATTCAGTGTAGCTTTGATATAGGGGAGGATAAGTTTATGCAAAGGAGTAAGATACCAGATTCATTTGAGGATTGTTATGGCAGCAGATTTGTCGATGATTGTAGAGCAATTCGGCGGTTGGCGGCAGCTAATAAGATAGACATAAGGTTTGAGAGTGGTATAGGCAGCGACTTTCGTCTTGTAAAGCTGCTAGAATCTTGTGGGGTAAGCATCAGAGCCTTTTTACAAGGCTATCTGGGTGTGCTTCAGCCATACAGTCTTGAGTTTTTTTGGCAGTCGGATACTAATACATGGCTGGTAAGTTTAGGTTACAGGACAGAGATGGTGCTGGAGTTATGTGAAAATAGCAATGGGCAGTACTTGTCATTAGTGCTTTCTGAAAGGAACTTATTGAGAAGTGGCGAGATGTTAACCCGGAGCCTGGATAAAGAAAATTTTTTAGAGAAACCTTGTGCTGTTTTGATTGACCGTAAGGGATTTCCGAGTGGAGCAGTTGGGAATTTGAGAACTGAAGTTGCATTTATCGTACAAAGGAGTTTTATCCGTTCCAATATCAAGGCCAGGGTAAAGGATATACAGAATGGTGTGGCGTTGGTTGAGTATAAAACGATAAGAGATGTGTATCAGGACAAGTTGAGTGAGATTTTGAATGATCTGCAGTCAACTTATGAGAATGGGGATATTGTACGGGAGATAACTCCGGACTTTAAGGATGTTGCGTTTTTATCTAATGGTTATTCTGCGGTAAACTATATCTGTCTGTTACTGGATTGCTTTGAAGTTCTATCAAAAGGGCAGAATGTAATTATAGAGCTGGTGAATAATATACTGTCAGAAATGCCGGTAGAGTCAGCTTCAGAATTGATAGCTACCTTAATCAGGAGATATGGGGTAAATTATAGCAACGCTTTGTACCAGCAAGTAATAAGTATCTGTGATAATGGAGGATTACAATGCACAGTTATATAGATGTAAATAAGTTGTACGACTTTTCAGAGCATCTGACCTTTGAAGATGTTTCTGCTGATTTTGATAGATACCATATTCATAACATAGCGGCAGAGGACGGCTCCTATTTTAATTATGACTATGACGAGTTCCGCTACTATCTGGAGGAGGCTTTATTTTCTGACTATGAGGCAAGGCGTATAAACTATAGGGCCTATATAGAAGACGGCATGGACGCACGCCTTATGCTGGAGTTGAGGAAAAGTGCGTTGCTAAGAATGAGTCATCCAAGCCTTATTGGGTTTTATGCGGCGCATAGTCAGTGCGAGACAGTAGCCGATATAAAGGAATTGCGTATTAAGTGGCTGCATTTTCTGCATCAGGATTATATGGATTTGGATTGGCAGGTGTATATGCTGATCAACTGGTGTTGGGAGGTAAAAGGTTCAGATATTGTCATTGATTACGAGGATTGCCTTAATGATGGTGACTATCGTAGACAGAATGGCCCAGAGGGTTATCGGCTTCAGTGGCTGAAGATCCATTTGCCGCCGGGTCTTAGGCACCATATATGGCCCAGGTTTTAGAAGAGTAGTTGACGGGGGTAACCAGTTTCATAGGGTACTCCTTTTTTGTTGATTTATGCGGTGAGGGTGGTATATAATTGGTTAGAGAATAGCATTAGTCAGAAAGAGGGGTATTATGGAAGAACGAGGCAATTATGAGTTACTAAATATTTTTGTCACTGACGAGGACAAAAAGGGAGCGGATTTATTGGTTATGTCCAATTTTTTTGATATATTTATCGGAAAAGTTGAGGAGAAGGTAAAGAACAATACGGCATGGGAAGTTGTCGAGGATGCAAGTAGTTTCTTAGGAATGATTGCTACTGCTATAAAATCTGTAGTTGATATTTCGAATATTGGAACATTAGTGGCTGATATGTCACGACTCAGTAAAGAAATTATTGAAGGATTAAAAAATGGTACATATCATATCGGATTGGCCAAGGATGGAAGTTATCGACCAGCAATTTTGGATAAAAGTGGGAAGATTGTTAAACTTATTAATTTAAAGATGGCAATTAATCCTGCTGAGGTGTTATCTGATATATCATCTATGTCCATGCAGGCATCCTTAAAAATGATATCTGAACAGCTTGAGGATATAGGGAGAAAGGTTGATGATCTTGTTGACTTTATGAGAAGGGAAAAATTGAGTAATCCATTTATAAATGCAAGGGATAGGATTTTGCTGGCAGCAACAGCAGATAGTCAGCAACAGGTGAGTTATCTAAAGGAGGCAGATAAGTATCTTTTAGAAGGACTTACAAGTCTTTATGCTGACCTCAACGCTGAAGTGGAGAGTTTGGAGAAATTAAATGATAAAGCCTTTCCGAGTCTTTCAGCAGTAGATGAAATTTTGGCTCACATTAACGATGATATGCTGATGATACCTCGATATGTTGCGCTTCGAGCATATCTTTTTAATTATCAGGAAGATAGCATAAATGCAAACCGGGTATTAGATGAGTATCGATACCATTTGAGGAATATATCAGAGAAAAAGTTAAAGGAAAAACACACAGCATTAGAGTTAGTTCATATGTACTATAAATATGAAGAGGATAATATCGATTTTTGGCTTGAACAGCCCAGGCAGATGTTAAATGCATTAAGTTCATATGAAAGGGTTTTAGAACAAAAGGATAAAAACATATTTTATGTAGAGGTGGAGGATAATAGAAATGAGTGAACATGGTGAGAGACGTTGCTTGGGATGTCATAAGCGATTGATTGATGAAACAGTTCCATATTGTTACCGATGTCGATTGGAAACAGCAGGAGTGGCTGCTGCTGTAGCAGGAGGTGCGCTTCTTTTTGGTGCGGTAGGAGTAGCGAAAGTTTCCAGCATCGTATTAGGAGGTGGCTCAACGGATAGGGATGGTGGTGAATCGTAATTTGTTGGTTTCGAGTGGAGTGAGGTATCATGCGAAAGATAACAATAAATTGGTCTTATCCTATGGATATCGATAATATCCTGAATGATAGTCGTATGAGTGATATTGGTATCTACTATATCACACGCAATTTTGGGGGTAAGATTTCAGACCTTTATATTGGAAAAACCGTATACAATTACAAGAGTCGGTTAGAGAGTCATTGGTGGTATTGGCTGGATAATTACAGGGGTAAAAAATATGTCAGGCTGGGTACAATAGTTAAGCCTAAATCCATATCTGACGAGAACCTTAAGCAACTTATCAATGACGCAGAAGCAACTCTGATATTCTGCTGTAGGAATCAGTTGGTACATAATACTATGTGTATGAATAGCTGTAATCCATCTCAGAGGCTCCTTATTTTTAATACTGGGAGGAGGGGTAATATTCCCGCCGAGGTCTACATTCCTGACGATGAGTGGATTGAATGATAGTTTCTATTAAGGGGGTAACCAGAAATGGTCTGCCCCCTTGAATTATCTTAGATTTTTCCTCAGTCGGAGTAAACTTTTTCACCCAGGCAATCACCATTCTTCAGTGATTCTCTGCTATCGTAAAGTCTAATCGTGAGATTTTCAGCGTGTCCATTCATCAGGTCATGTTCCTCTTTGACTTTCTCAAACATTTCATCAATATCAAAGTCTTTGACGTTTACGACAACCGAGGTGTAGACGTCCTTGCTGTCATCCCCATGCTGAAAGATCATGGATTGGCAGAATTCAAATTCTCTTACTTCTGTTTCCAGAGCCGATTCTGCCCTTTGTTTTGCCTGCGTAAGCATGATACCCCCCAAACTTAGCACGATAATGCTCAGTCCTACCAATAATTTCTTCATTTTCACCTCTCTTTGTGGCGGAAAAATATGGTTACAAGTTAATTTTAGCCATATTTTCTCTAAAATACAAGTTCTTTCTCGCATACCCTATAATGAAATGTACAAGCTATGGGAGAGAGTTGGTGTCATATGAAGGCTAAGAAGCGATATAATTTCGAGCGTATTGAGATGTTGCGTAAGGATAAGCACTTGAATCAGACGGAAATCGCAAAGGCTCTTTCAATCTCTCAGAGGAGCTATTCCCATTATGAGATTGGTGATGTGAACATTCCTCTGGATATCCTTTGTGAGTTGGCCAGGTTTCACGGCACATCCATTGATTACCTGCTGAATCTCACAGATGAGAGCAAGCCTTACCCGCCGAAAAAAGAGTAGTCAAGTCTGGAAATGATGGCCTGATTGCTCTTTTTTATTATGGCCAGGGGTGACTTTCATGTCATAGTAAATTATTTTCGCAAGTTAAATTTCTTATTCTGAATGTTTCTTCAAAAAGGTAATATTTTCTGCTGTTTTCAAGCCCCGAATGGGTATGAACTCCCAAGGGCATCTGTTTATTTCCCAATATGGATTTTAAAAACTGCCAATAGAGGCCATCTAAACCCTCAATAAATCCGTCATCAGTTGTAGCTGTGGATTTCTGAGGTATCTTGGGCATTGCTTTGCAGTATGTAGTGGCGCGGAGTTGGGGGTATTAAGTGAGATGAAAGAAAAAGGGGTCAAACCTGGATATTTTTATTGAGAGTTTTCCGATTATCTGTGGTATCTTCGCAGGAGTAAAAGTTGGGAGGTATTGCTTCAGGAAACGGAAAGGCTTTGAGTGGCTCTGCTTTGTGTCCACTCTGGCAGCTTTGATATAAGTATAGCGGCTCGGATAAGAGTCATGTTACTTGCTTCTAATTTTTGTATCGCAGTCCTGAGTATAGAGGCTTTGAAACCAGTTTATCTGCTTTGCTTTTTCGTTGGTAATCCCGTGTTGATTTTGGCGGCTTAGAAGGGAGTTGTTCTTCTTGCCGTTTATTTTATTGTTATAGTTTTGAGCAGATCGGCATTGAAATGAGTTGTGTTATTTCGTATTCTTGCAGGCATCGTTGTTATGAGTATTGTGGCTTAGTAGGGGGCTTCTCTGCTGACTGCCAACTTTAGAATCGTGGTTTTGAATAGAGTAATCTCATCATGAGTTATTATGTGTTGTACACTCTTAGGTTTGCTTGTAATGAGTCGCTCCATTGACTGCCGATTTTAGAATCGTGGTTTTAAGTAAAACAACTGTGGTACGAGTTATTGTGCTTCGTGTTCACTTAGGTATGACTGCTGCGATTATTGTGGCTTTCATGGGAGTTGTTCTATCGGCTGCTTAGTTTAGATTTATAGCCTTAAGTGCAGCAGATGCGTGGGGAGATTTTCTGCTTGTTTCTTACCCAGGTATCGTAAGTTAAGTTTTTCAATGCCTTATAAAATGGCTCAGTTTAACATACGTTTTTGAGTTGGGTATATTTCTTTGGTATTTTCTGCATTTTCTGTTGGCTTCACTGCGGTTACTGTATTTATCACTGCATTTTAAAGCAGTTTCACTGCCGCAATTGTATATTCACCGCATTTTCTGCTGGCTTCACTTCACGAATTGTAATATCTGCTTCAGTATCAGAAAGATTAACCACAGTATTTGCTATATTAACATTAAGGCAGAGAAGTTTCCCCTCAAAGGCTGTAGTTTTCACTGACAGTATTCGTAGATTCACTTCATATTCTGGCAGCTTAACCTCATTAGTTATCAGTTTCACTGGCAGAGTTAGTGATCTCACCTCAAGAGAAGAAAAACTAACCTCATCTACCGGCAGTCTAATTTCATTTATTATAAATCCCACCTTTAATATTTATATCTTAACTTCAGTAGTATGAAATTTCACTGACTGAATTTGTGTTTTTTCATGGCTTTGTTTGGGGACTGATCTCGATTATATACATTAGTACGAAAATTGTATATTTCTTTGCAGAGGAGGTTGTTTTATATGAGTATTCAGAAGAACAAAGAATTGTGTAATGCGACAGAGTTTGCGGCTAAGTGCGGTGTATCCTTGCATACCATATTGGACTGGGTAAGCAAGGGTAAGATTACCCCGGAGGTTGCAGCAGGCGGGAGGTCATACTTTGGAGAGAGTTCTTATGCCCAGGTACAGGCTTTACTTTTAAAGAGAAAGAATCCAGTTGCCTATCTTGCTGTTCTTGTAGCTAATGATGAGGATGAGCTTGCTGAGAAGAGGGCAGCTTGGGAAAAGTTGCAGAAAGAGGTTTTGCCAAGGGGTGAGCAGATAACAGGTCTTAAAGAGTTCCTGCGTACTTTGGATAATGCACAGCCGGTTGTTGATGACGCAATATCCAAGAAACTCCGTAGTGACCTTGCAAGACAAGCGTCTGATGCTTTCCAGAGCAGTGTTTTTGAGCGTATCAAGAATATCTATAATACTTGTGAGAAGGCTATGGAACTGCCGACAAAGTTCTTTATTTCTATGATATTAGGTGAGGATACCGATGAGGGAGAGTTAAACTTGTACAATAGTTTTTCTTTGGGGTCATCTTTTTCTCCAGCTAGACAGGCAGAAAGCTGTAAAGAGGAGTTTAGGAAGATTATGACCAGGTATGGCTACTTTAATGCCATAAAGTTAAGAGGCTTGAGCATGGGTGATGTATTTAGGTCAGGGGTAAGTCTGTTGGCAGCTGAGAATATGCCCATTGATTTTAACCAGCCAGCAGCCAGAAGTTTATACAATACGCAGGCCAGTCAGGTTCGGGGTAAAGCTAAGAAATCCTTTGTGGCCCAGATAGCCAGCAGGGGTTATTTCACAGTGATTGAGGCAGTTGGTTCTTTAACCAAGGAGCAAGAGGATTTTATCACTAATGCCATTCTTGACGGCGATTATACGTCCATTTACTTCAGTAGTCGTAATATTGTGAGTAATGAGTCCTTGCGTGATATTGGTTCTGCTGTGAGGGTTGCTGATATGAAGTTTATCGTAGCAGATGAAGCAAACGAGTAGTGTATACTCCAATATTATCTTGAAGAGAAGGGCAAAGGAGGCTGGTTTTATGGTGAAGAGTCATGAGGATTATCCCACGGGTATTTCAAAGGTGATTTTGTCACCAACAAGTATGTTCCCGGAGGGTAAGAATTTCTTTTATGTTGATACAGAAGATTTAGACCTGGTGTACAGGTTAAAGAATTGTAAGTTTTATGGTGATTGGAATACCCATGCTTATCCGGCTGGAGCCAGGTTGTATCGCGCAATTATAGAGAGGCATACAAGGCTTGTTCCTGATATCGTTGACCATATTAACGGAGTGAGTATTGATAATACTTCAAGAAATCTTAAGTCGGTAACAAAATTACAGAATCGCAGGAATAGGCCGTGGAGAGGTTATAAGCTCTGTCATGGCAGTGGGTTTGTGTTCTGTAATACGTTATCAGAAGACAGTCTTGAGGCATCATATTGCAAGACTTTTGCACGAGAAGATGAAGTAGTCCTCAGCAGGATGGAGTTTGAAAGTAGGTATTGGACTGATTATGGGTACGACTTTTTATCAGATAGAAGAGGAGAGCTTGATATTATCAGTATGGAATATGAGGGTAAGCTCTCGCATGAAGAAGCTACCCTTATGCACGTAATGCGGAGAGCTAAAAACAATGCCTGGTATGTTTTGCGATACAATCTTTCTGGGTATTTTAAGGAACACGGTATACCGGAGCCAGGGTACTGCTTGAATGAGTCTAATAGAATGTGTGATCTTGAGAAGGGTATTCTATTATGTCCTTTGGCTAAGGAGGGGAATTTTTATGGTGATAGAGTATCATGTCTTTGACACGGGTATCGCAAAAGTCATTTTAAAGCCGACCGAGAAGTTTCCAGAGGGCAAGAATTACTTTTATGTCGATGCAGATGATTTACCTTTGGTGATGCAGACTGATAATTGCGAGTTGACTGGTAGTTGGGATAAATGTGCCTACCCCGGTTCACAGTTGTATCGTAAGATAGTTAGAAAACATATAGGGCAAAAGCCAGAGTATGTCGATCATGCTAACGGAGTAGGTATCGATAATACCTCAAGAAATCTTAATTCTGTTACAGCATGTGAAAATTCCAGAAACAGAGTGTATAGAGGATATTGGATTTCGGGTGATAATTTTGCTTTTGAGGGGTTAGTACGTTATTATAGTAAGTTTGGTGCGTATACTCGCAGCCGTGTCATAACCTATCCATATGAGCATGAGGCAGCCTTTCACAGAAAGGAATTTGAGGATGATTATTACTCAAGCTATAACTATAATTTTTTCTTGGACAGAAGAGGAGAGTTAGACATTGTCGAGTTGGAGTACAGTGGACAGATTTCACGTGAAGAAGCCACCTTTATGCATGTAATGCGGAAGGCTAAAGATAATGCTTGGTATGTATGGCGTTACCATTTATTCGAGTATTTCAAGAAGTACGATATCCCGATACCAGGGTATAAATTAAATGAGAAGAATAGAATGGTTGACGTGGAAACCGGGGCCATTTTGTGTCCCTTTGGGTAAAGAGGGGGCGGTTTTATGGTGATAGGTTATCATCGTTTTGATACTGGAATCGCAAAAGTAATTTTAAAGCCAACAGAAAAGTTTCCAGATGGTAAGAATTACTTTTATGTTGATGCAGACGATTTACATTTGGTCATGGAAAGGGAGTCTTGTAGTTTGTCAGGTAATTGGGACAAGTGTGCTTATGTTGAACCAAGGTTGCATCGTAGGATAGCTGAAAAGCATCATATGCTCGATGGGTGCTATCCTATTGACCATATCAATGGTGTGGGTATTGATAATACATCAAGAAATCTCAGACCTGTATCGCCAGTCGATAATGGGAGAAATACGGTACAAAGGGGGTATCGTGTTAGTGGCAAGGACAGATTTTCTTTTCGGGAACCAGAGCTAGAGCCTTATTTTCTCTATGGGAGAACACGTTATCGCAAGGTGACGCATCGTTCTTTGTTGTATGAGAGGGAGGATTTGGTGGCATATCACAGAAAGGTTTGGGAGGATAAGTGGTGGAAAATCAGGTATGATTTCTTGTTAGACAGGCGGGGAGACCTTGATATTATTGAGTTGGAGTACAGTGGACAAATTTCAAATGAAGAAGCTATTTTTAGGCATGTAATGCGAAAGGCTAAGAATAATGCCTGGTATGTGTTGCGGTATCACTTATATGGGTATTTTGATAAGTATGGTATAGACATACCAGAGTATGATTTAAATGAGGAGCGCAGAATGGTTGATGTGAAAACTGGAAACATCTTGTGTCCTTTGGGGTGAGCGAGTGGTGAAGTTTTTATCGGTTTTGAATGGGGATATTTTCTTTGAGATGAAATTTGCAGATACGGTCAGTTTGATTGAAATATATTTTTTACAAAGATTTTTGATGGTTACGCCTGATTGAAAAATGGGAGCTGGTTTCAGGCAATCTCCGTTATGGGGGCTGAAAAGTGCCACTGTAGCGTGGTTTTTGGGCGGTTTTGAAAAAATAGAAAAGGGGTCAGCGATTGAAAACGGGATTTTTTTCGGTATTTCCCACGAATTGATATGGGGTAATGGTTTGTGCATACATAGGGCCAGTTGAATGTGTTTATCTTCTTTAGTTGTTTCGCTGCATGGAGATACAGACAGTGGTTGTACGAGGGGGTATGAGCTGCAGGATATGGAAAAGCGTCTTGATTTAAGCGGCGGTGTTACGAGTGGGGAGGCACTGTTGTGGATTGCTCTTGGGTATGGTAAGTCTGTTAAAGGAGCATTAGCTGTTTAAAAGTGTCGTGACTTAAGCAGCAGTGTCATGAGTCCTTCTTTTCTACGCTCATTCTGGCAGCTGTGTGAGGAGTTTCATAGTGTCATGATAGCCATGAGCGTTGTGACTTAAGCAGCAGTGTCATGAGTCCTTCTTTTCCACGCTCATTCTGGTAGCTGTGTAAGGAGTTTCATGGTGGCATGACAGACGTAAGCGTCATGATTTAAGCAGCGGTGTTGTGAGTCTTTCTCTAGTATGCCCACCGGATCAGGAGTATGGAAAGTTAGGTGACGGTAGTACAAGTTTTTCTTTTATGCTTACAGAAAAGCTGTCTGGAATACACCTGGGTATTGGCGGCAGGAGTGTTTCTTCTATGTAAATAGGGTATCGGGGATACTCTCTAAGGCAGTGCCACTACCAGGTCGATTGCAGCACAACCACCAAATAACAGCTGTCTTTTTGTGCATATGGACACTTTCAATTGTATTGTTTTAGAGTTATCATCACCAGGATTGGAGGTGATATTGTGGCTATCACAAGGTTTAGTCCTTATAAAAGAGAAGAGGAAATTATTGAAAAGCTAGAAAAGGTGCAGGGCGGTAAATGGGAGCAATTAATAAGCATATCGGGTATCCTGGCTGATATAAAGCGGGAATCAGGCAGGTGGACAGTTGCGTTCCTATTAAAATGGCTGTATAGGGACAGCATGGATGACCTGAAAAGGGACATGGCTTTGCTCGCTGTGACAGGGGATGAGGCTGTGTGTCCACCCGTGAATAAGTATGCGGTGCTTTCAGCTCTCTGGCCAGCTATTTCCATGCTTTCTGTCATTGATGACGGCTTTTTCCCGCTGGCGCAGAATATGCAGACAAATGCCGGAGATTTCTACCAAAACGAAAGAATATAAGAAGAAACTATTGATTTGCAGCAGTTCCAACAAAGGGGCTGCTGTTTTTTGTTGCAGATTGGACAGTTTACTTTTGCCGGATACAGAGCTAACATGGGACACCACCGGGGGTCGGATAACAGCGGTTTTTTGTCGGAACGTTCTGAAAGGCCCACATTTGTGGTTTTTGTGGCCGATGGGGAAATGTTCGAGGGACTCCAGAAAAATGCCACACAGGGCATTCTGTGGGGTCATGATTTTCCGGTCTGGGAGGTCGTATTTTCTATATTTATCGACCTTTGGCTTAAAACCGGGCTTTTTGGAAGGTCTTGGTATTTCACGGTATTTAATCCGACCTTTTTGGCGAGATTATACGACTTTTGGTGAAATAGTTCACGGAGGAGGTGAGTTGGTTTTATGAATAAGAAGTGTGTTGCACTGACGGATGAGCAGTACCGCAGGAGTATTGAACTGCTCCGTCATGGTTTTATGCTGGATGGCAGGCTGGTAAAACCTAACGAGAGGATAGCGGCGGCTGAGGTGGTGCAGGCATCCCTGGGGTTACGGTTAGGTGATGTGCTAGATCTCAGGATGTCGTCATTTGTCAGGGATGGTGATCGGTGGCGTCTGGACATTATGGAGCAGAAGACGGGAAAGGAGAGGACGTTTACTGTACCAGTAGAGGTATATACATTCATCCAAGGGTATGCCTTATCGATGGGTATCCGTCCGGAGGCGAAGTTGTTTGCGGTTTCTGAGAGGCAGGTGGAGCGTCATCTGAACAAGGTTTTTCAGAAAATGGAGTTACCATTACGACAGTTTGGGAGCCATTCATATCGTAAGCTGTTCGCCACACGGGTCTATGTGGATAATGAATATAACATCGAGTTGGTGAGAGTCCTGCTCCAGCACTCAAGCGTTCAGGTCACGCAGAGGTATCTCAATATCAGCCAGAAGCTGGTTGAGAGTGCTTTAGCAAAGACAGCCGTTTATGTAGTCTAGGGGGGTAAATATGGATACGAGGTTAGAAATTCTTGACTCTTTGAGAAAAGAGTTTGAGGCAGAGAAAGAAGTTAGTTTTGGTGCGTATGTGGCCTATGTGACTTCTGTTGACGATCTGGCTTATATGCCGGACGAGGAGGTCAAGAGGCTGATTGACTGGGATATTAAGGTACATGCAGGAAAGCGGTACGGTAGGATTGTGCCAGGGAGCTGCAATTGGGAGTTCAGTGAGAATCAAAATTATCAGCTCACAAGACAAAAAGAGCAGACTGCTTATGAACGTTACAAGGCTAAGATTAAGGGTAAGATATTCTTTCAGCTTGAGGAGGTATTATACTACCATGATTTTCTGGAGCGGTTTACCGATGGGTATAACAATCATGGGTATTTAAAATACGAGCAGGGTGTTATGGCAATCAATCATAATTCTGATTTTTACGATATCATACCGCACCGATATGTCCCTATGTATGTGTGTGCCAGAAAGGGTAATGATTATATCTTTATTGACACAAATTCCAATAAGATACCAGACGCATATGAGCTTTTTACCTTTGTGTCAAGTGGCGAGTGTTTGTATTGTTCTCGTAAGTGGGGAAAGTTACCATCTAAACGCATCGAGGCGGATGAGTGGTTTGCACTTGTATTTGATGCAGAGGAAATTTGTCGAGCCAGGTCTTATTACAAATGGGCGCATTTTGGAATGGCAGTCAGGCCAGATAAAAAAGAGGTTGAGTTTTATGACGCAAACCAGGCCATCGAGATATTTCATGAGTTGTTCGGTAAGTGTAAAACATTTATCGACCATATGGGAGAGTATGATGGGGAGGGGTAATAGCTATGAGTTTTGTAAGCTGTAGCTTTGAATTAAAAGACCATAGTGAGAAGATACCCTTATCTGTTATGACCGCTTTAGTGGAGGCTGGGTATTTGCTCTTTTCAGTCGGAGATGGTTATGCGTTTAGTTGCCACGAAACTGGGTTTACTTTGACACGTTGGCAGGAGTGTATGTGGTTAGATGCAGACTTGGATGAACTGTTAGAACAGGGCAAACTTGGGTATCGTCATTTGCGGACGTTCTTCTGGGTTAAACGGCATATGAGTTATAGAGGGGAATCCCATAATCATAATGATTGGGATTCGCATCCTGATGATTTCTTTGAGTATGTAGAAGAGGTGTTACGAGAGTTTAGAGGAGGGGTAAAATGTTAAACGAGTTAAAGGAAGTAAAGGCCATCTGGCAGTCTGGCGGCAGGCCATCGGATGGGCAGTTAGAGGCTTTGGTATCTGCACTGACAGAAAAGGAGTCCAGGGAGCCACTGGAGGATTTGGAGAATGACATTTGGATAGCTCTGAAGGTCGTATCGCTGTTTAAGAATAAAGATTTATGGGAGCTAATTGAGAGCGCCTTGTCCAGAGAGGGTTATTATAATGAGAAGAAGGTTAAATATTTTCTCTATTTCCAGGCTGGAGATCATCATTTCGAGGGAGATTTTTTTTACTGGCTGACCTTTAAACATGAGATAACCAGACGTGAATTTGAAAGAATTTTAGAAGCAGCGGAGAAGCCAAATGACCGTTATGCCAGTTTAAGCGACCCTGAATTCCAGGAGCAGTATGGTATTTTATCTTTTGAGGAGTTTCGCCCTGATTATCTTGGTGGTTTAGAACCCATATGGGTCACAGTGGATGGAGATGGCAATATTATTCCGGAGGAAGAGGTGAAAATGGAGCCAGAAGACTGGGATTGGGAGGAGGAGCCAAATGATTAGAATAAAGCTGTTTTATACTAGGCAGGATTATTTAAAAGCCCTTTCAGAAAGGGATATCCCTATTTGTGAATACAATAACAAGAGCTTTTATTATTTAGTGCAGGGCTGCCCAGGAGAGGAGAAAACAGGCCCGCCGTTCAGGGACGCTGATTCAGTAAGGTTTATCCGTGAGATTGACCATGCCAGGTTTGTTGGGGATGACTGGTACAGTGTTGTCACCCCGTTGGGGAGAACCGATATGACCGCTTTATGCGGCGGGACTCAGTATGCCCTTACAGTTATCGCAAACAGCCGCCGAGGTATCTATACGTCATTTAAGGGGTATGAGGACGATATCTGGAGCAGGCTGGCCAGTTTATCTGTGGATGTCCTGATCTATTTCTGCCTGAATATCTACAGTGAGGATCACCGATATCTGCCTTTTAAACCGGAAACTAGAAAGAAAGTAGTAGTTGAGAATTATCGCTATAATGGTGAGGAGATTGAGGTTCGCTTGACAGACAGGTCAATTTCGGCAGATGATGAAGAATTGCATGTAGATGGTTTTTTTGATGAGTTTCGATTAGATTGGCGTAACAACTTGGGTATTTTTATTAAAGAGGCGGAAGCCTTGTTAGAGAGAAGTCGGTTATATAAGCACCCACCGACCGTCACAAGTGTAAAGGAATTTGCGGAGACTCTTGGTGAACGTTACGCGAGAATGTTTTATGAGTATTTGGATGAGATACCCATATGGGAAGATGATGTGGATTTTTATGCGGGAGAGAAGGCATTTCTTGAGGGTTTATCCATCCATAACTATATGCTCCACGTTCCGACCGAGTCCTTTGTGAAGTATCCCTCATGCTTTATAATAAAGAAGCGGAAGGGAAGTCTTGACTGTACAATATCAAGGGAAGTCGGCTATAAGTATCCAACCTTTTCATCTCTGTTTATGGAAAACTTTGTGCGCCTGCCAGACAATGAGCGGGAGGAATTTGAGAAGCTGGTGGTTGTCTTTGATATGGAGTTGTTTGATGACGCAGAGAAGGTTTTTGAAACAACATTATGGGCTTTCAAGTCTTATGATAATATTGTGGAGCTATACGATGGACTCCATATTGTGAAGGAGTTTGTTGATTTTGTGAAGCCATCTTATGAGGCGGGTTTGTTAACTGTAGCTGAGGAGGAAGACGATGAGTAAAGAACCACGCAGCCCGGAGCGTATTGAACCGATACTGGAAAAAATAAAAGAAGCCTGGGTACTGTACCCTGATATGCGCCTGGGCCAGTTGTTGGCCACCTGCACGCAGTCAGCCAATCTTTCAGGTATTGAGGATGAGGAGCTGTTAAGGGGTATTGAGGAATATATTGACAGTATGAAGAAAGCGCTTGGTGAATCTTCAGGAGGTGGGGACTAAGTGATTTTGGTGAGATTTTATACAGAAGATGAGCGCATACAGATCGAAAATGGTGGGAAGGGTTTTCTTTTAGGAACTGGAGATTCTGATCAGGCGGACAGGGAACCGGAGGTACTGGACTGGCAGTCAGTCTTTTCTGCAGCCTGCAATGACTCCGGGGAGCCGCCATTCAGGGATTCCATGAGTGTTGCTCTCCTGGATGGGCTGGGGATTATTTTTGTGGATGGGGACTGGTATTCTGTCATGTGGAAAGGAGAGCGGATACCGCTGTCCGGTATGGATGAGGGAATCAGGTTCGCCCTATCCGCTGTAATCTGCTCCAGGCGGGGTAAGTATATGTGGTTCAGCCAGCTTGGGTATGAGTTCCTTGACAAGCTGGCCAGACTTCCAGGGGATATTCTGTTTGCAGTATGCCGGAGCGGGATGGAGGATGTTGACTGCATCACATCAGGAAGTTACGGCTGCAGATTTGTCAATTTTCCCTACCAGGGCAGTACCATTGAAGTGGTATGCAGGCCATTCCATATGTTTGATGGGGATCACTACCAAGGGGTTCCCTATGGAAACGGGGGTAAATATTATCTGTATAAAGGGGATGATGGTGTTTATTACTGTGGTGAAGATGTATCCGATATTCTTCAGTACCGCTGGTGGGAGGACATCGACAATGTGATAAAGCATATTGATTCACGTAATAAAGCCAGGGTGTATCTTGCAAGGCCCAGTCAGGAATACAGTCTGCTTGAGCTTGGTGAAATGCTGGCCGGGGATGAGAATGCCATCGCCCAGACAGAGTACCTGGGTAGAGTGCAGAAGCTGGAGCAGGATTTCCATATTGGCCGGATAACAAAAGGAGAGTATGAATCCGTGATAAAAGCTCTCCGTGGCAGTTCCTTATATGACAAGTACCTCTATTTTAGGGATACCTTTAAAGTGGTGTGCCATATGGCGTTTATACCAGAGGAGCCGGAGGAGAATCTGGTTATTATATCTGTTAATAAGTATCCAGATGGTACTTATCATTTAACTGGTGATAAAACTTATTTTAAACCGAAGGTATGTGATGCTGTCAGCAGTATGTTTTTTAATGCTGGCAGAGATTATGCGGAGCGGGTATCTTTGGTGGTCAGGCCGGAGTCTGATAACCTGAGATGTTCCTACATAGGTTCTGCCAGGAGTATTGCTGACCGTGCTGTTTTTGGCTTTAAGGCTATGAAGGATTGTGTCGAAATATTTGATACATATGAAGCTGTCCAGGTTTTTGGCGCAGCGTTAAAAAAAACCCAGGATTCGGGGAATTGTACTGGATACAAGTGGGTTGTGCGTGTAGTGGAGATTTAAGTGTTTGAAATTGGCATCTCGACCGATTATAAGCAGATATTTTGGCCGAGATGCCATGATAAGTTCGAGTTGAAGGAGAATGAGATGAGTAGTTTAGTAGCGGTATTTGAAGATACAGTATCAAAGTGCAGAGGAAATCAGGTATTGGCAGACAGTATCCAGAAATCTTTGAGGGAACAGAAGATCATCCTTGAGGATGATGTATTGGATTTTACGTCTGATTCTGCCAGTCAAGGTAAGGTGCGGGTAACGAAGAACCGTACAATGGAGGCAGCGAAAGGGTATCCCAATAAGAAGGTCTGTGTATTAAATTTTGCGTCAGCGTGTAATCCAGGCGGCGGGGTAACCAAGGGAGCCCATGCCCAGGAGGAGTGTCTGTGCCGCATCAGTACTTTATATCCGTGTCTAAATGTCAGTAAGAACTGGGACAGGTTTTATAAACCTCACCGGCAGTTAGACTCGCTGTATAATTCAGATATGATTTACACTCCAGGGGTAACTGTGTTTAAGTCAGATACAGCCAGCCCAGTTATGCTGGATGAGAGGGACTGGTTCCATGTGGATGTGGTGACCTGTGCTGCTCCCAATATTTCAAGATGCAAAGGCAGGCCCAAGGGGTCTGATGTCCAGAAGATATTCGAGAAGCGGTTTGAGAGAGTGGTTCTGGCGGCGTTAGGATATTGCTGTGAGGTATTGGTGTTAGGGGCTTTTGGCTGTGGAGCGTTTGGGAACAGCCCCAGCATAGTCGCCGCCGCAGCTTACAAAGTGATGGAAAAGTACAGGTACTGCTTTGAAACAGTTGAGTTTGCGGTTTACTGTAAACCTGGCGAGGAGAATAACTATCGGGTATTCAGGGCGGGGCTTGGGCGTATGCTTTAATGATATAACTTATTCAGGAATAATTAAGTATCACTAATATGAAAATATATCTCTTATCAAAAATAGGAGGTATATTTTTTATGCTTAAAAAAGAGTACAATAGTTTTTATTCTACACAGGAATTTGCAAATGCTATCGGAGTTCACAAGAATACTGTGATACGGTGGGACAACGAAGGAAGATTGAAACCACATCACAAGGACAGGCATGGTTACAGGTACTATTCCCAAGAGCAGGTGACTGAGTTTTTGAGAGGAGGTATGTGACTATGGCGATTGAGAGGATTGAGGAGTATAGACAGCAAAATGGTGTGGATATTTTGAAAGTGCATTTAACGCCTAATAAAGCAGCACCATTAGGGAAGAATTATTTTTATACTTCGGCTGATGCAAGAGAAGTAGTTTATAAATATAGATGGAGAATTCATAATGCTGGTTCTAAAACTAAATCTTTAAATGTTACAGCAGAGGAGATGCTTTATGAACAAGGTAAATGTATAGGAGCTATTACTCACCTTTTTCATCGGGAGATGTATTTCTTTTATAATAGTAAATATACTGATTATATAGATCATATAAACTCAGTTGATATAGATAATGCAGACAGTAATTTAAATAGTGTGTCTGGAGCACAGAATATATACAATAAGTTTCACAAAGGTTATAGTACAACAAAAGCTACTAGATCCAAAAGAAATTATGTTTTTATTCCATGTGCTTTTTATAATAACAAAGCATATACACCTTTTGGGTCTAGTGTTAAAGTTAATGAAGACGAAGTGTGTGTTTTGCAAAATATAGTTGAGCGAGTCTGGTTAAAAGAAAGACTAAAAAATGATTATTATATGTTTGACTTTAAAAGATATAGGAGAAACTCCGAAGATATTCTTGATTTAGAGCGTACTGGCCAGATTTCAGAGGATGAGGCAGTTTATAGACATATATTAAGATATGCATATAACCCCTGGTACATATTAAGGTTTGGTTTAGAAGGGTATTGTAAGGAGAATCATATTCCTATTCCAGCGTATTCATTGGATTCGGATGGTTTTATGGTTCATCCCATCACGGGGGTAAGGCTTTGCCCGTTTATAAAATAAATGAAAAATGACTTGCATTTCCTTGCGTTTAGAGTGAACATAGGAACACTAAATGAAAAGGAGATATAAATATATGATTTATTTGACGGGAGATTGCCATCGCCGCTTTGAACGGTTTGATAAGGAAAATCTTATAAGACTACCACATTTTATACAACCAGAAGATTACATAATTGTTACTGGTGACTTTGGATTATTGTGGGCAAAGGATAAGATTTTTGAATACCACCTTAAATGGTTTTCAAAATTACCCTTTACGATTCTCTGGGTTCAGGGTAATCACTCCAATTTTAATATGATTGCCGAGTATCCGCTGGAATTGTGGAGCGGGGGTAAGGCACGCCATATCGTGAGGGACAAGGTTATCCTTTTGGAGCGTGGTCAGGTATTTAAAATAGAAGGGAAGAGTTTCTTTGCCTTTGGCGGAGCTTCCAGCCATGATATCCAGGGCGGTGTTCTGGATAAGGACTCCCCTACCTATGACAAGGATAGAAAGAAGGCGATCCGGAGTGGCTTGCCGTACCGTGTCAGGAATGTATCCTGGTGGGAGCAGGAGCTGCCTACAGAGGAAGAGCTTCAGGAGGGACGCGATAACCTTGAGAAACTTGGGTATTCTGTTGACTATGTCATCACCCACTGTATGTCCGGCGGCATGCAGGATCAGTTATTGGATCGCTTTGCGTATGGTCATTATGGCAGCACGTATAAAAAGGATGTTTTAACCGACTATTTTGACGAGCTGGAAGGGAAACTGCGGTATAAGTGGTGGTTTTGCGGTCATTATCATGTAAATCTTCAGTTGGACGACAGACATATGGTTCTCTATGAGGATATTGTACGGCTTGCGGATTTCCAGTAAGGCTGAAGTTGGTATGTGATTAGTTGAGTTGTTGCGGAAAACTACGAGTTCAGTTTTCTAATCTTAATATTTCATCATACTTGTGTATGTGAGTTTGGTTTTTGTGGGTACTTTCAGGCATTAGAGTCAAGGTTCAGTGAGATGAACGTTTTGGCTCTGATGCCTTTTTTGTTATCTAAAAGGAGTTCAGAGCTGAGTTGAATTTATAAATTGTATGGGAGTTTCCAGACCGGGAGTTTCTGTATTAGCCCTATCAACTTTTGCAGGAGGAGTATGTCTATGGATAGGGATTTTAATACGGAACGTTTTGTTAAGGTGCTAGTTGAGATTTTGCAGAAACATGGGCCTGAGTTGTTAGAAAAAATTGAGGAGAGGGAACGTCAGGAGGCGGCTAAGGAAGAGGGTAAATAACCCTCTTCTGTAGTTGCAATATTTGAGATTAAGAGTTAAGATGACAGATAATTTAAAGCGACAATGGTGAAAAAAGAGAAAGGAGTTTCTATCGGTGGAAGTTACTTATGGCAATGAGGGTAAGAAATGTTATTTATATCTGAGAGTGTCAACAGCCATGCAGGTAGATGGGTATAGTCTTGAGGCCCAGGAGGAGTGGCTTAGGAAGCGTGCCGATTATGAGGGTATGATTATTGCTGGCATATATTGTGATGGGGGTAAGTCTGGTAAGAATATTGAAGGACGACCGGAATTTATGAGGATGCTTTCAGATATCGAGAGCAAGAAGGATAATGTGAGTTTTGTTCTAGTGTTCAAGCTGTCGAGGTTTGGCCGTAATGCAGCGGATGTGTTGGTTTCCTTGCGTAAGATGCAGAAGTATGGTGTGAATCTTATCTGTGTTCATGAGTCCATTGACTCATCAAAGGATTCGGGCAAGCTGATGATCACAATCTTGTCAGCGGTTGCGGAGATTGAGCGTGATAATATTCTGGTGCAGACTATGGAAGGTCGAAAGCAGAAAGCCAGAGATGGCCGATGGAATGGGGGCTTTGCACCATATGGTTATAGACTTAATAACGGAAAGCTGGAGGTGGCAGAAGACGAAAAAGGTTTAATTCAGGAGATATTCAGGCTGTATGTAGAAGATGGCCTTGGTGTGAATGGTGTTGCCAGAGTATTGAACGAGAAAGGGGTAACGAAAAAAGTACGCCAGAATGGTACTCAAGAGGCAATCAATATCTCCTTTGTTCGAGGTGTTCTTGAAAATCCAGTATATGATGGTAAGATTGCATATGGCAGGAGAAAGCATCAGCTTAAAGAAGGATCAGATTACGAATATGAAACAGTAAAGCCAGAAGAGTATATTTTGGTGGATGGAGTACATGAGGCATTGATCGAACATAACGTTTGGATCGAGGCTTGCAGGCTCCGTAAGGAAACAGGTGGCTGTAATAAGCGAAAGTACAATTTTGGCAGGCGGCATTTGCTTTCAGGTATTATCAAATGTCCAGTGTGCGGCAACGGTATGTACGGAAATGTAAATCGCAAGAAATACAAGGGTACTGATGAGATTTACAGTGAATATTACTATTATCAATGTAAGCATAGGAGAAGTGCCCTGGGGGTAAGAAAATGTGAATATAATTTTCAGTGGCGGCAGAATGTAATCAATAAGGCTGTCGAGACCGTCATTTATAGACTGATACATGAACAGAAGTTTATTGATACAATAAAGAGTAAAATCGGTACTGAGATAGATACTTCAGAAATTGATAAGGAATTGGATAATTATAGAAAACAGTTGCAGAAGGCGCAGCACAACAAGGACAGGTATATAGAAAAACAGAATGCTTTAGATTTGGATGATCGCCATTATGATCGCAAAATGCAGGATTATGAAGAGCAGATTGAGGGTTTTTATGAGAAGATAGAGGGTATTGAAATTGCGATAGCAGAGCTTGAACAGCGTAAAATAAGTATTAGAAGGCAGTCTATTACTGTCGATAATATTTATAAGTACCTGATATATTTTGACACGGCCTATGCAGACCTTTCAGATGATGAAAAAAGGAGTATTTTGGAAAATTTGATAGAAGCGGTACATATCTATCCGGAGCAGCAGCCCAATGGTCAGATATTAAAACGTATTGATTTTAAACTCCCTATATTTTATAATGGAGAAGAGGCTGGGGCTTTGTGTTGGGACAAAGATGGACACGTGGAAACGGTGTGTCTTTTGAGAAATCGAAAACCTGATACAAAAGTTAATTTAAGGGTTTACAAGCAGGTTTAAAGTGTAAAATAAGTGTATGCTTCACTTTGGGAGGTTTCCTTCACATTGAAAGAGTTCTGATGGCAATTTGTTAGTGACAAAAATGTCACTTTATAGTATAATGGTGTCACTTTGGATGTCACTTTGAGCGGAACGGAGATGGCAGTCCTTGCTATTTTGAAGCAAAAACCAGATTCATCAAGGGTTGAAATTGCGGATAAGATTTCTAAAACTGTAAGAACAGTGCAAAGAGCATTGGATTCATTGAGGGATAAAGGCTATATCAGAAGAGTGGGTTCTAAACAAAATTCAATATGGGAAGTATTGAAGTGAAATCATGCCATAAAAGTAAATCAAAATTGAATCGGGAAACCGGTTCTTTTTTGATGTAGGGAAGGAGGCGGGTATATCACAAGCCAGTGCTGCGGAAGCACAGTTTCACTACAAGTCGCCAAACGATTGAATAAAACTGCTTTTAATGCTATACTAAAAGAAATTTTGTACAGGGGGACGGTATGAAGCTTAATATTCAAAGGATTTTTCTTCTGGTCAACCTTCTTTTGTATGTTCCGGTAGCGGTGCTGCTGTGGGCAGGTTTGAGCAGGAAAGATTATTCGGCGAATCAGAAGGAAAACTGTTATCGGATTGGTGTCAGCTATATGACGATGAATAATGAATTTTATAAAATTGTAAATGAAGAAATCCTCAACCGTGCAGAGATGGAGGGAGATCAGGTAATCCTGCGCGATCCGGCTCTTAATGCGGATCGGCAGATTGAACAGATTGAGGCAATGCTTGCGATGGACGTGGATGTTCTGGTGGTGACGCCGGTGGATGGAAAACGCCTGTCTGAGGTTTTAAACAAGGCAAAGGAACAGGGCGTTTATATCGTTGTTGTGGATACGAATCTGGAAGATGAGCGGCTTGCGGACTGTACGATTACTTCGGATAATTATTCTGCGGGCTGTCTGGTGGGGCAGTATTTTTTAAAAGAAAATCAATTCGAGGAAAATCCATCCGAGGAGAAGCAGGACGCCAATCTCCTGGTGATGACGCATGATTCGGCAAAATCCGGGCAGGACAGGGTGCAGGGGTTTTTAGATGTTGTGGAAAAAAGCGACAGGGTTCATGTTGTACAGCGCATCAATTGTGACGGACAATTAGAGATTGCCATGCCAAAGATCGAGGAGGTTATCCGTAAAGGCACTGCCTTTGACACGGTATTCTGCCTGAATGATTTGGCAGCCGTCGGGGTGGTTGCTGCCCTGGACGAGCATGAACTTTTAGAACGGGTGAAGGTGTACGGGATTGATGCCTCCCCGGATGCAAAAGCGCTGATTAAAGAGGGAATGATGTCGGCTTCCTCGGCGCAGTTTCCTTCCCGCATCGGGCAGACTGCCGCAGATGTGATTTACCGTCTTCTGTGTGGGGAGGATGTTGAAAAGGAGATCCTTCTGCCGGTGGAACTGGTGACCCGGGAAAATGTGGAGGAGTACAGCATTGCCCGGTGGCAGTAGGATGAGGGGGGATTTTTGATGGAGATTACCGTTGACAGGAAAGATTATCCCAGGGTTGTTCTGAACACGATGAAAAATTTGAATATGGTCATTATCCTCTATCTGACGATGGTGACTGTACACAGTCTGTCCGGATATATTGCTGAAAATTCGGCGATGGATTTTCTGCTTCGGGCAAAGCAGGTGCCTGTG
This sequence comes from uncultured Clostridium sp., assembly GCA_946553025.1. Lineage (GTDB taxonomy): Bacteria > Bacillota > Clostridia > Lachnospirales > Lachnospiraceae > Caccovicinus. The sequence continues at coordinate 28,282 of CAMNRM010000013.1, forward strand.
GCACCGTGGAAGCTTCCGGTGATTGCTGTGGGGCTGTATCTGTGCCTGCTTCTTTTGCTGTCCATTCCCTGCAGAAGGAAGCTGTGGTTTCTGCTGAAAACCCTGGTTGAACTGGGGATTGTCTTTGCGGTCAGTTCTGTGCTGAGTTTTGGCTACACCGGTACGGTGCTTTTAATTATTGCCGACACGATGAGTTATTTTCCTGACCGAAAACAGAGAATCCTGTTTGTGGCGGGGATATTTGCCGCCTATCTTTTGATGGACTATGATCTGCTGTCGGCAAGATATTCCATCATTTCCTTAGAAACCTGCTGGGCTTATTACAGCGGCAGGGTGCAGTCTTTGCTTCTGGGGGTACGGAATATCTTAAATTCATTAAATATGATTGTATTTATCAGCTATACCATTGTGCTGATTTTGGAAGAAGTAAAGGAAAAAGAGAGGATACTGGGGCTGAATGAACGGCTGAGCCTTGCCAACCAGGAATTAAGGCTGGCGAATGAAAAGCTGGAGGAGTATGCAAAGGAATCCGAAAAAACCGCGGAAACGCGGGAGAGGAACCGCCTTGCCCGGGAAATTCATGATACGCTGGGCCATTCCCTGACCGGGATTATCACGGGAATTGATGCCTGTGTTATGCTGGTGGATATTGCCCCGGAAGCGACGAAAGAGCAGCTGAAGGCGATTGCCAATGTAGCCAGGCAGGGAGTTAAGGATGTGCGGCGCTCGGTCAAGGCGCTTCGTCCGGATGCCCTGGAAACCCTGGATCTTCAATCGGCCATTATCCAGATGATTGAGGAGATCCGGCGTTCTACAGGGGTGGATATCGATGAACGGATAGATACCAGGCTGAACGGATTCAATAAAGATGAAGAAGATGTGATTTACCGGATTGTCCAGGAATCCATCACCAACGCAATCCGCCACGGAAAGGCAGATAAGATCAAGGTAAAGATTGACCGGCAGTACAATATGCTCAATATTCATGTGGAGGATAACGGCGTGGGCTGTGCCAATGTGCAGAAAGGCTTTGGATTACATCATATGGAGGAACGGCTTGCGATGCTCAAGGGAAGTTTAAGCTATTGCGGGGATCATGGGTTTATCATCGATGCGGGAATACCGATTCGATGGGGAACGGAGGATAAGGATGATTAAAGTATTGATTGCAGATGACCAGGAACTGATTCGGCAGAGCCTTACCATTATCTTAAACAGCGAAAAGGATCTTGAGGTAACGGACGCTGTAGCCAACGGGGTGGAAGTGATTCGCTCCATACGAAAAGAACGTCAGGATGTTATCCTGATGGATATTCGTATGCCGGAGATGGACGGGGTGGTCTGCACACAGATTATTAAAGAGAACTACCCGGAGATTAAAATTATTATCCTGACGACCTTTGATGATGACGAGTACGTGTTTAACGCCTTAAAATACGGGGCCAGCGGCTATCTCCTTAAAGGGATTTCCATGAAAGAATTAAACGAAGCTATCCACAAGGTCTACCATGGGACGGCCATGATCAATGAGGATATTGCCTCAAAGGTTGTCCGGCTGTTTTCGCGGATGGCACAGTCAAATATGGCGATTCAGGTTGATGAACGGCAGTCGGCAGACTTAAAGGACAGCGAATGGCAGGTGATTGTGCAGGTGGGAAGCGGGCTGTCGAATAAGGAGATTGCCGCAAAGCTGAACTTGTCGGACGGGACGGTCAGGAACTGTATCAGTACGGTTTTAAGCAAACTGAACCTGCGGGATCGGACGCAGCTTGCCATATGGGCGGTGCAGACCGGAGCCGTGAATAAAATATTCGGAGATGGAAATTAATGGAAAAACAAACGGAAAAGAAATACCAGATTCGGGCGGGGATCTGCGCATTTTTTCTGCTGGTTATCGGGCTGATTGCCACGGATAATTACAAAAAGCTTCCGGGATTTCATAAAGATGTACTGCAGATTGGCGTGTTCAGCGACAGCTACTGGGAAGTGCCAAATGGCTGGGCCTACCGGATTGCCGAGGATGCCATAGCCCGCTTTGAAGAGCAGCATCCGGGCGTCAGGGTGGAATACGTGAGCGGCATTATCAAGGAAGATTACTCGGATTGGCTGTCCGGGCAGATGATGAAGGGGGAGGCTCCGGATGTCTTTTTTGTGTTGGGCGAGCATTTTAATGATTTTGCCGAAGCGGGCGTATTAAAAAATCTGGACGGTTTGATTAAAGAGGATGAGGAATTTTTGCCGGAGAGGTATTATTCTTCCGCCTATGCCTACGGAAACTATGAGGGAACGCAGTATGCCCTGCCTTTTACCTGTGCTCCGAAACTGATGTTTGTCAATAAAACTATTTTGGAAAAGGAAGGCATTGCCCTGCCCGAAAATCACTGGACCTGGGATGATTTTTACCGGATCTGCAGCGAAGTGACAAAAGATACGGATGGAGATGGGACACCGGACCAGTTTGGCACGGTGGGCTATACCTGGGAGGATGCCTTTGACTCCAACGGGGTAATGCTCTTTGACGAGAAGGGAAAGGAGTGCTATCTGACCGATTCCAAGGCCGGTGCCGCCGTTGCTTTTATCGAAAAAATGGAGGAACTAAACGAGGGCTACAGCGTTTCCAGCAAAGATTTTGCTCTGGGCAATGTGGTTTTTCAGCCCATGCTTTTTTCGGAATACCGCGCCTATAAGTCCTATCCACTGAGTATAAAAAAGTATTCGGGCTTTGCCTGGGACTGTCTGATGATGCCTGCCGGGCCGGACGGGGAGAATATTTCCCGCTTAGATACCCTGCTGCTTGCCATAAATCCATCGACCGTGCACAGCAAAGAGGCGTGGGAGATGGTAAAGCTTCTGACCGGCGATGAAGCCATCCAGTCCGAAATATTTACTTACTCCGAGGGGGTGCCGGTGCTTAGGGATGTGGTGGAGGCCGAGGAAAACCAGAAGTTTTTTGCTCTGGAATCCGATTCCTCCCATGTGCTGAACTTTCCTATGTTAAGCCATGCGGTGGAACAGGCTGTGGTGATTCCGCGCTTCCATAATTACGATAATGCGGTTTCTGAGGTTGACCGGGCGATACAGGCGATTTTACAGAGCAATTCCAATATCAATATGGAAACCATTATTCAAAACAGGAAAATTAATCGTTATCTCAACCATTGAACCGGAAATACAGATGGGGGTTACTGTTTATACGTTCACAGCAACGGGCAAAAATCCATGAAAAATTCTAAACAACTGCATATGACAAATATCATAAAAAAGAAGTGACAGATGACCGGAAAAAGAAGTGACACATGTAAGGTGAACATGTGCCGCTTTTTTTATATACTGAAATCACGATAAAACAAGAACTTCTTAAGGGAAATGGAAGGAGGCAGGAGATGAAATACATCTTATTAGTGAGCCACGGAACGATGGCACAGGGGGTACACAGTGTACTGGAAATGCTTGTCGGAGAGGGACGGGAAGATATTTTATCCACAAGCTTAAAAAACGGCATGGGTGCCGATGAATTTGCCGAAAACGTGCGCCAGTGCGTTTCTGTTGTTAAGGAGGATGATGAACTCCTTGTATTTGCAGATTTAATCGGCGGTTCTCCGCTGACGACGACGGCCAATGTGCTGGCAGAAGAAGGGCTTTTAGGCCGCACGACCATGGTCGGAGGGATGAACCTTCCGCTGGTGGTCAGTGCTGTGGTTGCCAAGGACAGCATGGAAAGCGGAGCGCTTGTCGATGGGCTGATTCCTGAAGCACGGGAAGCACTGAAGCGATTTACGGTAGCAGTAAGTGAATCCGAAGATGAGATATAAATAAATCGGAAGATGAGATATCGATAAAACACAGAAAAAGGCAAAATAATTAAAAAAAATAAAAACAAAATCAGGAGGATAATTATTATGGCAATTTCATTTATTCGCGTAGATGACCGGATGATTCATGGACAGACCTGCACAAGATGGGCATTGGAATATCCCTGTGACGGATTGATTGCGGTGAATAATGCAGCGGCAAAAAATTCCGTGTTAAAGGCTGCTTACAAGAGCGCAAGCGGCAAGAAGACCTTTGTATGGTCGGTGGAGGAGTTTAAAGAAAAAAGTGAGAAGGTGTTAAACAGCAAGGATAATTATTTCCTGATCACTAAAAATCCGCTGGATATGGAAACGATTCTGGTGAAACAGGGCTTAAAGCCGGGAATCAAAACGGTCATTATCGGGCCTTGCAATGATCGTCCGGGGACGACCAAGCTGGGAAATAACCAGTCCATCACCCAGGAAGAGGCGCAGGCGCTGGAAAATATCATGAATGCCGGATATGAAGTAGAGTTTGCTCTTTTAAAGGATGAAGCCATCGGAAACTGGAAAAAGTTCAGAGGACAGTTTGGATTCCACTAAGGAGGTAGGATTATGACGATCAGTTGGTTGCAGGCGGCTTTGCTCGGCCTGTTTGCATGTCTGTCAAGTATGCCCGGTATGGGCGGTTCATCGATTGGCAACTATACATTGGGAAGGCCCTTAATCGGCGGTTTTATCTGCGGTCTGATTCTGGGAGATATGACAACCGGAATTTTAGTGGGATGCGCCATGCAGGTGGTTTATATTGCGCTGGTTACTCCCGGAGGTACGGTATCTGCAGATGTCCGTGCCGTCAGCTACATAGGAATTCCTCTGGCCATGGTTGCTTTAAAGAGTTATGGACTGGAAGCAACATCCACAGAGGGTGCGGCACTTGCCACTTCTTTTGGTGCCATGGTCGGCACACTGGGAACGGTATTATTTTACGGAACAGCAACCATAAACCTGGCATGGCAGCACATTGGCTGGCAGGCTGTAGAAAAAAGGGATTATCACAAGTTATACGTTGTAGATATGGTTCTTCCGTGGATTTCCCATTTTATCTGTTCGTTTATCCCGACACTGATTATGTGTAAGATGGGAACCAGCGTTGTAGAACTGATTAAGACAACCCTTCCCATGGACGGAATTGCCATGAAGACTTTATTTACGGTTGGCTCTCTCCTTCCCTGCGTAGGTATTGCCATTCTTTTAAAGCAGATTGTAAAGCAGGTAACGGATTTCATTCCCTATCTGTTTGGATTTACCCTGGCGGCGTCCATGGGGATCAACCTGGTATCCGCAACCGTTATTGCCGGAATGTTTGCTGTGATTAACTATAAAATTAAGATGCTGTCCGTGAGCAAGGCTGTAGCTGCTGATGGATGGGACGATGATGAGGAGGAAATCTGACATGGAGAAAAAGATATCAAAAAAAGCCCTATTAAAGTCCTTCCATAACTGGTTTTACGGGCATCTGACCTGTTTTTCTCAGGAGCACATGCAGACCTTTGGCTATCTGTGTTCCATGCTCCCTCTGGTTGAGGATTTATATGAGGATGAAGAGGATAAGGCAAAAGCCATGAATACCTACACGGCATTCTTTAACACGGAGCCGCAGTTAGGAACATTGATTGTCGGTATTACCGCAGGTCTGGAAGAGGCGAGAGCCAGCGGAACCGAGGATGTCGATGATGAAACCATTAACGGCCTCCGTGCAGGTCTGATGGGACCGATTGCCGGAATCGGCGACTCACTGGTTGTAGGAACGGTGATTCCTATTCTTCTGGGCATTGCTATGGGAATGTCCACCGGCGGTTCACCGCTTGGCGCAATCTTTTATATTCTTGTCTGGAATTTATTTGCTTACTTTGGTATGAAGTTTCTGTATTTTAAAGGGTACAGTCTTGGTACAAAGGCCGTGGAATTCTTAATCGGCGCACAGGGCGACGCCATCCGTGAATCCGTGTCCATCCTTGGCGGAATGGTTATCGGTGCGGTATCTGCGACCTGGGTCAGCGTCACAACTTCGCTGAAGCTTTTAAATGAAGCGGGAGAACCTTATCTGGTATTGCAGGATAAGTTAAATGAAGTATTTCCCGGACTATTAACCGCAGTATTCGTTATTGCCTGCTGGTTTTTGATGGCAAAGAAGCAGATGTCGCCGATTAAAGTTATGCTGCTCTTAGTGGTTGTGGCGTTTGTGGGCGTGCTGGTTGGATTCTTTAATCCGGGACTTGTTTACTAGGATTTATCAGGAAACATGGATTTGGCGCAAAGACGGCAGAGCAATAGGGGAGAATGGTTTTGCCGGTAAAGCAGCCAAGGAGCAGGGGAGAAAACGATATATGGTAAAATTAGAATTCCAGATGAAGGAATCTGCCGGTCTTTTGCCGGAAATGGCAGGAAGGCTGGTCAAAGAGGCCATCCAATGTACCAGCAATGTACAGATCAGAAAAGGAGAAAAAAGCGGCGACGCCAAACTGATATTCCACGTACTTTCACTTTCGGCAAAGGCTGGTGAAAAGCTGGAACTCTTGGTCGAAGGAGAAAACGAACAGGAGGATGCGAAAAGACTGGAAGCATTTCTAACGGAAAATTTTTAAGGAAATTTTTATTTTGGAAATCAGGAATTTTTTTTTAGAAAATTTTTAAAAAAGCCTATTGACATTTCCACAAATATCCGTTATACTTATTATCGCTGTTAAGCAAACTAGTTTGTACGTGTGCGTAGCTCAGCTGGATAGAGCACTTGGCTACGGACCAAGGTGTCGGGGGTTCGAATCCTCTCGCGCACGTTAGAAAATGTAAAAAAAGAGTATTGTTTGAAAAATCAATACTCTTTTTTGCTATTCAAATAAAATTTTAGATATTTTTGTAAATTGTGTACAAATTGATTGCCGAAAATAGGTCAGCTACATAAGAAATTAGCCTGTGTGTATTGTCCTGTCACTGCTGCATCACATGTTGGAAAATATTGGGAGAAGATGTAGTAAAATAGCAAACAAAGAGGGTAAAAGGAAGGAATTTCAGGAGATGAAAAAGAAAACGTTTAATCATTTGATGGCAGGATTGGTGTTGTCCTGCGTAGTTTTGGGATTGACAGCTTGTAAAAGCGGAGGCAGTTTAACTGGCAGTCTGGCCAAACGAACAATCAATACAATTTCGTCCGTCTTAAAAGACAATAAAGATGAAAAATCTGCCGATGATGAAACCGGAGCAGAAGGGGCAGAGGAAGAAGAAACGAGAGAAACAGGAAAAGATATTTCCGGGGAAAGTGCAGATAAGGATACAGAAGTGCAGGAAAATGCAGACTCTAAAAATACAGTCAGTGAAAGTCCTGCCAAAGAAAAAACAGCACAGGAAAGCCTGATAAATACAGCACAGGCAGAAGAAATTTCCCGGGAATTAGAGATTTATCTGGAAAAGCCGCCGCTGTATTCGGATGCATATTGGACAAAACCGATGATTATTACGGAATATGATACCATTCGTGCCAATAAAGAAAATTATCCGAAACTGGCACAGGCACTGGAGGCATATAATGCAGAAAGCGCAGCGGCAGCGGCAGCCTGGGAGAATGAAAACAGGGCGGCAGCTGCGGCAGAACGTGAAGAATATGGTGAAGATTATCCGCCCTATACTTTCCAAAGGGATTTCTCTGTGATGAGGGCAGACCAATATGGTGTTGGCATTCTATGCGGAGATTATTGGAAATTTGGCGGGATGACGTCGTCTGTGGAATATACGATTCGTGGAAAGAATATTGATCCGCTGACAGGAAAAGATTTGGTTCTGGAAGATGTTATTGCCGATATTCCTCAGCTAATACGAGCTTTAATTGATGAATATTATATACAAAGACCGGAAGAAAGCACCTATATGGGTTATTTGGAGAATGCGGAAGAAATTATTGCCAGTCAGTTTGAGAAAAATCAGCCAGAGGAGAATCAGCCGGTTTGGGTGCTGGGGTGTCAGGGAATTACTTTTTGCTATAATCCGGGCATTCTTACCGGAGGCAGAGGTTATGTAGAGATTACTCTGCTCTATGAGAAATATCCGGAATTATTTAAAGCGCCTTTAAAAAAAGAACCGGAAGAATTTGCGCTGTATGATGAAGGCGGAAGATGGAATGCAGATATTGATAAAGATGGGGTGTTGGAAGAAATCTATATCCAGGATGCTCCTGCGGAAATCATGAGTAATGAAATCCGATTTTTCCTGGACGGTGAAGAGTGCTTTATTCAAAAAGAGGAATATAATTTACTGGGAGATAAGTATCTGCTGAAAAATAAAGATGGAAATTACTATATCTATCTGGTAACCTCGGAAGTCGATGAGGTGAGCCGTGTCCTGGTTTTTAAATTGACGGAAAACGGGGTGAAGTATCAGGGGGATGTTTTTGGTTGGATTACAGGTTCTTTGGTTACTAAGCCCAGCCATTTTAAACTGGGTAATCGTATTGGGGTGCTGAGTAACCGTATAGCCTATCAGCATTATCATATGGGAAATGACGGTATGCCAAAAGCCGATGAAGAGATTTACTATTTCCCGGGGTGGGATGAGGATATCGATGAGGATTTATGGACCTGGGCCGTAACAACAAAAAAACCTCTTCCTGCATGGAAAATTTTGGAGGATGGAAGCATAAGCGGCACAACTGAAAATATCCCTGCAGGTGTAAAATGTTTGCCGGTGAGAAGCGATGAAAAAACCTTTGTTGATATTCAGGCACAGGATGGAAGGCGCTGGCGCATTGACTATCATATCAATGAGGACTGGACACGCACGATTTGGGGTGAAGATGAAAACGAATATTTTTTCGATATCGTTTATGCAGGATAGAAGGTGCTGGCTTTTGCAGGCTACAGTGAACACAGGTGGGTGGCAAGCATTGCAGCTACCGTGAATCATGTGAATACTTACCCTTTACCTAGTATTTTTATGCAAAAACCATTCGTTGCCTTGATTTCTTTCTGCGGATATGCTATAATGCTAAAAGTTTCTGTTGTTTTGTACAGAACATGGATTGCGAAAAATAACATGGATAGTGGAGCAAAGGTGCAGTGAATTTTTCGTTTACTGCGCCTTTTTTAGAGGATATCCGCAAAAGTTTATCATCCATACAAGGGGGAATTTTATGACAAGGTACATAGCAAAGCGGTTGGGTGTTGGCGTGATTTCTTTATTTATTCTGGTGACGGTCACGTTTTTCCTGCTTCATGCCATCCCGGGAGGGCCGTTCAGCCCGGAGGATAACCGGAATGTTCCGCCCAAGATTCTGGAAAAGATTTCGGATCAGTACGGTTTAAATGATCCGGTGCCGGAGCAGTACGCCCGTTATCTGTCAAATCTTCTTCATGGAGATTTCGGAACTTCATTTAAAAAACAGGATACGACGGTGAATGAACTGATCAGCCAGGGCTTTCCGGTTTCGGCGCGTGTGGGTGCCTGGGGGATTTTCATTTCGCTGGCTGCGGGGATTCTTTTAGGAATTATCGCTGCGGTAAAGCGCGGGAAAGTCCCGGATATGATTGCCATGGTGATTGCAACCATCGGCGTTTCGGTTCCCAGTTTTGTTATCTGTGTGCTGATGATGTATGTATTCTGTGAAAAGCTGAAGATTCTGCCTTCTTATGGCTTAACTTCCTGGAAACATTATATTCTTCCCGTATTCTGCATGGCATTTTCTCAGATTGCCTATATTACCCGGTTAATGCGTTCGAGTATGCTGGAAACTATGCGCCAGGACTATATCCGCACGGAAAGGGCGAAGGGAACCCCGGAATATCTGGTGATTGGCCGCTATGCCATGAAAAATTCCCTGCTTCCCATTATTACCTATGTCGGTCCGATGGTGGCGGCGCTTTTAACCGGTACGTTTATTATCGAAAAGCTGTTTTCCGTGCCGGGGCTGGGCAGGTATTTTGTGACGGCAATCGGCGACAGGGATTACTCGGTGACGCTGGGGCTGACGATTTTTGTGGGAAGTCTGATTATTTTATGCAATTTAATTGTAGATATTTTGTATGCGGTGATTGACCCGCGGATTAAGATTGATAAGTAAAGTAAAGAAAAATGAGGACGATAGAATGACAGAGATAAGTGCAGGAACCGGGACAGGCCGGTTTCCCGCGGGAACGGATATTCCCATGGAGCTTTTGGAGCCGTTAAGCGAGGCGGAGAAGGAAAAGGATGTAATTGCCCGAAAAAGCCAGTCCTATGTGAAGATGGTCTGGGGCAGGTTAAAGAAGGATAAGCTTGCGATGTTTGGGCTGGTGGTTTTGTTTTTCATGATTTTGTTTGCGGTTTTTGCACCGATTTTTTCTCCCTATGATTATGCACAGACGGATTTTTACCATCTTTTGGAATGGCCGAGCAAGGAGCACTGGTTCGGCACGGATAAGATGGGCCGGGATATTTTTATCCGCACCATGTATGGGGCGAGGATTTCGCTGACGATTGGCTTTACCGCCGCCTTTGTCAATATGATTATCGGCGTGCTCTACGGCGGGATTGCCGGGTATTTCGGCGGGACGGCAGATTTGATTATGATGCGGATTGTGGATATTCTTTCTGGGATTCCCAGTTTGATTTATCTGATTTTAATTATGATGTTTCTGGGCAATACCATGAGCAGCATCCTTCTTGCGATGTGTCTGACCTTCTGGATTACGACGGCGCGTATGGTGCGCGGGCAGATTCTTACGCTTCGGGAACAGGATTTTGCCCTGGCGGCGAAGATCTGCGGGCTGAACAAGTGGCAGATTTTAATTCACCATCTCATCCCGAACAGTATCGGCACGATTATTGTCACGGTGACTTTTTTAATTCCCAGTGCCATCTTCCAGGAAGCCTTTTTAAGCTTTTTGGGGATTGGGATTCAGGTGCCGCAGGCAAGCTGGGGGACTCTGGCGAATGATGCGATTGAATATTTATTCACCTGCCCGTATCAGATGTTCTTCCCGGCGGCGGCGATCAGCCTTACGATTTTTGCGCTGAATTTTATCGGCGACGGACTCAGGGATGCACTGGACCCGAGATTAAAGAAGTAGCGGATGTGTGCGAAAGAACAGAAAATATTTCTTTGACGATAGAAGAGTTAGGAGAGCAAATTTGACTTCGGATAATGTTTTACTTCAAATTAAAAATTTAAAGACAGGGTTTCACACGGGCGACGGTTATGTGCAGGCGGTCCGGGGCGTGAGCTTTTATGTGGATCGCGGCGAAAGGCTGGGCATCGTGGGCGAGTCCGGGTGCGGAAAGTCGGTGAGTATGCTTTCTATTATGCATCTTTTGGAGGATAATGCCGACTTAAACGTGGACGAGATTATGTTCGACGGCGAAGATCTGGCGAAGAAATCCGTAAAAGAGATGCGAAAATACCAGGGCAATGAAATTTCCATGATTTTCCAGGACCCCATGACCAGCTTAAACCCTTTGTTTACGATTGGCGAACAGATCTGCGGCCCGTTAAGGCGGCATTTGAAAATGAGTAAGGACGAGGCCCGAAAGAGGGCGCTTGAGGTGTTAAACCAGGTGGGGATTCCTGCGCCGGAAAAGAGGATTCACCAGTATCCGCACGAACTTTCCGGCGGGATGCGCCAGAGGGTGATGATTGCCATTGCCATTGCCTGCAATCCCAAGCTTTTAATTGCCGACGAGCCGACGACGGCGCTGGATGTGACGATCCAGGCGCAGATTCTGGAACTGATGCAGAAGATGCGGGAGCAGTATGCCATGTCCCTGATTTTAATTACCCATGATTTAGGGGTGATTGCCAGCATGTGCACAAGGGTGATTGTAATGTACGGCGGAATTATCGTGGAAGAGGGGGATGTGCGGGATATCTTTTACCGGACGGCCCATCCCTACACGAAGGGGCTTTTGGAGTCCATCCCCAAGGCAAACGGGGAGAAGCTGGTGCCGATTTTCGGGACGCCGCCGGATCTGTTAAATCCCCCGGCGGGATGTCCGTTTGCTGCCCGCTGCCCCTATGCGATGAAGCTCTGCCATGCCTACCAGCCGGAATTAGACGAGGTGGAAGAAGGGCATAAGAGTGCGTGCTGGCTTCACCATCCGCAGGTAAAGAAGAATATCGAGGTTCCTGATTTGGCAAAACGTGAACAGGCCGGGAAGATAAAGGCACAGGGTAAGGAAAAAGAAGGCGGGGTGAAGCTGTCATGAGTATTAGCAGTAACCGGGAAACTTGCCTGGAGGTAAAGAACTTAAAGAAGTATTTTGAATTAAAGACCGGGTGGTTTCAGAAGCCGAATATCTTAAAAGCTGTGGACGATGTATCGTTTTCGATTGCCAAGGGGGAAACGATGGGTCTGGTGGGGGAATCCGGGTGCGGAAAGACTACCATCGGGCGGACGGTGCTTAAACTCTATGAACCGACGGACGGGCAGATTCTTTACCAGGGTGCAGAGATTACGCGGCTGAAGGATAAGGAGATGCAGGCATTCCGGAGGAAGATGCAGATGATTTTCCAGGACCCCTATACCTCGCTTGACCCGCGCAAAAACGTGATGGACATTATTGCCGAACCGATTCGCTTTATGAAACTAAAGCAGGGAAGGGATATCGGGGACAGGGTTCGCGAACTGGTGGAGCTGGTGGGCTTAAAGCCGGACCACATCAATCGCTATCCGCACGAGTTTTCCGGGGGACAGCGGCAGAGAATCGGTATTGCCCGTGCCCTGGCGGCGGAACCGGAGTTTATCGTCTGTGACGAGCCGATTTCGGCTTTGGATGTTTCGATTCAGGCACAGATTATCAATATTTTGGAAGAACTTCAGGAGAGATATAAGTTCACCTATCTGTTTATCTCGCATGATTTGGCGATGGTTCGGCATATTTCCAACCAGATCGGCGTGATGTATCTGGGAAATCTCTTGGAGTATGCCCAGGCGGATGAATTTTATGAAAATATGCTGCATCCCTACACCAAGGCGCTGATTTCAGCGGAACCGATTGCCGACCCGGATCTGGCGGCGGCAAGCCAGAGGATTGTGCTGGAAGGGGATGTGCTTTCACCGATTAATCCAAAGGACGAGTGTCCGTTCTGCTCGCGCTGCCCCTATGTAAAGGATGTGTGCAGGCAGGCAAAGCCGGAATTAAAGAAGGTGAATGAGAAGCATTATGTGGCATGTCATCTGCTGTAGGCAGGCGGGTTGCTGAAGATTCGTTGCTGTGAACGTGTGAACCGTAACGAAAACTCACGCAAACGGCAACCCGGCAGAATAAAAAAGCGCACCAGGCGGCATCTGCCGCTTTTGCGATAAATGAAAAAAACAGGAGGAAACAATTATGAGAAAAAGATGCTTATCAATGGCTTTGGCTGCTGTGATGACAGCTTCTTTACTTGCCGGCTGCGGCGGCGGTGGTTCCACAACGGCTACGACGGCAGCAGGGGGAGAAACGACGACGGCTGCCGGTTCTGAGGCAGGCTCCGAGGCAGCAGGCGGTGAGGAAACGCCGGCAGCAGAGGAAGCAGCGGATCGGGGAAACAGTATCGTTTATGCGATTGATGCAGAACCGGAAACCTTAGATCCGGGGATGTGCAACTATAATAAGTCATCGGCAGTGCTTTTAAACCTGTTTAACGGCTTATATCGTTTTTCCGATGACGGAAGCAATGTAGAACCGGCGATGGCGGAGAGCCACACGGTTTCCGACGACGGTCTGGTTTATACCTTTACCTTGAGGGACGGCTTAAAGTGGTCGGACGGTTCTGCCCTGACGGCTGCTGATTTTGAGTATTCCTGGAAGCGTGAACTGGACGCTGAACTGGCTTCTCCGGCAGCATGGAATCTGTTTGATATTGTGAATGCAGAAGAGTACAATAACGGCGAGTGCTCTGCCGATGAGGTAGGCGTAAAGGCCGTGGACGATAAGACACTGGAAGTAACCTTAAAGAATCCAACCGCATACTTTATCAGCCTGACCGCTTCGGCAAACTGGGCACCGGTAAAGAAGGATGCTGTTGAAGGATCGGATTCCTGGGTAAAGAGCGCGGATACCTATGTGTGCAACGGCCCGTTTATGCTGCAGGAAATTAAGCCGCAGGCAGGCTACACCCTGGTAAAGAACCCGGAATATTTTGATGCGGAGAATGTAAAGTTAGATAGCGTGGAGATTGCCATTATCGAGCAGGCAGAGGCCGCATTGTCCGCTTATAATGCAGGCGATATCGATGTTATGATTGGAAATTCTGTGGGAACACAGGCGATGGCGCAGTATCAGGGAAGCGAAGAACTGAGCGCCCATGACTTAATCGGAACCTCTTACTTTGACTTTAACTGCTCGAAGGACTATATGACGGCAGAGGTAAGAAAGGCCCTGTCCATGGCAATTGTAAGAAATACCGTCAATGATGTGGCAGTTCCCTCCAAGCCGAAGTCCGCATTGGCCTTCGTTCCTTACGGAATCCCCTATGGCGATGAAACCACGGAGTTCCGTGATAAGGTCGGCGCAGAACTGATTAAAGAGGATGTCGAGGCAGCAAAGCAGCTCCTTGCCGATGCCGGTTATCCGAACGGCGAAGGTCTGCCGGTCTTACAGTTTATTATTACCAATACCCAGGAAAATAAGGATAAGGCACAGGTGATGCAGGCCATGTGGAAGGACAGCCTGGGCGTAGAGTGCGAGATCGTTACCTTTGAGTCGAAGGTTTACTGGGACGAGCACGGTGCCGGAAACTTTGATATTGCCTTTGACGGCTGGACCGGCGATTACTTAGACCCGAACTCCGTATTAAGCATCTTCAACAAGGGACGTATGGAGAAGGAATGCCGCTGGCAGAGCGATGCTGCTTTAAATTATGATGAACTGTTAAATAAGGCAGCAGCAAGCGCAGATAACAATGAACGTATGGAAATCTTTACCGAGTGCGAGCAGATCTTAATGGATGAAATGCCGGTACTTCCTCTGTACTACCGGAATACCATGGTATTATCCAAGCCGCATGTCAAGGGCTTTACCGTAGACTTTGGCGCACATCCATTGTTCAGATGTATTTCTGTGGAATAGTATTGGCAGAAAGACTGCGGCAGTGTGACCGGATTGCGGTAAGGCGGTAAAACTGCGGCAGGAAGAGAGGAAAAGTTATGCAGGAAATCATTTACCCCGAACGGTTGAAGCGGGGAGATAAGGTCGGGCTGGTTGCTCCGGCCTTTCCTGTTTCTAAGGCGCGGACAGAACTCTGCGTAAAGGCCATCGAAGAACTGGGGCTTAAGGTGGAAGTGGGTCCGCGGATGGAGCAGGACGGATGGGTTATGGAGCATTTTAAAGAAGGAGATCGCCGGAAATGGGCGGGGGTGAAGGGATATCTGGAAACTTTTTACCTGGCAGGAAGGCCCGAGAGCCGGGCGGAGGATATTCACCGGATGTTTGCCGACCCGGAGATTAAGGGAATTATCTGTGCGCGTGGCGGTTATGGAAGCGCACAGGTGATGCCGTTTCTGGATAAGGAAATCATTACAGGAAATCCAAAGATTTTTCTGGGATTTTCCGATCTCACCAATATCTTAAACTGGATTAACCAGACGTGCGGATTTGTGGCCTACCATGGACCGATGGCCTCGACCAATATGGTTGATCCGCCGATGGACGCCTATACAAGGTCGGCGCTTGAACAGGCGGTATTTGCAGATTGGGAAGAATTGGAATTTAAAAATCCCGAGGGCGATGAACTGGAAACGATTGTGCCGGGAAGAGCCGAAGGTCGTCTGGTCGGGGGCAATGTTACCGTCTTTGCCCGGACACTGGGAACCTTTTACCAGCCGGATGTGCGGGGAAGAATCTTGTTTCTGGAAGATGTGTCCGAGCAGGTCGCTTCCCTGGATATGTATTTTGCTCAGATGGAAAATGCGGGAATCTTTGACCAGGTAAGCGGGATTTTATTCGGCGATTTTAATGAATGTGAAAATAAGTATGAGGAAAGCTATAAGGTGGAGGAACTTTTGCGGGATCGGTTTTCTTCCAAGAAGATTCCTGTACTTGCCGGTCTGCGCTGCGGCCACCGCGCCGTAACCGGAACCCTGCCCATGGGTGCCTGGTGCGCGATGGACGCGGAGGCGGGGAAGGTGAGGTTTTTACGCAGGTAGAAAGCCGTGGCGCACCTTAACGATTTCTCCATTTCGCGTATAAACTCTGGGAGGCCGCCTGGTCAGCCGGGATACGATATCATTTTTATTCGTTTCGGCGAGAAGGGCGGCTTCCTGAATACTCATCGTATTTCCGGTTCCGTCCCCGTAGATAATTACCTCATCGCCCACCTGGGCTTCGGGGACTTCGCTTAAATCGACCATACACTGATCCATGCAGATTACCCCCACAATCGGAACCTGTTTTCCGTGGATGGTGACCCAGCCCTTTCCCCGAAGGTTTCGCGGATAACCGTCGGCATAGCCGAAGGGGAGGGTGGCAATCCGGGTGTCTTTCTCGGCCCTCCAGGTAAAGTCGTAGCTAACGCCTTCCCCGGCCTGGACAGGTGAGATATGGTTAATCCGGCTTTTCATGGAAAGGGCCTGGAGGATATCCAGTTCTCCCTTGTGAAAGCCTTTCAGCCCATAGAGAATTGCCCCGGCCCGAATCCCATCCATCCGGTACTGCGGATAATCCACTCCCGCGATAGAGTCGGCGATGTGCCAGCAGGGGATGTGGACTTTTCTTTTTTCCAGCGCTTCCTTTACGGAAAGGAAAAGCTGAAACTGTTCTTCATTGGTTTTATCGTCTAAGAGAACCAGATGGGTAAAAATCCCGTCGATGATGATATTGGGAAGATGAGCGATGGCCTCTATCCGGTCCATACTTTCCTCATTGACCAAAAATCCCAGGCGGTGGAAGCCTGTATCGATTTTTATATGGATGTGGGCCGTCTGTTTGTGTTTTGCTGCCGCTTGGCTTAAAGCGGATGCCTGTTCAAAAGTATCAATGGTCTGGATAAGGTGATACTGTAAGACATCGTCAAAATACTCGTTCCGGGTAAGTCCCATCAGCAGAACAGGGTAGTTTGGGAAATGCTGCTTTAACTCTATCCCTTCCGAGAGCGTGGCAACGCAGAGCAGATCGGCACCGTTTTCCATAAGCACCGGGGCAAGGACAGCAGCGCCGTGACCATAGGCGTCGGCTTTAACTACGGCTCCGATGGTTATGCCAGGCCCGCACATATTGCGGATGGCGCGGATATTATGTTCTATGCGATCGAGATTAATTTCGATATAGGTTTCTCTCAGTAAACTTTGGTGTTCCATAAACGATTTCCTCCTGTGCAGATGATAGGTTACGGTTTATACGTTCACAGCAACGCGATTATTTCATCGGACATTGGCTTTGGGAAGCACAGTGTATAGGTTAAGCGTTTTTCTTTTTATATTCGTTTCCCCACGCAAACATGGCATCTAAAATGGGCTTCAGGCTAAATCCTGTTTCGGTCAGGGTGTATTCAACCCGCGGCGGTACTTCGGGGTAGACTTTTCGGGTAAGAAGTCCGCTGGCTTCCATTGCACGTAAATTGGCAGTCAGTACTTTTTGTGAAATATTTCCAACAGATTTTTTTAATTCTCCAAAACGTTTTGTGCCTTCTAAGAGGTCACGGATAATCAGAACCTTCCATCGATCGCTGATCAGCATTAAGGTTGTTTCCACCGGGCAGGCGGGTAAATTTTTTTCTAATAATTTTTTTTCCATGAAAATCCCCTCATTTCTCCATAATTGTTTCCTTCCGGTAACTACGGCACAATAAAGTGCTTACTTTACGTTTTTGCGCTATGGATTTATTATAATCTTGCAGGCGGGAAAAAACAAGCCGTAAACGAAAGCAAAAAGAAAGTGCAAAAAGAAAGAGCAAAATGAAAACAAAATGAAAAAAGAGAATAAGGAGGATTAAACGATGAAATTGGCAGTTGTTTGTGCAAATGGTAAAGAGGGCAGGCTGATTGTTAAGGAAGCGATGGAAAGAGGTGCTGATGTTACCGCGGTTGTGCGGGGGGAAAACCAGTCGGCGGCAGAAAAGGTTCTGAAAAAAGATTTGTTTGATTTGACTGCGGCTGATTTGGAGGGATTTGATGTTGTGATTGATGCTTTTGGCGCGTGGACGCCGGAAACACTGCCGCAGCACAGTCTTTCGCTGAAGCACCTCTGCGATCTGGTAAGCGGAAAGGAAACAAGGCTTCTTGTTGTCGGCGGTGCAGGCAGTTTGTATGTGAACCCGGAACATACAAAACAGGTGATGGACGGGGCGGATTTCCCGGAAATCTTTAAGCCGCTTGCTTTTCATATGGGTAAGGCACTGGACGAACTCCGCACCAGAACGGATGTAAAATGGACCTATATCAGCCCAGCCGGAGATTTTCAGGCCGACGGGGACAGAACGGGTAAGTATATCCTGGGCGGCGAGGAACTGACATTAAACTCCAGAGGGGAAAGCGTGATCAGCTATGCCGATTATGCGGTTGCTCTGGTTGATGAAGCGTTAAATGGAAACCATGTGCAGCAGAGGATTTCTGTGGTAGCAGAATAAAGAGGGAAGGATTTGCGGCTTAAACGCAGGCGGGAGAAAATCAGGACACCGATTGGAGAAAGGGGAAAGCTATGACACAGAAAGCTATGACACAGACAGAAAGGCTTCTTTATCTGATAAATTATCTGATGGACGAGGAGGATGAATTAAAAACACTGGCGATTCCGGTTAAAGATAACGAGAGGAAACGCCTGCTGCGCTCACTGATGAATGTTCGTCCGCCGAAGCCTGTGACCAATGATTTTTTAATGGTGCAGGACGAATATTTACAGGAAGAACTTCGAGAGAAAGGTATAATCTCTTTAGAGGATATGCTTCCTGCAGAGTCCGGGATTTATTTGTGGCAGGGGGATATCACACGATTATCGGCAGATGCCATCGTAAATGCCGCAAATCATACTCTGCTGGGATGTTTTATTCCCTGTCATGGCTGTATTGACAATGCTATCCATTCTGCCGCCGGTGTAGAACTTCGTCTGGAATGTCATCATCTTATGGAGGGGCAGAAAGAAAAGGAACCGACGGGCAAAGCCAAAATAACAAAGGCTTACCATCTTCCGTGCCGCTATATTCTTCACACCGTCGGCCCGATTGTCGATGGAGAGGTTACCGAGAGGGATTGTGCACAGTTATCGGACTGCTATCGCTCCTGCCTGGAACTTGCCGCAGAATATCAGTTAAAAAGTATTGCCTTTTGCTGTATTTCTACCGGAGAGTTTCATTTCCCCAATGAAACCGCCGCCCAAATAGCGATTCAGACCGTAAAGGACTATCAAAAAAAGAATCCAAATGGTATAGAGGTGATTTTTAATGTGTTCAAAGACAAAGACTATGAAATCTACAAACGCTTGCTGGGATAACAGGGATACAGGCGTATACGGAGATATAAATACTTGCCGGGATAACAGGGGTATAGGTGCATACCAGGATAACAGGGAAAAGGCGAGGATGAAGATTAAGGAAGCGGATGCCATCCTGATAGGCGCAGGTGCAGGACTTTCTGCATCTGCGGGCTTTACGTATTCCGGGAAGCGCTTTGAAGAGAATTTTCCGGACTTTATCGAAAAATACGGCTTTGCGGATATGTATTCTGCGGGCTTTTATCCCTATAAAACCTTAGAGGAATACTGGGCATACTGGAGCCGCTATATTTTGATTAACCGTTATCAGGATGCGCCGAAAAACGTGTACCATGATTTATACCGGCTGGTGCAGGATAAGGATTATTTTGTTTTAACCACAAATGTAGATCACTGCTTTCAAAAGGCGGGCTTTGACAAAAACCGATTGTTTTATACGCAGGGCGATTACGGCTTATGGCAGTGTTCTAAGCCCTGCCATGATAAAACCTATGATAATGAAACGGTGGTGAAAAAGATGGCTGCCGAACAAAAAGACCTGCGGATTCCCTCCGCGCTTATTCCTTATTGTCCCGTTTGCGGCGCACCGATGACGATGAATTTACGGGCCGATAACACTTTTGTTGAGGATAAGGGCTGGCACAGGGCAGCAAAGAGGTATCGGGCATTTATCGAAGGACACAGGGGATTAAAGCTCTTATATCTGGAATTGGGTGTCGGCGGCAATACCCCCGGAATTATTAAGTATCCTTTCTGGCAGATGACGGCGGCAAATCCGAAGGCTGTGTATATCTGTGTGAATAATGGGGAGGCAGTCTGTCCGGGGGAGATTGCGGGGCAGTCGATATGTTTAAACGAAGATATTGGGAAATTTTTACATCAACTTATCGCATTATAATTTTGTTACAATTTGGATAAATTTCAACGTATGATATGTAGTGAATAGTAGTGAATATAATATTTTGAGAATCCGGCAGCTATCCATGGATGATGAGATAGCTGCTGGTCAGCGCAGCAAGTGCGCAGACCTATGTGAACAGTAACATCTAAAGAACCTTTCGCATAAACATTTCCATCGGCTGTTCTAATGGTGTGTTATTCAGTAAAAGGGCACCGCATTCGATATAACCTAATTTTCGATACAGATGCTGGGCGTCTTCATTCACCTGTGTGGACAGAAGAACCATGGAATAGCCTTGTTTTTTCATCTCTTCTTCCCATGCTTTCATTGCTTTTGACGCAATTTTCTTATTTCTGTGGGTTTCTATAACATAAATAAAATTAAGGAAGGGAAGATTATCCCATAAGATACAGTAATGCATCAGTCCTACCCGCACACGTCCCTCCAGGAAAATATATCCCGTTTTTGTACAGACGTGGTTTTGATACTGTAATTCACTTAGATGGGCATCGATTTCCATGGCAAAGTCCTTGTCCGTTTCCTGCATAAGCTTCATATCGAATTTTTCTTTTGCCTGTCTGGCTTGTTTTTGGCGTTCCCTTCGTTTTTGTTTCGCTCGTTCTTCTCTCAGATAAAGCTGATGTCTTTCCGCGAGAAATTCATAATAATACCGCTCCAGTACATTTACGGCAATTCCTCTGGTGTAATAGGTGTGTGCAGCAGATGAAAGCTGTTCGTCGATGACAGCGTAGGAGCCGCTGATGGAGGGTTTTCCTGTTTTTGAGGAAATAGTAAACACATTGTCCTGACACACGATCTGCCCGACATGGTAGTCTGGGGGAAGAGGGAGGGCGCTGCTTTCGATTTCGGAAATTCGGCAGCGGTCACCTGGCTTAACATCTGAAGGAATCAGGTACAGCACTTCGATGATCTGTTTTTCTTCATTCATTTCCCAATCCTCTGTAGCCAGGATTCCCGAGGAAGAAATACAGGCCCGGGCTTTTCCTACAGCAATAATATTTTCATGCTCATCAAGGGCTGCGAGGATTTCTTTTTCGCCAAGAAAGAGAACATTGGAGGATTTCCATTCATTTTTACTTTTTAAGAGTGCGCTGATAAAATCCATATCTGCTACCTTACTTTCTTTGTTCATTGTCTGTGATTGTTGGTTATGATTGTTTTATTATACAGCACCTGTCTGTAAAATGGAATTGTTTTGGAATGATAATTTTAGAATGACAGCAATAAAAAAGATTGTATGTGAAAGAAAAACTATGGTACAATATTAAGCATGATAGGAGGGGTATTATGGCATTACATGTTTATACAAGTGAGAAATTTATCCCCCAGGAAATGCGACTGGTTTTATGGGGGGATAGCTATTTTGATACACATACTTATTTATCAACCGATCCCTTAGTAACTGACATACTGTGGACAGTAGACAAAGCGAAGTATAACAATAAGAACTCTTTTATAAGCAGAGTGCCGGAGATAGGGGCTTTAAATAAGAATTATCTTAGCAGTGGTACAAAAACGCTGTTAAATATTATCAATCACCCGGATATTTGTTTCAGCATTGAAACCTGCGGGGGTAATGCTTTAGATTTTATTCCTTATCTGCATTCCGGCAATATATTATGGAGGTTAGCTGTTTTAAATTATGCGGGAGATTCAACGGAATGTGATATCATTTTAAATGGCAGCAGGCAATACACAAATATTTTCCGGTTTTTGGAAACATTAATGGATGGGGGTAATTTTTATGAGCCTGACCTTGAATAGAGAAATAGGAGGAGTAAAGTTTGAAGTTGATTTTAAGGATAAAGTTTGTGTTATGATGGGATTTTCCGGAACAGGCAAAACCTATTTGCTGAGAACATTAAAGTCCTGTTTAGATGCTCAGGAGATATCTTGTCTGTATATCTCTCCTGGTAATCTCAGCGAATTAGGAGTATCTGTATCTGATTTGAAAGATTTAATTCAGAGGAATCATCCAAGAGTCGTTTTGTTTGACAATGCCAGCTTATATCTTACAGATACATTATTTCAGGCTGCATTTATGGTATGTGATTATATTGTTGTTGGTACAAATTATCTAAATCATACCGAGTTGAAAGATTGCGGTTATTATGCTATTGATTTTACATCCGATGTTTTACGGGTAATGAGGGAGAGTTATGCCTGAAATTTATGTTTTTGAGGATAATGGACCAGAGGATGGCCTTGTGGAGAAGGGGATGCTTATAACGCCCAGCAGCACGCTGCTTTTAAATTCCTGTAATGGTCATACTATGCGGTTTCTTAATGGCAGTACACATACATTAGATAAGTTAAAGCGGATAATGCAGCGAGATGGAACGGAAACTTACTATATTGTATTTTATGATGTTTCGCCAAATAATATAAATACCGTAAATGAATATAGGGAAGGCGAATTTTTGTTCACCTATAAGGAAAATTTAAAGAACAAAAAATTACCTGGTGCGATAAAGTCTTTAGAAAAAAGTTATAAATATATCCTGGAAAAACAACTTTATGTATGTTTGAACAACCATAATAGTGAATCAAGAAATAACTGTGGGTGGTTTTATAAGAATGATTGCAATTGTGAGGGATGTTCTTTTAGTCAAAAATAAACAAAAGCTTATAAGGCCGAGCGATTAGTGTCATCACTGCCCATATTTACGATAGTATCAAGAGAGCACAAAATGCTTTTAAAATGTTATGGTATTGATACAGAACCTGTGTCTTTAGATAAAGCGGTTCATAAGCAGGCTGATTTTTATAAGCAATTATCTGAAAATATGGGGTTTACAAATATATTCAGTGCAGATGTAATTGATACACCCGATATAAAATTATAGAGAATGGATGATACAAAGGAGTCATAATGAAACAAACTCAATGGAGAATACAGGCCAAAAAAGCTGATTTTGAGGCCATCGGTGCAGAATTTGGCATCAGTCCGGTGACGGCGCGGCTGATCAGGAACCGGAACGTGACCGGAAGCGAATCGATTAACCGCTATCTGAACGGGAAAATTGACGCGCTCTATGACCCCATGCTTTTGCCGGATATGGAAAAGGCGCTTTTGCTTTTAAGGCAGAAAATAGAAGAAGGAAAACCCGTCCGCATTGTCGGCGATTATGATATTGACGGGATCTGTTCGACATATCTGCTCTACCGTGCACTCTGCCGCGTGGGGGCGAGGGTGGATTATGAAATCCCGGATCGGATTAAAGACGGCTACGGGATTAACGCTTCGATTATCCAGGCGGCGGCAGAGGATGGGATTGATACGATTTTAACCTGCGATAACGGGATTTCTGCCATCGACCAGGCAAGGCTTGCCAGGGATTTGGGGATGACCATGATTATCACCGATCACCACGATATCCGCCAGGACGAATCCGGAAAGGATCTTCTCCCGGCGGCTTCGGCTATTGTCAACCCCAAGCGTCGGGACAGCGCCTACCCTTACCCGGAAATCTGCGGCGGGATGGTTGCCTATAAGCTGGTGAAAGGCTTATACCGGCTTTTTTCTGTCCCCGAAGCAGAGTGGGAGGATCTTATCGAGTTTGCCGCCCTGGCTACCGTGGGCGATGTGATGAAGCTGCAGGATGAAAACCGGATTGTGGTTAAAGAAGGGTTAAAGCGCATTGCCGGGACGCAAAATCTTGGTCTTAAAAAGCTGATCGAAAAAAATAACTTAAACCCCGCCCGGATAACCGCCTATCATATCGGTTTTGTGATTGGTCCGTGTTTAAATGCCAGCGGTCGTCTGGAAACGGCAAAGCTGGCGCTTTCCCTGCTGCTTTCCGAAGATGAAGGGGAAGCCGACGAACTGGCCGGAAGGCTAAAGGAATTAAATGACGTCCGCAAGGATATGACTGCAAAAAATGTGGAACTTGCCGCCGATATCGTAGAGCGGGAGTACGCCGATAACTGGGTGCTGGTGGTCTTTTTGCCGGAATGTCATGAATCGTTAGCGGGGATTGTCGCCGGAAGGCTCAGGGAGCGCTTTTATAAGCCGGCGATTGTCTTAACCCGGGGAGAGGAGTCCGTGAAGGGTTCCGGGCGTTCGATTGAAAGCTACCATATGTTTGAAGCCCTGGTGGAGGTGCAGGATCTTCTGCTGAAATTCGGAGGCCATCCCATGGCGGCAGGGCTTTCCTTAGCGGAAGAAAATATTGAAGCCTTCCGCTGCCGCTTAAATGAAGCTGCGCACAAAAAGCTGACCCCGGAGGATTTTATTGAAAAAATCTGGATTGATATTCCTCTGCCGCTAGAGTATATCACGGAACCGCTGATTAAGGAAGTCAGCCTGTTAGAGCCTTTTGGTCAGGGCAATGAAAAGCCGCAGTTTGCCCAGCGCAGTTTGTTTATCCGAAATGCCCGTGTGGCAGGGAAAAATAGAAATGTCGTGATGCTCAGTCTGGTGACGGAATCCGGCTTTCTGATGGAAGCAAGGTGGTTTGGCGAGGGAGATAAGTTTATGGAAGAGATGGGTGGCTGCCGCCATATCGATGTAATTTATTACCCGGAAATCAATGAATATAATGGAAGGCGGACGCTTCAGATTATTCTGCGGGAATACCGGTTTTCGCTGTAACGGGTTTTTTAAGGCTTTCAGGGAATCCGTGAACCGTAACAAATCCGTTTGCTTTGACCGAATTGCGCTGCAATTATATTTACATTCCCGTGAATCTGTGCTAAACTTAGAAAAATCATAAAACAACCGGTCAGGGAAGCTGCAAAAGGCTGCTTTGCTGCATCGGGCATTTTAAAATTCCCTGGATAAAGTGGAAAAGAAGAGGAGCAAAACATTATGGTAAATCAAGTGATGGAGTTTATTTCCCGGTTTGACCCGGAAGTGGGACAGGCGATTGAGGCGGAGGCGACCAGGCAGAGGAGGAATCTGGAACTGATTGCTTCGGAAAATATCGTGTCCGAGCCGGTGATGATGGCGATGGGTACGGTGCTGACGAATAAATATGCAGAAGGCTATTCGGGAAAGCGCTATTACGGCGGCTGCCAGTGCGTGGATGTGGTGGAAACCATTGCCATTGAGCGGGCGAAGAAGCTGTTTGGCTGTGATTATGCAAATGTACAGCCCCATTCCGGTGCGCAGGCAAATATGGCGGTGTTTATCGCGATGCTGGAGCCGGGCGATACCGTTATGGGCATGAGTTTAGATTGCGGGGGACATTTAACCCATGGTTCACCGGTGAACTTTTCTGGAAAATATTTCCATATCGTTCCTTATGGGGTGAATGAAGAGGGATGGATTGATTACGATGAAGTGGAGCGTCTGGCGATGGAAGCTAAGCCGAAGCTGATTGTTGCCGGGGCCAGCGCCTATGGAAGGGTTATTGATTTTAAGCGTTTCCGCGAGATTGCCGATAAGTGCGGCGCTTATTTAATGGTGGATATGGCGCACATCGCCGGGCTGGTTGCCGCCGGGCTTCATCCAAGTCCAATTCCCTACGCCCATGTGGTGACGACGACGACCCACAAGACCTTAAGAGGGCCAAGAGGCGGTTTGATTCTGGCCAATCAGGAGGCAGCGGATAAGTTTAACTTTAACAAGGCGATTTTCCCGGGAACCCAGGGCGGGCCGTTAGAGCACATTATTGCAGGCAAGGCGGTGTGCTTTGGCGAGGCGTTAAAGCCGGAGTTTAAGACCTACCAGGAGCAGGTGGTAAAGAATGCAAAGGCATTGGCGGCTGCATTAGAGAAGCAGGGCTTTCATATCTTAACCGGAGGCACGGACAACCACTTAATGCTGGTGGATCTGCGGGGGATGGATGTATCGGGCAAGGAACTGCAGAACCGCTGCGATGAAGTGTTTATTACCTTAAATAAGAACACGGTTCCCAATGATCCGAGAAGTCCGTTTGTCACTTCAGGCGTGCGTATCGGAACCCCGGCCGTGACGACCAGAGGATTAAAAGAAGAGGATATGGATAAGATTGCCGAGTGTATCTGGCTGGCCGCTACGGATTTTGAGGCGAAGGCCGACTACATCCGCGGGGAAGTGGAGAAGATCTGCGGGAAATATCCTTTGTATGCGTAAGGAAAGCTAAGAACCGATTCTATAGAAAAATAAACGTTACTGTTTACATGTTCACAGCAACGGGCAAAAGTGCAAGAAAATAAACAATAATAAAATCTGTCTTGTGTGCAGGGGATTTTTTCCGGGGTTCACAGGGCAGATTTTTTATATGTCTTTGTAAATTATTTCCTTGTAAAAATACAGACTGACAAGCTTTGAAAAATTTGTGGATTATTTATGAAAATTCGTGGGTGTACAGCCGGAAAATATAAAAATAGATAAAAATATAAAAAAGACTTGACATTTTATTTGTGCAATAGTACAATATCTGATATAATCACTGATATAACTAGAAAGAAACCTAAGAAACGGACAGAAGAAATTTAGCATTGCGCGTAAGAAACAAAAGAAGAGGGTAAAGAAGAAAGAAAAAACGAAAACAAGAAGAAAGGCTAAGAGGGATGAAAAAGAAGGAGAGGGTATTTGCAGCAATCAGAAAGGAAGCTGTGGATCATGTGCCTACAGGTTTTTCCCTGCATTTTCCTGGGGAGAGTCAGCGGGGGGAAGAGGCTGTTAAGGCGCATCTGCAGTTTTTCCGGGAAACGGACACGGATATTATTAAGATTATGAATGAAAATCTGGTGCCGGATGTGGGAGATATTCTGCGGCCGAAGGACTGGGATAAGATTCCGTCCTATTCCTTAAAGGATGGTTTTATGCAGGCACAGGTAGAGATGGTGAAGCGGATTATGGATCAGGCGGACGGCGATGCATTTTCCCTGGGAACACTCCATGGAATCTGTGCTTCGGCGATTCATCCGATAGAAGCGCGTTACGGCTATGAAAAGGTGCGGGAGATGTTCTGCGTGCACCTGCGGGAGGATAAGCAGCCGGTAGTTGAGGCGTGGAAGCGGATCTGCGACGGGATGTGCCAGCTGGCGACTGCCTACAGGGAGCTTGGACTTGACGGAATGTACTATGCGGGTCTGGGGGCAGAGAAGCGGTATTTTACCGATGAAGAGTTTGAAGCCTTTATTGCCCCGTTTGATAAAGAGATCTTAAAGGCTTCCAAAGAAGCGGGGAATATTAACTTTCTGCACATGTGCAAGGACGGGCTGAACATGGAGCGCTATGCTTCCTATGCCGACCTGGCCGACGTGGTCAACTGGGGCGTATACGAAACGGATTTCAGTCTGGAGGAAGGGAGAAAGCTTTTCCCTAAAGCGACGATTATGGGCGGTCTTGCAAACCGTAAGGGCGTTATGGTTGACGGAACGATAGAGGAATTAAAGGAAGCAGCGAAGGCAGTGATCCGCGATTTTGGAAAGGAAGGATTTATCCTGGGTGCGGACTGTACCCTGCCTACCGAGATTCCTTATGCGCGGATTCGGGCAATTGCAGAGGCAGCCAGAGAGATTTAGGCAGTTGATGAAGATGAGTTACGGTTTATGCAGGTTAGCGCACTTGTTGCGGTGAACGTGTGAACCGTAACGAAGATGAAGGAGGAAAAGAGAATGAGGAAAAGAACATTGGCAGCAGTATTAACCGCAGCAGTATTGGCTGGTGTAATGACCGGATGCGGCGGTGGTTCGGGAACGGAAACCACGACGGCAGCCCCGGCAGGCGGCGACAGCGCACAGAAGACCGAGGCTGCACCGGCAGGAGGGGAAGGCCAGGAAGATGCAGGAGCACAGGGAGAGCGCAAGGCATTTCCGGCAGGAACGATCACCATGTACGGTACAGGACAGCCGCAGTACCTTCTGGAGTATTTTAACGCATGGCTGGAGAGAAATCAGGATATCGCCGCGGGAATTACCTTAGAGATGGTGCAGACCGAGGGTACGGCGCAGAGCCGGGAGAGAATCACGATGACCGCACTGGCAGGGGCGGACGATGATTTGCCGGATGCCGTTTACCTTGACCCGGTAAATATTATGGATCTTTCGCAGGCAGGGCTGCTTCGGGACGAAACGGAATATTTACAGCCTTATCTGTCCGAGTTTGTTGACGGTGCAGCGAATGACGCAACCATTAACGGCAAGATTTACGGTCTTCCGGATGCGGTACGGCCGAATGTATTATTCTATAATGAAGAAATCTTTAAAAAGTACGATGTTGACCCGGCGATGATGGATACCTTCGAGGGTTATATCGAGGCGGGACGGCAGCTTAAAGAAAAGAGTGACGGAAGTGTTTATCTGTCCTATGTCAGCCCAAGCAGCAAGACCTGGAGATACTGGGGAAGAAGAGGTCTTATGCCGCAGGCGAATGCAAAGATCTGGGACGACGCGGGAAATGTGGTTATCGGCGAAGATCCGGGAACCAAGCTTGCCATGACCACCTTAGATACCATGATGCAGGAAGGTCTGCTCTTAAAGTCGGAGATTATGGAACCGGCTCTCTACGATGCAATTAATAACCAGCAGGTGGCAACCTTCTACATCGGTGCTTTCTGGGATGAATTCCTGCGCAAGAACTGTCAGGCGGTTTCCGGTCAGTGGCGGGTGATGACAAGTCCTGTTTTTGAAGAAGTCGGAACAACCGGCGCTCCTGTATCGACCTATTTCTGTATCGTGAACAAGGGAGATAATACCTATGCCGAACTGCTGGAGATGATGTGGCACGATTTCCATTTTGATATTGAATCCAGAAATGCTTGGGTTGCCAAGATGGAAGCCGATAATGCACCTTACTCCAATCCGATTACCAAGTCCATGCTGGAAGATGAATTCTGGAAAGAGCCTTCCGAGTATTACGGCGGAATGTCCTTCAGGGAGATGGAAGGCAAGTGCCTGGCCAACGGTTCAAAGAACCTGATCGTTACCCCGCAGGATGCACAGGCCGATGAGATTATCTCGGCAGAATTAGAAACCTATATTGCAGGAAATCAGAGTATTGAGGATGCCATTGCAAATATGGATAAGAATTTAAAGGCAAAGATTGGGCAGGCAGAGATTATCCAGTAAACCATTGTGCGCCCACAGGTGAGCGTACCACGATAAATGAAAGTCTGTGGGAAAGGGCTGCTGCAAGAGGGTGCGGCAGCCCTTTGTTTATGCACAGCCCCATGCAGAGGAAACTTATAAATTTATTTAGAGTGTAAACATTGTTTTGGTGACGGGAGGGTTTTTTATGCTGAAAACGTTGAAAAAATATCGCGCCCCTTATTTGTTCATCCTTCCATTTTTCATCCTGTTTCTGGTTTTTCAGCTGATTCCTACGGTCTGGACGTTTTATATCAGTCTGACCAACTGGAGGGGGATTGGGGACCCCGAGTTTTGCGGGTTTGAGAATTACAGGAAGCTGATGCTGGACAATATGTTCTGGGATGCGCTGAAAAATACGGTGGTTTACTGGCTGACCGGACTGGTGTTGATTCTGGTGTTTGCGGTTTTAATTGCCAATCTGCTGAATTCGGAGCTTCTGCGCGGAAGGGTGTTTTTTAAGACCGTAACCTTTCTGCCCAATATCTGTGCGGCGATTGCCATGGGTTTGATTTTCCGTATGCTCTTTGACGAGAACACCGGCTTAATCAATGAAGCCTTGCAGAGCATTGGCGGGAAAAGAATTCCCTGGATGACAAGCACGGAGTATTCAAAGCTTCCGGTAATTATCCTGAATGTGTGGAGAAATACGCCGTGGTTTACCATGATTATCTTATCCGGGCTTTTAAATATTTCCAGGGATTACTATGAAGCAGCTACCGTGGACGGGGCAGGACGATGGAAGCAGTTCTGGTATATTACCATGCCTTCTTTAAAGAATATTTTATTCTTCTGTTCCATTACCCTGACGGTGGACAGCTGGAAAATCTTTAACGAGTCCTATATTCTGCCGGGACCGGGAACCTCGAATACTTCTCTTTTCCAGTACATGTATGAGTCCGGCTTTAATATTTTCAATATGGGATTTGCTTCGGCGATTGGTGTAATTTTAATCATTATCCTTGCTGTATTGTCCATGGTGCAGATGGCAGCCAGGCGGCAGCAGGGGGAAATTTAGGCAAGGAGGGATGAGAGTGAACCGAAAAGGAAAACGTCGTCTGGTGACATGGACGGTACATTTGCTTCTGATTTTTATTTCGCTGATCTGTATTCTGCCGATTTTATGGATGTGCCTGATTTCCATTAAACCGACATCCGAAACCATGAGCGGTTTTCAGTCGATTTGGGTTTATCACCCTACGCTTGCAAATTTTAAGCGGCTGTTTGCGATGATTCCCATTGCACAGAATGCGTGGAACAGTGTGTTTACAACCCTGATGGGTACAGTGACTTCCCTGTTTTTCTGTGCGCTGGCGGGATTTGCTTTTGCAAAGTACCAGTTCCCGGGAAGGAACTTTCTGTTTTACTTTGTGATTGCCACGATGCTTGTTCCTCCGGAGGTGGGGGCAGTTCCGCTCTTTATTATTATGAAAAAGCTGAACCTGGTGAACAGCCTGTGGTCGTTAGTTATCCCCAGGATTGCCACGGCGGTTGGCATTTTCTACATGCATTCCTATATCAGCGATGTGCCGGATGAACTGATTCAGGCCGCAAAGATTGACGGATGCCGGGATTTTGGAATTTTTATACGGATTATTCTTCCGGTAATCAAGCCTGCGCTCTCTTCCTGGGCGGCAGTTACTCTGATTGCGCGGTGGAATGATTTCTTCTGGCCTCTTTTGTATCTGCGCAAGCAGGCGAAGTATACGCTGATGGTGACGATCTCCATGCTTCCGGTCAGCGAGGGGCTTTCTACACCCTGGCCGGTAATTCTTGCAGGAACAACGCTTGTCATTATTCCGATTATTATGCTATACTTGGTATTGCAGACCTTCCAGAAGGCAGGGATGATGATGGGGGCTGTTAAGGGCTAGTACGGTATCGTTTTTGCTGGTGAATGTTTGGCCGTGATTTAAGGTGTATGATAAAAAACAAAGATAAGGGGGCCGCCATGGGGAATCCGTCGATTAAAGAAACAATCTATGCGTCAGTATTAAAGGATATCCTGGACGGAGCATATCCGCAGGATGCAGTGATTAATGAAAAAACCTTGATGGAAAAGTTCGGCGTCAGCAAAGCGCCGGTAAGAGAGGCCCTGGTGCAGCTTTGCAGCGAAGGTTTTATTAAAAATATTCCCCGCTTTGGCTACCAGCTTGTTTCCATTACCCCCAGTGAAATCGTGGAGATGGTGGAATACCGCAAGGTTATTGAACTGGGGGCGTTAGAGAGGGCAGCAGCGCGGATAACGAAGGAAGATCTTGAGGAACTAAAGGCATTAAACCGGCAGGTGGAACTGGTGGATAAAAAGCACGAGGTAAAGCTTCACTGGGAGATGAATCAAAATTTTCACAAGAAACTGTGCAGCTTCTGCGGCAACCGCTATCTGGACAAGGCGCTGGATGCCTCACTTAAGGTCTGTGCCCGGATTTCCAACCAGTACTATGTAAAGGTCTGGGAACATAAGCATGAGGGAGCTTATAAGCACCGGCTGATTGTCCAGGCCATGGAAGAGGGAGATATCGAGCGGGCAAAGGTGATTCTGGCGGAAGATATCGAAGAACTTTTAAAAAACAGGGTATGGTAAAGCATTAAGAAGGATGGGACAAAGTGAAAAAAATCGTAGTGATTGACGGCCAGGGCGGCCGGATGGGAAAGTCGATTATCGAGCAGCTGAAAAAAAACTGTCCGGAAGAACTGGATTTTCGGATTTATGCTTTGGGGACGAACAGTGCAGCAACCCAGGCGATGATCAAGGGCGGGGCAGATTTTGGCGCTACCGGAGAAAACCCGATGATAGTCAACTGTAAGGATGCCGATATGATTATCGGACCGATTGGGATACTGATTGCAGATTCCCTTCTGGGTGAGATAACACCGGCGATGGCTGTTGCTGTCGGTTCCAGTTCTGCCTATAAGATTTTAATTCCGGTAAACCGCTGCAATCATCATATCGTCGGATGTCAGGAAGCCCCTTTAGGCGAATACCTCCAGCAGGTGTGCCAGGAAGCCGTAAAACAGATGAAAAATAGATAGTTGTTATCCGGCTGCTGTGAATATGTGAACAGCAATCATTATCCGTATTCCCGGAACCTTAAATTCTGTGCATTTTGCATAGTGTTAAGGGTTTCGGGATTTTTTGCTTCTTTTTTTGATTCTTTTGTTTTACTGGACAGTTGGGAAAAAAAACGTTATAATGTAGCTGATATGGAAAGTCATGGTTATTGTTTAGGCAAACAGTAACAATCGTACCATAAAAAGTACACACCACAAGCATCAACGATTATAAAGAAAGCAGAGGGCAAAATAATGAAACAGTTTTTTGGGATGAGCCGAAGCGGAGATTTAAGGGAAGCAACCCGCGGTTTATCTAACCCGCAGTTGATTTTACTTATGTCCAACAGCCAGCAATTTGAAACCCATGTTCATGAGTTGGAAAAACTTTACCCCCATGTGCCGAGTATTGGTTGTATTGGTATGAGTTATGATACGAATATTGTCGAAAATGGAGTCGGTGTTGCGGCTTTTTCGGATGGAGTGAATGCCGCGGCAAATGTTTTGGAGCATGTTTCTACGGTTCCGGTAAAATATATCCGGCGCATGGAAGAGGATCTTACCCGGGTTAATGCATCGCAGAAGGATACGGTGTGCATTGATTTCTGTGCGGGAAATGATGCCTGTGTACTGACGACGATACATAGCGCACTGCGCCGCAGGGGAATTTCTCTGGTTGGCGGAACCGGGGACGGAGGAAAGATTTCTGCAAACGGCAGGATCTATGAAGATTCTGTGGCTTACGCCCTGGTGAAAAACCTGCATGGGCGTGTTAAGGCTTATAAAGAAAATATCTATCATCCTATGGGTAATTATCGTTTTATTGCTTCCAATACAGATAAGGCAAAGTATATGATTGGTTCGCTGAACGGTCAGCCGGCAAAACAGGTGTACCAGAGCATCTTAAAAGTAACCGAACAGGAGATTTTAACGCAGACCTTTAAGAATCCTTTTGGAAAACTGAACGGGAATGAAACCTGCATTATTTCGATAAAAGAAGTCAACGGTAATTCCCTGGCCTGCTTCCGCCAGGTAAATGACTCCGATGTTCTTCTTCTTCTGGAACTTGGAGATTATCAGGAAACCGTGCGCCAGACCATCCAGAAAATTCAGCATGATTTTCAGCACCGCTCGGCTGTATTTTCGGTCAACTGCCTGTTCCGGTATAAATTATTCAGCAAGGACGGCTATATGCAGAAGTATCTGCAGGATATGAGCGCCCTGGGCAGCCATGCCGGTTTAGTGGGCTACGGAGAACATTACAATAATCAGTTTATTAACCAGTCAATGAGCTGCGTTGTATTTGAATAGGGAGGGACAGCATGTTTTTTCATAAAAACGGAAAGAATGAAGCAGGACATCCGGAGGAGGGCGACGGACTTTATCCTGTCTTGTTTGTTATGAACAGTTTAAAGGATTATCACACGGCATTAGTCAATAAAGAAGTAGACTCTTTAAAAGAACTGGGGATGATCAGCAGCAGTTTTGACAGTGTACTTTCGGAAGCCGGGAGTTTCCAGAACAAATTGCAGGAGTTTGGACAGAATTTTTCCAGTATCGGGCAGGTTTCCGGTGAATTTGGGCAGGTCAGGGGTGAGATTTCCCAGTCCGTAAAGCAGGCGCAGGAAGGCGTGGAAGAATTAAGGGATGATTCCATGCGTGTACAGCAGTATTTCCAGGAAATGGAATCCACGTTTCAGGAGCTTCTTGCCGCCATTAAAAGAATTCAGCAGTATATGAGCAAGATTGTTTCCATCGCTGACCAGACGAACATCCTTGCCATTAATGCCTCGATTGAAGCAGCCAGAGCCGGGGCCGAGGGAAAGGGATTTGCCGTGGTTGCCAGTGAGGTAAAGAAGCTGGCAACGGAAATCAAGGATCTGGCCGGTGAGGTAGATGCCGGAATTTTGGATGTGGAAAAAGGGACGGACGAACTGAACTCCCGCATCAGTGTATCCCAGCAGGCACTTGGCGAAAGCATACAGAAGGTTGGGGAAACCAGTGCGATGTTTGACCAGATTACCGCGGCGTCCGACGGGGCAACCCAGGTACAGTCCGAAATTTCCGGGGTGATCGACGGTTCACAGCAGGAGCTGCACGTGCTCTGCGGGTATTTTGACAAGATCCGCGATCAGTACCAGGAGGTTGTTCGCCATATCAGCGCCGCCAGCTATCTTGGCACGACAAAGAGTGCGATGTTTGAAGATATCGATAATTTAATGTCACAGATTCCGCCGATACTTCGGGAGAACGGTCTAAATCAATAGCTGGTTAAAAAAAGCATCTGTCAGGAGATAGGTGCTTTTTTGAAAGGCTAATGCCGATGGCGGTAAACGCCTGTGGCAGGAATCGGTCAGACGGTAATCATAGAAAGGAAGCAGAGAAGCATGGACAAAAACAAAGGAAAGGCAACCGACTACAGTTTCCAGGTGGATTTAAAGGGACTTATCCGTCTTTTAAGTGAAAATCTGTATTCCAGCAGTGATGTATTCCTGCGGGAATTGCTGCAAAACTGCGTGGATGCCATAGAGGCCAGGCGTATTGCAGAGCCGGAATTTCGTGCCGGAAAGATTCAGATAAGTTATTTGCCGAAAACAGCAAAAGAGGCCAGGATGGTATTTTCCGACAATGGAATCGGCCTTACGCAGGAGGAAATCCATACATTTTTGTCGGTGATTGGTCAGTCTTCAAAACGGGGGGAGATGAAGCGGGGCAGTTTTATCGGTCAGTTTGGAATTGGCCTGTTGTCCTGCTTTCTGGTGACGGATGAGATTCTGGTTCGCAGCCGTTCGATCCACGAGGAACAGGGTTGGCGGTGGTTAGGGCGAAGTGACGGCACTTATCAGGTAATGCCGGAAACGGAAGCCATGGAGCCGGGATGCGAGGTTACCCTGCTGCTGAAAGGAAGAAATGCTTCCTGTTACGGCGAAGAGCGGGTGGTGGAACGGTTAAAAGAATATGGTTTCCTTTTGCAGATCCCGGTGGAGTTTTCGGGGCAGGGGGGAAGGCAGAAAATCAATGATGCCTTCATCCCCTGGAGGCAGACGTTTTGCAGCAACGAAGAGATTCTGGCCTTTGGGGAACTGCTGTTTGAGGAAAAGTTTTTCGGTGTTGTGCCGATTTCGGGGGAAGGACTTCAGGGTTATGCCTTTATTTCCAGCCGGCAGACCAGTGCAGCAACGACAGGGAAGCACAAGATTTTTTTAAAAGATATGCTGATTACCGAAGACGGGAAAGATTTGATTCCCAAATGGGCATTCTTTACCCGCTGCATCCTGAATGCCCAAAATCTTACCCCGATAGCTTCCCGGGAAGGATTTGTGCTGGATCATGCGCTGGCTCGGGCCCGCAATACCATTGAAAAATGTATTTTTGACTATTTTGTCGCCTTGTCCCAGTACGATGTTGACCGCCTAAAGCAGATTACCATTGTCCATAACGTGGCGGTAAAGTCCCTTGCCGTGGAAAATGAGAAGATATATCATCTGTTTTTCCCGTTCTTAACCTTTTCCACCAATAAAGGAAGTCTGACCGGGTTTCAGCTTGTGGAGGCGGCGAAAAAATCTACGGTGTATTATTGCACGGAAGTGGATGACTACCGCCGAATACGTCCGTTTTTGAGCAATGGAAGACGTATTTTGGTGAATGCAGGCTATATTTACGATACAAAGCTTTTGCAGCTGTTAAAGCGCTATCACCGGGGAATCCGCATAGAATTATTTGATGAAAATGTCTATGGGGAACTGTTGGAAGACCCGGATGAGGGGATGAAAGAAAACCTTTCTGCCTTTATTAAAGAAGCCGGATTCACCCTGGCTGCGCTTCGGTGCGGGGCTGTATTAAAACAGTTTGACCCGCCGGAGGTTCCGGTCCTGTATGTGGGCGGAAGCGATGATTTTCTGGACAATGCCTTCGACCAGGATTTTGCCGACGGAGGCTATTCGGGTTTTCTGGAAGGTTTTGATTTCGGGACGTGGGGAAGGGATAATCAGGGAGAGGATAAACATCAATTTAGTACGAGGCTGTACTTTAACGGCCGCAGCCCGATGATTCGGCGTCTGGCACAGACCGCAGACCGAAAAGCTGTTGAAAACATGGTGCGGGTGCTCTACGTCCATGCAATGCTTGCAGGGCATTATACCCTTGGAGAACGGGAGATGGAAATTTTAAACACAGGGTTGATTAAGCTGCTGGAGTATGGACTGGGGGGAAAGCAATGATTCTGGAAGCCTTAAAAAGAAATCATGTTGAGGATGATAAACTCTGGGAAATGGTCAGCCGGGCAAATCAACTGACCTGCGGCGATTATAAAAGCTGTGATGCCAATGCTGCCGCGCTGGTGCCGCTGATGGACAGGATACTCCTTCGTTCCCGGGAAAAGGGGGATTCGCGGGTTTATTACTACGCCATGGCAAAATTTTTCTGGCTGCTTGAACGGGTGGCAATTAATGATATCCGCCGCAGATTTCAGATTTCCGAAATGTTTCACCGGGATATTCGCCAGTGGGATGTGAAAAACGTCGGCAGATTTGAAGGGGAATGGCGGGTCAGTGTTGCAGCAAGGATACTGAACTTTTATCTGGATTATCCCCAGGTCAATGAGGACAAGCTGGAACAGATGCTGGAGATATTTTTGGACCTTGAACAGCGCTACGGCAGTGACTGGAATTGCGGGGATTATTATGTGGTAATGGTCTTGGCGGCATCAAAACAGGATAAAAAACTGGCAGAAACCGCAAGAAAAAAGCTTTCCAAAGGGGATTTTAAACTTTGGTGCTACACCTGCTATTATATCGTGCCAATGCTCTGCTATCATGTACTGTTTGAAGATTTTGAAGGCATTGAAGAATTGATTTCCTCGGTTGCCAGGCGCAGCATCCCGGCAAAATACCAGTGGTGTTTTGAAAAATGTGAAAGTTCCAGCGAAAAAGGTCTGGTAACGACCACACTCAAGTACTGCTTAAACTACGGAAGCACAGAACTGTTTGCAAAAGTTTTTGCCCGGTGGAAAAGCTTGTATCAGGAACCTCAAAAAGAGGAATTAAGTACCCATGAGATTCTTTTCCACGTTCTGGCCGGGGAGTTTAGCTGCAGCAAAGAACGTCTGCACACTGCCGAAAAAGACGACCAGGATCAAAGAGAGCACAGAGAATCTCCCACAGACTCGATGTACTGGGCCCTTTGCTGGCATGTATATTTCCTTATTTTGGAAAAACATGGAGTAAAAACGGTAAGGCTGAATTTAGGCGATGGGGGCGGTGAAGATAGAGCAGGGGAAGAAAGTCCTTTGGAATGGACGTGCCGGGATGCCGCCATTTACTTTGAACATCAGGCCGACGAAATTGGTGAACAGATGGAACAGGGACGGAGATGGTTTTCTTACGGAAGAGTTAAGAGAAGATATAGAGAATGTTTTTTGGGAGAGCAGGAGGATGTTGAAAAGGGATGAAATTCCCCCGCTGTATGAAAACGGGGGAGAGAATGAAAGTTAGTGTTTGTATATTGGATACATTTACTTATCCTCCGTCTTATATACCCGCTGCCATTCCTTGGTATCGGGTATTTTTTGGGTCAGACACTGGTTTTGGCGGAGGAATTTCACCAGTTCGTAGCAGCTGATCCAGATTTCATTATTGCCTTCTTTCTGGGATTCATCGAAAATCAGCTGGATACCAAAGTGGAGGTGCGGTTCGTCGATATTATTGGTATTTTCCTTGCGGCTGTAACCGGTTCGCCCCATATAACCGATAACATCCCCGGCCTGCACCCGGCTTCCAATTTCAAGATTTGACTGGTAGGGGTAGTTTTTCCGCAGGTGGGCATAGTAGTAATAGCGTTTATTGTCTAAAGAACGAATCCCAATTCTCCATCCCCCGTACTGATTCCATCCAAGGGCTTCTACGATGCCGGATTCTACGGCGATGATGGGCGTTCCTATCGTTATGATAAAGTATATATATATATATATATATAGAATGAGAAATTTATATACTGAAGCATTAGAAACAGAGGATGAAGGTTAAAAAAATGATGAAATTTTACACATTTATGGGAAAAATACGGTTTATTTGATAAGAACAGATCTGCTATCATAAAAGATAATAACAGAAAAGTCATGGTGTGTGGGATGATGGCAGAGATTGAATATATGTTGATCAAAGAAAGAGCGGCGGAAGGGGTAAAGATAGCGAAGGATAATAAAAAAATGGGAAGGCCCAAGCGTATATTAAATCAGACAGAGATGGGGGTTTTGGAGGATTAGATTGATTTTGATGTGGCGTAGTGATAAAATGAATTAAAAATGTAAAAATACATGCTTTTCTTACCTTGAAAAATATGGTAAGATTATGGCAGAAAGGAGATATGTATGAAAATAATAGATGTAGAGAATATAAAAGATGCCAGTGTTTTTAGAAAAACACATACGGTAGATGGTATAACGTTTTTGAGTATAGATGAATGTAAAGTGGTACTGGAAGCTTCAAATAATAATTTGGAAACGATAAAAAAATGGTTTGATTTAATAGGCGTTAAGTACGATGATATAAATATAAATAACGGAACATATATAACATATTCAGTAAATAAAAATGTTTTGCAGTTGGCAGATTTGTCATCAGGGGAACGATATATATTGTATTTAATGGCGTGTAAAAGTTTAAATAAAAAAGTGATTGCAAATGGGCTGTTTGAAAGGTTATGTTCAAGGTTACAAAAGGTAGTATGTAATGAATTGGTGGATTATGATAATTTGATAGTGGTGTACTATAACGATTTTCCGATAAAATTAAAGAACTATATAGTTAAGGAGCTATGACATAATGAAGCAAAATATAACGCTTTTTGTAGGTGATAATGCAGTTGGAAAGACAAGAAAATTAAAAAAAATCATAAAAGATTGTTTGAATAATGAAATAGAAGTTGTAAACAATGTGGTAGGTTATAGTACAGTTGAAAGCATAGAGATTGATAATGAAAAGCTGGAATTGATAAGAAGAAGCAACAATAAATTATATAATCAGTTAAACAACCATGAATTAAATCTGAACACCAGGCAAATAAATCATATAAAAAAATTGTTTGATATTATCTGCTCGAAAGGAAAAGTATTAGTGCTAGATGAATTAGATGCAACACTAAGAACAAGGGACATTGTTTATATTGCCAGGGCAATATCATCTGTCAGAAGTTTGTGGGATAAGATTTTTGTTACAGGTCATCATTTGAATATAACAATGCTTTTTGTGGATTTTAATTCTGAAATGGAAGAAGAAGCGTATACACCTAATATACATTTGATTGGCGATAATATAGAGGATATACCAATAACGGAGGAACAGGCAAATGAATATTTGGATGCGATTTGAGGATAGTTATGGATGTGCAACTCTATTTCAGTATTCTAATAGCTTTTTGAATAGTGAAAAGTCAAATGTAAAAATAGATGATGGATTTGGTAATTCGGGAGTGTTTAGAATTGCAAAACGTGATGCAGAAAGATACGATTATATTATTGTTATATTTGATTTAGATGATAATAAAAACTATTCATTAACAAGTGAGAGCTTCTTAAATTCAATGGGTAAAAATATCCTTAAATCTGATCATACCATTAAGCCTCATTATTTGAATAAATTGATATTAGTTCCAATATTTTTTTGCTATGAAACGTTGTATTTATTTTTAGGACAGTTTCAGAATTTAATAAAAGATATTTATAAATTAGAAAAAACTGAACCAGTAAAATTGATTGAATTATATAAGAGTTACTATGATTATAGTAAAATACATCCAGAAAGTATGTATGATATAGTAAAAGATTTAGATAAAATAAAAACGGAAATGTTACATATTCAAAATATGGAAAAACAAAAAGAAAATAAATTCTATCCTCAGCATTTTCATCGAGAGTATGGAAAGCAGTTAATGAAAATTTGCTTTAAAGAGGTGGTAGAGAAACATGGAGATAAAATTTTAGTCAAAAAGGAAGAGGAATTATTTAAAGAATTACAAAGAATTACAAAAGGTTCTTTCGTAGATACATTTATTACTGATATAGGAAATAAAAATATAAACAATGACAATTTTTACAAGCTATTAACAATTCAAAATGTAAATGAATTGAAGAATATGGTTTTAACAGAAGAGGCACTTAAAAATATATGTGAAAGATTAGATGACTATAATTCAAGCATAAAAGGAAATAAAATTGACATTTGGTGAAGAATGGAGAGAAATTGTTTTAAGAGCACTTCATAAAATCAATACGGAGCAGAAAAACCCAGACTATTTACAAAGGTTTAGCTATGGGGGTAAAAGGTTTTGGGTAATAGTTGATTTTAAAGAAGGGGCAAAATTCAAACCATTTAGAGTGGGGCTGTTTGGTTTCAATGATAAATGAGAAAAGGAGGTTGAAATATGGGCATTAATATATACACTCATTATGCAGATTTAGAATTAAAAGATATCTTGATTGATAATGATGCTTATTTTAATGAAAATATTTTATCATGTGATTTTGGTGAACTAGAATTAGAAGTGATGCAGAAAATAGATGAAGCTAGTATTATTGATAAAGAGCAGGGAACAATAAGAAC
This sequence comes from uncultured Clostridium sp., assembly GCA_946553025.1. Taxonomy (GTDB): domain Bacteria; phylum Bacillota; class Clostridia; order Lachnospirales; family Lachnospiraceae; genus Caccovicinus. The sequence goes on from CAMNRM010000013.1 coordinate 69,093, forward strand.
ACCACGAGGAATAACCTCTATAGATAAATTATCTACGGGATGTAAGACAATTTTAAATTATTTAAGTATCATAAAAAAAGCAGTATATGAATTTAAAGTAATAAATATAACCCAATGTGGTTGGAACGCATTAGAAGAAATATTTGAAATTGAGGAAGTAAAAAATAGCGGAATTAGGTTCTTGTTATTGCATAAAGATAATTTACATTATTGTAAAGAAAGAGATTACGTAATAAATAATGATACGCATATAAAGAATTTATTGTTTATTTAGGAGTGAAAATATGTTAAATGCTTATGACTGGGATACAAATACATTAGAAATTAAAGATAAATATAAAAATCATTTTATATTACAATTACGTGGAAATAGAAATATTATTAAGGGAGAAAGCGGAACAGGAAAGTCTTTTTTAAATGACTTTCTGTATAATGCAAAACATAATCGGAATATAAACAAACGATATAACACGGATAATCTATTTATTTTAAATATGGATAATAAGTCTGAACTTGATAAAATAAAAGGAAAACTAATCATCATAGACAGAGCAGATTTGATTTTAACAGATGATGATGTAGAAACTATAAATCAAGACCATGACAATAGATACTTACTTTTTGCAAGAGAACCATTAGGAATAGAATTGTCACCAAATCATCAGGCAGATTTAATAACGGATAAGGGGATCACATTTTTAAAATATAGATTTAATGTGAAAGGCTGGTGTTGATAGTGTTATATCTTATAACAGAGGATAGAACATCTGGTAGACGCTTTTGGAAAAAATTATTTAGTGAGTTGTTAGGTGCTGATAAATATAGGCTGCTTCCATTTGATAAAAACAGTAAGGGCGAGGATGTAACAGGAAATACATCTTTAGATGCGCAGGTAAATAATGTATTAAAGCAAATAGAGATTAACGATAGTATATTTATTGCGTTTGATAATATAGGCAGTTCAAAACGGGTAAGTAGAATTACAGGAGAAAAGGCAGGTTTTGATTCAGGAGATTTTATCATAAGAACATTGGAAAAATGCAGTATTTTCAAGGTAAATGTGTATTTTACGCCATATTATTGTTTTGAGGAATTATATTTATCATATGGTGGATTAGAAGAATTATATAAAGAAGATGGACGAGATAGAAATTTATTAAATGTTTTGGGCTATGTAAAAAATCATATAAAAGATGGAACAGAATATTTTGATATTAATAATGAATATGTCAAATACATAATAGATATTAGAAAAGATGCAGGTAAAAATAAAGAGCATTTTGCAGATGCTTTGCTATATCATGCTACAGATAAGATTGAACATGGTTTATTTAGGATAAGCAAAGAAAATAAAAAGGATTGTATTTTAAAATGTTGGACTGAAACATGTGATGAACTTAGAAAAAACACAAAAGAATTATCTGCAAAAGGATTTTTCTGTAAGAATTGTAAATTTAGAATGAAGGATTCTAGTTCACTAAATAAACTGTTAGATGTGAATGACGATTCTCTATTTTGTGATAGTGTATTTACGTTAAGAGATATACAAAATGGTGTAGTATAATTATTTTATCCATTTAAGCATTAAACATATTGTTTGATGCTTTTTTTGTGTGCTTATAGGAAAAATAGGATAGGAAGTTTGCGGAAAGAACAAAGGATATTTCTTATTATTAGCATGAAGTTAAGGATAAAATCATAGGATAGTAAAAATTAAGCGTCCTGATAGTAGGAAGTACTATTTTTATTTTAATGGGAATCTACGTATTCAGGAGAAAGATTTTTATGAAGAAAAACAGTTTAATGGAAAATGTAGAAGATATCAAAGGTGAGCGTTATCCTAAGCAAGCATTAAAAAAAGAATTTGAAGTAAGTTTACATTTTTCAGAGGAAGTTCAGAATAGTTCAGATATTTCTGGGGAATGGATATTGATTCTCAAAGATGTTTATATCAGACATTATCTGGAAGAAAGAAAAAGAGAGGAGAAAAACCGATGAAAAAGAAGGTGATTTGTTTATATCGGGTAAGCACGAATAAACAGGTAAATAAAGAGGCAGATATCCCAGTGCAAAGGGAAACCTGTAGAGAATACATAAAACGTCATAATGAGCAATATGGTGATGAGTGGGAGTTTTACACAGAGATTCTGGAAGGTGGGGTAAGTGCCTATCACAAGAATGTTGAAGAACGAGAAATACAGCAGGTGATTCAAATTGCGTCTGTTTATTCAGAAGAAAGCTTTGTATTACTTGCCTTTTATAGTGACAGGATAAGCAGGCAGGACATTAATGGAATAACGTTTATTGATAAATTATATCGTCTTGGGGTTGAAGTGTGGACGGTACAAGAGGGAATGTTAAAGATGGATTCGGAAACGGATCGCCTGATGATGTTTATTAAATTTTGGGGAAATAATAATGAAAGCAGAAAAACGGCGAATCGTGTATTTGCAGCCAGAAAGGTATTAACGGAAGCTGGTGCATGGACAGGTGGAACAGTTCCTTATGGCTATACGTTAGAGCCTACAGGGGAAATTAATAAAAAGGGAAAGGTGGTTAATGATCTAGTAAGAGAACCTAAGGAAAGTGCTGTGGTAAAAGAAATTTATCACAAATTGATTTATGATAACTTTACTCTTAATGGCATCATGGAAGAATTGAACAATTACGGGCTGAAAACGAAAAAGGGGTGTAAATGGAATACATCAACGATTAAAAATATCATTAAAAATCCTATCTATAAAGGCTATATTGCTTTTAATAAAACGACACAGCAGGGAGAAGAACATCAGAAAGCAACAGATAGGAACCAGTGGATTTTGGCGAAAGAAAGGAATCCAAATTATGTTATCGTGTCAGAAAGTGAATGGGAAATGGCACAGGATATATTAGCCAAGAAATCAAGGGTATATCAGGCAAATTTAAGGGTGACGACAGATAAAACCTATAAGAGTCAGTTACTGCTTGCAGGACTGCTTGAATGCGGTTATTGTGGTACAACCATAAGCCCGGCCGTATCAAGTCAGTGGACGAGTGAGAAAAAGGATAAGAAAACTTACATTGAGTATTATCGCTGTAATCTAAGGGCAAAGGGGGCGAAACAGTGTAAGTCCAAGTCTTATATCAGTGCAAAGAAGCTGGAGAAGGCAGTTATGGAGCAGATATACGCATATTTGGATAGTTTACAGGAGATTGACTGTACGGCAGAGATTGAACGCATGATAAAAGAGGAAACTTGTGGAGATGCAGAAAAATTAAACTATTTATCAAAAGTACATGAAGAGGCATTAAAAAAGAAAAAAGCACTGGAAGAAGAAATGATAAAGTCGATTATGGGGGACAGTGCATTGAGCAAAGAAAATATCAACATGGCTTTAGATAACCAGACAAAAGAGATAAAAGAGTTGGAAATAGAGATCGAAGAAACAAAAGAAATCATGGACACGAAGAATTTATCCATGAAAGAAATGACAGCGTTACAGGAATTGATACCCATATGGAGAGATGTATTTGATACGGCATCACTGAACATTAAAAAGCATTTACTATCCCTGCTCATCGAAAAGATTGCGGTTACAGGAAATAAGGTGGATATCCATTTTAAGATAAGAGCGGATCAGTTTTGGGATAAGGTGAAACAGCATGAAGATTTAGCCAGTGATACCATGAATTTACAGAAAAAAGACGCAGCAGAAAAGTATATATCTTCTTATAAAGATGGGCGTTCCAACCTGCCCCATCATATCATGCCCTAAGTGCTGCCGTTTAAAGCCGTAGCTTCTTGCTGTGCCAAAATCATCAAAATCCGAATAAGGAAAACCGCTGGCGATAGGAGAGAAAGCTTTCAGACCATATTTTGTTACCCATACGGTATCCTGCGTATTTTCCAAATCATCTGATTCCGGTGCCTGTTCTGCGGGGATTTCTTCGCGGAACGGGCCGACCATGCCGCCGAGTACAGCCGTGTAAGCTTCAAGATAATAGGGATAATATTTCATTTCTTTTGTCAGGTTTTCCATGGATTCGCCCTGCAGCAGTTTTTCTGCCAGGCTATCCATATCGGAAGCTTTATAACGTGAAAAATCCCCGCCGTACCGTGCACCAAGATAGGCAAGCAGTTCAATCCAGTTTAAATGCGGGGTGGAAAGGCAGGTGTCTAAATCGAAGCGGAAGGCTTTGTCGAGGGCGTCTGCGGTTATGGTAAAATCCACCCATCGGATAAATTTCTTTTCCTGTGTATTTTCGGCGGAATCGGATGTTTTTGGTTTGCTTTCGGACTGCATGTTACCGGGTTCTTTTCCTGCATTTTTTCCCTGCTCTTCTTTTTTTCCCGGCTCTTCTTTTAATTCATAGAGGGAACTGTCGGCCTGGTTAAATAACGGATAGCGTTTGGTATAGGAGGAGAGAAGTGAAAGGCTTAAAAGTAAAAGCAGGGCAGCTTCAAGATAAAGAAAAAACCTGGGCGGGCCAGGTGGGGATGAAGCAGGGCGGCGGAATAAAAACATAGGGTACTCCTTTCTTACAATCGCTGGAAATTGTATAAAACCTATCAAAATACTTATCCTATGTATATGAAAGGGATACCGATATTTATTCATTTGGGTTCTTGTGATGTGCAATTCTCGGTTTTGCTTATAATTCCCGGTTTTGCCTGCAATTCCCGGTTTTTCCTATAATTTTCGGTTCGGCCTATTCTTCGCCTATAATCCATACAAACATCAGATTCGGCAGGCAGGTGATGGAATCGCCGTCCATGGATTGTTTGCCCTGATATACACAGACTTTATCCGGGCAGGAAGCATCGGAACACCAGATTTCTCCGTCTTTAACAACCAGGTGGTTTGTTCCGTACCGTGCACCCTGGATGGTTACTTCCTGATCGCGGGATAAATCCAGTACCTGTACGACTTTTCCGTCAACACTGATTTCTGCACGAAGCGCAGGTGTGCGGTGGGTGAAATAATAGCCTGCACCCGATACGGCGCAGATCAGCAGTAAAATGATCAGCAGAATAAGATCATTTTTCTTCGTTTTCTGATGAAATAAACGGTCTGTTTTCGTCATAAGAATCTCCTCTAACCTCAATAAAGCAGGAATTTAATATGCAATAAAAAATTGGATGAATAAGGATGAATAAGCAGCGGCTTAAGGTAACATTATAGCGCCAAAGGAAAGGTAAAGCAAGGGCTATCATGATAATTACAGAAATTTTGCATAGGAAATCTGGCAAAATTAACAAAAAAATCAGAAAGTTGCTTTCAATATTGACAGAAAAATAGCAAAGATATAAAATAGTAGACAAATACAAGAAAGAGGGAGGAAGATTGTGAAAGCAGATAATCAAAAAACGAAGCTTTATACCGGACTTGGCGTTATGGTTCTGGCGTCGATAGCAGTTATTGCCTGCACGGAACCGGCGTATAATGCGCTGAATAAAGCCGGGAGAGTCGAGAAAACGGAGCATATTTACACACCGGGTACCTATGAGGGCGAGGCACAGGGCTTTGGCGGTGCAGTAAAGGCTTCCGTTACCGTGGATGAGGTGTACATTACCGAACTGAAACTTACCGGAGAAGGGGAAACCCCGGATATCGGCGGTGCGGCCCTTACGACACTGGAAACCGAAATTTATAAGCAGCAGACCGCAGAAGTGGACGGCGTATCCGGTGCAACGATCACCAGCGACGCGGTAAAAGAGGCGGTAGGAAAAGCCCTTAAGGCGGCAATGGGTGAGGAAGTGGCCGAAGAACCTACCGAAGCCGCGACGACCGAAGCCGCAGCCGTTGTTACCGAGGGAACCTTTGCTCCGGGAACCTATACGGCAGAGGTTCGGGGCATGAAGGCGATGACGATTACGACGACCTTTGATCAGGACAGCATTACCGATATTCAGGTAGAGCATGAGGAAACCGAGGGTATTGGCGCACCTGTTGTTGACTCCATGAAGGCAACTATTTTGGAAATTCAGGGTCTGGGCATTGATGCTGTATCCGGCGCGACCTTGACCAGCAATGCGATGATTGACGGCGTTGCCGAGTGTGCAAGACAGGCTGGAGCCGATGTAGACGCATTAAAGGCAATCAAGCCCGCAGCAAAGGAAAAAGAAGCGGATCAGGAACTGGAAACGGACGTTCTGGTTCTGGGTGCCGGCGGTGCAGGTATGGCAGCGGCAGTTACGGCAAATCAGAACGGCAAAGCGGTTATCGTTATTGAAAAGACCGGACAGATGGGCGGGAATACCATTATGGCCGGCGGCGCTTTAAATGCGGTTGATGACGGCAGCGAAACCGCGCTGGCGAATGATGACAGCGTGGACTTCCACTATCAGCAGACCTTTGAAGGCGGCGACAAGCAGGGCGATCCGGAACTGGTTCGCATCCTGGTGGAAAATGCATGGGACGGCGTGGAATGGTTAAAGAGCCTCGGCATGGAATTCCAGCCCGGAACCTTTACCGTAACCGGCGGTATGTGGCAGAGGGCACATAAGCCCGTAGAGCCGGAGGGCATCGGCTTCTTTAAGACCTATCAGGCTTATATGGATTCCCATGAAGGCATTACGATGATGTATAACACCAAAGCCGAAGAACTGATCGTTGAAGACGGCACGGTTGTCGGCGCGGTATGTACCGGAGAAACCGGAAATAAGATAACGGTAAAAGCAAAGAACGGTGTCGTTCTGGCAACCGGCGGTTTTGGTCAGAATGTTGAGATGCGTATGGCAGCCAACGAAGAAACCAAGCTGTGGCCGACCCTGGATGAATCCATCCCATCGACCAATACCTCCGCCATCACCGGCGACGGTATCCGTATGGCAGAAGCCGTAGGCGCTGACCTGGTACAGATGGGCAATATCCAGCTTCTCCCGTTAGGCGATCCCAATACCGGTTCGCTGAGCGGAAACATTGAACATGCCGTAGAATCCCGTATCTTTGTCAACTTAAACGGTGATCGTTTCGTCAATGAAGGCGGACGCCGCGACGAGATGACCCTGGGTCTGTTTGACCAGCCGGAAACCACGATGTTCATTATTATGGACAGCGACGGCTATCCGACCGGGGAAGAACTGAACAATTTTGGGGAAACCATGAACAGCCTGGTAGCCGACGGCCGTGCGTATAAGGCAGATACCTTAGAAGAACTGGCAGAAAAGATTGGCGTTCCCGCAGAGAACCTGACAGCCGCAGTGGAAGAGTACAACCGTCACTGCCTGGGCGGCGATCTGGAAGGGCAGGAAGATGAATTCGGCAGAACTTTATTCACCGATTCCGGCAAAGAAAATGACGGTATAAATGACCCGCCATACTTTGCAGCCGAGCGTGTTCCAACCGTACATCACACCATGGGCGGCGTTAAGATTAACGCACAGACTCAGGTTATCAATAAAGACGGCGAAGTTATTCCGAACCTCTTTGCCGCAGGTGAAGTCACCGGAGGAATCCACGGAAGCAACCGTCTGGGCGGAAATGCACTGACCGATACCGTAGTCTTCGGACGCATTGCCGGACAGAGCGCTTCGGAGAGTGAATCCGGTATTGGAGCAGAATAAAGAAATGCATTATTCCAAACTGAAACAGAATAAAAAGGGATAAAATAAAAGGCAGTAATCTATAAAGCAGTAAAATTAAAAAGCAGTTGAACAAAAAGCAGCCGCACCAGAAACGTAAATTTCTATGTTCTGGTGTGGCTGTTTTTGGCGAATATTGGCGAATTATTTTACTTGTAAACCGGAGGGTTAAGCAGTGCCCGGACAACACCCTCCGCCGTTTTTTCCTCCACCGGAAGCGTAAGCCCCGGTTCGTGGATGTGTTCTAAGTAGTGGGCATCGGAATTGCTGATAATCCTGCACCCTTCCAGATAGGGATGATCCTTTTTCAGCCCGTGGAGTTTCTTTAAATCCTTCACCTCTGCCGTGACAAACTGGCTGTCCGGCGGAATAAAGCCTAAATTGGCAATCAGGCTGTTTGCCGTCTTATCTACATGCGCCGGAAACATCACCCCATCAAACGTCCGCACCAGTTCCCAAAGCCCGTCAAAGGAAATCTCCGTTGCGTTGATTAATAAATTCGGAAACTTCCCGCAGATATGATCGTCTGAATCATAAATCAGCTGCTGCCCGAAAATCTCCTCCTTATTCGGAAATGCCATTAGTTTTTCTTCAACCAGCCGATCAAAATCCATCGCTGCTTCCAGCCGGGGAAACAGGCAGACGGCGTGAACTTCCTCGGAAGTATTAATCTCCATCCCCGGCACCGCCAGGACGCCGTATTCCTTCGCCGCCGCCAAAACCGCCGGACAGTTTTTGCAGGAATTATGATCCGTCACGGCAATGACATCCAGCCCTAATATCGCCGCCATCCCCACGATATTTGCCGGGGTCATATCATTATCCCCGCAGGGGGAAAGGCAGGAATGAAGGTGAAGATCATAGCTGAGATTGATCATAACGAAAGCCTCTCATGCACCGCCAGGGCGGCTTCAAAAATCGGAAGTTCTGTCTTAAAGACCGTAATCCCCTGCATTTTCGCCTTATTTGCCGCTACAGCATCTAAAGGAACGCCCTCCGCCATAATGACACAGGCCGCGTCCGCCAAAGAAGCCACAGCCAAAGTATTCATATTTCCCATCACCGTCACCCAGGCACAGCCCGCAGGAGCCCTGCCCATAGCTACACTCAGTAAATCACAGCAAAAGCATTTTGTGATTTCCCGATCCATCTCATCTCCCTCATTTTCCAGCGCAAATAAGCCGCTGTCTGCCAGTTCCTGAACCGTCATTGTGTTTCATCCTCCTTTCGATCTAAAACACTCATTTCGCTGGATATCCTCTGAATATATTCCTTCAGCAGCCGCAGTGTTTCTTTCCCGTCCGTATCCCCGCTGGCTAAATCATCCGCCAGTATCGATACTTCCTCCGATAATTTATGAAGATTTTCCCTGAGGTAATACACGCAGTCCGTTTCCTGTGCATCTCCCCGCACGATATCTTCCGCCAATGCCTTGCAGGTAGGTGCACCGCACGATCCGCAGTCCAGCCCCGGAAGTTTTTTGCACAGGCGTTCCACCTGGTTCAGCCGCGAAAAACTCTCCATCATGGTATTGCCCAGGCGGAATACCGGTTCAAACTGCACCCCGGTCGTCCATGGGATAACATTCTCGGCTTCCTGGCTCATATGGGTTCGGGCTACCGGCATGTATCTTCGCAGCCGTTTTAATTTCACTTCTGCCACATAGGGATTTTCCACGGCTAAGATGCCGCCGACACAGCCCCCGTTGCACGCATTGAGCTCGACAAATTCCAGGTTGGTAAACTTCTGATCTTCCAAGTCCTCCAGCACCCGGATAACATTCTCAATTCCATCAGCTGCCAGATAGCTTTCGGAGAGGAGTCCGCTCGATTCACCGCCGCTTCTTCCCCAGCTGATGCCGATTTTCCCGGATGTCCCGATTTCGGGGTAGTCATTTCCCACCGCCTTCATGCGGGAGAGAAGCTGGGGATAAACGTCCTTTATTGCAAGGACGGCGTCTACCTCGCTGTGCTCATTGCCCAAAGGGGCGCGTACATAAGTGACCTTGGACGGGCAGGGGGAGATAAAGAAGATGCCGATTTTCTCCCTGGGAAGCCCGGTTTTTTTCAGTGCCTTTTTTGCCGCCAGCATGGCAGCAATCTCTATCGGCGGGTTTAGGGGGAGCATGTGGGAAATCAGGTTGGGGAAGCGCACGCGGATTAAGCGGACGACGGAGGGGCAGGCGGTGCTGATAATCGGGAACTGATCTTTGTGCTCCGTCATATAGGCCCTTGTCGCCTCCGAGGCCAGCTCTGCGCCGGCGCTTACTTCAAATACATCGTCAAATCCCATAAGCAGCAGGGCGTTTAAGACGATATTGACATCCTCAAGGTTATTAAACTGGCTGTACAGGCTGGGGGCGGGGAGGGCTACGGTGTATTCGTATTTTTTCATCTCCTCCAGCTTGTCATAGATTGCGTATTTGGCATGGTGCGGGCAGACCCGGATACATTCTCCGCAGTCGATGCAGAATTTGCTGTTTATCTGGGCTTTTCCGTTCCGCACCCGGATTGCCTCCGTCGGACAGCGCTTGATGCAGTTGATGCAGCCCTTGCATAAAGCGGGGTCTAAGCGGACAGAATGATAAAATTTATCCATTAAATATTCACCACCATCGTTATTTTTGTACCTACGCCGAGATGGGTTTCAACCTCCATTTCGTCGGTGTATTTTTTCATATTGGGAAGGCCCATGCCTGCGCCAAAGCCTAAGGAACGGACTTCGTCGGGGGCGGTGGAGTAGCCGGCCTGCATGGCCAGATCCACATCGGGGATTCCCGGGCCTACGTCGTCTAAGATCATGACAATTTTTTCGGGCGTGATTTCCACCCGGATTTCACCGCCGTTGGCATGAATGACCATGTTGATTTCGCCTTCGTACATGGCGATAGCGACCTTGCGGATAGCTTCGGGGCCTACGCCCATCTGCTTCAGCTTCTTTTTCACGTCGCTGCTGGCTTCACCGGCGCGGGTAAAATCGTCCGGGGAAATGTCATAGGTTAAACAAATGGCTTCCATTTTAAATGGCACCTCCTCTCAGCCCGGCAGAATAGAGCATACCGCAGGCGGAAAACATGCGGTGTCCTGTTGCCAGAACAACGAGATCGCGATCCTTTGCCATTTCGATAATGGAATCATCCGGTTTTTTCCCGCGGACGAAGATCAGGCAGACGATATCTAACATTTCCGCGGTTCGGATAACCTGGGGATTACACAGTCCGGTGAGAAGTACAGAGTGATCTTTGGAAAATGCCAGGACGTCGCTCATCATATCGGAACCGCAGGCAGAACGAACCTCCTGATCTAATAAATCTTCTCCAGTAAGCACACGGGCTTTTAATACATCCTTTACATCCTTTACGGTCATAACTCGTTCTCCTTCCTTAAACTAATGCATTGTATACTACTAAGATACCATTGAAATTGTTAATAATCAACAAGAATTTTGCGTTAGTTTTTTCACAAATGGATAAATTCAATAAAAAATTCAGGAAGAGGAAAAAATGCCGGAAAAATGGATAAATTCGGTAGCTTGTTCATATTCTGCTAAAAATAGTTTTTATTTTTTGTGCAAATTTTGAAAATATGTAGCTTTTTTTGACGTTCCATGTTAGAATGAAAATACATTGCACAAAGAATAGCCGCCGACGGCTTTTTTCTAATGTCAATTCACTTAAGGAGGTTTTATTAATGGCTTGCAAAAAACAAACAGTTCCGTTTTCCGGGACGAAGGAGCAGGAGGAGGCTTTAAAAAAAGTTATTCTTGAGCTCAAGGACACACAGGGCGCCCTGATGCCGATTATGCAGAAGGCCCAGGATATTTACGGGTATCTGCCGATAGAGGTGCAGACCATGATTTCCGATGAAACGGGAATCCCACTGGAGAAAATTTATGGTGTGGCGACCTTCTACGCACAGTTTGCCCTTCAGCCGAAAGGAAAGTATAAGATTTCCGTCTGTCTGGGCACGGCATGTTATGTTAAGGGCTCTGGAAATATTTTCTCCAAGCTGGAAGAGTTGCTGGGAATTACAAACGGGGAATGTACGCCGGATGGTAAGTTTTCCCTGGATTCCTGCCGGTGTGTGGGCGCCTGCGGGCTTGCTCCGGTTATGATGATTAACGGAGAAGTGTACGGTCGTCTGGTGCCGGAAGATATTCCCGGGATTCTGGCAAAGTATAATTAAGGATGATGCCGGAACTTTCCCTGAATGTATTGGATGTAACGGAAAATTCCACGCGGGCAGGGGCTAAGCTGGTACATATCCGGGTGACGGCAGATCACGAGTCCGATACCCTGACGATTCAGATTGAGGACGACGGGTGCGGGATGACGAAAGAGCAGGTCGAGCAGGTGACTGATCCGTTTTTTACCACGAGGACGACGAGAAAGGTCGGACTTGGGATTCCTTTTTACAAGTATGCGGCGGAGAGCACAGGGGGAAGCTTTTCCATTGCCTCCGAAGTGGGAAAAGGGACGACGGTGACGGCGGTGTTCGGGCTGTCCCATATTGACCGGATGCCCTTGGGCGATATCAGCAGTACCATACATACCTTAGTCGTTTACCATCCGGAAACGGACTTTGTGTATACTTACCGGGTGGATGACCGGGAATTTACATTGGATACCAGGGAATTAAGGGAGATACTGGAAGGGGTTCCTTTTTCGGAGCCGGAAGTTTCCCAGTACATTATGGAGTTTTTGACAGAAAATAAAAGTGAAGTGGATCAAGGCGTGGTGCTGTGATTTTTTCTGTGCTGCCAAAGGTTTACGGCAGCATTTGGGAAAGCGTGCAGGCACACGCGCACAGATTGGAGGAAAAACATGAAAAGTCTTGCTGAATTAAAGGCAATTCGGGAAAAGATGCAGAACCAGGTTGGTCTGCGGGCGGAGGATCACAACCATACCAGAGTTGTTGTGGGTATGGCTACCTGTGGAATCGCCGCGGGCGCAAGGCCGGTTCTGACCAAGCTTTCTCAGGAAGTACAGGAAAGAGGTCTGACGGACAAGGTAGCCGTTACCCAGACGGGCTGCATCGGCTTATGCCAGTTTGAACCCATCGTTGAGGTTATGGTTCCGGGCGAGCCGAAGGTGACCTATATCCGTATGGACGCGGAGAAGGCTGTTGAAGTAGTAAACCGTCATCTGATCGGCGGACACGTGGTAGAAGAGTATACCCTTAGTTCTACCGATATGAAATAAGGAGGAAGACTATTATGTATCGTTCACATGTATTGGTCTGCGGCGGAACCGGATGTACTTCCTCTGGAAGCCCACAGATTATTGAAAGATTAAAAGATGAGATTGAAAAGCAGGGCCTGCAGGACGAGGTGGCGGTTATCCAGACCGGATGCCACGGTCTTTGTGCACTTGGCCCGATTATGATTGTTTACCCGGATGCAAGCTTTTACTCCATGGTTAAGGTGGAGGATATCCCGGAGATCGTTTCCGAACACCTGTTAAAGGGACGTGTGGTTACCCGGCTTCTCTACGATGAAACCGTAACCAGCGGCGGCGTTAAGGCGCTTATTGATACCGATTTCTATAAGAAGCAGCACCGTGTAGCGTTAAGAAACTGCGGTGTGATTAACCCGGAAGTGATTGACGAGTACATAGGAACCGGCGGTTACGAGGCATTGGGCAAGGTTTTAACCGAGATGACCCCGGACGATGTTATCCAGGTTCTTTTGGATTCCGGCCTGCGCGGAAGAGGGGGCGGCGGCTTCCCGACCGGCTTAAAGTGGAAGCTGGCAAAGCAGAACGACGCCGATCAGAAGTATGTCTGCTGTAATGCCGACGAGGGTGACCCGGGTGCATTTATGGACCGTTCCGTACTGGAAGGCGATCCCCACGTTGTACTGGAAGCGATGGCGATTGCCGGTTATGCGATTGGCGCAAGTCAGGGTTATATCTACGTTCGTGCAGAGTACCCGATTGCCGTTGACCGCTTAAAGATTGCGATTGAGCAGGCGAGAGAGTATAATTTATTAGGAAAAGATATTTTCGGAACCGGTTTTGATTTTGATATTGACCTGCGTCTTGGCGCTGGTGCGTTTGTGTGCGGTGAGGAAACAGCCCTGATGACCTCCATCGAAGGCAAGAGAGGCGAGCCTCGTCCACGTCCTCCGTTCCCGGCACAGAAAGGTCTGTTTGGCAAGCCAACCATCTTAAATAACGTGGAAACCTATGCGAATATTCCGCAGATTATCTTAAACGGCGCGGACTGGTTCGCTTCGATGGGAACCGAAAAATCCAAGGGAACCAAGGTATTTGCCTTAGGCGGCAAGATTCATAATACCGGTCTGGTAGAGATTCCGATGGGAACCACCCTGCGCGAAGTTATCGAAGAGATCGGCGGCGGCATCCCCAACGGCAAGAAGTTTAAGGCGGCACAGACGGGCGGCCCGTCCGGCGGATGTATCCCGGCAGAGCATTTTGATATTCCGATTGACTATGATAACCTGATTGCCATCGGCTCCATGATGGGTTCCGGCGGTCTGATTGTTATGGACGAGGACGACTGTATGGTCGATATCGCCAAGTTCTTCTTAGAGTTTACGGTGGAAGAGTCCTGCGGTAAGTGTACGCCATGTCGTGTCGGCACGCGCCGTATGTTAGAGATCTTAACGAAGATCACCAAGGGTCAGGCGACGATGGAAGATTTGGATAAGCTCGAAGAGCTTTGCTACTATATTAAGAACAATTCCCTCTGCGGTCTTGGCCAGACAGCGCCGAACCCCGTGCTTTCCACGCTTCGCTATTTCCGCGACGAGTACGAGGCACATATTAAAGAGAAGAGATGTCCGGCTGGTGTTTGTAAGTCCCTTCTTTCCTATGTTATTGATCGGGATAAGTGCCGCGGCTGTACATTGTGTGCAAGGAATTGTCCGGCAGGCGCAATTATCGGTTCGGTGAAGAACCCGCATATTATTGATGCTGAGAAGTGCGTGAAGTGCGGCGCTTGTATGGAAAAATGTAAGTTTGGCGCTATCGTGAAGAAATAAGGGAGGAAAGAACAAATGGAAAATGTTACATTAAAAATCAACGGCATGGAAGTTTCTGCGCCGAAGGGTTCTACGATCCTCGAAGCAGCAAGACTTGCCCACATTGAAATTCCTACCCTGTGCTTTTTAAAGGAAATCAATGAAATCGGTGCCTGCCGTATCTGTGTAGTTGAGGTTAAGGGGGCAAGAAGCCTGGTGGCCTCCTGCGTATACCCGGTTGCTGAGGGTATGGAAGTGTGGACGAATACACCTAAGGTACTCGATTCCCGCAAGAAAACCCTTCAGCTTTTACTGTCGAACCATGATCGGAAGTGCTTATCCTGCGTAAGAAGCGGAAACTGCGAATTACAGCAGCTTGCCAGAGAACTTGGCGTGGATGATGAAGGCTACTACGACGGCGATAAGACGCCTTCCTGTATCGATGATTCCGCAGCACACATGCTGCGCGACAACTCCAAGTGTATCCTCTGCCGCCGCTGCGTAGCGGTCTGCGAGAATGTACAGGGTATCGGTGTCATCGGGGCAAACGAGCGCGGGTTCCACACGAATATCGGTTCTGCGTTTGAGATGGGCCTGGGCGAAACGTCCTGCGTATCCTGCGGACAGTGTATCGCTGTATGTCCTACCGGGGCATTGACCGAAAAATCCTGTATCGACGATGTACTGGCAGCCATCCACGATCCGTCCAAGCATGTGATCGTACAGACGGCACCGGCAGTTCGTGCAGGCTTAGGCGAAGAGTTTGGCTATCCGATCGGAACGGATGTCGAGGGCAAGATGGCAGCCGCCCTGCGCCGGATTGGATTTGATAAAGTATTTGACACGGATTTCAGTGCGGACTTAACCATTATGGAAGAGGCACATGAATTTATCCACCGCGTACAGAATAACGGCGTACTTCCGCTGATTACCTCCTGTTCTCCGGGCTGGGTAAAATACTGTGAGCATTATTTCCCGGATATGACCGAAAACCTTTCTTCCTGCAAGTCGCCGCAGCAGATGTTCGGCGCGATTGCAAAGAGCTATTATGCGGAGAAGGCCGGCATTGACCCGAAGGATATCGTATCCGTATCGGTAATGCCGTGTACGGCGAAGAAGTTTGAAATTGGACGTGCAGACGAGGACGGCGCAGGCTATCCCGACGTGGATTATTCCATGACGACCAGAGAACTGGCGCGGATGATTAAGAAGGTTGGCCTTAAATTCAGAGAACTGCCGGAAGAGAAGTTTGACGAGCCGTTAGGACTGGCAACGGGTGCCGGCGTAATCTTTGGCGCAACGGGCGGCGTTATGGAAGCAGCCTTAAGAACCGCAGTGGAAACGCTGACCGGCGAAGAGCTTGCCGATGTTGATTTTGTGGATGTCAGAGGTACAGAAGGAATTAAGGAGGCAACCTACAAGGTAGCGGGAATGGATGTTAAGGTTGCCGTAGCTTCCGGTCTTGGCAATGCGAGAAAGCTTTTGAATATGGTGAAGAACGGGGAAGCCGACTATCACTTTATTGAAATTATGGGATGTCCGGGCGGATGTGTCAACGGCGGCGGACAGCCACAGCAGCCAGGGCATGTAAGAAATACCGAGGATATCCGTGCACTGCGGGCAAAGGTGCTTTACGATCTGGATAAGAACAACCCGATCCGTAAGTCCCATGAGAATCCGGCGATTAAGGAACTGTATGCGACCTACCTGGGCGAACCGGGAAGCAAGAAGGCGCATCATCTGCTGCATACGACGTATGTGAAGAGAAGCATAAATTAAGGCAGTGTGGATTCTTTGGAATTTGTGCAGTGCATTACAGGGTACTTGGGAATAAAGGTAAAGTGATTTGTGCCGTGAGTGCCTGGTAAAACCGGGGTAAAGCTGTGGGATAAGAACAGATTTGCCCCGGTTTTGTGTGCCATTACAGGATGGCAGATTTTAACAGGAAATTTTTGCTTCTGTAGATGAAAACAGGAACAAATTTTCTGTGATGTTTAGGAGAGTATGGCAATGAAGCAGAGTAAAGAAGAGGGCAGGCGGGGACGAGTGTCCAGAAAAGGCTGGGGGATAACAGGGAAGTTAGCTTCAGCGATTGTTGTGAGTGTTGTGATTGCCGTGGCTATTTTATTTGCGGTGGTATATAGTAAAATGTCCCATACATTGCTGGAAAAGAGTGAGGATTTGCTGCAGACTACGACCGACCGGACACTGCAGGAAACCAGGGCATGGATGAACAGTACACTGACCATGCTGGAAACGCAGAGAGATACCATTGAATATGAGGATATGGATATTGATGCCATGATGGACTATATCCGTCATACCGTGGATAAGAATGATGCTTATCCTGCCGGACTGTATGTGGCGCTTACGGACGGTTCGCTGTACCATGCTTCCTTTGTGCCCGGGCCGGAGTTTGATTCTACAGCAAAAAGCTGGTATCAGGACGGATTGAAATCGGACGCATTTATTCTGGGCGACGTGTATTTTGACGAGGACAGCCAGTCCTATGTGGTGGGGGCTTCCGGTGTGCTCAAAAGCAGGAGCGGCGCTGTGCGCGGAGTTGCCGCGGCGGATGTGTACCTGGACTCTATTTCTAAAATCGTCAGTACGGTGCAGATAGAGGATACGGGCGGTATCTTTTTGGTGGATACCCGAACCGGTACGATTATCGGTCATCGTGACCCTGAACTTACCGGGCAGAGTCTGAATGAGATTAGCGAGGGGATGTACGCTTACGCCAACCAGCAGATCGGCGCAGGAAAGACAGGGTTGTCCCTTTATGAAAATACCTATATTCAGGTAGAAAATGTTCCGGGTAGTGACTGGATGGCAGTTGCCTATGTTTCCCGGTCGGAGGTTTTAAGGGAACTTGGACAGCTGACGGCAACGATGCTTTCGGTGGCTGTTTTTGCAGTGCTGGTTCTGATTCTTCTGGTGGTCATTCAGGTTCGGCGTGTAATTGGCCGCCCGGTTAAAGAATTAAGCCTGGTGGCTACCCGGATTGCCCAGGGAGAACTGGATCAGTCCATTCACTACCATTCCAGAGATGAACTTGGCGTGCTGGCAGATGACTTTAACCAGGTTACGCTTCGGCTCAAGGACTATGTGGAGTATATTCAGGAGATTTCCGAAAAACTGCGGGAGATTGCCGGGGGAAATCTGGCATTTACTTTAGAGCATCAGTACACCGGCGAGTTTGAAAAGATTAAGATTGCCCTGGAAGAAATATCGCGGGCGTTAAACGGCACGATGGGTCAGCTGCAGGCGGCCTCCCGGGATGTCGCTGCCGGTGCGCAGCAGGTTTCCGGCGGTGCGATGACCCTGTCCCAGGGCTCCACCGAGCAGGCGGCCGAGGTGGAAACCCTGGCTAAGCATATCGGCGCGGTATCCGACAGTGTGCATAATATTACCAAGGGTGCGCAGGAAGCCAGCCGTATTTCTAAGGAAGTAAAGAGCGGGCTGCTCTCAAGCAATGAAAAGATGCAGAATATGACGGAGGTTATCCAGAGAATCAGCGATAAATCGACGGAAATTCACAAGATTGTCAAGACAATTGAAGATATTGCCTTCCAGACGAATATCCTGGCGCTGAATGCCGCCGTGGAAGCCGCAAGGGCAGGAACTGCCGGAAAAGGCTTTGCTGTGGTTGCCGACGAAGTCCGTGCTCTGGCAGGAAAGTCCTCTGCAGCAGCCCAGGAAACTACGCTTCTTCTGAGCCAGACGGTGGAGTCCATGAACGAAGGTGTGCTGGCAGCCCAGGAAACCGCAGATTCTATCTTAAAGGTTGTGGAACATGCAGATGAGATGAATAAGCTGATTGACGGCATCGCCAATTATACCAGGGAACAGGACGCCAATGCAGCGGAAATTACCCACGGAATCGACCAGATTTCCACCGTTGTCCAGACCAATGTAGCCACAGCCGAACAAAGCGCCGCCGCCAGCGAACAGCTGTCCGGGCAGGCCGTAATGCTGCGGGAACTGGTGGCAAAATTTAAGCTGAAGGATTGATTTTTTTGCCGGAGGAAGGCGACCGGGGGGATTATCAGGAATGAGGCTTAGCGGCTGACAGAAGGGCGTTAGAGGAAAGAGAAGAGAAAAAAGAATAGAGAACTGGAAAAGAAATCTGGAAAAGAAAAGGAATACAGAAAAAACCTCCGGCTGCTTAGGATTGCGGCTGGGGGTTTTTTTGTTTTGGATTTTTGGGTTTTTAGGTTTTTGATTCTTAAAAAAATGCTTTTATATAGGCTAGTGTTTTATCCAGCAGATCTTTCGGCAGTTTTTCCACAAACTGGATATTTCGGCTTGTGACGTCCAGGCATTTCATATGTTCTGTTAAGATTACTCCGGTTGTTTTCGTTCGATTGTCTAATGGGATGTGCAGAGGAAATTTGTTATTAGTATTCGTAATAGGACATACAACAGCAAATTTTGTTCTTATGAAAAACTGCTCGTTACTGATAATGATCCCTGGTCGCCTTCCTCCCTGTTCGTGACCGGATTGAGGACTAAAATCTAAAAATACGATATCGCCTTGTTTGGGATGATACATTACCACACTTCCCTTCCCACAGGCAGTCCCCAGTCGAATGCTTCGGGTGTATATTCTCCGTCATAGCCCTGGAAGATATCATCGATTGTAAGTTCTTTTTTCTCCTTTACCTTGGTAATCACCAGATTATCATTTACCCGGTTTAATTCTACAACATCATTCTCCATCATACCCAATGCTTCAAGAAAAGCTTTTGGTATTCTTATCCCCTGGGAATTTCCCCATTTTTGAATAGTTGCCTGCACAAAACCATCTCCTTTTTCTTTTTAGTATATACTATTGTATATACATCTGTCAATGGATTTCTATGGTTAATGGTTTTCCTTTTGCAGCGGTTATTTGTTGTTCTTATGCCTTCTGTCCAGCCATTTATTTCACATTTAGCAAATATTTTTTCCTGCACAATTGATGAACCTGGAAATACCTTTACATTTGGTTAAAATAATCAAACCAAGCAGCCAATATATCTGCTCTGTTTTCCATGATGTAACGTCCTATTTTTTTTAAATCCTTTTGAGGTACTTGTGAGTTAAAAGTTTGTAACACTAAGAAACCATGGAATCCCACGGTTTTG
>CAMNRM010000014.1 GCA_946553025.1 uncultured Clostridium sp.
GATGTCGTCTTATTTTTTTATTTTTTAAAATTCCCCAGGTAAAGTTACACTATCTTTCTTAAAAAAATTGTTACCGATCCTACGTTTTTTACTGTTCACACATTCACAGCAACGGGCAAAACTCCGTGAACATCGCCAAATTTCCTCTGATTACGGCTGTCCCGTGTTTGTGATGTTTGTGACAATCTCACGCACCCTCGCCGCGCCGTTTCTCAACCTTGAATCCATCTCCACGGCAAACATTTCCACCTCTCCTTCCCCGATCGGTATCCATAAGACCGTTTCTTCCTTCTTTGTCACCCCGACGACCAAAAATTTTCTCTTCCCCATGCCGACCCATTCCCCTAAAATATCCGTACTTCCAAATAAATCCCTGGCCAGTTTCTCACTAAGCACACAGTATTCACCTTCCACATCCAGCCCCAGCCGCCCAATCTGCCCTTTTCTGTCCTCCATAAGTTCCATCGGCCCATACACGCCAATCACCTCTGCCCTTTCCTTCCGCCCTGTGCTTACGGAAAAAACACTCTGTTCCTTTTCTGTTCTCCACCCCGCTATCCGCAAAATCCCCATTGCCCCATCCTTTTCCTCCTCTTCTAAACGCTTTATATCCTCCACATAAATTCCCTTTCCCCTTACGTCTTCCCGAAAAACGCAGGGCTGACCTATCCAATGCCAAAAAGCCGCAGTTCCCGTTACGAAAACTGCAGCCGCAATAACGAGCCAGACCATCAGGCGCTTCTTTTTCACCATCTTTTTTCCTGTTCTCTTTATTATCTTCATCAGATCCCGCCTTAATCTCATTACTGTTCACAGCAGCTTATTTTCCTCCTAAAACCGATCCACCGGGCGAACCCGCACACCTTCGCCGATGGTTTTATTCTCTCCGATAATCACCCTGTCCCCGGAAAAAATACTTCCTTCAATCGCTGCTTCCTGGCTTCCCTGGTATAAAAGTTCTACATTAACCCGCTCTGCACGGAATTCCTCGCCCAAAATCGCCGGACGAACCCTTGCCACCAGGCAGTAATAGCCCTTATTATCCTTGCGCAGCCCCTCTAAGGGAATAACCATGGAAAAGATGTCGGTCTGTTTTATGCAGCTATAGGAAGCCACGCTCCCGGGCGTCAGTTCCAAATCCCCTAAATCCGCCTGAAATACTCCCTCATCCCCCATCAGGTTCATCCGCTCAACCACGGCTTCCTTTTTCCTGGATGTTCCCGGAATGGAAATCTCTATCCTATCTCCTTTTACAAGCTTTTGTTCCTCCTTATCAAACCCTGCCTCAAACTGGTTTTCTCCCACGGCCAGGGATAAGATTTCTTCACCGGAAGCCGTTTTTCCTGCAGTCAGTTCCACCTCGGCCACAATCCCGGCCTCCCGGGCAAAAACGGTGCCCTGGGTTTGTTTTAATTCCAGCAGACGGTTTAACTGCCTGTATTTTTTCTTTTTTTCCAGTTCCATCCCGCGGATGGTCAGCGCCGCCAATCGTCTTTGCTGCTCCACCGTCAGCAATGCCGCCATATCCTGCTCCTGTGCCACGGACAGTTCCCACTCCGCCTTTTCCAATGCACGTTCAAATGCCTTTGTTTCCTTCTGCCGCTCTTCCATCTTCTCGTCTTCCCGGCGCACGGCCTCCTCATAGCTTTCCCTCTTTCCCTCCTGTTCCTGGGTTCTCCCCGCATGAAGCCGCTCCTCCTGATCTTCCAGCAGCTCCATCTGTGCCTCTATCGCCTCTATCTGGGTCTTCCATGCCGCCTGCAGGGCTTCAAGATCCTCCCTCGCCCCCAGCAGTTCCCGCTCCAGCTTCCAGTAATCCTCCTCATCCCCGCCTTCGGCTCTGTCCAGTTCTTCGGTTCGTTCCTCCACCGTTCTTCTGGCGGCCCGCAGTTCCCTGTCCCGTGAACTCCTGGCATTTTCCAGTTCCTGCTTCGCTCTCTCCCATTCCCGATCCTGCTGCTGCCATAAATCATCATTTAAACGGGAAAGTCCCTCTTCATAGTCCTGCGAAAGACGATTTAATTCCTCTTCATGCTTTTTTTGTTCTTCCTCTAATGCTGCCCTTTCCTCTTCGAGTTCCTCCCGGGCAAGTTCAAACTCCCTCCGGGCAAGCTCCGTCTGGCTTATTCCCGGATAAGTTTCCTGCGCGATCTGTTCCTTGCTTATCGTTAAATCAATCGCCGCTATCTCTTCCCGCAGACCTTCCTCCATCTCTGCCATCGACGCCTCATTATAGCAAAACAACACATCCCCTTCCTGCACTTCTCCCCCCGATACCACAGCCACCTGCCCGATGCGAAGCCCCGCAAAAACCGGATAAATCTCCTTTTCCTTCACCTTTACAATTCCGCTTCCCTCGATAAAGGTTTCCACCGCCTTTCGCCTGGTTTCACTCGTCTTCACCTTAGGAACAGCCATGCTGTCATAGATCCGTGAAATCCCCGTGCACGCCAGCATAAACAAAAAAAAGCCGGATAAAAGCCATCGTTTCACCGGCACCCTGCTTTTTATCATCCCTTTTCTCTCCTCCTTTCATCCTCTTCCTACTGCTTTATCCCTGCCATTGCCGCTCCCTGCTCTAATTCCTCCCAGACATTGACATACACCAGCACCGGAAGGATGCAGCAGACCAGTGCGGCGGCAAATGCCACGGACGCCTTATCCTTAGCAATATCCATAAGGTATAAGGAAACAGGCCACAGACGTTTATCTTTTAAATAAGTAATGGGCTGTTCCAGGCTGTTCCACCCATCAATAAAACTTAACATCAGCGCCGTGACGATTCCCGGATAGCCCAGCGGCAGTCCAATGTGCAGGAACGTGTAAACATCTCCCGCGCCGTCTAAGCGGGCAGCTTCGATCAGAACCTCCGGCACCTGTTCAAAGGATTTTTCCATGATAAATACAGGAAAGGTTGCCCAGATTCCCGGTACAATCAGCGCCAGATGCGAATTTAACAGCCCCATCCGGTCAAGCACCAGATAATTGGACACCTGCATTATCTGAAAGGGAAGAACCATCAGGAGAATATACAGCCCAAACAGCCAGCGTTTTCCCGCAAAATCAAAACGGGCAAATGCCCAGGCCGCCGGTGCGCCAATGATGAGCTGTCCCAGAAGCATCGGAAAAACCTGGATGCAGGAGTTCCAGAACATCACAAAAAATCCGGGAGAGCGAAACAAAAGTTCAGCAAGCGCATTGCCGGAAAGGTAGGAGGGAAGAAGCGCTGCCCGCACCCGTTCCTTTCCAAGACCCAGAACCGACAGATAACGCCAGTAAAGTTCATCCTCCGGCATCAGTGCGGCACCCGCCATAAGAAGAAAGGGAATCCAGACCAAAAGACAAATCATCCATAAAATTATCGTAATGCTGTGTGCTTTCTTTTTCACGATGCCTTCTCTCCATTTCTGCGATTTTTCGCCCGTTTATGGAAAATAGTTCCTGTTCCCACGTTCACAGTAACGAAAAATAAACTTTAACCCCTGCACCAGCAAAACCGGCGTTAAAAAGCTTACTACTAACAGGACGGCGGCGGCTGTCATTTTCTGAATATCCAACTGCAAAAACCAGTGTGCAAAAAGATGAGGAAGCAGATAAATCGAGGAATCCGGGTAAGAGCCTGCCAGAAGATAGGCTTCCCGGTAAACCCGAAAAGCGTTCACCAAAACAACGGTTCCCACCAGTCCAAAACTTCCCCGCAGACCGGGCAGGGTAATAAAAAGCAAACTTGCCGCTGCCCCCGCCCCATCCATCTTCGCCGCCTCATAAAGTTCCCGCGGGATTGCCCCAAGACCGGCAAGCCATAAAACCATGGCATAACCCATGTGCTTCCAGAGATAGGTAACGATAAGAACCGGAAAGGCCCGGGAAGAAAATGCCCAGTCTATGTCCCAGTTCTGCCCGCTCACCCTGGTCAGAAGCTGGTTAAGCACCCCCTCCGGGCATAAAAAGATCCTCCACACAAGAACCATGCTTGCCGCCGGAACCGTCATAGGAAGGACAAGGGTTGTACGAAATAATGTATAAATTCTGCTGCCTCCCATGCTCCCTGTCTTTTCTGCCCTTGCTGCCCCCGCGGATAAGAGAAGCGCCGCAAAAAAAGACAGGCTCATCAGCAGAGGGATGCACACGGCAAGGAAATGCGCCGTATTCCCTGCCGCCAGCCGAAACGGTGGATTATCCAGCACAGTCCGGTAATTATCAAGCCCCACAAACGCCCCTCCCATGGCATCCTGAAACGAACGTTTTACAACATCCAGAAAAGAAACTACCGAAAACCAGATAACGCCAAGCAGACTTGGCGCAAGGAAAAGCCAGGGAATGATCCTGCGCCTCTTTATCCGCTTATCCGGCAGAACCAAAGAACCGTTTTCTGCACGGCTTCGCTTACTCGGCAAGGTAAACCGACAGCTTTCTGAAAATCTTTTCCGCCGCCTGGCCGGCGCTTTCTTTGTCTTCCAGATAATCCTTTGAACCTTCCACAATCATCTTCATCACAGTTTCATCCACCAGAACAGGAACCGTAAGTGCTTTCATCTGTTCGGCAAGTTCTTCGCGGGCAGCCTTTTCCGGCCACTCGGCATGCAGTACATAATCTTTCCCATCCGAACCTTTCCAACTAACGCTTGTTGAGATGTTCGCTTCTTTTTCGGTCAATGCCGCAAGTGCTTCCTTATTCACCGGAAACCCGTCGTACAGTTCTTCCTTCTGCACCTCGAAAGAGAGCAGACAGCAGATAAATTCCTGTGCCAGTTCGGCATTCTGTGTTGAACGGTTAATCCCTGCCATGCCGGACGGCAAATAGAGATTTTTCACCGGTTTCATCTCTATCCCCGGGTGCTGTTTTCTTATCTGTGCCGGAATACAAAAATTCCCAAAATCGTCCAGACATTCCAGTCCGCTGGCACACCGCCCCGCATCAAAATTCACTGCGCTTCCTGCGAGTCCGTTAGGGGCAACATAATTGCTCACCCATTTTTCCTCCATCTCACTTTCAGAGGTAAAAATCGTTTTCGATCCATTGGATTCTCCCAGTGTTTTCACGGTTTCCAGATACTCGGTTAAACCCTCCAGGGTACAGATTTTTCCATCAGAAAATAATTCCGTATACTGCACACAGGCAACTTCCCGCAGTAAATTCTCGTAATTTTCGGTGGCAACTAAAGGCTTTTCCCCTGCATAGGCAGCCATCGACTGTAAACTGGCATAGGCATCCACGACTTCGGCTTCCCCTAAAAGCAGGGGAACAGCAATTCTCGACGGAACCTGATAAATCGCTCCGTCTTTCTTTTTAAATCCTTCGGTAAAATTCCCCAAAATAATCCCCTCTTCTTCCATCTCGCCCACCAGGTCGCTGATATCCATCAATATCCCTTTTTCCACATAAGACTCTGCGGGAAGCCCGTCCAAAATCAATACATCCGCGCCTTTTTTGCTCAGCAGTTCCGTGTTTAAGCTCTGAATCACCTCTTCACTGACCATCTCCCCGTCCTCCACAGCCGTCCTGAGTTCCACCTTCACTTCTGGATGCTCACTTTGGAACTGGGAAGCGGCCTGCCTTACGGTGGAGATGTCGTTAAGACTGTAAACGGTCAGTGACGAAGGCGGAACTGCCAGCATATCCGGATCATATATATAATGGAAAACCGAAATTCCCGTTCCGTCCGTCGAGGTAAATACCCCATAATAATCTTGCTCATTTCCGGCAAGAAAGCAGCCAAGAATTAAGCTGCGCATCCCCATATGGTTTAAACTTCCGTCAATTAAGATCTCCCAGAGCGTCCCACCCTCATGCAGGTGGGCAAGCCCGGTTTCTCCTGCGGCATAGACACCCCCGTTTCCGTCGCCGAAAAACTTCATCCCTTCATGTGAAGTTTTAATCTCCTCAAGCCCGGCAATGTCCGTCATCTGCCCATTGCTTAAATCATAACGCACCAGACGTTCCCCCTGCACAGTAGTAAAAGAATCCTTATCGCCAAATCCGCGGGCATCACTGGTCGTTCCAGAAAAGTCCTTACTCATTGTCAAAAGACGCTCCCCTGAGGGCGTGCAGAGATAAACTTCATAATAATCATAAACCAGAAGATTTCCATTTTCCAGAACTTCGATTTTCGGCGGAATCAGCCCGTAATCCCTGCCCTCTTCAGGCAAAAACAGTTCCGAAAGAATCTCCTCTGTCCCGTTGTTACCCTGATTATCACCATTTACTTTCAGCAGATGAAAGCGATAGTCCTCGTCCGTTCCCCCTAAGTAATATCTGCCGTCAGCGCCGTAAGTCACAAGTTCCATATCCAGCCCGTGTTCTTCCAGCAAATCCTTTCCTGTCCAGGCTTCATCCTTTTCCCATGTACTGTCCTGGTAAAGGTAACGGAAGGCATCTGCGACATCACCAGAAGCATCACGTTCAACCGTGTACAGTTCAAATACATCGTCCTTCCCCCGGAAAAACCCGGCCAGGCTCTGATCCTGCACCTCCTCTGGAAGCTCCACCTCCATTTCCCGGTAACGTCCCCTGGCCTCTGTAGTGTTTCCCTCTTGAACGTCACCGTCCGAATTTGCATTATTTTTCTCTGTAAAACGATTTTCTTTGGAAGAATCATTCTCCCCTGCCTGTTCCCCAACCACACTGCTGCCAACAGCTGTATCCGTTCCTTTCTGGCATCCGCAGATAAGTTCTGCCGTCAGTGCCGCAGCGAGGATGCAGGCAGACACTTTCTTTACATTTTTCATTTCGCTCTTTCCCTTCAATTTTTATCGCGGATAGAAAATCAATCCATCCTTAATCTTTGTAATCTCTATTTTACACGCCGAATCTCTAAAAAACTTGAAAGGCAGAACCTTTTTTTTCAAGATTTTTTAGAGAAATCTGTGCTATACTTTATCTATCCGTTACTGTGAACTGTGAACAGTAACGAACATTGATCCAGTTCTGTTTTCTGCGGGTAAAGTTTTCTGCGTCGGAAAATAACATAAGGAGAAGCCATGAGAATATTAATTATAGAAGATGATAAAGAGCTCTGCTGCCTGCTGAACATTTCCCTGGTGCAGGGCGGCTATGAAACAGATATCTGCCACACCGGAAGCGACGGGCTTTTTTATGCAAAACAGCAGGTGTATGACGCGATTGTGCTCGACCGTATGCTGCCGGAAATCGACGGACTTACGGTGTTAGAAGCACTGCGCCGCCAGGGGATAAACACACCGGTAATTCTGGCTACAGCACTTGACGGGTTAAATGAGCGCATCCGCGGGCTCGACGCAGGAGCCGATGATTACCTGGTCAAGCCATTTGCCGTAGAAGAACTGATGGCCCGCATCCGCGCCGTCACCCGAAGACCGCAGAACCTGCAGACCTCTCCGGAACTCTCGGCGTTTGGACTCTGCCTTGAACCGGATACACACAGGCTGACCTGCGGGGACGCTGTTTTAACACTTTCCAAAAAAGAATCTGCCCTGCTGGCCTATCTGATGAAAAATCCCGGGATAACCCTGCCCCGAACAAGGATTCTTTCCTATGTGTGGGGAAGTTCCTTTGAAGTAGAGGAAGGGAATCTGGACAACTATATTTACTTTCTGCGGCGGCGTCTGAAAACATTAAATGCCCCGGTAAAGCTGGTTACTGTCCACGGCGTAGGGTATCGGCTGGAAGGTGAAGAAAAAAGTGCTGTACGCTAAGGCCGGCGCAAACAGGAGGAAAGAAGCATGAACCGATTAAGACAACGTCTGACGGCACTTTATACCGTGACTACCGGGGGGATTTTATTCATTGTCATCCTCTTATTCTTTCTCTCCTCCATCCATAAAACACAGAATGCACAGCTTGAACAGTTCCACCTGATCTGGAATTCTTTAAGTTCACGTTTTTTATCCGCCAATGCCTTTTCTCACGCTTTTCTGGCACAGACCGAAGCCGACTATCACCTGGTCATCCATATCCGGGAGAACGGACAGGCGTTTCTCTATCCGGGTGCCTGGACGCCGCCGGACAGCCGTGCGTGGCTGATTGCGCAGGCGCGGGAAATGGCGGAAAACGAAGGGGTTTTTATGGATCGCGCCCCGGTTTCTTCCACGGTCAGCACCTCTTCCCTGCTGGCTTTCTCGGGATTTCACGGAGAAAACTACTACGCCATGGTTCTCTCCGTTCCCACAAAGCACGGGGTAAAAAGCCTGTGTGCCATCGCCTGGATTCCCTCCGTTTCCCGTGCACTGCGGGGGACGATGCTTTACCTTGCACTTTTATTCTTCCTGGGACTGGCAGGTTTATGGCTGGTTAGCCGGAAATTTGTCGCGTGGTCTTTAATCCCCGTTGAAGAAAGCCAGAAAAAACAGGCGCAGTTTATCGCTGCCGCCTCCCACGAACTGCGCTCACCCTTAGCTGTCCTGCGTTCCGGCATTGCGGCTGCCCTCTCCCCGACCTCTGAGAACAAAGAGTCCGGCGAGCCGGACTCTTGCGCCGGAGCGCGGCTGCCAGGGCAGCCATATTCCTTGAGCGCGGAGTGCGCATCCCCCGGAGAGTTTTTGCTTTATGGGACGCATTTTCCTACAAAGCAAAAAAAGGACACCCTCCTACCCCTTCTTGACCGGGAGTGTGTCCGTATGTCACGCCTGATTGACGATATGCTGCTTCTGGCCTCTGCCGATGCAAAGACCTGGAAGCTTCAGTTAGAAAATGTCGATATGGATACGCTTTTAATAGATTTGCTGGAAACCTTCCAGCCGGTCTGCCGGGAAAAAGGAATTTTGCTGAAACTTGAACTTCCCGACACTTCCCTTCCGCCGATAGAAGGTGATACCCAGAGGATAAGGCAGATCCTCCAGATCCTTTTAGACAATGCCTGCCAGTTCACCCCTGCCGGAAAATCCATTATTCTACGCGCCGAAACCGACGATAAAAAGCACAGAATAAAGCTTAAAGTTATCGACGAAGGCTGCGGCATTGCCCCCGAGGATCGCCCCTACATCTTCGACCGCTTTTACCAGGCCGATTCTGCAAGGAGCGATAAACAGCATTTCGGCCTGGGCTTAAGCATTGCCAGAGAACTGACCAAACTCCACGGAGGAACGATTGATGTGGGGGAGGATGAAAAGGGGAGGTGCTGCTTTACGGTTATTTTTACCTATAATCCTTATAACGGAAGATAATGAAAATAATAATGAAGATAAACTTTCTGACGCAGACTGCTATCGTTCATAAGCCATCCGGTAAATTTCCACCATATCCTTCTTCTTTAATTCCTGGATTCCCGGCAGGGTACGCTTGCCGAAATTCGTGCACTTCTCTGCCATTTCCTCAAAGCGGGCAGGATCAACGTGCAGTTCCTTTAAGGAAACCGGCATTCCCAGGCTCTTAAAATACTCCTCTGTAGCGTCAATTCCTGCCAGAGCCGTTTTCATCGGATCATTTTCATCCATAGTTATCTGCCATACCTGCGCCGCATACTGGGCAAAACGTTCGGGCCAGGCCGGGCAGACGTACCTTGCCCATGAACAAAACAGCGCCGAAAGCCCCGCACCGTGGGCAATCTCCGGATACATCCCGGAAAGTTCATGCTCAAGCTGATGCACCTGCATGAAGAAGTCACGTCCAAGCCCGGTCAGACCATTGTGCGAAAGACTGCCCGCCCACATCAGCGTCGCCCTGGCTTCATAATCCTGCGGATTCCTGTCCGCAATGCGTCCGGCTTCAATCACTGCCTTTAACAGCCCCTCCGCCAGCCTGTCCGTAATTAAACTGTCCGTGCTCCAGCCAAAGTAACGCTCCAGCGTGTGCATCATAATATCCACCGTGCCGCAGCCTGTCTGAAACTTGCTGACGGTGTAGGTCAGTTCCGGGTTGCAAATGGAAAACAGAGGCTGGTGCGTCCAGCTGTTATAGCCGCGCTTTAAGCCGCCGTCCTCATTGGTAAGCACCGCCGACTGGCTCATCTCACTGCCGGAAGCCGCCAGGGTGAGGATGACTGCCACCGGGATGTGCGCCTTGGGATCGGCTTCCCGGATAAAAAACTTCCACACATCCACATCGGGATTGCCTGCGCCATCCCCTATGGCCTTTGCCGAGTCGATGGCGCTTCCTCCGCCCACAGCCAGAATAAGGTCAACCTTTTCCTCCAGACACAGGGCAATTCCTTTGCGCACCAGAGAAAGCACAGGATTTGCCTGCGCCCCGCCCATCTCCACAAAATCTACCCCGGCCCCGGCAAGAGAATCCTTTACCCGGTCAAGAAGCCCCGACTTTACCGCGCTTTTTCCGCCATAGTGAAGAAGAACTTTGTGGAAACCGTACTCCTTAACCAAAGAACCAACCTGCGCCTCTGTACCCTTTCCGAAGATTATTCGTGTGGGGATGATGTGATCAAAATTTTTCATAAGATGTTTCTCCTTTGCTTTTTTATAGGGTTATCGATTTTTGATGATACACAATGCCTCAGGCAAGTATATCTTCTATCTCTCGTTGCTCAATAATAATTTCTTTGTACCGTTTCTTTTGAATTTGCATAAGACTTCCTATAAAATCCTTATTTAATGCTCTTGTGTCATTAATTATCGACATCAATTTATCTGAAAATGACATCGTATAGCGTTTTTTTAATATAAATGCCCGGACTATATTCAATAAAATCTGCGGATTTTCTTCCAAGACCACATCAATTACCATGTTTTGCATTGCCTCACGATATTTTTGATCATACCAGATATTTCTTTTCACATCACAAACAATCGCATCCAGGTTTAAAAAAACCGTTTCCGGCAAATGCTTTACATATTCTTTCGGATTGCAAGAAATAATTTTCTCTCTATAGGCCCAGGTTTCATTTAAAATCCAAACATCAAAAATAAAATTCCCACATAATACCTTATACCCACCAAAACAATTTTTCGCAGGCACATAGTTCTGTAAAAACTCTTCCCAGACGCTTTTTGAAGAAATATCAATAATAACATCAATATCTCTTAATTCTTTAATATCCCCCTGATCCTTATACTCTCTTAAAGCTCCTCCAATTAAATATAAATCACCTGCACATTCCAGCATTTTATAGATATCCAATACGGGCGGATGTTGATTTAAAAAGTTATATAAAGCATCTAAAATTGTTTTCATATCTTACCTGCCTTAATTATTAATATACGGGATACTGATTCCGGTTAATTCTTTATAAAGATTAACTGCATAGGAATCTGTCATTCCAGAAACAAAATCAACAACCAGATGTATTTTATCATAAATGCTTAATTCCTTTAATGTTTTCTTACTATTATCCTCATAATTATATAATGCTATGTACTTAAAATTAGAAGAAATCAAACTATAAATTTTGCCAGCATATGTCGCGGTTTTTTCAAGGTCATCACTTTCATTTACCACCACTGCCGTAATAAATATATCTAACAACGTTCTTATAACCCTATCTCCTACTAATTCCAAAGCTATAACCTCATGGCATGAAAAACAATATTTGCCTGTTATCTCCTTTTTTAAATAGTCAACAAATGCCTGTTCACAACCTAAAAGTTCCTTAGAACCATATGTACCATCCATTATATGATCATAATTATCCATAAATTCTTGCACTGCTTTTGAAAATAAATACGACTGCACATAATTTCTAAAATTGCGTACTCTGGCAAACTTTATATCATCCTTATCGGTTATATCAATTATTTTTTTATCTATCGCATCAAAAATATTTTTATGCAGTTCATCTGAGAATTTTTTCTTCATCTCAGGATAAACCTCATCCCATTCAATATAACCTTTTTTCACACCATCTTCAATATCATCACAAGTGTATATAATATCATCTGCCGCTTCTAATAAATATGTTGCTGGATGACGTTGATTTTCTGCTAATCCCGTATTTTCAATAATCGTTTTATAAATATTCTCTTCCGATTTAAAATATCCAAATTTATCTTTATGTTTACTTTTTTCCTTAGAATCAGAGGGCCAGGGATATTTTATAATCGTCGCTAAAGTTCCAAAAGTAAAATTAGCCCCATATGCATCATTTAAGGTTTGAAGCTTTGTAACAATTCTTAAA
This sequence comes from uncultured Clostridium sp., assembly GCA_946553025.1. GTDB lineage: Bacteria > Bacillota > Clostridia > Lachnospirales > Lachnospiraceae > Caccovicinus. Next base: position 12,042 of record CAMNRM010000014.1, read on the forward strand.
TTTTGAACATTTCCATCAAAATTAATAAAATCATTTTTCTCCTGCTGTGTTAATAGCACTGCATTTTCTAATAATTCATTTGAATTAAACCATCGAAAAAACCACTGACGAATAACCGTTTCTCCATAATGTCCAAAAGGCGGATTTCCTAAATCATGAATTAATCCTGCCGTTTGAAGCATTGCCGCTAACTCATCCGTCATTTCAGTAGAAAACTGAATATCCTCTCTTTTTTCAAGCTGTTTTCCTACAGCTTTTCCCAAAGACCGAGCCAATGCAGAAACTTCCATAGAATGTGTCAGCCTTGTTCGTGTAAAATCATTTTCCTGTAATGGGAACACCTGTGCTTTATCCTGTAACCGCCTTACGGATGAAGAACCAACAATCCTGTCATAATCTGCTTCAAATTCATTACGTGCAACATATGATGTTCCTTTATTTTCTTTAGTTTGAACTATTGAAGATGTTTTTCTTGGCCTGTTTCCACATAATAATTTTTTCCAAATTAATTGATTCATATGTACCTCTCACTTTCATACTTTGTAGAATAATTTAAACATTTGTATTTTTAAATGTTTTCTCACCATATAATAATTAGCAAATACCCACTTTAAGATTCATGATATTTTCCATTTCGATTTTCCTTTTTTCTGTTTATTTTTTTCAATTCTCCGTTTGTTATTTCAATCGTTTTTCTGATTCTGTGTAGCTTCTTCTTATCTTCTTGAAAATACTTCTCGCAAATTATAAAGGCCTTTTCCAAATACAACATCGCATTCTGCGGCAAATGAAGATCCCTATAAATACATGCAATTTCAAAATAAGTTTCCATCAAATTTTCAAAATCATTTGAATAATAGTTTTCCCTAATTTCTAAAATTTGATAATAATATTTAAGCGCCTCTTCAAATTGCTTCTCCTTTTTACTTATTTCCCCCAGATGATGATATTTTTTAATTTGCTTATACTTGCTTTTTTTAGAATTACTAAAGCAGATTTCATTTTCTCCTTTTAAATATTTAAGAGCCTCCCCTCCTTTTCCCAATTTCAAAAAAGTATCTCCTATTAGTTCTCTGCATTTAATCATTTCTTCTTCACATTCCCTAGGAGATTTTTTATACCCTTCAAATGCTGTCATATAATATTCAAGCGCCTTTTTATATTTCTCACTTTCTCCTTTTAATCCTTGCTCTGAATAAATCATTCCAATTGCATACTGACATTTAGCAAGAAAAAAATAATTTTGTGGAAGCTGTTTTTTCCAAATTATTTCAGCCTTTGTATAATATTTAAGAGCTTCATCATAATTTTCTGTTAATCGGCAACTATTTCCAACATCCTGATAGGCATTTGCTAATTCCGGATGACCACCATGAAGCATTTTCTCATATATACCTAATGCTTTGATACGATATGCTAGAGCCTCATCATTCATATTTAAATTTGCGTAATCATTTCCAATATTTTTATAACTTCTTGCCAAATTTCTTGGAGAAATATTGTGAATGGCCTCTCTCATTTTCTTTGCTTCCAAATGATACTGTAACGCCAAGTTATAATTTTTTAAATCATGCGACGTTTTTCCGATATTTGAGTATGTATTACCAATATTATTTAATATATTTGATATGTGCAATTCATTAGAAGAGTCCTCTATCCTATTTAGTCCAAGAGCTGCTTGATAACATGCAATTGCCTTCTCATACAGTACAATTGCTCGCTCCTTTTCTGCCCTATAACTATAAGCTAATCCCATATCATTATATCTTCTCGCTATTCTCTTATTATCAGGTTCTGCTCTAGACTGACATAATGCAAGACTTTTTTTATGATATATAATACTAGTTTCAAATTCTCCAAGATGAGTATAGGTATTTCCAATATTACTGTATATATCCTCTAAAACCTTATCGTTATAATTTTTCCTAATTAAAGCGGCTTTTTTCAAATAGTCTATAGCTTTTCGATACATGCCCAGCAAACGATAATAATCTCCCGCCAAACGATTCCATTCGCCCATTATATCTGGCAGCGTTTCTGCTGCATTCCCCATTGTATCAGCAATTGGTGTAACTATCTCCTGATTATCATGACTAAAATCAATACTATTACGTAGCTTATGTAAAAACCGTTTACAATTTTCATCATCTGGCTTTAACTCCCTTCTACAAACTTCACGAATGACAGAATGTATTGAAACAGTGGTATGCGTTTGATCCAGTTTCAGCCAACTCCTATGAAATATTTTCATCTCAATTGCATTCTGTTCTTCCAAAGTGTGACATATCCTAAATAAATTCATAGGCATTCCTTCCATTGGAAGCAAGACTGCATGGCGCATCACATTTCTGTGTATATCATCCAATTCAGACAAATTAAACAGTATCCGAAGATGATCATAGATACTACGTTCCTGAAGTTCATAATCCGAATCACTACAATTATGATATGCAGCAACCATTGGCATACTATAATCATCAATATTATTTTCTTCAAATGCCGCGAGAAGTTTCTCTGGTGTTAATCTACCACAACTCTCATATAATGTCTTGCTCATCACATCGACAGTCAGTGTATGTCCATCCACTTTTCTAATCAACTTTTTCAGAATCTCATCATTTTTATCCCTATTAATTCTTTCTAATTGTGACTCATTCCAAATATTATCTACGAAAATATTATAATTTTGCTTTACAAGTTTTAGTAGATCCTCAATATTCATTTCTGTCACATGGATAGACGAATTTCTAATCATGAATCTGGTAGTAAAAAGGAACCTATTCTTTAATCGAATTAAGGATTTATAATCAGGCTGGTTTAGCATTTCTGCTATTGTCATCTTGCTGTCATCAAAGTTATCAATAATAATAGTAGCATTACAATAATATTCACGCAAAATATCAAGTCTTTGACAAAATTCTTCCTCTTTTTTCTGTTGTTCTGTCATTCCTTGCTTTGAAGGTATATACTGCATACCACTAAAATCCATATCCAAAACAGTATCCATAATACTTTTCTTATAATGTACCAAATATACATCATCCCGACGCATTCCCCATTCTACTGCTAATTCAGTTTTTCCAATGCCACCTAATCCCCACAAAAATACTTGATTTGATTTAGTGAATTTTTCATCAATTTCTTCAATCTCTTTTTGACGACTACCAACAATAAAATCACAGTTACTCGTTGGCGTAGCACTCAACTGATATTTAGGCTTTTTACAAAGTTCTCTATTCAAAATCGCCAAAATTGTCTTCTGTTTTTCATCATTAAGATTAGAAAATATATTTCTAAATATATCAAAATCTATAATATTCTCAGTTGTAAAAATCATATTTTTTCTCAATTCGAAAGTTGCCCTATATGATTTTTGTTTTCTTCCTAGAATAAAAAAATAGATTATATTATAATCATCAGAAATCAAGCGACCATTAATCTCTGTATTTTGAATTGTTTTTAGCGATTTCTTTATTTTAGCAGTTGCACTGTCTGTCGAAACCTGAACGCCAATATGTCGTTCATAGTCCCCAAGATCAATTCCTGGATAATTCGGATGAATCAAATTCAAATCTTCCAAATTCCAATCATATGCAATATTCAAAATAAACAGAACTATTTTTTCCCACTGTTTATTAATATCAAATAATTTTCTCGCATTTTTTTCTTCTATATCTCTTTTCGCTTTTTCAAACAAACTATCAAGTTTTTCTATATTGTTCTTTCCATCTTTCATATTCGCTCACACTTTTTATCAATTCCTCAAGTATACATTCTAAAATGGCATTTAAAGTACCATCGGGGGACTTTGAAATATCTTTTCACCATTAACGACCAAATATCGATTCTTTAACTCATGCTGCGCTCCCAAAAGAAGATTTTCAAAAAAATATTCCAGATATTCTGTCGTTGCATGAATTCTCTTTTCCAAATGATTGTAATTTGCTCGCACAAGTGCATTTCTAAAATACCAGGAATGATCAGCAAAAGCATCATTGCTGATAGAAAAACCAAAGGTTTTCAAATACTTTATCATAAAAACCGCAGTTGTTCTTGTATTTCCTTCACAAAACGGATGTATCTGCCAAATATCCGAAGTAAATTTTGCTAAGTGTCTTACTGCTTCTGCCAATGGCAGTCCCTGGTAGGAAAACTCCTTCTCCCTGCTAAAATCATATTCCAATGTCGCTTTAATACTGTCTGCGGAAGCATAGAGCACGGTTTCACCCTGAAGTACCCATTCTTTTTTCGTAATATTATAAGTTCGCAGCATTCCTGCATGATGATATATCCCAGAAAACAGCCGCTTATGGATCATGATAAATTCTGCCGGTGAAAACTGGAATGTTTTCTCTCCTAAAACTTCAGCAATCCGTGCCGCAACGCGATCCGCTTCCTCTGTTTCCTGCTCATCTTCTTCCCGCTCCCTCCGACATTCATAATACTGATCAATCCTGTTTCGAGCAGTGGCAATATCAATCGTTCCTTCTATATGTTCCTTTGCCGTTTCCAAAAGATATTGAGATGTTTCCAGTCCGTCCACATCCTGAAGGCCAATCGCAGTCTTCCATGCATAGCTTTTTTCTGTCTTTCCTGGCTCACCCTGACGGATATATTCTTCTAAATCAAACTGCCATGGTTTGGAGGCATTTTGTTTTTTATTTATCATTTCCAAATATCACCTCATCAGCTTTCATCATTTATACAAATTCTCCGGCAATTGGTATACGTTCATTAATCTTCTATAAATATTCCATTCTTTCACCGTAAGTTCAGTTTGTTCCCCTATCTTTACTTACCTTCCAGTCTAATATTACCTTGTCCATTTTTACCAGAATTACTATCTTCTGTAACAACAACCTCTGGTTTTATCTTAGTTTTCAATATATCCGTTCCGTAAATTCGATAAAATTCATGAAAACATTGCTTTAATGTTCCATATTTTCCAGTAGTACGGATTCCATAAATCTCCTCAACACTGTAAGGAAGAGATGGAAGGCTTTCACGCGATACAATTACATAATAATTATCGGATTGCTGAATTTCTCTGGCAAATTCATCAGACTTAATAAAATCATTTCCTTCATCAATAAATACAATGCTGTCCTTCATAGCCGATAACTGTTCTTTCCACAGCCTGCCTGATAATACATAGCATGACTTATCACACCTTACTTCCACTGGAGTGCCCGAAGGATTATTCACATATTCCTGGATCATGTCAACCAGTGTCGTTTTTCCTGTAGCACTGTCACCACGAATGATTGTAATATTTCGTCTTATTTCAAAATCATAACGCAAACGCTTTGCAGTAACAATAATTCTATATTTACCCTTCATTCATTTTCCCCATTTATACAAATTCCCCGGCGATTGGTACAAGTTCATCCATTGAATGTACAATTTGATTTGTGTTCAATATACAAATCGAAAACTGCTCCTCTCCAAAATCCATTAGATGATGCAAATTCACTGTCCGATCCTCTTTTTCTGCAATTTTTAACAACCACTTCGCGCAGTTATCGCCGCAGGTTGAAACATTAAATACCTTGTCCTGATTAAATTTAACGAGAATTAACGTTTTAACTCCACCAGATAAACCTAAAGGCGGTATTTTTCCAAGAACCGGACTGTCAATCACTCCGCTGTCGATTACCTGAGAACTGTCTACATCCAAAATCATATCTTTTACAAAAGAATCCGTAATCCAATCATCTTCATAGTCATATTTAAAATAGGATGCTGTATTATACACAGCACCTGGCATATCGCCATAAAATATATTCAGCATAATGCATTTTTCCTTTCACCATTAGTTATCAGATAGCAGTCCTTTAACTCATGATTTAAATAAACTATCAATTGTTGTAAAAAACAAATTCAGTTATAAATTTTCTGTTTTTTCGATGTTTTTTTCAAAATTGGCAGATAACCATAGAGTTTAACAAAAATAATACTCAAAAAACAAAAAACTATCCTCTGATAACAAGAGAATAGTTCTTTATATCTGTATGAAACTTCGTTCCCTTCTGGGTTCATTGTAAAACATATAGCTAGTATTTTCAAGGAGAAATTTTTCAAACATGAAAACGCTAATACTTCATATTGATAAGCCTATACATTCTACTCCAATCTTGCATCTACTAAAGCTGTCCATGCATTATAATCTTTTTTATCCGGATCATAAACTTCAATAACTAAATCCATAACATCTGTTACTGCAATCTCAACATCAATGGGTCTGGTAGCTGTAGTTAATACTGGACTTTCATAAATACATTTTATTTCACCATTATCTAGAGTATATGCATATAAAACATAATTTCCATCAGTATTTTTACTTTCCTCAGATAAAACAAATTTACCAGTTAATTTTGTAAATTTTCCATTAAGAGCATAAACTAAATGAAGTTTTTCATCATATTTTTGTTTCAAACAGACACCTGAAGAATATCTATTTTCATAATTATCCTTTGCATAAACGTCCCATAATGCATATTGCTTTTCATTAATTGTTCCAGAAACAGGTGTCAAACTGCTAAGTAGTACTGATGATTTGCTTCTTATTTCCTGTATTTTGGCATCTAAAACTTCACAATTAAATACCAATTTTTTCCCTTCTTCTAATATTTTTATAGCCTCATCTCTTTTTCCTTGCGAAAACAATACATCTGCTTCCTGTAATAACTGCTCATTATATTCATCGGAATATTGTTTATATAAATTTTCTATAGTATCAGATCTTGATTTTGAATTATTTAAAACAGTCAATGATTGAACAAAATCAGAACTATTCCAGTGTTCTGTAGCAGTAAAAAGAATTTTATTTATTTCATCTGTAGAATTTATGGAATCTATAATAGCTTGTTTCTCATCCACTAAACTTTGCAATTCATTTAATTGTAACTTCATCGTTCTCAATTCATTTTTCGTAGCTTGTTTTTCATCTGCTAAATCTTGCAATTCATTTAATTGTAACTTTATTGTTTCTAATTCATTTTCCGTATCTTGTTTTTCTTTATAAATAACTTCTATAGCCTTTTCATAAGACATGTCTTTTTCTACAGATTGAAAGCGTTCAGAAAGAGCTTCCACTACCCCCTTTTGAAAGGATTCTTGTGTTGAAAAATTACCCATAAAAAATATTAATATAGAAACTACCGACGGAATAACTGCCCCTATTATTGCACCTTTTATCGTATCTGTCATATTATCTGCTCTTCCTATCTTAAACTTTTTACACAATAAAACTTCGGTTTATTTTGTATAGCCCACTACCTATCCTTCTATATTAGAAATCTACATCCAGCATATACAATATTTAATCTAGCTTTGTTAACCATAAAATAAAGGGTTTCCAGGGTTTCTCCCATATAACCAATATACCGATCCTGTCGTTCCCAACCTCTTGGTTCACTAAGCTGTTCAACTCGTTCCAGAATAGGAAATAACCATTCACAATATTTCTCAAGAATATTTTTCCTGGCTAAGATGATATTATAATTATAAAAATATGATTGTTTTAATACCTCTGGAAATACATCTGCATATTCTGGCTGTAATTCCTTTAGAGCAATAAGTAAGGCATTCCAATCCACATCAGCCAGATAACGCTTGTGATGTTCCTCAATATTCGGCTCATATGGCATGGGAAAAGGAAGTACTACATCGACATCATTATCTTCCAAACGTAATATGTCATCTTCTGATAATTCTAAAATTCTGCGATAATGGCATAAACCATAATATTTATTTTCCCTGCCAATAAGTTCCGTGTTATATTTATCTTTAGTAGTTCTTTCAATATTTTCTTCAGACAGATAGTTTTTCCAGATCCAATAAAGTGCTGTCAGTTCTGAATAATTTACGTTTTTAGCAGAAATATTGTCGCCTGTACAATCGAAAAAATCTGCCACCCTTTCTTTGCAAAGAATAGCCCCAACCTGAACAGGAATAATCCACTGCGGCAAATGATAATTTTCAGTTAATGGTTTATCTTTAAAAAATTTTGCCATAAACATACAAATATTCGATTGATGACAGCCAACCGGAAGCGCTGACAAAGTTATGTACGGTGTATTACTCATATAATAATATCCCATCATCTCAGCCCAACGCAGGGAAGTTTGTCGAATATGATTTTGAAACCCATAACTTTCCAGCAAAATTTCAATATCCTTCATTACATTTTCTGGTGTGGCAATTAAAATTTCCAGATTATCTTTATCTTCTTGGGATAATCCCGAAGCAAATGTCGATAGTTCCTGCACAGGAACTCCCGCTAATTGCAGAGGATTATTTTTTCTACTGGAAACTAAAAAACAACAGATATCTTTTTTGGGATACAATTTATGAAATGCCTGATATAAACCCAATGCAATGCTCTGTGCACCAAAAATCGCAATATTCATACCAACTCCTTTTTCGCTCATTTGTTTATAGGCTTTGTTTCCTCTTTTTGCTCAATTTTTTTAAGTATTACACTTTTTCATAAAGAAATTGTTCAGAAAACCATCGTATTTTTTCCTCTTTAACACCTAATTGTTTCATATAATCTTTCATCGACATTGCTGTTTTCTGCGTAATATTAGCAATAATTACAATGTCATATCTTCCATCCAATTCAACTATCTTTTCTGGTGCATTTACCTTAAATCCATTTTTTCGATAAACTTCCCAATTCCGATCTATCCAAGCACATATTTCTACTTTTCCACTATCTTTTACGTAATTATAGATTTTCTGTCCTAACACACCTGCACCATAAATAACTACACGACTCCCATAAGCAACTCCGCCAAATGGTGCTAAAATATACTCATCAAATGCAGATATTTGACGCAATGATAAGAGATATTTTTCATAAACCTTTAGTTGGCTATTCATAATAGGAAAAACTTCTTTTTTTTCAAATACATCCGATAAATAATGGATTAATTTTCTCACTCTCAATTTTTCATCGGAATAACTTGTTTTTGTCATTGAACCTGGATGCTGGACATAGTGATAACCACAAATATCCGAAACACAAATGTGTTTAGCTTCTAAGATACTTGGATAAATTACAGCAGCATCTTCCCCGGCAATAATTCTATCATCCACCTGCATCTGTGTCTTCTGTAAAATATCCCTGCGAATAAGTTTTGTATATATTTGCGGTAATATCCCATATTCAAAGAAATTCCCTGTATAAATCATTTTGGGCAAAATATTTTTTCTTTCATATATTCCCTCGACAAATCCATTTTCAACCTTTACTCCGATTTCTCCAATATCATGAAAATGTGAGGCAGCAATTATATCTGCCCCAGTATTTATCCATAAACCTGCCAGATTTTCTATCCAGTCAGGTTCAATCCAGTCATCGGCATCTACCCATCCAATCATTTCCCCTTTTGCTAAAGAAACTCCCATTTTACGTGCAGATACTAATCCTTTATTCTCTCTGTGATACACTTCTATCCTCTTATCCAAATCTTCAAAGCGACGGCATATCGCTAATGATGAATCTTCAGAACCATCATCAATTAGAATAATTTGCAAGTTAAGATACGTTTGATTTCGTATACTTTCTATACATTTTTTAAGATATGCTTCTGCATTATAAATTGGCACAATAACACTGATGCAATCTGACATAATTTATCCTTTCTCAAATCATCAATATAATTCAATAATATCTATAATTTCACGGTTATATTGTTCATTTTCTATATATTCCTGAACATTTCTTCCTCCAGGAGCTTCATTTACATATTTCCCTTCAATCGGAATTTTCTCCTCTGCACTGCATAAAAACCATTCATATTCGATATCAATATGACCTATATCTAAAGCCTGGTAACCTAACTTTGCTAAATCATAAGCTAAAACTGTAGCCGTAGCACCCATGGCTATTAATACAAGCCTGTTTCTATCTGTATTAAGAACTGATTTTAATATCTGATCATATTTTTCGAATGCCTCTGTTTCTGGTCCCAGAATACGTATACAAGATTTTGTATTTGCAAATAAATCGTTACCAACACCCATGCGTGTTTTTCTTCCTTCAACAATCGTAATATCCCGACCTTCCCATAATGATTTAATTATAGCAAATTTTTCTTTTGCCTTTGTTTTATCTATAAAGTCTTTATAAGGCCGGGTAATAAACGCATCATAATATTCTTTTTTCATGTCAAGCATTGCATATTCCTTTGCACGCCCGCCATATTGGAAATGCTTCCGAAAGCAATCTTTAAATTCTTCCGTCCTGTTTTCAAAATCACCATACGCATCAGGAATAGCAACAATGTGATTTTCTAAATTGCTGACAACAATTTCCTTTAACCTTTTTGTAAGTCCTTCGTTTACTTTTTGGAAAGAATTTCTCCGTCCAAGCATTAAATCAAATTCTCCATCTCCAAAACGACTCATCGATTTTTTCTTTTGTAAAATTTCTTTAACTGCTTCTTCCCAACTTAGAATTTTAGGATATTGTATAACATTCTCTTTTAATTTTAATGCCAATTCATATTCTAAATTTTCTATATGTGCACTTAATTTTTCAATCTTCTGCTCCATTTCCAGATAAATAAGTTCTTCTATATTGAGAAACTTTCTCCATTGAGAATAGTATTCATGTTGAAAAGAAAATGGAATAACAATCTGATTTTTTTCCACCCCTATCCGGCAAAGCTGCCGTTCAATCTGTTCATATCCTGCAAAAACAGCTATAATAATATAATCATAATTTTTATGTATCCCTTCTTGTGGGGATAAAATACAGTAATCAGCAAAGTAACTATTCCATTTTTTATGGTCATTATCTATAAATGCAACAATTTCTGTTTCCTCTAAAAAACAATGTATTAGTTTTTCAGCAGCATTTCCTGCTCCAAAAATCAATAGCTTAGTTGTCATTTATTTTTCCCCCACATCAATGCAATCCCATAAATACGAATTTTCCAATGATAAACCAAACTGTTTTTTAAATACTTTTTGAATCTCTGCTCCATTTTTCATCGTTTTAGCTTGTCTACATATTTTACAGAGCAAATGATAAAATGCTCCAATTTCCTCTGGAGATATAATCTTATATTTATATTCAGATAAAATTCTACAATATAAATTTAGTTCTTCTTCTGTTAATTGAAAACCATTTCCTTTTAAAGCAAACCTTAAAATTTGTGCGTATTTTTCTTTCCTTTCCTGCATATATTCCTGAGAATACTTATAAGTATTTGTTCCATTTTGGGCTGTATTTCTCCAATATAAAAACAAATCTGGCATTCCGCTTATCTTACCATATAAAGAACATTCAACCCAAAACAAATAATCATCCATTCCCAGATAGCCATTGCGGTAACGAATATTATACTGATCAACAAATTTTTTTCGATACATACAAGAACCATTGGGAATTACATCTATAACCATAAGCTTTGCTTTGATATAATCAGGATTTTTTAATGGTGTGAAATAAGTTTCTTTAATATTGTCATTTTCATCAATTTCCTGAAATCCACCAAAGACAACATCTATCTCCGGATGAGCGTCCAAAAAATTTGCTTCTTTTTCTAAACGATACTCTAGACTAATATCATCTGCATCTAAAAGGGCAATATATTCTCCGGTTGCCATTTCCAATGCGTGATTACGAACATTTGCAATTCCAATATTTTTTTCATTCTGATAAAAAAGAATTCTATAATCCTGGTTCTTTTTAATACATTCCACACTACCATCCGTAGAACAATCATCAATAATTATCAATTCCCAGTCTACAAATGTCTGATTTAAAATAGAGTTTATCGACTTTACAATATATTTTTCTTTATTATAAGATGGCATTATAATTGAAACCTTTGGCATAATATACTCCACTATAAAGTTTTAAAATATAAACATTTCCAATTCATATTGAAAACATATTATTGATCACAATTTAATAACTTTTTCTCCGATTCAAACACAGTAAAGAAATCATGAATTCCATATTTTTTTAATTCAGCAATCATAACCTCCTGAAGTGGATAATAAACAGTAAGAATAATTCCACACTTTTCTGCATTTATTTCTTTTAATTCATATACTTTTAATCCTTCAATAATTTCCTCATCTTTATTTCCATCAGTAACTATAAATCCTAACGGATATATTTGTTTTTCTCTTAATAATTTCAAAAGAAAAATCCCTTGTTTACCTGCTCCAAACAAAAAAAATTTTTTATGTGACTCAATGTACCGCAGCATATTTTTTTCTTGTACAAATAACAAATGTAATTGATTAAAATTTTCTATCCCTATATATTTAGAAAGTTCAGAAAACATTAATCTAACATAATCTTGTAAAAAAAGTAAAGACCACGAAGCATATTCCTCTGTCATCACCGTACCTGCATCATATCCTGCATCTTGTGCCAAATAACCAAAAATACGTTCAACTGCATGACTTATAGTATTGTCAACAGGCATCGGTTCATCTGGAAAATCTTCATATTTCCAATTCATATGGAATAACTTTTGCAATACTTCCTTTCTCGCCCAAAAAACACTTCCCAATGCAATTGGGGGTTTATCCTCTCTAATATTTGCTGACAAATTTAATTTTCTGGCTAATTCTAAACAATGATTAAAATTTTTATTCCATGAAGCTTTAAACCATGCTACACTAAATTCACCAATTGGCTCTGGCGGAAAAAGAATTCCTAATTCAGGACGTCCTGTAAATAACTGTAATATATTTGCTATATATTTAGAACTAGCAATCATATTACCCCATAAGTTCTCATTCCATTTATCTACATCTTCCTTGAGCCATAAAGTATGTTCTTTTTTATCATGCAAAAAACATATCAAATCATATTTATCAAAATACGGCTGAAATGCTACCAAGCATGCACTCAAATCCCGTCCACGGTTCTTTTTTTTTAAATATATAGTATTTTTATGATATAAATATCTTTTAGCTTCTAACAAAGTTTGCTCTTGTGAAGAAAAAATATATAGAGTGATTCCTTCTGGAATATGATTTAAATATTGACAGTAATAATCCACTTTTTCTGTATAAAATAAATTTACCACAATAGCTATAAACTGTAATTCTTTAGAAGTCATACAATATGATGAAACCTTTGTAGAAAATATGAATTGTAATTGCTTTTCTTTTCTTATATCATATACATTTTTCATATATTTCATCTTTCTATTTTAATATAATACCATTCCATTAAGATTCATAAACCAATTCCTATTATTAAATCTATTTTTAAATCTTTAAAGCCATCAACAAAATGGATATATACAAAACTCAAATACACCTTGCAATTGCAAACTTTCTATTATTTCGTTTTGTTTATCCCATGAAACAGCGATAATTACGAGTAAGTCTTTATCACTACATAAAGAAAATTTATTTATAGGAATTCCATCTATTTCTAGTTCTTCAGATAGTTCTGTTACAAAAAAACATTCCGGTTCAAGATTTTTCATTTTTAATTCATAATAAACTTTTTCCCCATATGTACCAGCTCCATAAATAGCAAACCTTTTTGTCTTAAGTAATTTGCAAAAAAAATCATATTTTTTTACCAACATTCTTTTAATCGAAAAATATTTTTCATAAACATAGTCTACAATCCACTTATAAATATCATCTTGTTCTTCTAAAAGCCTTTTTTTCTTTATAACATCTATTACTCTATCAAAATCATTCCAGTTAATTTTATTGCCCCCAAAAACATTAGTACAATTAAAAATATTATCAATAACACTTTGCAAATCAATAAAATCAAAATGTTTTTCAGTTAATGTTACATATGCATCCAATAAAGCATTTTTATCAGTACTTATACTTTTTTCCATTCTATATGCTTTTACTAGAGGTTGATAAATATATCCCAGTTTATAATTTTTCACAAAACGAATGATAAATTCGTAGTCTTGTAACCTTTTCATTTTTTCGTCAAACATTCCAATTTGAAAAAACACTTCTTTTTTTACTACTAAAGTTGGTGTACCAACAATATTCCCTCTTTTTAGTTTCTCCTCTAATTTATTCTGATATAATTCTATATTTTGATAATCATTGGGGATAATACTATTTTGTTTACCTTCATATAAAATATAAGGGCAAAAGGATGCTTTTAGTTTTTCTTTCAACATACAACTAATCTGTTTTTCCAACTTATCTGCTAACCACTCATCATCGCTATCCTGAAATGCAATAAATTCACCTTTCGCTTTTTCTATACCCCTATTCCTTGCAAAATTTGCACCTTGATTTTTTATTAGGCAAATCAAGCATATTCTTTTATCTTTGTACTCCTTTATAATATTTACAGTAGCATCTGTCGAACAATCGTCTACAATAATCAATTCAATATTTTTATATGTCTGTTTCAAAACACTATCAATCGCTCTTCGTATCGTATACTGTCTATTATAAACAGGTATTATTACTGTAACCAAAGGATATTCCATTTTAATTTCCCTTCTATGTATTTATTACAATCTCCAGTAAAGATATCCTTCATTTATCATGTCTTTAGATCCATATATGCCTTTTACATCAATTAAAACTTTTTGTTCTGACTTATCATCTATAAACATAGCATTTAATTCATCCAAACTCAATGCTTTAAATTCATTATGCGCTACAGCTACTATAATACAATCAGCATTTTTAACATCATTTATCGTTTTTAATTCTAGTCCATATTCAAAATATGCCTCTTCATAACTTGCCTTTGGATCAACGACAAAAGGCTCTATTCCATACTTTCTTAATTCAATAATAATATCAATAACTTTACTATTTCGAATGTCTGGACAATTTTCTTTAAATGTTAGTCCGAGAATAAATACCCGTGTTTCACGAACAAGTTTCCCAGCCTGAACCATTTTTTTAATCGCAGCGGTTGCTACATAAACGCCCATAGCATCATTAACGATACGCCCATTTAAAATAATCTGACTATGGTAACCAAGTTTTTCTGCTTCATAAGTAAAATAATACGGGTCAACGCCAATACAATGGCCTCCTACTAAACCTGGGCGAAATCCAAGTGCATTCCATTTTGTATTCATTCCATCAACAACTTCATTCGTATCAATTCCCATACGGTCAAATACCATTGCCAATTCATTCATAAATGCAATATTAATATCCCTTTGACTATTTTCAACTACCTTTATTGCTTCCGCAGTTTTAATATTAGAAACAGTATATGTTCCAGCCTCAATAATAAGTTCATAAACTTTTTTAATTTCTTCTAAACTTTCACTATCTATTCCCGAAACAATTTTACAAATATTTTCCAGGCGATGAATCTTATCTCCAGGATTTATTCGTTCAGGAGAGTAACCCACTTTAAAATCAATTCCACACTTCAATCCTGATTCTTGTTCTAAAATAGGTATACATATTTCTTCTGTAACTCCTGGATATACTGTGGACTCAAATACAACAATAGTATCTCTTATTAAATTACGGCCAACAATATGGCTTGCATTTTCTACTGGGCTAAGATTAGGAGTATGATCTTTATTTATAGGAGTAGGTACGGCAACAACGATAAACTTTGCTTCTTTTAATTTTGTTTCGCTATTTGTAAATTCTATAGTCGTTTTTTTAATTTCATCATTTCCAACTTCATTTGTTGGGTCAATTCCATTAATATATGTATTAATTTTAATGCTATTTATATCAAATCCAATTACCTTTACCTTTTTAGCAAAAGCAACTGCAATGGGCAAGCCTACATATCCAAGCCCTATCACAGCTAATTTTTCACTCCCTAAAAGTAATTCATTACAAACGGACATTTCAATTCCTCCTAGTAATTCCATATTAATAGCCGTTTTTACGTTAACATTACTACCTTATTCTTTTAATAGCTAATTTAAGTAACTTTTTTAATCCGTTCTACTAAATCTTTTACTAATATACATATGCCATACCATTTGTCATTTCTGAAATCATCTTCTTTTTTAAAACACTAGGAAACTGTCTTTCACCTTTTATATACATAAATTCATACACGCACGAAGAATCTATTTGTTTTTGATGCTTCTTCATATAACTATCCCATGTCCCAACAATGCGCATAGGATTACCTAAACAAACCGAGTTATCCGGTATATCTTTAGCAACAACTGTTCCTGCTCCAATTACTACTTTATTTCCAATAGTTACATTAGGTAGTATAATACTCTGATATCCAATAAATACATCATCCTTTATTGTTACTCTTCCAATTTTAGCTTTTCCAGTTCCAGCTTACATACTAGCATCATGTGCCAATATTGTTGAATAAGATATAGTTACTCTATTGCCAATTGTTATTAATTCTCCCCACGCAACATCGATAAAAGAATTATATATTTTCACAGATTCACCTATCGTTACTCCTTGTGTTCTTAATTTTTCTACAAGTTCTTCTAAAGGGTCACGAATATATTCATATACAATTTTTCTTTCATCATTAAGAACCGGAATCCTCTTTACTGAATCATACCGCGAAAATATTTCTTTAACAGCCTCCTGTTCATTATCATCTACCATTACAAATTTGGACTCAAAATTAACCACAACACTTTTACATTTTTGACTTTTCATATATTCTGTTTTTCCAATAATTCCGACATACTTGTCCTCATCATCTACCACATAACAGCCAATATAGTAATTTTTTTCCATAATTTCATTTAATTCATTCAAAGATATTTTATCTTTCACATATAAGAGATCATAATTCTTCTTCATTTTTGTCCCTTCTTTGGTTTATCACAGATTTGACTTTATTTTTCATCATTCATACGCTCCTCAGGCACTGCATATAATACTAATTCTGAGGTTCTCCTTATATTTTCAACATTACTCTCATACTTTCTCAAAATAAAAAAATAATTATCAACAATGCTCTTAATATATTGTGGAATTTTTACTAAATCCTCCGCTTTATGGTATACACATATTGCCAATACTGGTCTGGCAGAAGATATGATATTTTTCATATTTTTTAGCAGTTCTAATTCTCCTCCCTCAATATCCGCATTAATCAATGTAACTTTGTCTGATTTTAATACATTCCAGTTCGTTTTATCATTAATAAATTCGTTTACTGTATATACTTTATCAGCATAGCTAGAGGGCAGATAATTCAAATTTTTAACTAATCTTCCATAAATTTTTTCATCTGCTTCATATGCATATATTTGTTTTGCTGTTAATCCATTCGCAAAATACCAAAAAATATTATCTCCAATGTTACTGCCACAATTAATCCAAATCTCTTCTTCTAAATGCACATAAATTTCTTCCCTTAAATCATTACTATCTTGTCCATAAAAGTACTTTATATTTCCACTGCATTGTTTTAAACGATAAGTTCCACATTCCATATATGTCCTTATAAATTCCAACATAATTTCTTTTGAATACTTATCATAAAGTAAATCATATGTTTTTTCTAATTCTTTAACATGTTCCCGGTAATAATCAATTCTTCCCACATCTGCCCACGGATGTGGTTTTGCTTTTATTTCCTTTTTTTCGTATTCTGTTAATTCATAAAACTTTGTAATACCCAACGAAAAAATCAATTTAAGAATTTCACTCTGTTCAATCTCTTTAAAATAAATTGTATTTATGATTACTAATGTTTTTTCTGGGTCAAATTTTTCCGAAAGATGATAAGGATAAATTATAGGAACATGTTCTAAAATTTTTCTTCCTTTTTTTTCTATATCACAATCAAAAATACCTTTTACATCAATTCCCAAATTATACAAATATAAAATTATCGAACTAACATCCACTCCCGCCCCATAAATATAAACATCCAAATGATACATCTTTATCAATGGACATATTATTCCGCCAATTGTCGTACTTTCTGTAATAATTCGTTCCCTTTGTGTTCCAAATATAATATCTCTTAAATTCATTTTTTCCTCTCTTAATTTATCGATTTTTCCCTTATTTTATAATTCATTGCGTACTTTAATTTAAAATTGCTTTTTATAAAAGAAAAAATCCGACCATGAAGTATTATCTGGTTCTTTCTCTTTATATGGATATTTATTTGGAAGATATTTTATCAGTTTCCATTCTTTAAAGTTATTTTTAACATAATCCGTAAACCTTCTGCATCTTACATGTTCTGCAAAATTATCATCATAATTACAAGAGTATATACATACATATTTAGTGCTTGAAGAAAACAATCTATCCATATAAATTTGATACACTTTATCTTCCACCAAATGATATATAACATCTAATGATAAAGTTAAATCTGCTTTAACTTTATTCACAAAATTCTTATTTCCGCACCAAATAAATTCCTTTGTTCTATCATTTTTATATTTTTTAGAACAAATTTCAACTGCCTCTTTAGAAATATCATAACCTATATATTCAGGATAATTTCCTAAAGACAATTGATTTCCATCCCCACATCCCCATTCTATAACTGAAATTATTTTATTTTCCCGAATAAACTCATTAATAACTTCTGCTTTAAATTCAGCTAATCTATTATACGAACCAGTTCCTGAATTTCCTTTGTTTTTATATCTATCATTCCAATACTTTTCACTACCTTCCCATTTTTTATTTTCCTTATGCAAAAATTCCAGTGCTTTATTTACAAAAAGTGGCACACGTATTATTCTTTTTTTATCTATACCATTTTTCACCAGTTCTGAGTATGCTTCATCCTGCTTGTTTTCCCATAATCCAATTATAATTTTTTCTGGTGCATCAACAAAATGTTTATACTCTCTTACAGGAATTCCGTTTATATCACTCTTATTGTTTTCTTTACTATACACAATAAACGATTTTATTTTTTTTAAATTTCCGTTTTTGTCAAACTCTTCATATAAACGTTTTGCAACAGTACCTGCACCATATATTAATATTTCTTTTTCATCATTAATTAATTTCAAAAATTCAAAAATCATTTGTTGCATATCATTTCGTCGATTCTCTACAGAATCAATATGAACATTTTCTGAAAAAATTCTATTCGCAAAGAAATTTTTCTCTTCACACATTTTATCATATATTCGTAACAAATTTGACAATTGGATATCATTTCCCCCATTAGAATTATGATTATTAAATAAACCATCTTCTGCACATGTTAGTGTTATATCTTCAGATAAGATATTCGTCAAAACCACTGGTACATTATTACGAATCTCCATAATTTTTAACCACATATCATCTGCATATGGTGCTTCTCTCATAAATACTTCTTTATTAAAAACTTCTTTATCAAAAATATGTGGCGGATATAATATACCAGCACAACCTGTCGCAAATAAATCCATTCTTGGAATTCCAATATATAATCCACATTCACCATACCATCGATTATATGAAGCAATTGTACCATCTGCTTGACAAGTTATAAGATGTCCTCTTCTTGCAATAACTGCACTGGGAAATTTTTTATAATAGAATAATAATTCTTCAATCATAGTTTCCTTATAACAAGTATCATCATCAATTGTAATAATTATATCATCTGGATATTGCTGCATAGCATAATAATATTTTTTATGTGATTTCAAATCATCTTTACACCAACATAGTTCAAACCCATAACTATAATAATCACTAAAATCTGGCAATTTATTATGATTTACAAATTGTTCACTTGAAAGATACAAAATGATTTTATCTGGTAGTATTGTTTGGCTTTTAATACTATCTAAAACTTGTGTTACTGTTTTTATCCGTCTGGGATAAGATGTAAATGATATAATAATCTTAGGCATTTCCAGTATTCCTTTATAATATTTTTTATTTAACTAATCCATCTTTTATTAATATAATATTTTCTTTTTATTTACATTCTTTCATTGATTTCCATACCATTTTACTGCTACTGTATTTATTCCCGCCTTCATAACATTCCCGTTCTGTTCCGTCAGATAACCTAAGTACCTCAAGAAATCCTTGAAGTCTAAAGCCCTCATATTCAACATAAAATGTTCTAGTTTTAAAAAGATTTTTCTTAACCTCACCTATATGTTTTTTAAGTTCATCTTCATTTATCACAGTGAGAATAATATTTTCCAGTTCATTACTTGCTCTTGTAAAATATGATATCTGTCTTCCAATTGGCTTAAAGAAATACCATTTCCCATCAAATATCTGTTTGCATGAAGCCACTTCTCCATATTTAATTTTATATTTTTCTATTATAGTTTCAGGAACAAAATTTCTATACTTAAATAGATATTCTCCATTGACATTCTGTCTATTATTAATATTACTTACCTTATAAGTATCCCATTTTACTTTTTTAATTGGAACATTATTTTGCCTCGGTAAAAAAAGCACAAAATCATCTTTAAAAACAACATCTTCAATCCAAAAAAGAGGTTCCGACTCTTTTCGAATCTCTATAGACTGTATCTTTCCATCAGATAAATCATATACATGCATATGGCGACCTAATCTTGGAAAAAAGCAAATTTTACCTTCTTTTATCATAACCCCGAAATGAATATTTGTTTCAGCAATTTTTTCATCTTTAAAATACCCCAAAAAAGTTGTTTTTCCATTTTTTATATCTACTTTAAACAAAGCATTATAAAACAAATTAGAAAAATAGGCGTATCCATCTATTTCAACAAAATTATAACTACTAATGCTTTCCAACATATTCATATTTATCTCCAAATCCAACACTTTCAGCTTTTCAAATTTTTTTCCACTCAATAAACTAATTTTATATTTTTTAAATACAGGTCAAAATTATCTGGCGCTGCAGAAGCAGCGCCTATGTTTTTGACCTGTATCTTAAAACAAGACTAAAATTTACGTTAAAATTTTAAATAACTGATATTATTGAATGTTAACAGTTTCAGTATTTCCTGTACTAAGTTCAATCTCTAAAGTACCACCTACATTTCCACTAAGCATTGTAGCTTGTAATGTCAAAACTCCATTAGCAAATGTATAATGTGTTCCTGCTTTAGCTACAATTCTAGTTCCACTTGCCTGTACAAGAGTTACCTTGCTAACCGTAGCATCTGTTACAGTCAATGTATTTGCAGTTGCACTAACACTTGATGCAGATAATGCAGAATCTCTATGTTCTTTAACATTCCATGTAACCTTAATTGCCGGAAAAGTAACATTATCTTTCCATGTTGCATTTTTATTAATTGCACCTGTTAATTTATAAGAACACTTATTCCAATCGGTTAAACCAGTGGTCTTTAATGTATACTTATATCCATCAGCAGCAGTATATCCTGGCTCATAGTTACCTGGCACACCTGCAACAGTCGTCGTAAGTGTAGCTACACCAGTTGCCTTAAGTGCTGCTACTTTAGCATCTGTAGCCGCATCATCGGTAACTGCAAGATAAAGCTTATTTTCTGTATCAGCAGCATCAAATGTTTCGCTTTCTGCATACTTAATAATACTATCACCTGCGGTTTTCTGCTCTAATTTAATTGTTACATCGACATCCTGTGCATTCTGATTTACTACTTCCTGAGCGGCACTTTTATTGGTATAAGTTTTACCTGTAGGATCTGTTAAAAAGAACACTCCTGTTGTATCAGTAAATGTAGCTCCGCTATATTTTGTACTGTTTGTTGATCTAATTAATCCATTAGGATCGGCAATATAATCATAAGTACCTGCTGGAATTGTTGGCAATTGAACTGAAAGTGTAGGATACTTCATTTCTCCGCCTTCATATGAACCAGTACCTTCTGCTACCCCAGGAGTTGTTGTTGGTGTAGTATCACCATCACCCTCTGCAAATACCATCATCGTACTTCCAAATGCCATGGTTGCTGCTAAAGTAACTGCTGCAAATTTCTTTAAATTTTTCTTGCTCATTTAATTTTCCTCCTATTTTTTTTTAATTTTATTATACGAACTAACTTTCAACGATAATCGTTAAGCCAATTCGTAATGTGCTGAGCGTGTTTTGTTCCTCATCAATCAAATGATAAATCACAACACATTCATAAGTCCCGGCTTCCAATGGTTCATCCAATGCAATTTCTTCTAAACGTCCTCCTCTTGGAATAACCGGAGATTTATACAAAACCTTTGTTTCATCACTTTCCAGGACAATATCAAAATATACATCATTGGTATTTGCTTCTACATTTTCCACTACAGCATCATAGGATGCTTCTTTTCCTGTAGAAAAACGCCATGTTGTATTCATTGTTACTGTATAAAACCCTGGTGCTACAGTTTCCTGTGTTTCTGCAATTTCTTCCAATACACGCTCTACATTTTCAGGAGTGATGACCACATTACGCTTCTCCTCTTCCGGTTCCGCATTACGTGACAGCAGAAGAACGATAATGATGCCAATTAATGCAGCTATAACCAGCACAACGGCAACACCTATGAAAATACCTCCTTTTTTTATTTTTTTCTGCTCCTGTTCATTCATCACATAAGCCTCCTCTTGAAAACGTTATCTATATCTATTCCTTTAAATAATCAGGAACAAATATCTATCACTTGCGTTTTAGATTCAAAAATTCTTTCCATACTTTACGCTCCCCATAATAAAAAACACTACAATCAAATTCTAATAATTAGCAAAAATAAAATACTATATATTTAAAATAAGACACATTGGTCACCCCACTCCGGATGATGCAGGGAATAACTACAAATAAAAACAACTAAATATCCAAACTATTCCCCGCTTCGCTCCCCGCTACATCATCGATAACTTTCCTTTCTCTCCAAATCTTCTGTCTTACCCATCCTGTCATCTCACCATTGATTTTTCAATCCATTAAGTCATCCATGTTCCCAGGGTCCTGGCCTACCCAATCCGCAGGTTTCCCTGCCTTCTAAGGCCGTATCATTTTTTTATATTATCAGGAACCTGCCCTCTGGTCCTTTCGGTGAAACCTCCGCTCATCACGGAAATTTATCCAGACTGCTGTTCATTTGATCAATTATTTATTTCCTTTATTCCATCATCTTTCATCCCATCATCTTTCACTCCACCCGACTACTTCAAAACCTTCCCCTCCATCCCCCTCTTCAGCACATTCCTTGCCGTATTCACCTTTTCTTCCAACTCTCCCCCACAGCTTCCACAGCGAAACACTCCATCCTTCCTGCTTCCCATTCCCCCACAGTCACTGCAAATATTACTGATATCCTTCCCCAGAACCTCCACAATCTCCACCCCATGCTCCTTACACTTCTGCTCTAATCTTCCCCGGATATACCCTCTCTGCCACAGAGCCACGGAGTTATTAATTTTCCTATTAATCCCCCCGCCCTGGTTCTTCGGAAGCTTTACCAGGTAAATCACTCCCGGCTTTTCTTCCTCCAGAAATCGGTTCAGTTCATGGTTAATATAACTGTGCATGGTTTCCGTCATCCGGTGTTTCTTCGCCAGATACTTCTTCCTTCCCGGATTACTCTCCCTGTTTCGGTAATAGCTTGCCGTCTGTGCCCGCATCCAGTCCGCATACTCCGTCTGGTACTTACCCAAATCCTCTCCATATCCATTCCCATTGTCCACCGTCAGCATCGTATACATCCCCAGGGAAATCCCTATCCGGTTCTGGTAATCCTCATGGCTTTTCATTTCCACATTTACCGGCACATGAATCTGCACGCTGTGCTCTCCCGGATTGATTTTCAGATAAATCTGGCTTTTATACTGGCAGTTGTCGGTCAATGGAATAAAAATCCTCTTCCTCTTTTCCTTGCTGGCAATACTGATTCCATGATTTTCATAGCGATACGCCTTCGCCGACAGCGAAAACCCCGCCCCCTGCGCCGCATAAGGCTTCTTATGGTATTTCCTCACCTGCCTGCAAAGATAATTCTGCAGCTTCTCCTCATCCACCTTCTCGGCCAGTTCCCGGTATTTTCCTTCCATTTCCCTGGGCAATGCTATCGGTTCACGCCTTAACACGGACGAAAACGCATTGGTTACCTTCATTAAAAACCGAAGATAATGTTTCTCTTCCGCCGAAAAGCCTTCATTCTTCCCCAGCAGTTCTAAAACCTTGTTCTTCGTCCTCGTCCACTGGCTTTTGATATCTCCCAGCGCGTCAAACACGGCAAGATAAAAGTACACCGACGGCATCTTAAGCGTCCCCCGAAGCCCGCTTCCCGTCATTTCATTCTGAATAGTATAGCCCGGATAGAGTTTTTCCAGACTTCCCACACCGCTGTAACGGCTGTAGACGTAGTTTTTTACTGTACGGTAATCCTCTGCAATTTCCTTAAGTTTAGCCATATCTTCATCGGAAATTTCGCCTTTGCTGTACTGGTGAACCGTCTTGCAGACAAACATCTTTCCCTCCCGCCAAAAATGGCCGCAAAGCCAGTGTTTATCAGCATTCCCGCCGATTTGCAAAAACTATAGGTTTTGCAACAAATTTTTGGTGATTTTTTTTGGTGCAATTTACCTAATAAAAACTGCTTAAGTTTATTGATTTTTTGACGATATTGTAGTAGAATGACTTAGATTTACAGGCATTCAAAGCATTTGCAAAACCTATACTTTTTGCAACAAATTTTCCGAAGTATTTTTACAATAATCCCCATTTTCATCCATAAAAAAGAGCGATCCGTTATAAAAACGAACCGCTTTTCTTTATTTTTCTAACTATTCAGTTTTCTTTTCTTTATTAACCTTCAATTTATCTCAAAATCCATAGTATCATCCAAGGTGAAGCTGTGCCTTCAGGGCATCCTGCAGTACTTGTGAAAAATTAATATTTTGTTCCAGAGCAGCTTTATTAAGCCAAGCAGGAATAGTAAGCGTCTTTTTTACAGATTTTTCAAAATGCTCTTTTGCATACAAGGCTACATCCACAGATACCATATTGACAAATGATTCACATAAAGGAGCTTCCGGGTCAAGTTCTTTTGCTACCTCTTCAGGATGAATATCCGATAATTTCGATGGCTTTGGAACAGTATCTCCATCCATCTGACAGGTATGAAGATAGCCAGCCAGACATTCAACTGCCATTTCCATAGCCTCCTCAAACGTATCACCTTGAGTTGCCAGCCAATTAAGGTCAGGAAAGACAACAGAATAACCATCATTTTCATTAAAAAAACAAGCTGGATACATTGACAACATAAAATCACCTCCTGGTACTTATCAATAACAGGCCATAGAACTATCGAAGTCCTGCCTGTTTTCTAATAGAATTCTCAGTTTTTTTATTCAACTCCTTACCTTGATGAAAAGGTATTGTAACTTTTCCAGGCTTTATTGGATGTACATAATTTCTGTGTGAACCTTCTTGATTCTTGAATATCCATCCATCTGCAAGGATTATTTTCTCCATTTCGCGTGGTTTTAACGGCATTGTATTTTCCTCTCATGCACAGTTATTATAACATGTAACACGTGCTTTATCAATACGTATTCTTCCAGTTTCTTTTAATTTCTCTTCTCAAATAGCCATCAATTCAACCACCTCACATCTCCACCAAATAACATTCATCCTGGCAGCTTCTTCCATGATTGCTGATGAGCAGGGGAAATTCATCGTAAAACTCCATATGATTTTCCCTCAAAATACTGCCTATATTCTGCCTCTCCGGAGGAATCACCCGCTCTTTTACCCAGCGCAGACTCCAGTCCGGTGCAATCGTCCGCTGATTTCTTTTGATAAATTCTGCGATAATCAAAGGCGCTTCTTCACATCGGATATCTTCGGGAACTTGAATTCTGTATTCCTTTTTTTCCTCATCATAATAAAGCCATGCTACCGTCTTATGATTATAAACTTCATTTTTAATAGCAAATTTTCGCAAAATAATCCCACCTCTCCCATAACATATTCCAAATCTTTTCTGTGTGCTGGAAAGGCAAAAGCGATTTTACCCCTTCCAGCAATGTTTCTTTATCGGATTCTGTTAAATTACCTTTGAACAGCTTCTTCCCTTTGGGAAGCAGCTGGAGATTATATTCCAAAGAACGAGAGCCAATAAAATTATTCACTGCACGTTCTTCCATTACATCAAATTTTTCAATACTCTTCAGATTACTATAACAGGAAAACAATAGTGAACATCCATGATCAAAAATCGGTGCCGGCCTCACGCTTCCATTCGAATCTACAAGTAGTTCAATATTCGCTCCATGCCTGTCCCGATTACATATCAAATAATCAACGGCCATCATTTGGTAAAAATACATCTCCCACCCCATACGAATGGCAAAGGCTAAAGGTGCTTCATCTATTTGCTTATTCAAATCATAAAAAACGTCAAATGCAATTTTCCGCTCTTCTTTTTTTCGAAAATTTACCGATTTTGTTATATAAGTTTCTATCGTTTTTCCATTAATTAATACAAGTGCATGAATTAACTGATATTCCAAATGTTCTACCCCTAATATTGTTAAAAATCTAGATATAATTAATTCATTAATATTTTCATGTCCAAATACCCCTCGATAACTATCATAATTA
Organism: uncultured Clostridium sp.; assembly: GCA_946553025.1. Taxonomy (GTDB): domain Bacteria; phylum Bacillota; class Clostridia; order Lachnospirales; family Lachnospiraceae; genus Caccovicinus. The sequence continues at coordinate 38,492 of CAMNRM010000014.1, forward strand.
GATAATTTATAATAATACTTCACTCCGTCATTTTCCTCGTAAGCTTTCAAAAAGCAACCGGGAGTTCCTGGTGATAGTTTTGTATCTGTCCAGTTTAAATAAGTTAAGTCCTGAAGTTCTGCAATAAAATCTTTTTCTTTCATTTCTATTTAATCCTTCCCTTCCGCCCCCTTACTCTTCGCCTTCTTTTTCTTCGGCTCCGGCAGTTCCCCATACATCCCTTCAAGCACCTTCTTCATCAACGCCGTATCTTCCACATCCTCCACCATCACCATCAGTGTCTTTGAACCTTCATAGGGATAAGTTACACTATCCTCTTAGGTTCCTACAATTACATTATCTAACCATATTTTCCAAGTCCGGATAATCTCCCAGATGTTTTCTTACATAGCCTCTCTTAAACGCTGCAAATTGACTTGAACGGCTTAACATCTCATTTAAACTTCTTTGATAACGCTGTGCCTCGGGATTATCTTTGTGCTTTTTCAAGATTTTATAAAGAATACTCATCGTTTCAGCTAATTCCTTGATTCGATACTGACATGCTGCCTCACGAATTCCGGTATTCCTTAATTCAAAGCAGGTCTGAATTAAATCTGCTGTCATTTGTACCATCTCATCCTGCGATTTGCTATGTATCTCAACATGCCCATCCAGAAATACATGATCCATGACCTCCTCCGGATCTACTGCACAGCAATCCAATATTTTATCATCATATTTTGATGCGGTTTTTACCAGATTGCAATGCCTGCATGAATAAAATAAATTATTCCAGTCAAAAACCAGTTCTTTTCGTTTTCGATTATAATGAGGTTTCAAATGCTCAACTTCTGGGTCTGACAGATATTTCAATTCACATATATAGCATTTGTCATGCGAATCTTCTTTTAACTGTCTGACAACATCTCTTTCCGAATAACTGCCATTAGATTTCTGCGATTCCACACTTAAAGACAGCGGCGGAGTCAACGATCTTTCTATCTTAACCATACCACTTACCCCCTATTAGCAAACTCAAGTTTTAACCGATGATACTCAGCCGAAAACTCCGTTGCAAGGTAATCCGGTATCTCGTCCAGATAATATTCCAGACGGTCAATTTCCGCATATTCTGCGTCTGTCAATTCCTTTTTGTTCACCAGACTCACATACCTTTCATATTTCTTTCTCAATTCATCGGAAAGTCGATCTGCGCCAAAATAGCCTTCTACAATTCCTTCATAAGGAAGTTTTTGCATTCCCTCTTTCACTAAAATATCTTTTTCTAAATCATAAATAACTGCATTTTCCAAAGAATTTAATACAAATGGCGAATGTGTTGTTACAATAAACTGCAAATTCGGGAAAAGTTTCGTTAATATCGGCAATATCCTTTTCTGAAGTTCCAGGTGCAAATGCGTTTCAATTTCATCAATTAACACGATCCCTTCTGTATCAAATCCATCTCGTAATCTCGTCTGTACCTCCATGCGCATAATTAAATCATTTACAATATCCAGAACAGCCGCATATCCGCCAGACAACGTATTAAAATCAAAATCCTCACGTCCGGCTTCCTTAATAGTAAATTGAAATGACGTAAAATCAAATTCTAAAGATAAAGCAGGATCAGAAAAAATCTCTTTCAGTATCTCTTCCAGACGATTAAACCATCTATCAATCCGTTCCACAGTATCGCCGTTTACCTGCTGCTCTTTTGCAAAGGCTTTTGTTGCTTTTAAATCCACCAGATATTTTGCCAGCTTATACCCGGGCTTTTCTTCCATCCCATAGTATGTTTTCAAATTTACCTTTTCAATACTTTGATAAGTTTCGACCTGAAACTCTCGTTTATCTCCATAATATGCCAGCAAAAACTGCCCGTTTTTATATTTTTCTCTCAATGCACTGTAAGAACAACATGAAGAAACCGCTCCACTTTCCCAATATTGAAGTATTCTGGCGTACCTATCCATATTTTTTTCATATACTTCTTTTTCGTGTCGCCCCTTTTCATCCTCAGAGGAATTACCTCGCTTCTCCTTCCAGAAATTATAAAGTCTTTTTGCTTCTTCATAGGATTCATATTGATCAGAAATAATAAACTCTAAATGTTCTTTTAAGCTTTCCAACGTACTGGTTTTTCCGCTGCCATTTTTTCCGGTTAAAATCAAATGTTTGCGTACCGTATCAGACAACGGAATCTCTATTCCATGTAAATGGCGAACAGACTTAATATCCAATTTTGTCAGAAAAATATTCTCCATTCCTACTTCCTCCAGACTATATTGATATAAGCAGCCTTCTTTCATTACAACAAATTCAATGCATCTTTATCCAACTCTTTAACCCTTCCCTTCCGCCCCCTTACTCTTCACCTTCTTTTTCTTCGGCTCCGGCAGTTCCCCATACATCCCTTCAAGCAACTTCTTCATCAGCGCCGTATCTTCCACATCCTCCACCATCACCATCAGCGTCTTTGAACCTTCATAGGGATAGGCGCGTTCTGCATCAGGAAGCAGCCGAAGCACAGAAGCGGTCGGTTTTAAAAACAGGCAGTTATCACAGATATCCCCGATCATTTTCCCCTGATAATAGACACAATACTCCCCCATCATCTTCCTTGTGCTTACTTCTCCCACTTTCTGTAAATTTTCTAAAATAAAATCATGAAATTCCTTCGTCGTTGCCATAAATCTGTCCTCTCTAAATTTTATTGTGTTTTATCACTACCGAAAAATCCCATAGCAATTTCCTGATTCGGAATAAAAACCTCACTGCTTTTTTTATCATAAGTCAAATACCCCAGATGAACCAACAATGTAAGAATATCATCTTTTACCTTAAAGGTTATCATATCATTCTGAAATGTAAAAGGGTCGATCTTACAACGCCCATTTCCCAGCATTGCTATAATTGCTTCCTTTAACCCATCAAAATTTTTGTCAATATAGCCCTTCAATGCCTCATAGGTTTCCGTTCCTGTCCAGTAACTTTGAAACTCTCCGCTTTCCATTAATTCTACAATTGCCTGAGGATTATAAATATGATATTCTCCAGCTAAATATCCGTCATACCACTTCTGTGCCTCTGCAAAATCCACATGATATCGTTTACACAGCATTTCTACCTCAGGCGCAGTAAAACCGAAATACTCCGCAATCTTTCCGGGGTTAAGCATGGAAAATTCTTTAAACATATTAATGACCGAATGTTCCCCATATTTTTTCACTGGAAGTATTCCTGTCATATAAGCCAGATCCACGTAAGGTGAGCCTTTAAAAAGTCCCCGCAAAAAACCAAGATAATCTTTTTGATATTCCTGATGTTCCCTGGCTATCCGAAATACACAGTCCCATTCATCGATAATAAAAATAAATCCCTGTCCGGTACGGGCAAATATTTTTTCCAAAACAAATTTAAGCCTGCAGCCCTCTCCAAATTCTTTACTGTCAGGAAATTCCTCCATGATCTCCCGAAGAACAGCCTTTTCAATTTCCTCGATAAAATTGTCCAGACTACTCTCTGTTTCCAGAAATTTTTGAATATCCAGACGAATGACATTGTGCCGGTTTAAATGCTGTGCAAACGATTTTTCCTCCTCCACATTCCGTCCCGCAAACAATTTGCCAGAATCACAGCCTTTACTGTAATACGCCGTAAGCATATCCGCCGCCATTGATTTTCCAAAGCGCCGTGGGCGGCTGACACAGATAAAACAATCTGCCTTGTCGATTCGGCTGTTCGTATAGGCAATCAAATTTGTCTTATCTACATAAATATCATTATTTATCGCCTTATAAAACGAAACATTTCCTGGATTTAGATAAATGCCCATACGCTTCACCATCCCTTCTTAAAATCAATCAAAACAACATAGTAATCCTCCTGCAGATACTGATTTAATGCCCGAAGTACCGTAGTTTTTCCATACTGCCTTGCCCGGTTAATAGTAAAATACTGACCTGCATCGACAAGCTTTTTTATTTCCTTCAAACGCCCGTCAAGGTTCACCATATAATGATACGCAGGTCTGCAGACCGCCGTAACATTAAACGTTCTCTTCCTGTCCATGTACACGCCCCCCTTCCCAACCCTTCTACCATCAGTATAAAATCCCCGTCAAAAAAAAGCAATCAAATCCACAGAGAATCCATAAAAATATATTATTGTGGTTACCGTTCACCATAAAAAAATATCCATTTAGAACAACACTTCCTCTGTTCATTTTCTCCAAAAGATGTTATACTAAAACCGTTACAAAAATCAAGGACAAGAAAGAGAGGGTTACATTATGAGTTTTCATCAGGGAGCACCTACTCCTCACAACGAGGCAATGCCAGGCGATTTTGCAAAAACCGTCCTGATGCCCGGCGATCCGCTGCGGGCAAAATACATCGCTGAAACCTATCTGGAAAATGCAAGATGCGTAAACCAGGTTCGCGGTATGCTGGCCTTCACAGGCAGCTACAAAGGTACCCCCATTTCCATCATGGGTTCCGGCATGGGAATCCCCAGCATGGGCATTTATTCCTATGAATTATTTGCCTTTTACGATGTAGAAAATATTATCCGCATCGGAACCGCAGGCGCTGCTTCGGATGAGATTGAAATGATGGATGTGGTTCTTGCCGACAAAGCCTACTCCACCTCCGACTATGCCTTCATCCAGTCCGGCATCACCGGAAACTGCATCGAGGCAAGCAAAGAATTAAACGCTATTATCACGGAAACTGCCAAGACCACCGATCTTCACCTGGTTACCGGCCCGGTTTCCTCCGGCGGCGTATTTTACCGCGAAGACATCCCCAGGGAAGCCGCTCCCTTTATGAGCGAAGTCAAAGCTCTGGAGATGGAATCCTTCGCCCTGTTTGCCAATGCCAAGGCCCTGGGCAAAAAAGGTGCCTGCCTTGTCACCGTAACGGATAACAAGCGCACCGGCGAACTTCTGACCCCGGAACAGAGAAAGACCCACCTGGGCAATATGTTCACCCTGGCTTTGGAATCGGCGATTCGGATGTAAGAATGATTCCATAACCAATAATTTCTTACAAAAAACAAAAAAGCTGCTGCACATCCGACACCCCGTCATCCGTGCAGCAGCCTTTTTAATTACTTACTTACCAATATTCAACTGTACTTCCTAATTACTAACCACTACAAACAACTACTGGCAATTCTCCGTAATAAACGCCTTAATTTCATCCTGCTCTCTGCCAATCGCACTGTTTACGGTAACGGAACCATCCGAGATACCTTTCTTTGCATCTTCCAGAGCCGCTTTTCCTTCCTCGGAAAGAACACCGTCTAAAGCTGCGCCTTCAACGATTCCTACCGAACCGTCAGCCAGACCAACGATCTCATAATCGCCAAAAGGCAGGGTTCCGTCATCTAAGTACTGACCAATTACATTATAAATTGCCGTTCCCACTTCCTTAATAACGGAAGTAGCGAAACGATCCTGAATATCCTTGTCATCAGCATACAGCAGGGACTGGTCACTGTCTACGCCAAGAACATACTTTTTGGCTTCTGCGGAAGCATTGTGTACACCGTTTCCAGAACCGCCTGCACAGGCAAAGATAACAGCTGCGCCTGCATCATTATACTGGGTCATCGACTGGGTCTTAGCCGTATCCGGGTCATTCCATGCGCCTACATAATTATAAACAATCTTCACATCCGGCTTATAAGCCTTCGCACCCTGGATATAACCCCACAGGTATTCCTGAATCGGAAGGGACTCGTCCATACCGCCGACAAAACCGATAACATTCGATGCTTCCACATCGCCTGCACCGTTCGCTGCAATATCCGCCGCTACAATACCGCCCAGATAAGCGGCCTGTGCCGTAGCAAAGTCAACACCGTAAACATTGCCGTTCTCACACTGGTCAATAACATCCTCACTGATAATGGTAAACGCAATCTCCGGATACTCGTTAGAAACCTCAACCAGGTTATCCTTAAAGTCAGAAGCCGTAATAATTAAATCTGCTCCTGCATCCGCTGCCTCATACATCGCCTGAAGATTTGCCTGGATATCTGCCGTCGTTTCCACAACATGCACATTCGCCCGATCCGCAAAATCAACCACTGCCCGGTCAGACCCCTCAGCCATGCTGTCCCAGTAAGACAAATCGCCGCGGTCACGGATAAACACATAAATTTCCTTCAATTCCCCGCTGTCAGCAGCATCCCCTGCATCCTCTTTTTCCTCTGCCTGCGTTTCCTCACCGGCAGCATCAGCCTCGGTCTTATCTGCTGCCGGAGCCGCCGTCGTTTCTGCTGCCCCGCCGCCACTGTTTGACCCGCCGCCGCATCCGGCTAACATTCCCGCAGTCATTACAACCGCCATCCCCAGGGCCGCAAATTTCTTCCAGTTTTTCATGAATACATTTCCTCCTTAAAATAAAAATATAAGTTCCCGGCAAAAACCTGCCATCTATGGTGAACGCTCCCGGACTCTTTTCCATCCAAAAACGCCCTTCCCTAATTCTAACCTTTTTCTTCTCTTCTGACAAGCACCTTTTACCGCCATTCACCTGCTTCTAAAAATAAAAATGTTACTGTTCACACGCTCACAGCCCCAGGCCCCTGTCGTCATCCTTCTTCCTTCTTCGCTTCCTCAGCTTCCTTCTTGCACATCTCATACAGCTTCAGCCGATAAGAATCATCGTACTCATCCCAAAGCGGCATAACCTTGCTCGCCTCATCCAGGAAATAGAACACATCCCTTCCCATCGCCCTGCCCTTAATCGTGTGCATATCCACCGCATACTCGGGAATCTCCGGCACATACCCATTCTGAAATTCCTTCATAATAATATTCTTAATATGATCGGTAGACCTCTCCTTCTGGCACTTGCACAGATACCGGATAGCAAAAAGGAAAAAGATCGGCCTGTCCCCATCCATATAAGGATACTCCTTGTGCAGATCATACATCGTCTTCACAAGCACCGCTGCCTGCGTATCCCCAAACCCAATATCCTCCACCGGAATTACCAGAAGCCTGTTCCACATTTTCTCCTCATGAAACGTCGAAGTAATATAAAGCTCATACGCCATCCGCATCGCCAGATCCTCTTCCCCCCGGCGAATACACTTCTGCATCGCCGAGATCACCAGATCCGCATCCAGCCCATTCTTCGTCTTCGTATTTGACCATGGATCATAATATTCCTGCTGCATAACAAAATCCTCCTTCAAAAACATTTTACTATATTATTATCTACTTTCCGAAAAAACACTCAGCCAAGCAGCCCACCAGCGCAGGCGGGGCATGTTCCATGAGGAATCCCCTATCAAACGTCGGCGCTTAACGAGGTCTTTCACGAGTTTAGCGTCCGCTACGTTTTATGCGGAGCGAGAGCGTGGTGACGATGGAACATGCCCCGCCGAAGCGAACCAGCATGTACACTCCCCACTCCACAAAGCCCCCATCCTTAAGCCGCCTGCTGCATACTCGCCAACTTCTCTTTCCTCCTCGCCGTCATCGTCCGAATTGCCTGAATAATCACCAGCACCACGATAATAAACAAATAAGGAAATGCATCAATCAGCTTCAAATCAATCTTACTGTAAAGCTGCAGATAAACCGTAATGGTATCCGAAAACCCATACAGCAATGAACTCAGACACCCAATCACCGGATTCCCCTGGCTCATGGCATCCATCGCCAGCGACATATATCCTCTTCCTGCAACCATCCCCGTCGTAAAGGACTTCAGCGCTCCCATGGAAAGATACATCCCTCCAAACGAACACGCCACCCCGCAGATCGCCAGCGCCACAAACTGATGAAAGATAACATTCAGTCCCGCTGCCTTCGCCGCCGCAGGATTCTCTCCCACGGCCCGGATATTGATTCCCAGTTTCGTCTTATAAAGCATCCACGACGTCACCGCCACAATCACCCAGGCAATATAGGTCACCAGGTTATGCCCCGAAAGAATCGTCCCAATCACCGGGATATTCTGCAGTACCGGAATATTCACCACCGGAAACGTAAGGCTCTTTAACGCGCTCGAATTTGCCTTGCTCCCCGTCAGCATAACCAGCACAAACACCGTCCCGCCCGTAGCCACCAGGTTCAGCGCCACGCCGCAGGCATTCATCGCGCCCTTCATAATCAGCGCAAAATACCCGAACACAAAGGAAATCGCAACGCCCATCAGCACAGCCGTGATGCACCCCACCCAGAGGTTCTGGGTAAAAGCACTCGCCACCACACCCGTCAGGGCACAGATTAACATCGTTCCCTCGATCGCCAGATTAAAGATCCCGGACTTCGTCATCATATTCGCCGCCAGAGTTGCCAGCATAACCGGCGTGGTACTGGCAAGCACCGTTTTCCAGAAGGTCGGGGAAATGAAAAATTGCATCATGCCGCAGCACCTCCTTCCTCTGCTTCTGCCTGCTGCAGGGACAGCTTCTGATCATGGCGCTTCTTTAAGAAGTACAGGAAGCGCTGGGAAGCCACCAGCAGAATAATAATTCCCTGTAAAAAGGTTACAATCTCCGGGTCCAAATCCGAGGAACGCGACATAATCTCCGCACCGACCCTGAGGTAAGCGATAAAGAACGCCGTTATCGGGATAAATACCGGATTGCCGTTTGCCAGCATGTAAATCAAAAGACCGTCCCAAACATAGTTCGTCGGGGTCTGCCACTGGAAACGCTTGTACACGCCGACCATCTCAATCGCTCCGCCCATTCCGGCGATCGCCCCGCCGATAAACTGTGCCATAAGGATGATAAAGCTTGTGCGGAGTCCTGAAGTTTTGGCAAAAGCAGGGTTGCTTCCGGTCACCCGAACCTTATAGCCAAAGGAGGTCTTGTTCATCAAAAAGATTACAAAAATCGTAACCACGATAACGATAAGAAATCCGTAGTGCAGAGAAGTTCCCTTAATCATGGTGCCAAGCCTTGCATCATCCGGGAATTTATAGCTTCCCCAGCTTCCGCTCTTCTCTAAGAAAAACGTACTGATGATGGACAGACCGAAATAGTAGAAAATCGAGTTTGCCATAATCGCCAGAACGACCGGATTTACCCGGGTGTATTTATTGACGATAACCGGCAGCATGGAGATCAGCCCGCCCACCACGGCAGCCGCGGCAATCAGGGCAAACTGATGGATAATATTGGGCATGGGGCAGGAAATGGCAATCGCCGTGGCTACCACCGCACCCATGTAAAAGGATGCATCCGAGCTGATATTAAAGATACCGCTCTTTAAGCACAGGGTAAGGCCCAGGCCCGTAAAGACCAGAGGGATTCCCCGGACAATAACATTAAAAAAGCTTCGTTTTGTTTCCAGCGGCCCGGTCATCAGCTTCTGAATGGCCACCCCCGGCATCTCGCTGACAAAGAGGATGATCACAAACACGATGAGCAGCGAAAGAAGCAGGGCTGCCGCAATGCGGATCGCGCTGAAATAATCCATGATATCAAATTTTTTCTGATTCTTTTTTTCCATGCTTTACCCCAACCCTTCCTGCTTTTTTAACCCCAGCATATAGAGGCCAAGCTCCTGCTCGGTAACCTTGGGCGAATTATTCAGTATTCCGGCAATCTTTCCCTTGTGCATCACGATAATCCGGTCACTTAAGGAAATCAGCTCGTTTAAGTCTGCCGATACCAGAAGAATCGCCTTGTTATCGCTGCGCATCTCCAGAATCTTGGAATGGATAAAGGAGATTGCCCCGACATCGACTCCTCGTGTCGGCTGGTTTAAGACCAGCAGGTCGCTGTTCGCCTTAAACTCGCGGGCAACGATAACTTTCTGGATATTTCCTCCCGAAAGACTGCCGATGGACTGGTTTTCATCCTTCGTCTTGACATTAAACTCCACAATCTGGTTTTTGCAGAATTCCTTGATTTTCGACTTCTGGATCATTCCGGTCTTATTTGCAAAGCTGTCAATATTGGAAACCGTTAGATTTTCCTGTACCGACATCTCCGGCGCACAGCCGTCTAACATACGGTCCTCCGGTACATGGGACATGCCCTGTTTGCGGATGTTGTTGATGGATTCCCTGGTGATATCTTTTCCGTTTAAAAATACCTTTCCGTCGATAGCCGCCATATTTCCGGTAATAATGGAAATCATCTCGCTCTGTCCGTTTCCTTCCACACCGGCCACGCCGACGATCTCGCCGCGGCTGACCTTAAAGCTTACGCCGGAAAGCTTGGGAATCTTAAACTTATCCACATACTTTAAGTTTTCCACCCGCAGTACTTCTTCGCCGGGCTTAACCTCCTCCTTATCATACTCAAAGGAAATCTCGCGCCCCACCATCAGATTGGAGATATCTTCTTCCGAAACATCTTTGGTTAAATATGTACCCTTCGTCACGCCGCCCTTTAATACGGTAATGCGGTCGCTGATCCGTTTTACTTCATTAAGCTTATGGGAAATAAAGATAATGGTCATTCCCCGCTTTTTCAGCTCCATCAGCCGCTCGAAGAGTTCCTCCGTTTCCTGCGGCGTCAGCACCGCCGTCGGCTCGTCTAAGATAATCAGCTTCGCGCTGCGGTAGAGAATCTTTAAAATCTCCAGCTTCTGCTTCATCCCCACGCTCATATCGCGTACGCGCCGGGAGGCGTCAATCTCAAAATTATACTTCTGCGCCACTTCATTGGTAATCTCGATATCCTTCCTGCGGTTAATGATAAAACTGGTTTTTTCCAGGCCCAGCATCATATTCTCCGCCCCGGTTAAGGAATCCACCAGCATAAAGTGCTGATGCACCATACCGATACCGTGTTCAATGGCCTCTTTACTGGAAGAAAGCTTTAATTCCTCCCCGTTTAAGTAAATATGACCCGAAGTGACATCCTCCAGCCCGTAAAGCATCTTCATCAGCGTACTCTTCCCCGCCCCGTTCTCGCCAACCAGGGCGTGGATCTCCCCCTCATCCACTGTGAAATTTACGTTGTGGTTTGCCAAAACACCGCCCTCGTAAATTTTTGTCACGTCTTTGACTTCAAGCAAATGTCCCATCTGTTGCCCGTTTCCCCCTTTCTCTTATCCGTTTTCCTTCGTGCTGCCGCCTGCCTGTGTTTACGATAACCGAACAGCCCCTGCGCGAACCTGAACCAACGGCAGACTCTCTATGCCTTCCTCACTTCTCTCTCAAAAATACGAAGCCCCTTGCTCGCCCCGCTTCCGAGAATCGTGGAATTGCCGACACAGCGTTCGCCTGCATCATATTTTTCTATATCCGAACGCTTTACCAGATAACCCGTTATCCGAACCACATCGGAGGTATCGGAATAGAAGGAAAAATACCGCATTCCCTGTCCGAATGCCCCGCGGATAATATCCAGCACCGCCTGAGGATTCTTCTTCGTCGTTTCCTCAAAGGGGAAGAGTTCCCCAATCCCGGCTGCAAAGTGCTTCTGTGTCTTTGCCGTAAATAAAAGGTGCTGCGGCAGGGGCGGTTCCTCGCCTACCGGAACCCTGGTGTTGGGTGTTACACCCCAGTCGGTGGAAATCCCCACCTGACCGTGAAGGGCAAACTTTCCGTACTTCGGTTGATAGGCTTTTACCTGGGCATGAATCCGATCCAGAACGTCCAGGGCAAATCTTTCCGCTTCCTTCCCGTGACCGTACCGCTCTTCCGGCTTAGTCAGATTCAGCACCTGGTTTACGCACTCGGCAAGACCTACCATGCCAAACATCCCGACAAAGCGATCTTTATGGATTAATCCTTCTTCCGCCAGGAAGGTATATTCCAGGAAATGCCCGTCCTCAAAAATAAAGCTGTCCCGCTTATCCATCTGCTCGCACTGTGCCGCCACGGCCCTTGGCAGAAGGTCATTTAAAAACTCCTCCCTGCTCTTTGCCAGATCCGCAAGCTTCTTTAAGTTCAGACGGCCCAGGGTAAGCCCGCCGCCGCCCACGGGAAGGGCATTATAGCAGCTGACAATCGCATAGTTGCTGCCCCAGTCCGCAGAGTACATGGCATCATTGACAAAACTTGGCTTTGCCGTCACCAGTCCGGTTTCAATCGCTTTAAGGGCAAAATCATCCGGGGTGTGCTCATTATAAATCATGGACATATTGGGGGTCGGCCTCTGCATCTCGGCGGACAGCTCCAGGATAATCCTTCCCGCCTTCGTGTCATACGGCCCGATATCGGCATGGCAGAAGGAATCGCTGACCACCCGATCCACATGGGTTAAAAACAGCTTAATGGCATGTCTTGCTTCCTCCTCGTCCTTAACAAACGGTTCCAGCAGCCGGTCAATATGTCCGATGTACACCGGGCCTGCAATCACGGAAGGAACGAAGTGATACAGAATGGTCAGGTTCGACACGGCATCCCAGATATCCTTTGGCGGCTCCAGCATTAAAAACTTGCTCCCCTGCTTCATAAACAAATCATAATCCGGCAGCACATATCTCGGACGGTAAGGAGCATTCCCCTCCCCCATATCGAAAACCACTTCTTTTTCCACAAACCACTGGGCGTCCTCACTGAGAGGCACCGGGTCGGGAAGGTTCTCCGCCGCCTTTGCCAACTCAATCAGCCTCTGCGGATACGTAAGCTTCGGGTCGGCAATAATCTCCTTAATCCTTGCTTCCATATTTTCTGTCATCCTATCAACCTCTTTCTTTTATTCTTCGTTCGGATTTACTCTCTTCATTATCTTAATACTTTTCTTAATGCTTTTACCCGCCGGCTCTCTCTGCCGCACAGTCAGCACAGCAAATACCTTCGCTTCCCCGCCTTATGGTTCTTGTCCCCAGAATCATCTTCCTGCGGATCTCGCCTTTTCCGGCCCCGTTAATCCGCAGATACAGCAAATCACAGGCATTTTCCCCAAGTTCCCGGATCGGCTGTTCCATCGCCGTTACCGGACATCCAAGAAAATCCACCAGGGAAATATCGTCAAAGCCAACAAGACCGACATCCCTTCCCAAAACCAGATGCTGTTCGTTCAGATAGCGGAAACATCCCAGCGTAATGGAACTGCATGAAGATAACACCCCGGTCGGCGGCACAGGCAGCGAAAAAAACTTCCGGCACGCTTCATAGCCGCTCTGTTCATCGAACTGACCGTCATACAGATATTCCTTTCTTATCGGAATCTTCCGTTCCCTTAAGCACTGTACATAGCCGTCCTTGCGCTGCTCTCCTTTTTTTGCCACTTCAGGACAGGAAATATAGGCAATGCGGCGGTGGCCTTCTTCCGCCAAAAGGGTAACGCCGTCATAAATTATTTTTTTATTATCCAGCTGTACACAGTCAAAATCATCCGTATATAAATCCCAGTCCAAAAGCACGACCGGAACATCCTCTTTTTCTGCTTTTTTAAGAAGCCCAACCGTTTCCTCCCCGGAGCCCATCACCGGCAGAAATAAAATCCCCTTAACCCTGTGCTCGATTGCCTGGGAAATCGCCTCTAACTCCCGATTTACATCTGCCCCTGTGTTATAGAGAAGGATACTGTCCTTTTGCTGTGCTGCCCGTTCCTCAATTGCATTGATTATTTTTAACGAAAAAGAAGAAGGGCGTTCAGACATAATCACTGCAATCATTGAACTGCTGCTGCAAATCAAGCTTCTCGCTGCTGCATTCGGCCGAAACCCCTGCGCAGCAATCACCTCTTCCACACGTCTGCGCGTTTCTTCTTTCACATAGCCCTTTTGATTGATGACCCGCGATACCGTTGCGATGGAAACTCCCGCCAGCCTTGCAATATCGTTAATCGTCATGCCTGCTTCCCTTCTATAAGTTTAGAAGACTCACTGGCTTTCTCCCCCTTATCAAGGTTCTGCCAGCTTCTGTAAACGTTTACACATTGAATAAATAGATATTAGCATAGGAGCGCAAAAAAATCAACTCTTTTTTGACAGTTTTTACAATTTTCTTTGACAGATAAAGGTTTTGATTGGTGGATTTTTCAACCATGGTTTTGCTGGTGCCCATATTTTCACTGTAAATAGGTGAACAGTAACGTTACCGGTTACGCTTTACCCCTTCTTCAAAATAGGTTATCACACTTGCACACCCAGCCTGCCCTGTGCTACAATAGAGAAAAATTCAATTCCCGGACACGTCCCGGAATAATGAACAGGAAATGGATCAGGAATTATGAAAAATACGTGGAAAATACAAATCTGGGGTGTTCGCGGATCTTTTCCCGCCCCGGCAGAGGAATTTCTTCTTTATGGGGGAAATACGGTGTGCGTTTCTGTTTCATGTGATTCAAATCTTATTGTATTTGATGCCGGAAGCGGACTGGCGGCTCTTGGAAATGCCCTGGAAAATGCTCTGGAAAAGGAAGAAAACTATCCGGGAAAATATCCCCGGATCGATATTTTTCTCAGTCACCTCCATCTGGATCATCTGATGGGTTTTTTCACCTTCCGCCCGTTTTACCGTCCGGACATGGAAATCCATATCTACGGACAGGATAATGAACTTGATAGACATCTCTGCCGTCTTCTTGCCCCTCCCTACTGGCCCATAGGGCTTAAGGATTTTAAGGCAAAGGTTTTTATCCACCCGCTTTGTCCGAAAAAACCTGTCCGCCTTTCCGGGCAGGAACACCTGAAAGAAGACGAGGGAATCATCCTACATACATTGCCGGGAAACCATCCGGGCAAAAGCCTTCTTTATCGCATGGAAGGGGCAGGAAAATCCCTCGTCTACGGCCTGGACTGCGAGATCGATGCCGGCTTTGCCCCTGCCTACCTCGACTTTGCCCGGAATGCAGACCTTCTCTTCTGGGATGCGGCATTTACAGAAAAAGACAAAAAAGTCGGATGGGGACATTCCACCTGGGAAGAGGGCATTGCCTTCCGGCAACAGGCAAAGATTAATCAGGTGCTTATGCTTCACTATTCTTCTGACTATACCGACAGCTTCTTAGCCCGACAGGAGGAATTGGCAAAACAAAAAGATCCTGCAAGCAGCTTTGCCCGGGAAGGAATGACGATTCTTTTGCCGTGACCTGCTCCCACCACTTTTAAAAGAGCGGGACTTCTTGCTGCATTTACTTAAACGAAGAAAGGAACAGTAATCCTATGAATACAACAACCACCCTAAACAGCCCGGCAGATTCTGCCCTGAAAAAAGTCCTGGAAATCGGGGTTCTCCTCTCGAGTGAGCGCAATATTCACCGCCTTCTGGAAGAAATCCTCTCCGGCGTTATGGAACTTGCCCACTGCAATGCAGGCACCCTGTATCTGCGCGACGGAGATTTTCTGCGCTTTAAAATCATGCGCAACGATGTTTTACACACCTACTCGGGCGGCGACGGGAACGATCCGGATCTCCCTCCGGTTCCCTTAACCCGGGAAAATGTATGTACTTTTGCGTTCCTGGAAAACCGCACCATTAATATCGAAGACGTCTATACCTGTCAGGAGTACGACTTCTCCGGCCCCATGCATTATGACGCCATCACCGGCTACCATACCCAGTCCATGCTGGTTGTCCCCATGCACAACCGCACAGGAGAAAAACTCGGCGTTTTACAGCTTCTTAATGCACTGGATGACGTGGGCAGGGTGTGCGCCTTCCCGCAGGAGATGGAACTTGTCCTGGAATCTCTGGCCTCCCAGGCAGCGATTACCATCCAAAATGTGTATTACATTCAGCAAATCAAGGAGCTTTTTTATTCCTTTGTGCGTGTAATGTCCTCGGCAGTTGACGAAAGAACGCCCTATAACGGCAGCCACACCCGCCATATGGCGCTTTACGGAAGCCGCTTTTTGGATTACTTAAACCGTCAGGCCGAAAACCAGGAAAAAGAGCCTCCGTTTTCCCCGGAAAAGAAAGAAGAACTGCTGATGAGCGTGTGGCTGCACGATATCGGAAAGCTGGTCACACCCTTAGAGGTTATGAACAAGATGCACCGCCTTCTTCCCGACCAGTACCAGAACTTCCGGCACCGCATGGAGATTATCCGGCTTAACGGGAAAATCGAACGCCTGAAGGGAGTTATCAGCGAGGATGAAGAACAGGCATTGTACACACAGATTGAACAGGCGAAAAACTTTGTAGAACAACTCAACAAAGCAGGATTTCTCTCCGATGAACAAAAACAGGAATTAGACCTTTTGGCCAGGCGAACCTATCGGGATGAACAGGGCGAACCAAAGCCCTGGCTGCTTCCGGAAGAATACCACATGCTTTCCATTCCCAGGGGTACACTTTCCGAAGGGGAGAGGAAAATTATGGAAGAACACGTGGTTATTACGGATAAGCTTTTAGCACAGATTCAGTTTTCGGATGAATTTTCCCATGTGCGGGAATGGGCTTCCAGCCATCATGAACTGTTAAACGGCACGGGCTACCCGAAAAAACTTTCAAAGGATGCCATTCCCATGGAAGTCAGGATTATTACGATTCTGGATATTTTTGACGCCCTGGTCGCGGACGATCGCCCCTATAAGCCCGGGATGCCGGTAGAAAAAGCATTGTCCATCTTAACAGCCATGGCCCAAAAAGAAGGAAAGCTCGACCCCGAACTGACCCGTCAGTTTGTGGAAAGCCGGTGCTGGGAGGATGAACATCATGCATAGACAAAAGAAAATGCTGCGGCAGATTACGGCTCTTCTTCTGGCAGCTTCCCTCTTCCTGGTTTCCTGCCGCTCCAACCTGATAGCCACGACGATGGAATTAAACAAAACCGAGGGAACCGTAAATATCCATGACAGAAGGCAGAAGGAAATCGAACCTAAAGAACAGCTGGATCTGTACAGCGGCTACCAGGTGGAAACCTTACAGACCAGCTATGCCTGGATTAACTTAGACAAGGTAAAGCTGACCAAGATGGACGCCGAAAGCGAAATTGAGATAACCAAAAAGAGAAACGATCTGGAAATTATGGTCCGTTCCGGGAAACTGTTTTTTCATGTCACCGAACCGTTAGAGGATGACGAAAGCTTAAATATCCGCACTTCCTCCATGGTCGTGGGCGTGCGCGGAACCTGCGGATGGGTGGACGCGCAGAGTGAAAGCCAGATGCGGGTCTATATTCTGGAAGGTACGGTAAAATGTCGGCCCGATATGTCCGGCAGCAACGCACAGACCGGAAAAGACTCTTCAGGAAAAAATTCGCTTTCATTAAAAACACTGCTTGGCCGTTTTTCCAAAGACCTTCCCCTTTCCTTAGTACCGTCGAATGGCACAGGATCTGATGATAAAACCATAGAAGATGCATCTACAGAAGACGATCAGGTTTATGTTTCTGCCGGAGAGATGGCAGAACTGACGATCTCTTCGGAAGGCGAAGCGCAGATTATGGTTTCCGAATTCACGGCAGCGGACATCCCGGACTATGTTATGGAAGAACTTCTGGAAGATGAAGAACTGCAGCAGAAAATTTTAGAAGAATCGGGGCTGGATATCCATAATACTATGCCAGACGAAAATGAAGAACCGGACAGCCAGACGCCAGGAGAGGAAACGCCCGAGGATGAAACCGGACAGGCTTCTTTCTTTTTAAATAACACGGTATACTATGGAGATCCGGACAAATGCCGCTTAACCTCTGCGCAGGCAGCGCTTTTTGCAGAAAGTCTTCAGTCGGCGATCCTTACCGCACAGACCGAGAATAACCCCTATATCGAAGGACAGCGAAACGCAGGCCGCAGCCTCCCTTTTCGGAGTTATGCCGCTATGTTTGACGCAGGAAACGGCATCCCTGCAATCTTCTTTGACAGCGGGTACTACATTGGAACCGGTTCGGAATATCTATATGAAAAAAATCCGGGAAAAGAAGAGATTTACTGGGAAATGCCCATTAACCGGACGGTGTTTTTCCTGGGAGAACCCGATGAAGTCTATTATACGGGAGAAAGCAGGATAGCTTTAGGCGATGGTTATCTGTTTTACGGCGGACTCTGGGGCGACGGTTCTTCTTACGAGGGTTATGTCCATCCCCTTGTTGATGGAAATATAGAAAGGACTTCCACCATGGCCTCCGCCGATTTCTTCACCCAGGAGTACCAGATAGACTGGAACCCTGCAACCCCACAAGACCTTGAACAGTGGAGAAGCCGGTGGGACGGCCTTTCGGAAGTCGGCTTCACCCACGGAACGGACATTGGCGGCAAATGCTGGGGTATGGTTCCTGCCGAAGAAGTTCTGGAAGTGCTGAATGCCTATGCCGGACAGCCGTAAATATCTTAACCAGTTACTCATGCTTATACAATGCTCAATACACACCCTGCGGAGGATTTTATGAAACCCCAATTTACAGGAAAACATCTGCTTACCATAATGCTGATTTCTGCCCTGCTGACGGCGCTGGCCTCCATGGGTATTCTTAACCGCGCAGACGGGCTGGCCTGCGATCTGCTGAACCAGCATCCGATAAGCACGGATGATCACATCGTCGTTATTGGAATCGATCAGAAGGCACTGGAAACTCTGGGGCCTTATTCGCAGTGGAGCAGGGAGATTTTTGCCCGGGCCATCGAAGCGCTGAACCAGTCGGAGGAATGTCGGCCTGCGGTTATCGCCCTCGATGTGCTTTTTGCAGGAGAAACTCAAAAAGAAGCGGATTGGCACCTGGCGGACGCCGCCGGAAAATACGGAAATGTTATTACGGCCTGCGCGATGGAGTTTCAGGACAGTTTTGTCCAGGATGAACAGAAGGAATTTCACTGGCAGCGCTTTTTTGCAACCTCTTTTGACGAGCCCTATCAGGAACTGAAACAGGCAACTTGCCAGGGGCATATTAATGCCATGATGGACACCGACGGAATTCTCCGCCGCCACATGCTCTATGCAGAACTTTCCGACGGAAGAGAAATCCCCTCCCTTTCCCTGGCCGCCGCCCGGATGTATCAGGAATACTCTGCCCTTTCGGGTGCGCAGGAGGATGAAATTGAATTCAATCTGCCGCGTCTGGATGCGGGCGGCTTCTGGTATCTGCCCTACTGCGCCCTTCCCGGCGATTTTGGAGGTGCCTTTTCCATTGCCGATTTAATCTCCGGCGACTTCTCCCCGGAATACTTTGCCGGAAAAATCGTCCTGATCGGGCCATACGCTCCGGGACTTCAGGACAGCTATCTTACCGCCATTGACCACGCTGTACCCATGTACGGTGTCGAGTACCAGGCCAATGCCATCCACGCCCTGCTCCGCGGGGATTTTAAGACCAGGATAGCCGATGGGCTGCAGCTTGCCGGTATTTTCCTGCTCTTTTTTCTTTCCCTGCTCTTTTTGTGGAAACGTCCGGTAAAAAGTGCTACTCTTTACTGGGCCGCCGTCTGCGCAGGCTGGGTTTTTATCTGCCGGTTTGCCTATGAACACGGCTTTATCCTGCGCCTTCTCTGGATTCCTGTGGGTCTGACCGTCCTCTACGCCCTGACCCTGGCGGCAAACTATATCCAGGCCGCGCTGGAGCGCCAGCAGGTCACATCGACCTTCAAGCGCTATGTTGCCCCTGAAATTGTCAATGAAATCCTGAAAGAAGGTACGGACAGCCTGGAACTCGGCGGAAAACTCACCCGCATTGCCGTGCTCTTTGTAGATATCCGCGGCTTTACCCCCATGTCGGAAATGCTCACCCCGGGACAGGTGGTGGAGATTTTAAATCGTTATCTGACACTGATTTCCCGCTGTATTTTAAAAAACGGCGGAACCCTGGATAAATTCGTGGGGGATGCAGCTATGGCCTTCTGGGGTGCACCGCTTCCCCAGGACGACTATGTCATGAACGCCGTCCGTGCCGCCATGGATATGGTAGAAGGTTCAAAAGCCCTCTCGGAAGAACTGATGGAGAGATATGGGCGGACAGTATCCTTTGGGATCGGCGTCCATGTGGGAGAAGCGGTTGTCGGAAATATCGGATCTCCCCAGCGCATGGACTACACCGCCATCGGTGACACCGTAAACACCGCCGCCCGCCTCGAAGCCAACGCCCCCAAAGAAACCGTCTACATCTCCCGCGCCGTAGCCGATGCCCTGGAAGGAAGAATACGGGTGACCTCCCTTGGAAGTACGATAAAACTTAAGGGGAAACAGGAAGGGTTTGAGGTGTTGGTGTTGGATGGGGTGATGTGAGGGTTTGCCGGACTTACAAGGAAGTATTATCTCCAATCAATACTTCCTTCCCCTTAAAAACAAATCCATACTTCCATATTTTCTCTGGAGATACCCCCCGTTCACACAGTACAGATGCATATTTCTTTTTTTCTATCTGTTCCAAAGCCGCTTTCAGCGCATCCTCCGGCGTTTCTCCCCGCCTGGTGTGAACCACCTTAAACTCAATAATAAATGCATCTTCTCCTTTTTCTTTGGGTTCCAGCATAATATCATAGCGCCCCAGCCCACTCTCTTTATTGGATGATATCCTGTATTTATTTCGCAGTTCCACCATCATCCCCAGGACAAAACCATGATAAAATCTTTCAGGCTGCAGCTTCGCAGAAGGATTCTTCCCGGTGTCAAAACTGCTGAATATTTCACTGGAAATATCGTTCATATATTCATTCATACCTTCCAGATCATGAGAAAGCAAGGATTGAAGAAAAGCATTATGAATCGGACGGATTCCCTTAAACCAGTTCTCAACCATGTGCTGAAACATAAAATATACTTCACGGTTGGTTAATGTAAGGGTATATTCCATTTTTCCCAGTTCAGGGTTAAATGCTGCTTCTTCTGCTTTTAGATATCCGCTGGCTAATAAAAGACTCCACACCGCATCCTCCCCCTGATCCAACTGATTGAAAATAATCTGTTCATCAAATGCCGTGTGGAAGGCTTCTCCCTTCAGCAAATCTTCCATAACTATCTTAATCTCTGAACTTCCCTCCCGGATCAGTTTCCCAATCAGGCTGTTTGAACTGGAATTCACCCAATAGGTTCCCAGCCGTTTTGTATCAAGATAATTAATAATTGACCAGGGATTATAAATATCTCTCCTGATCCCAAAAATAAATCCATTATACCAGTCTTTTACTTCCTGCTTTTTCTCGGATAAACCATATTCATCCAATACAGAAAAAACCTCTTCTTCCGTAAACCCAAAACAATCCGTATATTCCTCTGAAGTTGTTGTAACAACCTTTAAATTATTCAAATCCGAAAAAATCGATTCCCTGCTCACCCTGGTGATTCCTGTCATGATTGCCCGCTCCAGATATGGATTGGTTTTAAATGCTGCATTGAACATATTTCGTATAAAGGAAACAATTTCATCCCAGAAACCATGAACATAGGCTTCCTGCATGGGCGTATCGTATTCATCCAGTAAGATGATCACTTTTTTTCCATAATAGGCATACAAAAATTTAGAAAGCTGATGAATGGCCATGGTTGCCGTCACTTTTGGCATACCTTCCGTTATTTCCAGAAAATAGTTTTTTTCTTCTCCGGATAATAATTCACTCTCCAGTAAAAAACGATGATCGTTGTACAAATTGGTAATAATTCGATTAATTCTCTGAACGGTTGTCTGATAGGTTGTTTCCTTAACATTGGCAAAAGATAAACTGATTACCGGATAAGTTCCCTGAAGACTCCGATACTTTTCATCTTCCCAAATCGCAAGACCCCGGAATAAATCCTCCTGTCCGGCATATTGAACGGAAAAAAATTTCTCCAGCATACTCATATTCAGCGTCTTTCCAAATCTCCTTGGACGGGTAATCAATGTCACCTCATCCTCATTCTCCCACCATTCCCGAATAAATCCAGTCTTATCGACATAAAATAAATCTTTTTCTCTTACTTTTTCAAAATCCTGGTAGCCGATTCCTACGGTTTTTGCCATGTTTGCACCTCTTTTCCGAAGAACTTCTCACTGAATTACTTATGGCTTTAGTATAGCAAAAACTTTTGGAAAGTACAAATGATTTTGTCTGTTGAAGTGAACAGTGTTAAAGTGAACAGCCATGCAAACAACAGCCGGATGATGATAATAAAAAATTATTCCTTTTCATCTTCTCCCAAAAGTTCTTCAAGTTTAGCCATTTCTTCACTTACCCTGCGTTCATATTCAGAATTTGAAAATTCATAGTTTTGCATGTAGTCCTGTGCAGAAATGGTATTGGACCCACAGAACCAGCAAATATCAACAGTATCATAATACTGCCACAAACACTCTACACAATATGACACTGCATCTTCTTTTCCGCCAAGTCTTACCCATGGCGTATATTCGGCCCGGATTCCGTCCCGGGAAGTGCTTGTCATGGGCCATGAATCATTAGAGTTTCCTCCTGATATTTTAGGTATCCCGTTGTGTAACTCTATTACTTCCCCATTCATCTTTCCCCCGGCAATATTCTCCAGCACCACCTGACAGATAAGCTTTTCACTTGATTCTTGTGCAGGCTTTGCTTCGATGAAAAAACGATTGCCCAACCCATAAAGGCCTTTTTCTACTTCCTTCACAAGTTCCCATTCCGTATACGGAGAATTTCCATCCTTTTCTCCCGGTATTCGATAAAATTTCTGCACTACGCTAAAATAATTTTGATAACCTAATTCAATATCATTTTTTCCGTTATGCAGCAAAAAACTGGTATTTCTTCGGATATTTTCTACCCTCGGTTCATTCATCCTTTCAACAAAAAAGCTAACGGATACATCTCCTTCTTCCTCCTCATCTTCGTTATATAACATGCCATTGAAAAAATAAGTATTCCTGTTTTCTGTATATTCTGCCTGCTTTGCCTCGAGTAAAACAGGTTCCGTCTGGTCTTCAAATACGCCATAAAAAAGCTGTGGATTTGCAGGAATATGCAGAACACCTTCTTCATCCGGAAGGATTTTATTTTCAACCAATACCGGCCGATATAAACCATCTCCTTCATCGGCTAAAATATGATAATAAGCGGATGACAATGTTTTCAACTGTTCCTGAGATAATGGAATATCAATGCTCTCTCCACCGGTATTTTTCGGCACAAGAAACTCCTCCTGAAAAACCATACCTTTTACCCAGTTTTCCGAAAAATCTTCTAAATAATTCTGATATTCCGTTAAATTCGCAGCCTCTGCATAGCGCATTTTTCCTTCATTCAAATAATAGTTTTTATTGTCATAAGGATAATAAACCGATAGACCGCAACTGTCAGAAATATTCGATGTCCGGTAAATCACTGCTTCTTCCAGAGCCTGAATAAGTGTTTTGACTTCTTCCGAATATTCACCTTCCAGCTTTTTTGTCATATCCGCTAAATCCACTAAATCAAGACTGTTTCTTTTATCTTTTACCGCTCCCAGCCCAAAACATTTTGTAAGTGCTCTCTTTTGGGCAAATACAGCATAATTTCCCCCTTCTAAACCTGCAGTTAGCTGCACACTTAAAGCTTCCAACTGCTCTTCTAAAGCAGGAATCCCTGCAAGATCGATACATGCTAATGTCATATCCGGATGCTTTTGTTCTCCAAATTGTTCTTCAGATTCTCGATAAGAATCAATAACTTCTCTTGCAATATCCTCCATGCTTTCCGTTTCATTCAATATATTTAAACAATGATAATCCCATCCTGTTCCCGGTATCGTTTCCTGCGATGCAATAAAATATTCGGCATATTCTTCAATTGCCTGCGCCGCTTCAAGCGTTCCCATCATGCAGGCATCATAGCCCATCCAGTCCATCTTATGATCTTGTCCAAAAGGAGATTTTTCCAAACTTCGCTTTAATTCTCCCAAGGTTAAACTGTCATAGGAGAAGTTTTCGTCATTGCCAAAACCATGAACCGGCCCGTTTCCATGATCCCAGCAAATCAGAGCATAATGTTTTGCCGGATATTGATCATAAGAAAACTGAAGGAACTCATAAAGGGTATCGGAGTCACCCATATTCTGGGGTGATTCCGTCGAAGCTACCTCCATTTTTTCACCCTGTTTTATAGCATAAACCGTATTTTGACCTCCGGGAATACCATTCTTCCAAAAAGGAGTTCCGCCAGTATAAATCAGGACATTTACTTTTTCTGTGTCTACCCCGCTTCCCAGCATTTCTTCTATATCTCTGGAAGCACATCCATTTCCGCTTTCCAGATTTGAACCAACCATATAGATCATTACGGTATAATCTTTTTCCGGATTTCTTTTCACATCGGAATGAAGTTGTAATAGAGCAACAGATTCATATCCATCAACTTCATTCCAGTCAGTTTCACTCCCGTTACCCGCAATAGAAATCGGTTTTCTTATAAATACGGCTAAAATACGCTGAAAAAAATTCCGGATTTTTTCCGTGAGTCCTGACGAAAATGTTTTTTCTATAAAATCATTTTCTCCATACTCGCTTTCTCCCTGCCCATCTTCTCCGTATGCACTTTCTCCCTGCCCATCTTCTCCGTATGTACTTTCTTCCTGTTCACCTTCTCCGTATGCACCTTCTCCCTGCGTACCTTCTCCATGTCCATTTTCTTCATACTCAGCTTTATTATCCGTTTCATCCTTCGTATTTTTATTATCGAAATTTTCCGTATTATCGTTCGCTGTTTCTTCACTTTTTCTCTTTTTTTCTATTGAATCACTAATCCTTTCGGTCAGTTCATCGGAAACAGTATCCGGCAGCATCGCACAACCACCGCTCATATTAACCAAAAGTAAAATTACCGCAAGCAACATCCCGCACAGCCTTTTTCTCTTTTTCATCTATTCTTCCCCCTGTATTTTTTATTTACAGCGTTTTGACTTGATTTTTGTAAAATAATCCCATTTCAAATAACCCATTTTAAATAACCCCATTTTAAATCATCCCATTGGATATATTCTTTAATGAATTATTGATTTTCGTTATTTTTTTCAAATATTTCCTTTAACACACGGATAAATTCCTTTTCTGAAAGCGTGCCGGATTCGATATAGATATATTGTCCATGATCTTCCCATGCTGCACTTCGGTTTCCTGAGTCTGTCCAGCATCCTGCATAAAAGTCCTGACCTTCTAGCTTCTGTAAGGGTGATGCAAGAAGACTTGAAGGTGCGGGGGAACATACACTGGAAATCGTTACAAAAATTTCCGAACTGTCTTTACCATCCTTTTTATATAATACCTTTGCCCGTTTTTCTGTTATTCCTTCCTCCTCAACAGCTTCCAGACTTGAAAAATTGACTTCATAGCCCGGAATAAACTCCGGCAGGAAAATTCCGGTCTGTAGGGCATATTCATCCATAGTAAGCGTCTGTAGATTTCCATTTATTGTATTTTCTTTAATCTCCTGCGATAAATCCTCTGACAATTCTGCAAATGCAATACGTGGAACGGATAAATTTGAAATTGCCGGGTATGCAACGAGAAGACATGCCACACAAGCCGCTGCAGATAAAATCTTTTTATTGCGATAGAAAGGAATTATCTTTTCCTGGCGGCTTTTCCTTTCTTTATCTGTTCCTGTATTTTTATAACCTTCTTTCATCAAATCCGCTTTCAATTTTTTATTTTCTTCGTACATCTGGAGTTTTGTTCGTTCAATCAACGCCGAAGGAGCCGAAATCTGACTCATTTTCGCCCTATAACTTTCTCTCATGATAATAGCCCTCCATCAAATATTTTTTAATCCCATCCCGCGCCCGCGACAACTGCTTTTTCACGGCTGCTTCTGTGCGGTCAAGGATTTTACTGATTTCTTTTATTGACAATTCTTCATAATAAAACAGATGAATAACATCCCGATATTTTTCCGGCAATGCCCGAACCGCCTCAAAAACAGCTTCCTCTTCTTCATCCCGATTATCCAGCCCAATATCTTCATCCGATGACTGCAAAAAATTCTGTTCCCATTGTTCCGATTCTGTTTCGGTATCAAAATCATTGTCTGCAAGGGAATCTTCTTTCTCTAATTGATCATCATAATACACCGTTTTCTTGTTCCAACTGCTTTCATAATGTTTATTACAGCAATTAATCGTTACCCGTATCAGCCAGGCTTTTATATGTTCCTCCGACTGCAGTTCAGATGCATGTCGGACTAAACGCAGAAACACTTCCTGAAAAATATCATCCGCATCCGATGAATGATGCATCCGAAGTGTCGCTATTCGATAAACCATATCCGCATAGGTTTCAATAATGCGGTCAAGTTCGGCATTAGAAAACACTTCCTTTTTCATACCCACTCTCCTCGTTGTTGTAGTATTAATAAAACAGACTACCCGTTTCCATTGTTTCCATTAGGAAAAATCCAGGCAGTCCGTTTTATTTTTCATTATTTTCCTATTACTTTTGGAACCATTTTTCTGATTTTTCATCCTTTTATATCGGCAAAATCTGCAAAAAATCTAAGATCTGCTGCAAAAAGTTCCAATAAGTGTCCGTTTATGTTAATCTTTATATAGCCATCGCACCTAAACATCCAATGACTACCACCCATAAAATTACCAGACCAACAACACATACCATCTTTTCAAAGCCATCATTCCTTAACATATCCCTATTCTCCTCTCTCTGAAGCATTTTGTTTTTTCATCTCTTCATTAGTAATACCTGTGAGGAGAAGGAAAGGTGACAGGAAAATGAAAAAATTTAAAATTTTATTTGCATCTATGAATTACCGTAACTATTTCTTTACTTCCTTATTCTTCTCCAATCAATACTTCCTTCCCTTTAAAAGCTACACCATACTTGCGAATCTTCTCTTTTAAAATCCCTTTTGCGGTCAATGCTGCTTCGTATTTTTTCTCTTCTATCTGCTTTAATGCCGTTTTTACCGTATCGTCCAAATCCTTTTCCCTCTTTGGCTGGAAAACTTTAAATTCCATAATCACGGCATCATCCCTTTCAGGATACAAAGGTTCAAGCATCACATCATATCGCCCAAATCCGCTTTCCCGATTTGATGTCAATACATACCTGTCAGCCAATTCCACCATTAGTCCCAATACAAAACCATGGTAAAAACGTTCTGGTTCTTCTCTGCAGGAGTTATTTCCCGTATCAAAATAACTGAACATTGACTGAGATACTCCGTTCATATAGGCATTCATCGCTTCTAAATCATCTGCTAAAAGTGCTTTAATAAATGCATTATAATTCCCCTCACTTCGCGCAAACCAATCCAAAATCATATCTTCAAACATCCGATGCACTTCCCGGTTGGTCAATGTCAGCGTATAATACCAGCGTCCGCTTTTTTCGATATATTCTTTTTTTAAAACTTTTAAATATCCGCTGGCCACCAAAAGACTCCAGACAGCATTTCGTTTTTCCTGTAATTGATGATAGACAATTTGTTCATCAATCTCCATGTACAGCGTTTTTCCGGAAAGCAAATCTTCCATCATCTGCTTAATTTCCGGTTCACCTTCCCGGATCAGCTTTCCAATCAGGCTGTTTGAACTGGAATTTACCCAATATGTTCCTACCTGCTTTTTATCCAGATAATTAAGGATTGACCATGGATTATAAATATCCTTCTTATTTCCAAAAACAAATCCATCATACCAGTTTTTCACTTCCGACTTTTTCTCTGCTAACCCGTATTCATCCAGCGAAGCAAAAACCTCTTCTTCTGTAAATCCGAAACAATCTGCATATTTTGGGGATGTTATTGTAATCACTTCCAGATTATTCAAATCCGAAAAAATCGATTCCTTACTCACCCTGGTAATCCCTGTCATCATCGCCCGTTCCAGATAGGGATTGGTTTTAAATGCTGAATTAAACATACTTCGGGTAAAAGAAACCAGTTCATCCCAGAAACCACGAATATAAGCTTCCTGCATAGGCGTATCGTATTCATCCAGCAAAATAATCACTTTTTTCCCATAATAAGCATACAAAAATTTAGAAAGCTGATGAATGGCCATGGTTGCCGTCACTTCTGACATACTTTCCGTTATTCCCAGAAAATAGTTTTTCTCTTCTCCGGATAAGAATTCACCCTTCAGTAAAAAACGATGATCATTATACAAATTGGTAATAATTCGATTAACCCTCTGAACAGTTGCCTGGTAAGTTGTTTCCTTAACATTGGCAAAAGATAAGCTGATTACCGGATAAGTTCCCTGAAGACTCCGATACTTTTCATCTTCCCAAATCGCAAGACCCCGAAATAAATCCTCCCGCCCGGCATATTGAACCGAAAAGAATTTCTCCAGCATACTCATATTTAATGTTTTCCCAAACCTTCTCGGACGGGTGAGCAATGTTGCTTTATCTGCCCTTTCCCACCATTCCCGAATAAAATTCGTTTTATCAATATAAAAAATATTTCCTGTCCGGATTTCTTCAAAGTCCTGATAGCCAATTCCCACAATTTTTGCCATGCTCACACCTCTTTTCCTTATAACTCTCCTATCTGCTATCCTTCTCCAATCAATACTTCCTCCCCCTTAGAAGCAACGCCATACTTGCGAATCTTCTCTTTTAAAATTCATTTTCCATACAGCAGTTCACCAGATATTATCTGCTATATATATTTGTTCATCATATACCTCACTATCATTTCTCCATGATTTTCCAACATCCTTTTCGATTCATTCCTTCTCGAACCAATAAATTATCTTTCTGCAATTTTGCAAATAAACGCTTTACCGTCGGAAGAGAAACCGCCAACTTATCAGCATACTCTTTTTGCGTACATGATGCATTTTGCTTGATATATAACAAAAGGCTCATTTTTAGGTCATTGGTATCTTTATTAGTATCAATGGTATCAACTTCGGTATCACTGACACCATTCTTACGGTTAAATAGTGCATAATCATAAGAATATGATTCGTCCAATGGAACAATAATGCGAAATATATCATCCTCTAAAAACTGAGGTTCTTTCCCTGAGTAATATTTACTATATTCAAATAATTTTTTTACACCTGAACCAAGCTGCTCTGCATAGCCAATATTTCTAAAAAATGCTGCAATAAGCGGGTTCTTTGAATTCGGCTCCAGATTATCTACAGTAATGCTACCTGTTTTTGAAGCTCTATTCGCATTTTCCACATACTGTTTCATAGGTATCTGATTCTATTCCATTGCCGCAGCGTTTGAACTCAACTGCTACGGTTTCTCCGATTGTAAGAATGGATTGAAATTCTTTTAAGTCCATTCATGCCCCTCCCTTAGAATCCATAATCAAATGTTTGAATGAATTACCGTAACTATTTCTTTACTTCCTTATTCTTATCCAATCAATACTTCCTTCCCTTTAAAAGCTACACCATACTTGCGAATTTTCTCTTTTAAAATCCCTTTTGCGGTCAATGCTGCTTCGTATTTTTTCTCTTCTATCTGCTTTAATGCCGTTTTTACCGTATCGTCCAAATCCTTTTCCCTCTTTGGCTGGAAAACTTTAAATTCCATAATCACGGCATCATCCCTTTCAGGATACAAAGGTTCAAGCATCACATCATATCGCCCAAATCCGCTTTCCCGATTTGATGTCAATACATACCTGTCAGCCAATTCCACCATTAGTCCCAATACAAAACCATGGTAAAAACGTTCTGGTTCTTCTCTGCAGGAGTTATTTCCCGTATCAAAATAACTGAACATTGACTGAGATACTCCGTTCATATAGGCATTCATCGCTTCTAAATCATCTGCTAAAAGTGCTTTAATAAATGCATTATAATTCCCCTCACTTCGCGCAAACCAATCCAAAATCATATCTTCAAACATCCGATGCACTTCCCGGTTGGTCAATGTCAGCGTATAATACCAGCGTCCGCTTTTTTCGATATATTCTTTTTTTAAAACTTTTAAATATCCGCTGGCCACCAAAAGACTCCAGACAGCATTTCGTTTTTCCTGTAATTGATGATAGACAATTTGTTCATCAATCTCCATGTACAGCGTTTTTCCGGAAAGCAAATCTTCCATCATCTGCTTAATTTCCGGTTCACCTTCCCGGATCAGCTTTCCAATCAGGCTGTTTGAACTGGAATTTACCCAATATGTTCCTACCTGCTTTTTATCCAGATAATTAAGGATTGACCATGGATTATAAATATCCTTCTTATTTCCAAAAACAAATCCATCATACCAGTTTTTCACTTCCGACTTTTTCTCTGCTAACCCGTATTCATCCAGCGAAGCAAAAACCTCTTCTTCTGTAAATCCGAAACAATCTGCATATTTTGGGGATGTTATTGTAATCACTTCCAGATTATTCAAATCCGAAAAAATCGATTCCTTACTCACCCTGGTAATCCCTGTCATCATCGCCCGTTCCAGATATGGATTGGTTTTAAATGCTGAATTAAACATACTTCGGGTAAAAGAAACCATTTCGTCCCAGTAGCCATTTACATAAGCTTCCTGCATGGGCGTATCGTATTCATCCAGCAAAATAATCACCTTTTTTTGATAATAACGGGACAAATAAAGAGATAGTTGATGAATCGCCATCGTTGCTGTCGTTTCATCCATATTGAAATTAACCGATGCAAAAAATAGTTTTTCCTTTTCATCCAGATTCCCTTCTTTTAAAAGGAATCGATGTGTGGAATACAGATTCGTCAATATTTGATTCATCCTTTGAATCGTCGCTGCATACGTTTTTTCTTTTACGTTGGCAAAAGATAAACTGATCACCGGATAAGTTCCCTGAAGACTCCGATACTTTTCATCTTCCCAAATCGCAAGACCCCGGAATAAATCCTCCTGTCCGGCATATTGAACGGAAAAAAATTTCTCCAGCATACTCATATTCAGCGTCTTTCCAAATCTCCTTGGACGGGTAATCAATGTCACCTCATCCTCGTTCTCCCACCATTCCCGGATAAATCCTGTCTTATCGACGTAAAATAAATCTTTTTTCCTTACTTTTTCAAAATCCTGATAGCCAATCCCGACCGTCTTTGCCACGTTTTCACCCCTCTCTTTACCCATTTTCACCCTCTTTTCCCAAACGAAAAATGCATATAGTCCTTATCATATACAAAATTTCCGCCCCAGAAAAATCCATATTCTTCAAAGGTTTTCTTACACAAATCATCTTCGGTAATCTTATACGGAAAATCTTTTGTCCTGTCTGCGTATTCCCAGCTTTCTTCCGGGCCGCACTGCCTTATTCCTGCCTCATCGGTCCAGAGATACGGATTATATTTCGGGTTTACATCAATTGCTTTACCCGAAGCGTGGAATGAAAGGCTCTGGGATGTTCCCTCGGCTTTGCGGAAATTAAAGCAGGATGTATTATTATCGAGCGCCGATTGCAGATTATCCCCGTCGTAATCATCCACCAAGACCATTTTTTCAATCGGATAAGCATGATTGTAAAGTTCACGGAAAACGGCAAGAACCTTCTGGCTGATTTCCTTATTACAGACCATCTCCCCGACATAGGTTCCCCCGTCCGGCCCGCAGTAGAGCATTTTCAGGTAGCGAAGATCCTCACGGGGAATCGTACAGCCTTCTCTATAGGATTTACCGTCCATCCGCGCAAAAACCTCATCGCTGATTTCATTTTCAAAAAAATACGCATCCACGCCGTTTTTTGCCAGTGACGATTCTTCAACCCTCGTCCCGGCCTTCAGATAATCCACATCAGGCCGGGGAACACGGTACACTGCATTGTATTTTATCCCTGACTCCGGATACATTTGCGCAGAAGCATCATTGGCATAGCCCGGTCCTCTCCAGATTCTTCGTTCCTCTTCCCTGGTGCGGGTGCTTTCCTGTGCAAAGGCAGTAAAAGCAGTAAACATCCATGTAAATGAAAGCAATCCTCCCACAGCCAGCGACAAAAGTAATTTTTTGTTCTTCAATCTTCACTTCCTCCTATTCCTTTAGCAAAGTCCTGCGGTCCCTTTTCTTCCAACAACACAGTCCTGCGGTTTCTCTTATCCCACCAGCACAATCCTGCAGTTTCTCCTATTCCACCGGCACAGTTCCATGGTTTCTCCTATTCCATCGGCAAAGTTCTGCGATTCCTCCTATTCCATCGGCAGATTCTTCCGGTCAATTTTCCCGTTTTTATTCCGCGGCATTTCTTCCAGGTAAATATATTTTCCCGGCATCATATAGCGGGGCAGCTTTTTCCCCAGATGCTGCGCTAAAACCTTCCTCTCGACTTCTTTTCCCGAATAAAAACACAGGATTCTCTGTTTTTCGGCATCATACCTGCAGGCACAAACCTCGACTTCTGCAAGGGTTTCCGCCGCGGCCTCGATCTCTCCCAGTTCAATCCGGTAGCCTAAATGTTTAATCTGAAGATCAATCCTCCCATGGTACAAAAGTTCCCCATATTCATTATAGCTGACCAAATCTCCCGTCCTGCAAATCATGTCCCTGTAATACGGGTTCAATGGATTCTGCACAAAACTCCGCCCGCTCTCTTCTCTGCGGCAGTAATAGCCCAGGGCACCCGAACTGCGGACACATAATTCTCCTTTCTCCCTGCTCTGCGGTGTAATCTCCCGATCGTTTTCATCCAGCACAAAAGCAGAAATATTCCTGCAAGGCCCGCCGATGGGCAGGGTTTCTCCTTCCTGAAATTCCCGTTCCACGCGGTAAAATAACGTGCCGTAGGTTTCCGTAGAGCCGTACATATTGATAAACTGCGCCCCCAGAACATGTTCTCTCCAGTAATTTAACTGCTTTACCGGCATCGGCTCCCCGGCAAAAAAGACATAGCGAAGATCCGTTAATGCACAGATCTCCAGTGCCTTTAAATTCGCCGCAACACAGAGGGCAAACGGTGCCCAGAAAATCGAAGTTATCCTTTCTTCCTGCAAAAACGGAATCAGTTTCCCCGGAAATGCAAAATACTCTGTGGGAATAATCACCATACTGCACCCAAACTTCAGCGGACAGTAAATATCCTGATTGGCAATATTAAAGGATAATGGTGCCTGATTCCCCATGACA
The DNA here is from genome assembly GCA_946553025.1 of uncultured Clostridium sp. GTDB lineage: Bacteria > Bacillota > Clostridia > Lachnospirales > Lachnospiraceae > Caccovicinus. The sequence continues at coordinate 71,234 of CAMNRM010000014.1, forward strand.
TCTTCCGGCCCGAAGGCAAACTCCTCATCCAGCCATTCCATCGTATCGATCATCGTGCGGTGGCTGATCACCGCCCCTTTGGGCGTCCCCGTAGATCCGCTGGTAAAAAATAAATAAAGCGCATCCATATCCACCGAAGCCCTGCGGACAGCTTCAAGAAAAGCACTGTCCTCTTCTCCCCGGATTAGTTCCTCAAACCAGGACGTTTTTCCGGATAAATCCATCGACCTTACCAGTCCTTCCTGCCCCTTCCCTGCCACAATCACGTCAGGGTCCAGTTCCGCAAGCAGGGCCTTTATCCGCTCTTGGGGAAGGGTTATGTCAATCGGACAATAGCTCCTCCCCGCATACACAACACCCAAAAAAGAAATAATCGCCGATACACTTTTCTCCATCATCACGGCAACCGGCTTTTTCTGGTCTTTGGCCTCTCCCTGCTTTCTCTGGCCTTCAATCTCCCTCTGCTTTTTTGGACTTTCTTCATTTCCTAAACTTCCCTCAGTTTTTAATTCTTCCTCATTTTCCGGCTTTCTCTGCTTTCCCAGCCGGCTTCCCATCACCCGGGCCATGCGGTAAACTTCTGCAAAGGTGTATGCACCGGACTTATCCTTATAGGCACACCGATCCGGATATTTTTTTACTGAATCTTCCAAATATTCCAAGATATTTCTTTTCATTTCTGCTTTTCCTCTGCCTGCTCCTGATAAAACTTCGTCAGATACCCAAGTCTGGCAAATTCCTCTTCCTGTTTTTTCTTCTCCTGCCGGTATCTCTCGCTTTTTTCCTCCCAGATACGCGCAAGTTCTTCATCTGCCCTGCGGTCTTCCACTCCCGGCATTTCCGCCAGAATTCCGCCCAGATAATGCGCCATCTTTTCCGCGCCGTAGACATTCATATGCAGGCCCTGATCGTAGGTATCCTTAGAAAAATCAATCCCAATCTCCTGCATTTTTTCTATCCCATTCACATAACACAGCCCATACCGGCTGGCATAATCCACAATCTGCGCATCCCACTGCTCATGCCATGCCGGATACAGCGACGGTGCCTTCATCAGCACGAACTGAATTCCCTTTTCTTCACAGAGCAGCCGGATTTTATCCAAGTACTCCCACGCCTCCGGCGCAAACGAATAATCCGCAATCCGCCTTTCCTGAGGAAATTCTCCCGCCGGGCGCACATCTGCACGAAGGTAATAGCCGCTGTGCGCGACATCCTCCCTCGACCAATAATAGCGAAAATCCTCTTCTTCCAAATCTTTCCAGCGCGAATGAAAACGCAGAAGGGGAAATACATATTCAATCCCATGCTCCCCTTCCATCTTCGTTGCCATAATAGCCTTCCACTTTGAAGAAGACCAGCGCATCCCGTCTAAAGTCATCCGGTTATAGCTTTCATTCGTCTGCGCTGCCTGTTTCATCGACAAGATACTGAATACGACAACCTTGGGCGTTTCATAGCGCAGAGTATCCTCCAAAAGATAATAGGACTGTGCAATCAGCTGCTGGGCATTTCCCCGGATATAGCTGGTTATCCCATATTCCTCCCAGAGCGTAATCGGGGAAATATTTTCATAAACCTCACAATTGCCTAAAAACAGCACATCATGACTGCTCTCTTCCCGGTAATACTCCTGCGTAAAATTTCCCTCAACCACCATTCCCATATACTTAGGAACAACTAACCTCTGTATCCCGGCAAAGAAAACGCCAAAAACAGCCAAACTGATCAAAAGCCCGAAAACCTGCTTTTTTCTCATCCATATTCTCCTAAAACTGCATTCTTTTAAAGTTATATTTTTCTAAAACTGATTATAAATAAACTGCTTTGCATCGTAACCATAACCATATACGCCCATAACCAGCGTAACCAGCACTAACCCAAAGACCATACCATACTGCAAAAGACAAGGCAGGCTTTCCATCTGCTTTCGTATGCTTCCCTTTTTCTGCCGGACTCCCGCTCCCCATAAAAGAAGGAATCCAAAAAGCAGCACCAGCCCGTCCGGCCAGGTTAATCCGGCTTCCGCCAAGCGTCCGTCCCCCAGTGCCGCCATACTGAACCGGGTAATCATCCCCTTCCCCGTCTGCAAAAACGTTCCCAGAGAAAAATACTGCAGAGAAGAAAGGATACAAAACAGCAAAAAGGTTCGCACCCGCTCAACCTGTCTGTACCACGGGGCATCTGCAAAGCGAAATGTGCGGTGCTTCTGGCGGCAGTAGCCCGTCCATTCCTGGGAAATCAGGATAATCACTCCATTGGCAAGACCCCACAGGATGTACCTTCCGCCGGTTCCGTGCCAGACTCCCGTAATCAGCCAGATCGTCATGGTTGCAATATAGGCGGGAAACTTGCTTCCCTTTTTCTTTCCGAGAAGCCTGCCCATCCATCCGCTGACCTTCCGGCTCAGTCTGCTTGTCGATACCGGAAAATAAATATATTCCCGAAACCACTGCATCAGCGACATGTGCCATCTTCTCCAGAATTCACCCAGACTTCTGGCTTCATACGGATGATTAAAGTTCTCGGCAAGGGTTATCCCAAACATCTGGGAAACACCGATAACGATATCGATTCCCGAAGAAAAATCCGCATACAGCCACATTCCGTAGCCGATAATCCCCAGGAGCGCGTACAGCCCGTCATAGTACTGGGGATTGCCCGTTAATGCCTGGACAACCGGCTGCATCCGGTCGGCAATCACCAGCTTCTTAAAGCATCCCCAAACGACTCTCTGCACGCCAAGCTTTACCCTGTGCATAGAAAATGAGTGCCCGGAATAAAGCTCCTCCTTCATCGAAACAAAACGTCCAATCGGCCCGGCCGTAAGCTGCGGAAAATAAAGAATAAACAATGCCGTCTTCGCCGGATTTTTCTCCGGCAAATACTTCCTCTGGTACACATCAATCAGATAACCCATGGCCTGAAAGGTATAATAGGAAATCCCCAAAGGAAGCACCAGGTTATCCATCGGAAGATATTTTAATCCCAGAAGAAGACCAAAATTAAAGAATAATCCGGCCTTCAAAAGACGACGCTGTTTTTGCTTTATTTTTTGTGCATTTTCTTTTCTCTGTTCTTCACTTATCTGCGGATTCTTTTTCTCTTCCTTAGAAATCAGGGTAAGCTTTCCTATCCTGCCTGCCAGACTCCAGGTCGCCAGCACCGTAAGCAGGGGAAAAATCACCCACTCTGCACCCGCCCACAGATAAAACAGGACACTGGCAGATAAAAGCACCATCCACTGTACCTTTCCCGGCACAAGATAATAAACCAGAAGAAGGACAAGAACAAAGACGAAAAAAGAATAAGAAATCAAAAACATGCTCAGTTATCCTCTTTCCGTTCCTGAATCAGCCGGCAAATGCTCTCTGCAGAATTAAAATTTTCCGGAATAATCTGCTCCGGCAGAATCGAAACATCAAACTCTTCTCCAATCCTTGTCACCAGCTGCACCAGTTCAAACGAAGTTAAAATCCCCTCATCCACCAGTGCCGTATTTTCCCGAAAATCCGCATCCGGAATAATCTCCTCCAATAATTCCATTACCTTTTCCATCGCATTCATTGCCGTTCTCCATTCCTTATTTTTCTTTCTATTTCAGTTTCTATTTCACTTTTCTTTTATCGAATTTTTTGCCTGTCTTTTTCTCCGCCTGACGGTTCTGTTACTCATCAATTTTCCTTTAACGCATCATCTTAATTGACCGGAGTAGCCGGATACAGGCTGCGGTCAAATACAAAACAGTTATCCGTCGTACTTGAATAAGCCGCCATCTGTGCATCCGTCCAAAGGCAGAAATATCCCCCGAGCCTTCTTGGCGTGGCGTCAAAATGATACCATCCGTCACCGCAGTTGACCAGATTCCAGTAATGATGATTGTCCGTAGAGCGGATAACTTCCATACACTGAATCCCGCACCGGGTTAAAAGAGCCTGCGAAACCGAAAAATACGTATAGCAGTCGCCGTGCCTCCTTCGCATTCCCTGGTAGGCTTCCGTCACCCAGTCCCTGCTGGTCGAACTCCCGGCATAGCGGAAATTTCTGCGTATCCATGCATAAATTGCTTCTGCCTTCTGACGCTTGGTCATCGTCGGCGTTGTAATTCCTGCAAGGATCTGATCGCACATCTGATCGACCGCCCTGTGCAGTTCGGTCTTCTCCTCTTCCGGCGGAATAACCGTAATCGGCTTATAAGGCCAGAAATATGTACCTGCACCATTTTCGTCAAAATCATAGGTATCTTCACCGATTTTCACCCGCTCGTTCTGCACCATGGTACCATTTTCCCGAAAATAATAAAGCACGCCGTCCAAATCCAAAAGCCCGGTCTTAGCATGTCCGGTTTCATCAAAATAATACCAGTATCCATCCATCTCCCGCCAGTCATTGGTTAAAAACGTGCCGTCCGGAAGGCGGAACATCCAGTGCACATCGTCCTTCATCCATCCTGTATAATCTGCAGGAAGCCTGGTGCTCACACCGTTTTTGTCAAACCAGTAAATACCGCCGTCCAGAACCACCGTCCGGTCAGCAACCATCTTTCCGCTGTCCATGCGGGAATAATACCAGTTCCCGTCCACCAGATACCAGCCCACCCATACATAGCCTTCTTCATTAAAATAGTACCAGTTTTCCTCCTCGTCCTGATACCAGCCCGTCCTGCGGCTTCCATCTTCTTCAACACAGATAAGCCGCCCGTCCTCAAACGTAAGCTGCCCTCCGTAAACCGCCATGCCAGCACCGCAGGACAACGCACCGCATAACAGGCCGGAAGCTAACACCGCCGGAAATTTCTTTTTCATTCTCAAAACCCCTTTCTGCTGCAAGCTTTAATAAGCTGCACAGCTTTTACTAACAACAAAATCATTTATCATAAATCTACACACAAGTTTACTGTAAATACAATAAAAAGTCAATAAACCCGGACATTGTTTTGTCTGAAAGTTACTGTTCACACGTTCACCGTTTACGCTTCACATACCATTCACATCCTGGCAATTACCCCTTGAGCAAATAAAAAAAAGAATATATAATAAATCCATGCTTCTGATCACCAGCACCATACAAAAAGAAAGGCTGTCGATGAACTATGACCTTTGATGAGCGCATATACCAGTATGAATTTCAAATGAACGACACTGACGATGAAATTGTAAGTTATATTCAAAAAAACCGTGCCAACATTATGGACTTTTCCATCCAGAAAATCGCAGCCGATCTCTATATTGCCCCAAATTCGGTTATGCGGCTGGCAAAAAAACTGGGGTACAGCGGATTTTCAGAACTAAAGTTTTCTCTTCAGAATGAGGAAAAACCTGGAAATGAAAAACAAACCCTCAGCAGCCAGCTTTTGGGGCAGCTTCCCATGAATATTGTCAAAACTCTGGATACGCTCGATGAAAACATTCTGAAAAAAACCGTACAAAAAATGTACAATGCCCGGTGCTGTATCTTTGCAGGCGTGGGAGATTCCAGCTACTTCTGCGAAATCTTTGGGAAAAATCTTCGCTGCCTGGATGTATCGGTACAGTATTTCACGCAAATCCACGATATGTTCTATGCCGTTCGCCACGGAAATGCACATGATTTATTAATTGTCATCAGCGCCAGGGGTATCAATCCCCGGCTTCTGGAATTGTCCAAAGAAGCACACCGCCTTGGAATGCAGGTAGTCAGCATTACCCATTGCTATCCCAATCCGCTGCAGCAGTCTTCCGATATTAATCTCTATTTTTGGGGAGAAGATCGGGAAATTCAGGGCTATAACGTTACCGATCGAAGCGGATTGATGGTATTAATCCGACTGCTCAGCGAAGAATTTTGGAACCGATACATGGGCAGGGAAAAGGAATAGTTACGGTTTACAGAAACAAAAAAACAGGTGACAAATCTGTGGGGAATGGTGTATTTTTACACAATTCCCTGTTTTTATGTGCATAAATGACCAAAAATAAGTTTTTGCCATTTTTTATGCTATAGTACGGTTATCAAATCAAACAGGAAGGGGAAAAACAATGAATCTTCAGAATGTGACGAGTAAGCAGCTCATTACGCTGGAAGCTGATTTTTCCACAAAAACAGAAGTTATCAACTATCTGATTGATCAGCTGGACAAGGCCGGAAAACTGAAATCGAAGAAAGAATTTTACAAGGCGGTTATGGAAAGGGAGGCTATTTCGGAAACGGGAATTGATATGGGAATGGCTATTCCGCACGGAAAAAGCAGTGCAGTAAAAGAAGCCGCATTTGCAGCCGTAACCTTAAAAAAACCTATTGCCGACTGGGAAAGCGTAGTGCCGGGAAATCAGGTAAGTATAGCTTTTCTGCTGGCTATTCCCGAGGCAGAGGCAGGAAGCACTCACCTGGAGCTTTTAGCGGAATTAATGACAAAAGTATCCAATCCTTCTTACCTGGAAAGTTTAAAACAGGCCAAAACCATCGATGAATTCTATACACGGCTGGGGAGCGGAGAAGAAAAGAAAACAGCAAACGCAGCGGTCTACAAAAAATCCATCGTTGCTGTTACGGCATGTCCGGCAGGAATCGCCCATACCTATATGGCTGCCGAAGCTTTAGTACAGGCCGGGGAAGCCTTAGGGGTAAAAGTATATGTGGAAAAACAGGGAGCAAACGGTGTTGAAGACCGCCACACCAGCCAGAGATTAAGAGAAGCAGATGCAGCTGTTTTTGCCGTAGATGTAGCAGTAAAAGACAGTGAACGCTTCAGCCACCTGCCCATTTATAAAACAAAGGTTGCCGCACCTTTAAAAGATGCCAGAGGAATCATTGAGGCAGCACTCGCTCTGGCAGAACAGAAGGGAAAAGGAACATATCAGGAAAATGCATCCGATACCACGGGCAGGGAAAGCACAGCCGGCGAAATCAAACGTGCCGTAATGACCGGTGTTTCCTATATTATTCCGATTATTGTTGCGGGCGGCATGATTAATGCATTTGCTGTTTTAATCGCCCAGAGTTTTGGACTGCAGGCCCTCTATGATATGGAAAACAGCTGGCTGTGGCTGTTCCGGAAAATGGGCGGCAATACATTGGGAACATTGATGATTCCCATGCTGTCTGCCTACATGGCCTATTCGTTAGGCGATAAAACTGCACTGGCTCCTGGTTTTGCCGCAGGAATTGCAGCAAATTTAATTAACGGAGGGTTTCTCTGCGGCATGTTGGGCGGCCTGGTTGCCGGTTATTCGGTAAGGGTGCTGCGTCATTATATTCCCGCTAAAGGTGTGCTCGCAGGTTTTGTATCTTTCTGGGTATATCCGGTTGTCAGCTCATTAATTGTCGGCATAGTGTTATTCTTCTTTTTAGGAAAACCGGTGGCATGGCTGAACCAGGGACTTATACAAATGCTTGGCAAAATGAGCGGTTCCAATGCCGCCCTTCTTGGTGCAATTATCGGTATCATGGTATCCTTTGATTTAGGAGGCCCGGTAAACAAAGCCGCCTATACCTTCTGTGTCGGTGCCATGGCGGAAGGAATATTAATGCCCTATGCTGCTTTTGCATCCATTAAAATGGTTTCCGCATTTGCTGTTACCTTTTCAACTCTGGGATTTAAAAAGTACTTTACAAAAGAAGAACAAGAAGCAGGAATGTCCACCTGGATTCTGGGACTGGCAGGTATCACCGAAGGCGCAATTCCGGTGATGATGGCCGATCCTCTCCGCGTAATCCCTGCCCTCTGTGCCGGTTCAGCCGTGACCGGTGCCATCATTGCCGTATGCAATATCGGGTTAGATGTGCCGGGCGCAGGTATTTTCTCCATGTTCTTATTAAAGGACGGAAGTTCTGCACTGATGAATGCCCTGATCTGGTTCTTTGCATCCGTACTCGGTGCGGCAATTTCAACCGTAATTCTTGTCGCATTAAAGAAAATAAAGGCATCCGCTAAAAACGCATAATTTAAAAAAACAGGAAAGCAGGAAACAACTATGGCAACTCAGGTGCACATCGTGCCGCATTTCCACTGGGACAGAGAGTGGTATTTTACAGCAGAAGAATCAAAAATCTTATTGGTCAATGATATGGAAGAAGTGTTGACCATGTTGGAAACAAAAAAAGATTACCCTTACTTTGTTCTCGATGGGCAAACGGCTGTTTTAGAAGATTATTTTTCCATTAAGCCGGAAAATAAAGAACGGGTAAAACAATTCGTCGAGGCCGGAAAATTAATTATCGGACCATGGTATACGCAGACCGATGAAATGGTTGTCGGCGGAGAATCCATCGTAAGAAACCTTTTATACGGACAAAAAGACTGTGCAGAATTTGGCCCGTCCATGATGATTGGCTATTTGCCGGATTCCTTTGGGCAAAGCGCAAGAATGCCGCAAATCCTAAATGGTTTTGGAATAACCAGAAGCATGTTCTGGCGGGGAGCCTCTGAGCGAAAAGGTTCCCATAAAACCGAATTTATCTGGCGCGATGACGAAGGGTCACAGGTCACGGTTTTGCTTCTTCCCTTAGGCTATGCAATTGGAAAATATCTTCCAACAGACCCTCAGGCACTGGAAAAGCGAATGAAAAAATATCTGCCTGTACTGGATGCAGGAGCAACCACCGAACACATCCTGCTTCCCAACGGCCACGATCAAATGCCCGTACAGAAAAATATTGATGAGGTCATGGAAAGCTTAAAAACGCTTTATCCTGAACGAAATTTTTTTCTCAGCCGGTATGAACATGTCTTTGATGAAGTCGAACAGCAAAAAAATCTGGATGTACTTCACGGCGAATTTCTGGACGGAAAATATATGCGGGTGCACCGCAGCATTTATTCCTCCAGAGCCGACTTAAAAGCCATGAATACACGGATTGAGCATAAGATTACAAATATTTTAGAGCCCCTGGCCTCCATTGCCTATAAGCTTGGATTTACCTATTACCACGGGCTGATCGAAGCAATTTGGAAAGAACTGCTGAAAAACCACGCCCATGATTCCATCGGCTGCTGCTGCAGTGATAAGGTTCACCGGGCAATCGCTGACAGGTTCTTTTTAGCCGAAGAACGTACAGACGGGCTGATTGAATTCTATAAAAGAAAAATTACCGATGCCATAAGCTGTGAAATCGCTTTGGATAAATTAACGGTATTTAACCTCCTCCCTTACGAACGCTTTGGCGTATTTCAGGGGGAAGTCATCACAAAGATGAAAAATTTCACGCTTATGCGCCCGGACGGTACAAAGGTAGATTATCAGCTTATAGGAAAAGAAATCGTCGATGCCGGTCTGATTGACCGCCAGATTGTTCACTATGGAGATTATGATCCCTTTATCCGCTATACCATTTTCATCAGGGACAGCGTACCTTCTATGGGCTACCAGACCTATCTTCTGATGCCGCAGGAAGGCTTGCGGGAAATAACCGGACAAACCAAGGAAAATCCGGTACTGGAAAATGCATACTATCGGATAAACATAGAACAAAACGGGACACTGACCATCTTTGATAAAAAAGAACTTTGTGAATACAAAAATGTCCTGCTGGTCGAAGATGGCAGCGACGACGGGGACGGCTATGATTACTCCGAATTAAAAGACGACTTTGTCCTTACATCCGCAGATGCACATGCCGTTGCCACATGCACAGATCAGGGATGGAAGCAAAAGGCTGTTATCGCTTTTTCACTCAACATACCCAAAAATATCCAAAGCCGTAAAGAAAAGAAGAGGGATGGCCTGTTAAAGATTCAGTTTACCATAGAATTATATGACAATTCCCATCTCATCGGTGTACATTTTGCGGCAGATAATCATGCCATGGATCACAGAGTCCGTGTCCTCCTGCCCGGAGGGAAGGCAGAATACTCGGTATGTGATAATCAATTTGGAAGGATTTGCAGACCGGTATATGATACGGCAATGGATGTTTGGGAAAGCGAACACTGGTCCGAACGCCCGGATTCCATTTATCCTTTTTTAAACTATGTAACCACAGACAGTACACAGGGGTTTGCTGTTATTACCGATTCCGTCCGTGAATATGAAGTCATCTGCGGGGAATGTTTTGGAAGTAAAAAAGAATACGATACCATTGCCCTTACCATGTTTAGAAGTGTCGGCGTACTTGGCAAGGAAGAACTGTGCCGCCGCCCGGGACGTCCTTCCGGCATTAAGATGGAAACCCCGGATTCACAGCTTTTAGGAAACTGCTGCTTTGATTTTTCAATCACTACGGTGAAAGAAAATCTGGAAAAAACTGCAAAAGAAGCCGCAACACCTCTGGTTACTTATAACAAAATGCCCTATAACGCAATGAAGCTAAATCCATCCGACCAAACTGTACCCTATTGTTTCAGCCTGTTTAAAGAAGAAAAACATGAAATAATCATAAGTACGCTGAAAAAAGCAGAACGGGAAAATGGCCTGATTCTTCGCTTCTATAACGGAGGTTCAGAAAAAAAATCATGGAAATTAAGCGGTTCCTTTACTTCCATGGAAGCCGTTAATCTCAATGAACAAAGATTAGATAATCAAGACAATGATGGGAGCATTGAAGTAAATCAGATAGAAACATGGCTGCTGAAGTAATTCTTTGAAATCAAAAACCAATCTTTCAGGGAAGTCGTAATAAAAATGGGGTGTTCAAACCAGTGAATACCCCATTTTATCACATACTTTAATTGCTTTTATTTACATGAGCTTGTTCTCATGAACGTTTCGATTCTCATGCATTCATTCCTGTGATTTTTCATGAACGTTTCGGTTCTCATGCATTCACTCCTGCGATTTTTCATGAACGTTTCGGTTCTCATGCATTCACTCCTGCGACAACTCCGGCAGCACCGTAATCAGCATGGTCACATAGCAGGCCATTCCTCCGATAAAGTTAGAAATCGGTTCTGCCATAAAAATCCCGTCCACACCAAGCCCAAACAGGGACGGCAGCAGGACAATCATGGGAATCACGATAATCACCTTCCGGAAAATGGAGAAAAATACCGCCCTTTTTGATTTTCCCAGTGCCACGAACACGGACTGCCCGGCAAACTGTAAGGACATCATAAAAAATCCGAAATAGTAAATCTGCATCGCCGGGATGCCCGCTGCCACCAGTTCCTTGTCCTGGTTAAAGATCCGGATGAAAAATTCCGGAAAGCCGTGCACCAGGCTCCAGGCGGCGGTGGTGTAGATAACGGATACCACAGAGATAAAGACAATGGCCTTTTTCACCCGCTTATATTCCTCTGCCCCATAGTTAAACCCCATAACGGGCTGCGCACTGTTGGTCAGACCCTGGACGGGAAGAGAGATAATCTCCCGCACGGAATTAACCACGGTCATCACGCCCACATAGAGATCCCCGCCATACCGGGACAGGCTGGCATTATACATCATCTGGACAAGGCTGTTGGTCACGGACATGGTAAAACCGGATAAACCAAGCCCGATAATGGCACGCACACGCCCGGACTGCAGACGAAATGCCTTCTTTTGCAGCTTTAAAATCGTCTTTTCCCCGGTCAGAAAACGGATAATCCACACCGCAGACAATCCCTGGGAAATCACGGTCGCCCAGGCGGCTCCCTGCACGCCCATATGGAAAACAAAGATAAACAGGGGATCTAATAGGATATTGGCCACGGCTCCCAGCAGCACCGTAAACATCCCAACCCTTCCAAAACCCTGGGAGTTAATAAAGCTGTTCATCCCCAGCCCCACCATCACAAAAACGCTTCCCAAAAGATAAATCGTCACATAGGACTCGGCATAGGGCAGGGTCGCCTCGGAAGCCCCCAGAAGATACAAGAGAGGACGCTTCCACCACAGACCTAAAACGGTCAGGACAACTCCGCACCCCAGCATAAGGATAAAGGAATTGCCCATAATCAACTCGGCTTCCCGGTCATTTCCCCGTCCCCGCTCAATCGAGCACAGAGGAGCGCCGCCCATGCCGAATAAATTGGCAAATGCTATCACAATAGAAATCACCGGAAGACAGATCCCCAGACCCGTCAGCGCCATCGTGGCATTTTCCGGTATCCTTCCAATGTACATCCGGTCAATAATATTATATAAAACGTTAATCAACTGGGCAAACGTCATCGGCACAGCAAGCCGCACAATATTCCGGACAATACTTCCCTTGGAAAAATCGTTTTGTTGTTTTTGTGTGTATGAAGAAGCCATTGTTTTCCCTCACTAAATCCCAGCCCTCCCGGCAATCTCTTTCATCCTCTTTTCACATTCCCGGATAACCTCTTCCTCGTCAATGGTCAGCACCTTCCGATCCTTCATCACCAGCTTCCCGTCAATCACCGAATCCACCACATCGTGCCCGGAGGCGCAGTCCACCAGAGTATTTAATAGGTTGTGCGTCGGCATAAGGTGGGGCTGCATAATATTTATCGTAATAAAATCTGCCTTCTTACCCTCTTCCACGGTTCCCAGAATATCTTCATGCTGCAAAGCCTGCGCCCCGCCCATCGTTGCCATGGTCAGCAGGTCTTTTGCACAGATCACATCCGGGTCAAAAATCGGAAGTCCCCAGTAAGCCATCGTCCCGTAAAGCAAAATCTTCATCTCGGCAAACAGGCTTAAATTCGATCTGGCCGCCCCGTCACAGCCCAGCCCAAGGGAAATCTTATTCTGTAAAATCCTCGGCGTCTTCGGGAATCCATGATTGGCGTAATTCGCCCTTGGGCAATGTATCAGCTTCACCTGATGTTCTCCCAGCCGGTCAATATCCCTCTCGGAAAGCACCACATTGTGCGCCGTTAAAAGATTCGGCCCCAGCACACCCATATCTTCCAGAAACTCTGCCGGGCGCTTCCCATAATGCTGAAGGCAAAAACTTACCTCATCCTTGTGCTCACACAGATGGGCATGAATTCCTGTTTTCAGCCGCCTTGCCTCTGTGCCAATCTCCCGGATCAGTTCCGGCGAACAGGTCATCACCTGGCGGATGGCAAACCAGATATCAATCCGTCCGTCCCCTGCCCCCTGGTATTTCTCATATAAATCCTGTGTAAGCTGCATATTTTTTTCGGCACTCATCTTCATGGAATCCGGAATAGCGCCCCCTATATCCATCGTCGATCGGGCAATTGCCGCACGCATCCCCGATTCCTTTACCGCCTCCGCCACATCGCCCATGTGCGTGGAGCCTGATTCTGCAAATGCGGTCGTTCCCGACTTAATCATCTCCAGACATGCAAGCTTTGCGCTGTAGTAGCAGTCCTCCGGCGTTAAATTGCTCTCAAACGGCACCAATATCCTGGTCCAGACCATGGGATACTCATTCGCCGTCCGTCCGCGAAGAAGCTGCTGACAGGTGTGGGTGTGCCCGTCAATCAGTCCCGGCATAACCAGCTTTCCCCTGCCGGAAATAACCTCCTTCGCCTCCCCTGCATTATCTGCAGCCGCATCGACAATTTTCACTATCCGCGAATCCTTAACATAAATATTCTGCCCTTCCTTCACCGAAAAATCCGGCATAAGCACCGAAACATTTTGAATAAAAAGATCAAACATAGGCCCCTCCTGTCGCTTACGGTTTCTCTGTACTGTTTCCCCGCTGCAGTTTCCCGCAAACTCTTTTCTGTTATGATAATTCGATTATAGCATGTATCTGCCGTATTGACTAGATATTGTTCACATCCATAAACCGGGGGGTACAGTTCACGGGGGTGCGTAGGCGGGGGCATGTTCCGTGAGGAATCCCCTCAAAAAACACCGGCGCTTAACGAGGTCTTTTCGAGTTTAGCGTCCGCTGTGTTCTTTTGCGGAGCGAGAGCGTGGTGACGACGGAATATGCCCCCACCGCAGCACACCCGTGAACTGTACCCCTGGGGGTTTTATTCTATCATTTTCTTTCCCCTTCCCCCTGAAAAACTCCTGCGGAAAAAAGCCCAATCAGGGCAACCATCACCCCGGTAGGAAGCAGTACAAGATAAACCTTTTCTCTGCATCCATCAAACCACACGCCGTACACCATCTGTCCAAGAGGCTGGGCGCACAAGGTTATTGCCGAGGTGTAGGCCATCACCTTTCCAAGCATGTGTTCCGGCGTATTCTGCTGGATAATGGATACCGCAAAAATAGAAAAAATACTGATTGCCGCCTGCATACCACAAAATGCAGCTACATTTGCCATATATCGAATCATCGCCCCTGACGGAAAAAGAAATATAACCCCGGCAGGAAGAATACAAAGGCCAATTGCTGCAAGTACAGACGGTAATCTGCGGTTTTCAAGCTTCCCCGTAAGAATGCCCGCGGCAATGCTTCCCGCAATCGTTGCCACAGCCAGCGCACTTTCTGCCCCTCCATAGTATCTTGCATCCAGTCCAAGGATTGTCCGCACGATAAAAGGAAGCCCCACCAGCGCAATTCCCATAACAAAAAAACGCGCAAGTGCCGCCAGAAGCAGAATTTTTATTATCGATGGCTGCTCCCTGGTGATAAACCGGATACTGCTGAAAAAATCCTCCTTTATCGTGGAGAAAAACCTTCCCGAAGCATCCCTGACCTGCATCTTCAGTTTGATAAAACATTCAAAAAATGCCGTAATAAAAAAGCATAAAACACTCGCATACATCACCGGCTTTAAGCCAAATGCAGCATACAAAATACCGCCCAAAAGAGGCGCAGTCAGATAGGAAACCGACACCACCTGGTTGACCACAGCATTTCCCCGGATCACATTATCGCCCTTTAGCATCTGCGGAATGCACGCCTGTACCGTGGGCGTTTCAAACGCTCCCAAAACAGAAAGCACCACAAGCAGACCGCGAATCACGGCAAGGGCATTCTCCTCCGATAAAATAACGGCAGCGCCCAAAACCGATACTCCGGTTAAACTGTCTAGTATAACATTTTTTAAATAACTGGACTAAATATATGTTTCGTAGTATAATG
>CAMNRM010000015.1 GCA_946553025.1 uncultured Clostridium sp.
CATAAATCCATACAAAAGGGCTATTCTTTTTGTTGAAAACTTTTAACTCACAAGTGAGGTATTTGGCTTTTATTATGTGCTAATTCTATTCCACCCTTTGTAATCCAAAATTTTGACGCATTTTCTGTTGGGTGTCCTTTACATACATGGATATGCGGCGGTTCTGCATTTTCGTTTGACCAGAAGAAAAAACTATATCCCAAAAAATCAAGTAACGCTTTAGGCATTCTCACCGCCTCCCTCCCTTGCAAAATCCCATATAATCGCCGCATTGTTTTTTGCATACCGTTTTAGCGTTAATATTTCATCTTCGGAAAAGCCAAAAGATTTTTTTACGACTTCCCCCGGCAAATCCATATCAAGAAAATCAAATCCTTTTTCGTTAGGGCGTTCAAAGTGTATATTTACAGCATCATATAATTTTCCCGCAATAATTCCGCTGTGTGTCATAACAATATTGTTTACTGTCGAATAATAATACATGGTTTTCCTCTCTTTCTTAGGTTGGTGCCTCTCTTACCTTTCCTCACAAACCTGGAAAATATAAAATTTTAAATAATAAGAAGATTCCTCCCTCGACCATAAAATCGGATGATCGGCGGCCTGGGTGCGGTATTCGACCTGGCGCAGGCGTTTATGTACCCCGGCTGCCGCTTCCTGGATGGTTTTGGCAAAGAGTTCGGGATTCATAAAGTGGCTGCACGAGCAGGTTGCCAGAAATCCGCCGTCCTTCACCAGCTTCATTCCGCGCAGGTTGATTTCCCGGTAGCCCTTGACGGCGTTTTTAATGGAATTTCTGGACTTGGTAAAGGCGGGCGGGTCGAGGATCACCAGGTCAAAGCTTTCTTTTGCGGCTTCTAACTGGGGAAGGAGTTCAAAGACGTCCGCGCACTGAAAATGCACCCGGTCGGAAAGTCCGTTTAATTCGGCGTTTTCTCTTGCCTGGTTAATGGCGAGTGCGGAGGCGTCCACGCCCAGAACCGAGGCCGCCCCGGCAATCCCTGCATTTAAGGCAAAGGAACCGGTGTGGGTAAAGCAGTCCAGCACCCGCTTTCCCGGACACAGACGATGAATCGCCAGGCGGTTGTATTTCTGATCCAGGAAAAATCCGGTTTTCTGTCCGTCTTCTACATCTACCAGATAGCGGACACCGTTTTCCGTGATTTCTACCTTGGTATCAAAGGGGGCACCGATAAATCCCTTATGGCGCTCCAGCCCTTCCTGAAGGCGGACTTTGGCGTCGCTTCGCTCATAAATTCCGCGGATGCAAATGCCGTCCTCTTTAAGTACCGCCTGAAGCTTTTCCAATATAACCATTTTCCAGCGCTCGATGCCAAGAGCCAGGGATTCCACCACTAAAACATCCGAAAACTTATCGATGACAATTCCGGGGAGAAAGTCCGCCTCCCCAAAGATAATGCGGCAGCTTGAGGTATCCACCACCGCTTTCCGGTATTCCCAGGCGTTGCGCACCCGCTGTTCGATTAGATTTTCATCGATGATAATCCCTTTTTTTCTAGTCATCATGCGGATGGTGATGGTAGAGTTTGTATTGATAAATCCCTGTCCTAAGGGATAGCCGTCAAAATCTTCCACATAAACCATATCTCCGTTTTGAAAGCTGCCGGAAATAGTATCAATCTCATTATCGTAAATCCAGGCTCCGCCGGCTTTTAATGAGCGCCCGGTGCCTTTTTTTAGTTGAACCGTTGCCATATGCACTGTATTTTCCTTTCTGTAAGTCTGTACGTTTTTCAAATTATATCCATTCCTGGAAGTCTGTATGGTTTTTAAGTTACCCCCATTATACCCCAAGGATACAGAAGTTTACAAGATAAAGCTGGAATAAAGATGGAAAAGAAACATGTGAACAGTAACCCCCAGGTAAAGTTACACTATCCATAGCAACAATATATTTCCATTTTCGCCCTTCCTGTGCTATAATTTTGAACAGGGGATGAGTGGTGCATAAACCGCGGGGATGAGCGTGTGGAAGAAGGCCGTTTTCATAGATTTTCAGATACGAACTTAAACATGGAGGGAAGATTGCATGATGAAAACGGATAGAACAGGTAAACCGGGAAGGAAGTATCTTCACTGTCTTTTTCTGTTGTCGGCAGTTGTTTTTTTGTGTATGGCGTGCAGTAATCCAAGGATAGCGCTGACCAAAACAGAAGGAGAAGTAGAACTTATTGACCGCAGAGGAAAGGATGTTGCTCCCAGGGAAAACCTGCGTTTATTTGACGGTTATATTATGGGGACTCATGCGTCAAGCTATGCGTGGATGGATTTGGACCAGACGAGGCTGGTTAAGATGGATCAGGAGAGCCAGATTGAAATTCAAAAAGAGAGGAAAAAACTGGAAATTCTCATACAGTCCGGCAGTCTGTTTTTTAACATTGCCAGGCCCTTAGAGGAAGATGAAAGCCTGGATATCCGCACATCGTCGATGATGGTGGGAATCCGGGGAACCTGCGGCTGGGTGGAGGTTTTATCGGATGAAGGCAAGATGCGGGTCTATCTTCTGGAAGGCAAAGTGGAATGCAGTGCAGGAGAACGGCAGGAGATGGTTCAGGCGGGCGAGATGGCGGTGATGACGGAGGACGGAGAAGTCAGTGTATCTGCGTTTACGGCCCGGGATATTCCTGCTTTTGTGATGGAGGAGCTTCAGGAAGATGAGGATTTGCGGGAAGAAATTGAAAAAGTGATTGACCTGTCTGAATGGGACGGGAGCAATCCGCCGGAAGAGGAGGAGCAGAATCCTTCAGAACAGGATGAAGAAAATGCAGCTGAACAGAGCGGACAGAATTCTCAGGAAGTGATGGATGCAATAGAACAATATAAAAATGTTATCCGCAACATCCATTCGTACCAGTTTCAATATTCTGAGCCGTCAAAAATCCGCCAGTGTGCATTGGTAAGGATGGAGAGAGAAGACAGGGTGCCGACGCTTCTTCTCCTCAGTGAACATACAGAAGGCGTAGAGCAGGTGTATGTTTTCCAATACGACCCGGACAGCAGGATCGTCCATCAGGGGAACGACGCTTTGTCCCAGGGTGTGGCATTTGCCGGAGGTTTCCGCGGCGGGATTGGCATGATGGCGGATGGAAATGGTATTCAGTTGACGCAGTGGTCAAGCGGAAGCGGGCAGGGAAGCGTTGAACGGGTGACCATGGAGGGAAGCGAGCTTAGTTATGTTACGGAATGGGAGGGCCGTATTGATCAGCTTGAAGGTCTGGAAGAATTTGAGGATAAACCTATCGAATGGCACGATATTGGCAGTCTGGAATGGATGGATAGCTGGAATTTTGATACCGATCCTTATAGCGGGGGCACAGACGCCCGTGAAACAGATGCGCCGCAGACGTGGGAAGAACCTTCTTACAGCCCCGGAAATCGGCCTTATACAACGGAGGAAGAAACAACAGCCCCGCAAACTTCTGCGGAAGAATCTTCATCTTCTCCGGCGCTTTCCGTAAACGGAAATGAGATTGCATTTTCAGGAACTTTTAATCTTTACACCCATGATCAGGTAGTTGCCCTTCAGGGCAGCCCGGACCCTAATGGCTCGGGAGGTTCAGAAACCTATCGGATTATTGTGCTGGATACACCGCAGACGATGACACTGGCTACGACAGATCCCGGCAGTGGACCTTATGCAGGCACCGTTCGCATGATTAGTGTGGAAAGCGGGGCGCTGGATGCCTATGCAGGGCAGCATTTAACGTTTATTATTAATCCGGATACCACATACTGGCCTTCGGATACGTCACTCCCTGTTGGACAGCCATCTACCAGCAATGTTCGTGTTGCAAATTAGGAGGAAAGACTAATGGAAGAAAAAACCAATGTTATGCGGATTCTGGAACAGAAAAAACTTCCTTATCAGGCGCATTTTTACGGAGATACCAAGGCGATAAGCGGGACAGAGGTGGCGGCAATTCTTAGAGAAAATCCGGCGCAGGTGTTTAAGACGCTGGTGACGGTGGGAAAGACCGGGCAGCATTATGTTTTTGTGATTCCTGTGGAAAAGGAACTGGATTTGAAGAAGGGGGCAAAGGCGGTGGGGGAAAAATCCATTGCCATGATTAAAGAAAAAGAACTTCTCCCCCTTACCGGCTATGTCCATGGGGGATGTTCGCCCATTGGGATGAAGAAGTTTTTTAAGACAACGATTGATGAAACGGTGAGCGGCTGGGACAGCTTTTTATTCAGTGCGGGGAAAATCGGTTATCAGATTGAAATGTCGCCGGAGGATCTGCGCAAGGTGATTGTGTACCAGACGGCGGATCTGACGGTGGAGTGAGATGCTGGGAAATTAGATATTGGGAAATTAGAGATAGGATTTTATGGCAGATGCAGGTGAAGGAAAATTGAGGTTGAGCGTTGATGGAAAAACAGGAAATGACGATTAATGAAATTGCCGCCTTGGCCGGGGTTTCACGGGCGACAGTGTCGAGGTATTTGAATAAAGGCTATGTCAGCGAGGAAAAGCGGGAGAAAATTAAAAAGGTGATTGAGGAAACGGGGTATCAGCCTTCGTCCCAGGCGCAGATGCTCCGCTCCCGAAAGACCAGGCTGATTGGCGTGATTATTCCCAAGATTAACTCGCATACGATCAGCCGCATGGTTGGGGGAATCAGCAGGGTTCTTTCGGAAAATGACTATCAGCTGATTTTAGCGAATACAGAGAATAACGAAGAGGAAGAGTTAAAGTATTTAAAATTATTTCAGAAAAACCGGGTGGACGGGGTGATTTTGTCGGGAACGATTTTTACGAAAAAGCATATCCAGCTGATTCGGGAGTACCAGGTTCCCATTGTGATTTTGGGGCAGAGGTTATCCGGGCAGTCCTGCGTCTACCAGGATGATTTTCATGCGGCAAAGGAGATGGCAGGACGGCTTTTGCAGCATTGCCGCTGTCTTTGCTATATCGGCGTGACAAAAAAGGATGAGGCAGCGGGACGGGGGCGGCAGGAAGGCGTGGAAGAGGCTTTTCGGGAAATGGGAATGACCCTGGAAAAACGGCAGATAGAAGAGGGAGCATTTAACGTGGAAGCGGGAATCGGCGCTGCCGGGAAGCTTTTAGAGCGCTGCCCTGAGATGGACGGTCTTTTGTGCGCTACGGATGAACTGGCAATCGGGGCAATCCTTTACTTAAAAGCCCAGGGAAAGAAGATTCCCGAAGATATCCGGGTTGCCGGGTTTGGCGATACGCCTATGGCACAGATCGTCGAGCCAAATTTGACTTCGGTTCACTATTATTATAAAACCAGCGGTGAGGAAGCGGCACAGCTGATGATGAACCTGCTGGAATCGGAGAAGCCGGTGCATAAAGAAGTGAAGATGGGATTTGAAATCGTAAGCCGTGAATCGTCGGGGGAGGTGGCTGTGCGATAGAAGCTGGGAAAACGGTATAGAACGGAGATTGGGAAAACGGCATAGAACCGAGATTAGTAAAACAGCATTAAACCGAAATTGGTAAAATTGCATAAAAGGATAAACGAAAATCCGTCATTTTGCCGCTTTACAAAAAACAGATCGTGGAATATTATATTGATATGAGAACGATACCATATTAAAATAAGTGCAGGGAGCAGTTTGGGAAATTTAAGGGAATCTCTGTATACCATTTGGCAGTGTTAAGATGAAGAAGGAGGAAAAATGGGAAAGAAACTTATCTTTTTGGATATTGACGGCACATTGACCAGGGCCGGAAGCAATGAGCCGCCGGCGTCTGCATTAGAAGCGGTTCGCCGTGCACAGAAGAAGGGGCATTATGTTTTTTTGTGTACGGGAAGAAATTACGCTATGCTGTCGCCCCTCTTGCAGTTTGGGTTTGACGGGGCAATCGCAAGTTCCGGCGGGTATATTTTCTGCGGGGATAAGGTGATTTACGACTGCCCGATGACCGAAACCCAGAGGAAGGAAGTTATGGAAGTTTTCCATAAAAACGGGGTGTTTCGGACGATTGAGTGTAAGGACGGTTCCTATACCGATGAGGGATTTAAAGCGTTTTTGCGGGAAAATGCAAAGCAGGGAGCAAACAGTGAACTGCTGCGCTGGCGGGAGCAGATCGAGCATGACTTAAATATCCTGCCCATGAAGCAGTACCGGGGACAGGATGTCTATAAGCTGGTTTTTATGAGTCCTTCCTTAGAGCAGTTGGAAGAACCCAAACGGGTATTGCAGGAAGATTTTGATTTTTGTATCCAGGATGCGGACGGATATGGAATCATTAACGGGGAGCTGGTGAACCGGAAATTTAATAAGGGGAAGGGAATCGAGCGAGTCTGCGAATATTTGAATTTATCTGTGAACGATACCATAGGTTTTGGGGACAGTATGAATGACTGGGAGATGTTGGAAACGGTAGGTTTAAGTTTCTGCATGGAAAACGGGAGCAGGAAGTTAAAAGAACTTGCAGACGAGATTTGTCCCTCGGTGGAAGATGATGGTTTGTATCAGGGATTTTTAAAATATGGGCTGGCATAGAGGGAAAAGATGAAGGGCGAAAAATTATTTGGTTCAATATGAGAACGATTTCATCATATTCTATAAAAATCGGTAAAGAAGTTTGGATAAATTGCTGATTTACAAAGTAAAAGTTATGAATTATAATAAAAACAAGATGTAATCGTTCTCATATAAAAGAAGATGGAAGGTTGGCAGTAAAGTTAGATATAAAGCTAGAAATAAAAAAGAAAAGCAGGAGGGTGCTTAAGATGGCGATGGATTACGGCAGGTGTGCAAAAGAAATTTTTGAAACCCTGGGCGGAAGGGAAAATCTGGTGAGTGCGGCGCATTGTGCAACCAGGCTGCGTCTGGTGACGGTGGATAACAGTAAAATCGATATGAAAAAGCTGGAGGATATCGACGGTGTAAAGGGTGTGTTCAGCAATAACGGGCAGCTTCAGCTGATTATCGGAACCGGAACGGTGAATAAGGTTTACGAAGAATTTTTAAAGGTCAGCGGGATGACGGCAGCGACGAAGGAAGAGGTGAAGGCGGCGGCAGCGGCACAGCAGCCGATACCAAAGCGGATGATTAAGGCGCTGGGCGATGTGTTTGTTCCGATTCTTCCGGCAATCGTGGCGTCGGGTCTGATGATGGGTCTGGTGGAAGCTTTGGGAAAGGCAATGCCTGCATTTGCCGGAAGCGACTGGTACGGGATTTTGGATTTGCTGGCGAATACGGCGTTTGTCTTTTTGCCGGTGCTGATATCCGTGTCGGCGGCAAGAGTGTTTGGCGGAAATATTTTCCTGGGTGCGGTTATCGGCATGATTATGATTCATCCCAACCTGATTAATGCCTGGTCGGTGGCGGGGATGGATGCGGCGGATATTCCGGTTTGGCATTTGTTCGGCTTTTCCATCCGGCAGGTAGGGTATCAGGGGCATGTTATTCCGGTGATTATTGCCGTCTGGGTGATGTGTCAGCTGGAAAAATGGCTGCATAAGCATGTGCCGGAAATGATTGATTTGTTTGTTACTCCATTGTGCACCGTGATGCTCACTGCATTTTTAACACTGGGAATTATCGGGCCGATTTTTTCCACGGCAGAAAACTATGTTCTTGGATTTGCCCAGTGGATTATCAGTGTGGGCCATGGCGTGGGCTCGATGGTAATGGGAGCGCTCTATCCGCTGACCGTAGTCTGCGGAATCCATCATATGTACAATGTAATTGAAGCGGGAATGCTTTCGGCGGCAGAAGGATTAAACACCTGGATGCCGATTGCGTCGGCGGCAAACTTTGCCCAGGGCGCGGCCTGTCTGGCAGTTGGTTTAAAGGCAAAGAATAATAAGACCAAGGCAGTTGCTATTCCGTCGGCCTTATCTTCAGCACTGGGAATTACCGAACCGGCAATCTTTGGTGTGAACCTGCGCATGGTAAAGCCGTTGGTGTGCGGGATGATTGGCGGCGCGGCAGGGGCGCTTCTAGGAGCAATCTTTCATATCGGCGCAACCTCCTACGGTGTTACGGGGATTCCGGGATTTCTGATTACCTTAGATTATACTTTCCAATATGCGATTGTCCTAGCAGTTGCCTTTGTGATTGCCTTTGGGCTGACCTGGGTGGTCTGGAAAGAGGATGAGCAGGAAAAGGGAGAAACGAAAGGTGCTGCGGCAGGAAGTGCAGGTAAGAAAGAAACAGATAAGGGAGAAGCAGGTAAGAAAGAAACAGGTAAAGGAGAAGCAGGTAAGAAAGAAGCAGGCAAGGGAGAAGCAGGCAAGGGAGAAGCGGATGCAGCAATGGAATCTATGGTTATCCCTGAGGTGCTGGAAGAAAAGACCCTGTATGTGCCGGTGAAGGGAAATATCATTGCCCGCGGGGAGATACCGGATGATACTTTTGCTTCAGGAGTTCTGGGTGACGGCGTGGGCATTGAACCGGAAGCGGGGCTGGTGGTTGCGCCCTGTGACGGCGAAATTGCGTCCCTGACGGATACCCGCCATGCGATTGGGATGACGACGGATAGCGGAATGGAGATTTTGATTCATGTGGGAATCGACACCGTCAATATGCAGGGCGACGGATTTACCCTGTATGTTTCCCAGGGCGAGAAGGTGAAGGCGGGGCAGAAGCTTCTGACCTTTGACAGGGAAAAAATCAAGGCCGCAGGCTACAGCACCACCACCGCCGTTCTTGTGGCAAACAGCTTTATGTTCCCAGAGTTTAGCGTGCTGAAAACAGGGAAAAGCGAGTTGATGGAGAAGCTTATCGCGGCAGAAAAGCAGGGAGAATAATATTGCCGCAGGAAGTAAGAGCAGCAAAAGATAAAGAAAGAGAAAATTGAACGAGGAATAACGAAGTAAACACGCAGCAGGGGAGTTTTTTTTCATAGAGAAGTTTTAAGCGTATTTATAAGTGTATTTAAAAGAAACAATAACTTAAAAGCAGAACAGAAAGCGGAAACCAGATAAGGGAATGGTTTCCGTTTTCTGCGTAATCGATGATAAGAGATTATCTTGAATGCAGATAAGCAGTAAGGATAAAAGATAACAGAAAAAGAGGATAGGAAAGAGGGCTTTTTTCATTGCTTTTATATTACTTATCATGTATAATTGTGATATAAATTTATTGAAAGTTCATGAGGGCAGTAAAAAGTTATGCAAAACTGTGCGATACTCAGAAGTAATAAAAATTATACAATATTTGAATTTAATGGGCATACTATACGTTTTAGAACATCTTCTCGTTTGGAAAAATATACAAAAATTGTTGAATGGGATAAAGGTTATCTTGTGGTTATAGCAAAATATCAGAATTTAGAGGAAGTTGAGGATTACATTGATCTGATTCCAATATTAGATCATTTGTATTATAATGCTGATGAGTTTTTGAAACCGATAGAGGAAGTGAGGATTGATTATGCAACTGGATATCAAAAGTATTGCTGATAAAGCGGATATGATAATTAATGGATATGCATTTACAAATAATGATGGATGGATTCGGGTTTTAAATCTAAATTATTTAAATCATGCTGCGGTTATTTATAATGAAGAGATAGTAGAAACAAATATGGATGATATAGAGAGTGAAATTGTTATGGACTATTATAAAAATAATAAGGAATTTATGGAGAAGTAGATAAAAATGCCAAAATATTATGAATTTAAAGTATGTGGTTATTATCTTTATTATACAACCAGTTGTATTATTGAGGCTATGCATGTTCATGCAAGCGATAAAAAACTCACAGAAGCAGGCTCTGCAAAATTTTTTGTGAAAAGTAACGGTGATACTACGGTAGAAAAACAGGGTATTTTATCTGCTTATGAAGTAAGAAAAATACAAAAATTTATAAAAAAGCATTATAAAGAAATGTATTTAAAATGGATGGAAATTAGTGATACCGGATTTTATGGTAGTAAATAGAAAGATTGAAAAATCAGCAGGTGAATATTTTACCTGCCGATTTTTCATACTGCTTTTTCGACAATTTTCCCATGCCTGAAGAAAAATGTTGGTTAGCCCAAAAAGTTAAACAGCATAATCGCAGCCCCCAAAACTACCAGTACGATTCCGGTTGCACGGTTCAAGGTTTTGGGTTCTGCTTTATTGGCAAAGAGGGCGGCGATTCTTGCCCAGATAAAGGTGAAGATTACGCACAAGGCAAAAATCCCCCAGTCCGGCGCTCCGCCGATGGCAAAGTGGGAAACCGCCCCGGTCAGCGCCGTAAATGCCATAATAAATACACTTGTGCCAACCGCTGTCTTTAATTCATATCCAAGGACAGAAGTGAGAATAAGAAGCATCATCATTCCGCCGCCGGCACCGATAAAACCGCAGATAAAGCCAATCATTGCGCCGCAGATAACCGACTGTACGGCGCGTTTTTTTGCGGAAACACCAGCCATGGCTTCTTTTGTGGTCATTACCGGCTTGACGATGAATTTAATGCCGAGCAGGAAGGTCATAAAGACCGAAAAATTTCCCATAGTCGCCGGAGGAACCATGGCGGCAATAAAGCTTCCAACCATGGTAAAGACCAGGACGCTGCCCATCATAATGATTCCGTTTTTAATATCTAAGTTCTTATTTTTTCCGTAAATATAGGCAGACAGGGCGCTCGCCAAAACATCCGAGGAGAGGGCAATGCCGACAGCCATATAAGGTTCCATGTGCAGGAAGGTAATCAGCATCGGACTAATGACAGCCGCCGCACTCATCCCTGCAAATCCGGTCCCAAGCCCGGCACCCATTCCGGCGAAAAAGGTTACGATGATAACAAGAAAAATATTCATGAAAACATTCCTTCTTTCTATTACGATATTTTCTATTACGATATATTCATAGTTAATTTTCCTTTATTTTCCGATGATTTTTGCTGATGCAGGCTTCATCATCTTATCCAGGTTTTTATCCATCGCACAGAAAACACGGTGAAAGGTATTCAGTTCGTCCGGATCAATCGTCTGAAGCAATTCCTGAAAAAATACAGCCTGAATTTTTCTCCCACGTTCGATGAGCGGGGATGCTTTTTCGGTGCAGGTAAGGCAGGTTTTCCTGCGGTCGCCGGGAACGGCAGCCCTTTCGATATAGCCTTCATTGACCAGCTTATCGACATTAACGGATACCAGATTCGCTTTAATTCCGCGGATTTCTACGATATCCCTGGCTGTGTTGTGCGCAGGGTTATTGGCAAGGAACATCAGGATATCAAAGGCCGTCTGCGGTAATTTTATCTCCTGGCAGAGCGGGCGGCAGTAGGCGGTGTAAGCCTGGAGCAGCTTGTAAGGGAATTGAAGATTCATCTGCATCATATCTCTCCTCCTTGTTCAAAAAAGAATAGTTCAAAAATGAATTAACTAAATATGAAATACATCTTACCGCAAAAAATAATCAATGTCAACTGTTTTTTTTGCATCAATTAGGCAAGTTTTCAAATCGGGTTGAAGCCGGTAACGGCCTGTGATACAATCAAATGGAAAATAGAAGGCAGTGTTGCTGTAAACGTGTGAACAGTAACAAAGCAGCAGTAGACAAAAGATACAGTAAGCGGCAGTGAAGATAAGGAGATAAGGAAAATTATGGAAAACAAACAGGATAAAATGAAATACCGCCTGGCGGATTCCATAAAGGAGTGTATGAAAACCATTCCTGTAGATAGGATTACCGTTAAAAATATCGTTGAGGGCTGCGGCACGACCAGGCAGACCTTTTACCGGCATTTTCTGGATAAATACGATTTAATTAACTGGTATTTTGATAAACTGGTTCTGGCATCGTTTGCGCAGATGGGGCAGGGGGCTACGGTGTATGAGGGGTTAGTGAAGAAGTTTCATTTTATCCGGCAGGAGAGGGTGTTTTTTGCCGAGGCGTTTCGCTCCGACGACAGAAATTCATTAAAGGAACATGATTTTGACCTGATTCTGCAGTTTTACCTGGATAAGATGATGGAAAAAACCGGACGTCTGCCCGATGAGGAGATTCGTTTCCTGCTGGAAATGTATTGCCGGGGATCGGTGTATATGACGGTGAAATGGGTATTAACCGGGATGAAATCGACGCCGGAGGAGATAGCAAAGTCCCTGGTGGATGCCATGCCCGAGAAGCTGGGACGGGAATTTCGGGTGCTGGGCTTGATTGGGGTGTAGCAGGTGGTTGAACGTGTAGTTTCGCAGGGTTTGAAACCTGACAGAGCGATTTTTTTGGAAGAGTTACAAATCCCGGGATCTGTAACTTCCTTTTCCTGGAAGAGTTTGTTATACTATTAACAGATGGAATTTGGTGGTTTATGGTGGTTTAGAACTGCCGGAACAGTAAAAGAAAAATAACCAAAACGGTAAAAGAAAAAACCAGAACCGTGAAAAAAATTACCAAAACCGAAAAAAATTACCAAATAACAAAATAACAAAACAAGAAAAGGAGAAAAACGATGGCAAACCGAATTGTATTGAATGAAACTTCTTATCATGGCGCGGGGGCGATTAAGGAGATTGCCGCAGAGGCAAAGGCAAGGGGATTTAAAAAAGCTTTTGTCTGCTCAGACCCGGATTTAATTAAGTTCAATGTAACGAAAAAGGTAACGGATGTGCTGGATGAGGCAGGGTTGGTTTATGAGATTTATTCCAATATCAAGGCAAATCCTACGATTGAGAATGTACAGACCGGCGTTGCAGCATTTAAAGCATCAGGGGCGGATTATCTTATCGCTATCGGCGGCGGATCTTCCATGGATACGGCGAAGGCTATCGGCATTATTATTGCCAATCCGGAATTTGAAGATGTAAGAAGCTTAGAGGGTGTGGCACCGACGAAGAATAAGTGCGTGCCGATTATTGCTGTTCCGACGACGGCAGGTACGGCGGCAGAGGTTACGATCAATTACGTTATCACCGATGCAGAGAAAAACCGCAAGATGGTTTGTGTGGACGTTCATGATATTCCGGTTGTAGCCGTAGTTGACCCGGAGATGATGGCTTCCATGCCCAAGGGACTGACCGCGGCAACCGGTATGGATGCCCTGACCCATGCTATTGAAGGCTATATCACCAAGGGCGCGTGGGAAATGACGGATATGTTCCACTTAAAGGCAATTGAAATTATCAGCAAATATCTGCGCGACGCGGTGAATAATACCCCCGAAGGGCGCACACAGATGGCATTGGGCCAGTACATTGCCGGAATGGGCTTTTCTAATGTGGGTCTTGGCATTGTCCACTCGATGGCACATCCTCTGGGCGCGTTATACGATACCCCGCACGGCGTGGCGAATGCAATTATCCTTCCTACGGTAATGGAATATAATGCTCCGGCGACGGGAGATAAGTATAAATATATTGCACAGGCCATGGGCGTAGAGAAAACCGAAACGATGAGTCAGGAGGAGTACAGAAAGGCTGCTATCGATGCGGTGAAGAAGCTTTCCGAGGATGTGGGAATCCCTGCGGACTTAAAGGCGATTGTAAAGCCGGAAGATGTGCAGTTCTTAGCAGAGTCCGCATTTGCCGACGCCTGCCGCCCGGGAAATCCAAGAGATACCTCGGTGGAGGAAATTAAGGCATTGTATGAATCTCTGATGTAAAGATGGGATTTGTGAAGACTTTAACCTATTAAGGAAGTAAGCGGCGGTCAGGGCAGAAGTTATGTCGGGCAGCCGCTTTTTTGTCTGTCTTATTATTTTTAAATTAAAGGATCATCGAAAGAATTTTACATCTAAAGCAATCCAAAGGTTTTTCATCTTTTTAACTTGCAGTCCCCATCAATCGGGTTTATAATGGAAACGATGTACAGGGGATTTTTTGCTGCTGTTCAAATTGTTCATATATTTACGGTAATGCTTTTTTACATTTGCAAAGTTAGGAGGATCTGTGCCCATGTTTTTGCTGTTTTTTCTTGTATGGATCATTCTCAATGGCAGGATAACGGTGGAAATCACCATCCTTGGCCTGATCTTGTCTGCGGTTTTGTTTTATTTTATCTGCCGCTACATGGACTACAGTATAAAAAAAGAGTTTATGCTGTTCCATCTCATTCCTCTGTTTTTCCAATATTTTTATATTTTAGTAAAAGAAATCGTTAAAGCGAATCTTTGTGTCCTGCGAATCATTACTTCGCCGGAAATTCAGCCGGAGCCTGCTCTGGTGTATTTTTGTACGGATCTTAAGAGCGAATTGTCCAAGGTAATCCTGGCCAATTCCATTACCCTTACGCCGGGGACGATTACCGTTTCCCTGGAAGACAACCGTTTTTGCGTGCACTGCCTGGATCGTGAACTGGCGGAGGGCATGGAAGAATCGGTGTTTGTAGAACTGTTAAAGAAAATGGAAGAAGAGGAAAGAAAATGGAGATAATCGAACAGGCTTACTACGGCCTTTTTATCGTAACGATTTTGATTTTGGCATTACTTATTCTTTTCTGTATTCTCCGCTCTGCATTAGGTCCAAGAACCGCAGATCGGATCATTGCCATCAATATGATTGGGACAATGATTATTATGATCATCGCCGTGCTTTCGGTGCTTCTCGATCAAAACTATCTGGTGGATATCTGCCTGATTTACGCGATGATCAGTTTTCTGGGCGTTGTCGTGCTCTGTAAAATCTATACCGGTGTGTATCTGCAGAAAAAAGGAAGGAAGGCCACGCTTAAAGCAATTGACGAAAATATCCGTGACCAGCAGTTAAAGTCTGCGCAGAGATTAGGTTCTGTCAAGCAGTTAAAGCAAAATCAGCAGATTGAGCATGACCGGAAAAACGGCCCGGATGGGGATAAAGACCAACGAAAAGATAAGGAAAATACTAAAGAAGGGGAGGAAAAATAGCTGTGGTTATGGCATGGTGTAAGTTTGGTGCAGCGGCGATCTGCCTTTTTACAGGGCTTGTTTTTATGGTGCTGGCTGTGTTTGGCGTCAACCGTTTTCATAAGGCATTGAACCGGATGCACGCGGCAGCGATGGGAGATACCCTGGGAATTCTGTTTATTTTTCTGGGGTTAATGATTATCCGTGGATTTTCTCTGGATTCTCTGAAGCTTTTTCTGGTGATTCTTTTTTTCTGGATGGCCAGCCCCGTTTCCGGTCATATGATTAGCCGTCTGGAGGCGATGACGGATGAAGATTTGGGAGAAATATTGATTATCGACGGCGAAGAGGGAAGGAAAACTCATACGCAGAAAGCAAAAAGTGAAGTTCATACGCAAAAGGCCAAAACGGAAGCTCCTACGCAGAAAACAAAAAGTGAAACACATGTGCAGAAAGCAGAGAATAAGGAAAAGTAAAGAATAAGGGAAAAGAACCGTTGCTGTGAACGTGCGAACAGTAACAAAGAACCAGGAGAAATAAGAAAAAAGGGGGAAAAAGAGATGAAAATTTTTGAAGTGATTTTGTTGATCGGACTGATTGTCTGTTCGGTTTCCGTGGGTCTGACTAAAGACTTGCTGACTTCGATCATTATCTTTATGTCCTACAGCCTGATGATGTGTGTGATCTGGGTGCTTTTGCAGTCGCCGGATTTGGCGATTACCGAGGCGGCCGTGGGTGCGGGTGTAACCAGTATATTGTTTTTTATTACCTTGAAAAAGATTAAGGCAATCCAAAAGGAGGGCCAGGATGAGCAGACAGAAAGATAATTATGAAAACAGCCGGTGGCTGAAGTTTAAACGCTGGGTTGAGGGAGAGGTTGATCCCCTTGCGCACGGGATGGAAACGGTTAGGCCCGAGCCGGGATTTTGGGAAGAGGAAGAAAAACGGGAATCCATCCGGCAGGCCCGGGAAGCGAAAGCGGCAAGGGAGCAGAAGATTCAGGATCGCCGCACGGTGCTGGAAATGCAGGAACTTCGCCGGTATCAGAAATTTTACCAGGTTCTTTCCATTATTTTATGTATTTCCATCAGCCTGGTTCTGCTCTGGACGATCACCTATCTTCCGGAAATCGGGGATGCGGGAAACCCGGATAATAATGAGGTTTCTGCCCGCTACATTGAACAGGGATTAAAAGAAACCGGAGCGGTGAATATTGTGACGGGTATGATTTTGGACTATCGGGCGTTTGATACGTTTGGGGAATCCTGTGTGCTGTTTATTGCGTCCTGCTGTGTGCTGGTGCTTTTAAGGATTGACCAGGGAAAGGGCAGCAAAAGAGGAGATAAGCACGGGGCAGATAACCAAAAAAGGCTGGCGGAGGCGAACGACCGACTCTATGAACCGAAAAACGACGTGATCCTCCAGAAATGCTCCTGTGTGCTGGTTCCGCTGATTTTTGTCTTTGGTGTGTACATTGTCCTAAACGGACATCTTTCCCCGGGCGGAGGGTTTTCCGGCGGGGCGGTGCTGGGTTCGGGGCTGATTTTATACCTTAACGCCTTTGGTTTCCAGAAGATGGAAAAGCTTTTTACCGAGAAAGTCTACCGGCGGGTAACTTTAAGTGCCCTGACGTTTTACTGTCTGGCAAAGAGTTATTCCTTTTTTACCGGAGCGAACCATTTGGAGAGCGGGATTCCTCTGGGAACACCGGGGGCGATTTTAAGCAGCGGTCTGATCCTGCCCTTAAATATCTGTGTGGGCCTGGTGGTGGCCTGCACCATGTATGCGTTTTATGCCCTGTTCAGAAAGGGGGGAATGTAGGATGGAGCATTTGTTTTACCATCTGGAAGAGGCAGCTGCTATGATTTTATTCGGTATTGGATTTACCATGCTCCTGCTTCACCGGAACCTGATAAAAAAGATTATGGGAATGAACATTATGGATACGGCAGTCTATCTGTTTCTGGCGGTAAAGGGCTATATCCGGGGGAGGATGGTGCCCATCGTTACCGACGGGATTTTAGACGCCTCGGCCTATATTAACCCCGTGCCCAGCGGCCTGGTGCTGACCGGAATCGTCGTGTCCGTCAGCACCACAGCACTGATGCTGGCACTGACCATAAGGCTTTATGAGCGCTATCATTCCCTGGATTTAGACGAAATTTTAATGGGTGTAAAAAGGGAGGAACACGTATGACTCTGGTACAGAATTTCCCTTTTTTCTCGATTATTATTGCTATGTTTTCCGGGATTATCTCTTCGGTGCTGACCGGAAAACAGGCGAGGAATGTAAGCTTAACGGCAATCTCTGTCACTACGGCCATGTCCGCAGCCGTGCTTTTTTTCTGTTTAAAGACGGGGGAAAGCTACACCTATATGATGGGTCATTTTCCTGCGCCCTGGGGCAATGAGATCCGCGCCGGGGTTTTGGAGGGATTAACGGCCCTGATGTTCGGCCTGGTTATGCTGTTTTCGGTGATCGGCGGTATGGAGCACACCTTTTTGGATGTGGAGGAGTCGAAGATCAATTTGTTTTTTATTATGATTGACTTAATGCTCAGTTCCCTTCTGGCGCTGATTTATACCAACGATTTATTTACCGCCTATGTTTTTGTGGAGATTAACACCATTGCCGGCTGCGGTCTGATTATGATTCGTCAGGTGGGAAGGAGTTTTACCTCGGCGATCTGGTACATGGTGATGAGTCAGCTTGGCTCCGGTTTGTTTTTAATCGGCCTGACGCTTTTGTACGATGTGACCGGGCATCTTTTAATGACTCCGGCAAAGGAAGCCGTCGCTGTTCTTGAGGCAGCGGGCAGCTATGAGATTCCTCTTTTGGTTATCCTGGCGGTGATCAGTGTGGGGCTGGCGATTAAAAGCGGGCTTTTCCCTTTCCACTCCTGGATTCCCTACACCTACGGTTACGCCACGCCCACGGCAAGCGCCGTGCTCTCGGGTCTGGTATCCAAAGGCTATATCTTCCTGCTGATTAAGATCTTTTACCGGGTACTGGGGCGGGAAAATGTTATTGCCACCCGCATGGTGAATGTCCTGTTTATCTTTGGTTTGGCGGGAATGATTATGGGTTCGGTTTTGGCGATTCTTGAAAAGGATACCCGGCGGATGATTGCCTATTCTTCCGTGGCGCAGATTGGCTATATCTACATGGGTATCGGCCTGGGAACCGGCGGCGGGATGATTGCGGCGGTATTTCATATGTTCACCCACTCGGCGACCAAGGCGCTTTTATTTATCAGCGCCGTGGGGCTTTATGAGGTTTCCGGGGATAAAAAGGACTTTGCAAGCCTTCGTGGTGCAGGCTACCGCAATCCCCTGGCCGGAATCGGCTTTACCGTGGGTGCGCTTTCCATGGTCGGCTTTCCCATGCTCTCCGGGTTTATCTCCAAGCTGCTGTTTGCAACCTCGGCCCTTGACAGCCCGCATAAGATGATGCCTACGCTGATTGGCCTGGCTGTAAGTACAGTGTTAAATGCTATTTATTTCCTGCGGCTGGTGATTACGCTCTACCGCGGAGGAGAGGCGGCAGAAAAAACCGATCAGGGAAGAGAAACGGCGCTTTTGTATCATCCGGGTATGCTTCGCCTGGCAATCTGCGGTTTTATCTTGCTGAATTTATTTTTAGGACTGAATTCTCAGCCGATTGTCGGCAGTATTGCCGCAGGGCTGGCGATGTTTGATTAGAGGATAAACTTTTTATACAAGGAGAATGGCAATGGTGGGAAATATACAATTACTTCTTCCCGTGCTCTTTCCTATTATCATGGGGATTGTGGTACTGACCGGGAAGGCTTTTCGCAAAAATCGAAAGCAGCTTTGCCTGGTGGTGGCTGCGGGGCTGACTGGAAGCTGGATTTTTACGCTTTGGGCATTCGTTCAGGGCAAAGCGGGGCTTAAGCTGTGGCAGCTCACCGACGCGGTGGAAATTGCATTCAGGGTGGATGAGATCAGCTGCCTGTTTGCCGGGCTGACGGCAACGGTCTGGCTTTTGGTGGGGATTTATTCCTTTTCCTATATGACCCACGAGGAGCGGGAACATGAGTTTTTCGGATGTTACCTGATCGTCCTTGGTGTGCTGATTGGGCTTGATTTTTCGGAAAATTTAATTAGCTTTTATCTGTTTTATGAGGCAATGACGCTGACCTCCCTTCCCCTGGTTCTTCATGAGCGGACGAAGGAAGCGGTGATGGCGGGCTTAAAGTATTTGTTTTATTCGGTAGCCGGAGCCTTTCTTGCCCTGTTTGGGATCTTTTTCCTCACCGTGACAGCAGGGGATTTAAGCTTTGTCCCGGGCGGTGTTTTAACCGCCGAAAGCCTTGCCGGAAGGGAAGCGGTGTTTCGGGCGGCGCTCTTTTGTATGCTTATTGGTTTTGGGACAAAAGCAGGCATGTTTCCGCTGCATGGATGGCTTCCCACAGCCCATCCGGTGGCCCCTGCGCCTGCCAGCGCCGTGCTCTCCGGTGTGATTACCAAGTCCGGCGTACTGGGAATTATCCGTGTGGTCTATTATATCGTGGGACCCGAACTTATCCGCGGAAGCTGGGTGCAGACCGTGTGGATGGTTTTAACCCTGCTGACCGTGTTTATGGGCTCGATGCTGGCCTATAAGGAACCTGTGTTAAAAAAGCGTCTGGCCTATTCTACCGTAAGCCAGGTTTCCTATATCTTATTTGGATTAAGCCTCTTAGAACCCCTGGGGTTTGTGGGTGCCTTATCTCATGTGATTTTCCATTCCCTGGTGAAGAATGCCCTGTTCTTATCCGCCGGGGCCGTGATCTTTACTACCGGCTGGACAAGGGTGGAAAAGATGAAAGGACTGGGACAGATCATGCCCAAAATGCTTATCTGCTACACCCTGGTATCGCTGACTTTAGTGGGCATACCGCCGACTAGCGGCTTTATCAGCAAGTGGTTTCTGGCACAGGGAGCCTTAGCTTCCGGCTGCGGTGTGTTTAGCTGGCTGGGTCCCGTGGTGCTGTTGGTAAGTGCGCTGCTCACGGCAGGCTATCTGTTTCCCTTAACCATTCAGGGCTTTTTTCCGGGGGCAGACGCAAAAAAACAGGAAAATCATGAACCGTCCAGGCTCATGCTTTTTCCCGTGCTGGTTCTGACCTTCGGGGCTGTAGTTTTTGGGTGCTTTCCCACGCCTCTGCTTTCGTTTCTGCAGAATGTGGCAAAGACGGTGATTGGCTGAAGAAGGGAGAGGCAGAAAATGTATGGATTATATATTGTGCCGGCGCTTCTTCCTATTTTTGGAGGGCTGGTGCTGCTCTGTGTAAACCACTTCGGTTCGGCGGGAAAGGATTTCGGCAAAAAAAAGAGCCTGGGTCTGGAAGCCTATGTCCTGGGTCTTACCCTGGTAAACAGTCTGGTGCTGGCCTGGCTGATCCTGCACTTCGGTCATGGGCAGCGCCTGGTTTTGTTCCGGCTCTTCGGCAACCTTACGGTAATGTTCTGTCTGGACGGGATGGGAAAGGTTTTTGCCGGAATTATCTCCTTCCTCTGGCCGCTGGCTGTCCTTTATTCTTTTGAATATATGAGGAATGAAACCCGAAAAGCAACTTTTTTTTCCTATTATTTAATGACCTACGGGGTGACGGCAGGCATTGCCATGGCGGGAAATATGACCACCCTGTATTTATTCTATGAACTCCTTACCCTGGTCACCTTCCCTCTGGTGCTCTATCCCATGACCCGGGAAGCGGCACAGGCCAGCCGCAGATACCTGTATTATTCCATCGGCGGCGCAGCCTTTGCCTTTATCGGCCTGGTCTTTATTATGAGTTTTTCCCGCAGCGGAACCACAGAGTTTATCGCAGGCGGTGCCTTAGACCTTACCCGGGCTTTTGCGCGGAAGAATGTGCTGCTCTTTGTCTATGTGCTGGCCTTCTTCGGTTTTGGCGTAAAAGCCGCCCTGTTTCCCTGTCATGGATGGCTTCCCAGGGCAACCGTAGCCCCCACCCCGGTCACCGCCCTTCTCCATGCGGTAGCCGTGGTAAAATCCG
This sequence comes from uncultured Clostridium sp., assembly GCA_946553025.1. Classification (GTDB taxonomy): domain Bacteria; phylum Bacillota; class Clostridia; order Lachnospirales; family Lachnospiraceae; genus Caccovicinus. The sequence goes on from CAMNRM010000015.1 coordinate 20,779, forward strand.
GGGCCTTTGCCATCCTGCGCCTGACCTATTTCAGCTTTGGAACCACCTTCCTTCGGGGAACCTGGGCGCAGTGGGTGGTTCTGTGTGCGGCAATGCTTACCATTGTCTACGGCTCGACCATGGCCGTAAAGGAAGCGCACTGGAAGCGCAGGCTTGCCTACTCCACCATCAGCAACCTTTCCTATATTCTGATGGGCGCGGTGATGATGAGTCCCCTGGGTCTGGCTGCTGCCTTAAGCCATATGGTCTTCCATGCCCTGATGAAGATTTGTTCCTTTTTCTGCGCAGGTGCAGTAATGCACCAGACCGGAAAAACCCATATCTACGAGCTGGACGGCTTGGCAAAACAGATGCCCTTAACCTTTGCCTGCTTTACCGCGGCAAGCCTGTCCTTAGTGGGAATCCCCGGTTTTGCCGGATTTATCAGCAAGTGGAACATTGCCCGGGCAGCCTTTGGACTGGGACTGAATAAAGCCCTTGCCGGGGGAGAAAAAAGCCTGTCCTGGCTCGGATTTATCGCCGTGGCTGTGCTGCTGTACTCGGCGCTGATGACTGCTGTCTATATGCTCACCGTGGTTGTCCGTGCCTGTTTCCCGCAGATCTGCCCGGAAAACGAAATGCCGCCCAAAAACAAAAATTTACCCAAAAAAGAAACACGCTCCGCGAAAAAATCCTTAGACCCCAACCTATTTATGCTTGCCCCGCTGGTTATTTTTGTGGTGCTGATTCTTGCCTTTGGCATACATTCGCAGCCATTGATGAAACTGCTGCTTGAGATAGGAGGTGAAGCCGGATGATGGAAGGATGGGAAATCATGATTCCTGGAGTGTGCGGCTTTGGACTGCACTTTGTACTTGACGGTTTTCGGCTGGTCTACACCCTGATTGCCGTGCTGATGTGGACGGTCAGTGCGGTCTTTTCCCATGAATACATGGCACACTATGAAAACCGGCAAAGATACTACAGCTTCCTCTGGATTACCTTTTTTGCTACCGTCGGCGTATTTTTATCCGCCGATCTTATGACCACCTTTATCTTCTTTGAGATTATGTCGCTGACCTCCTATGTATGGGTGGCCTTCGACGAAAAAAAGGAATCCCTCCGGGCTGCCGAAACCTATCTGGCTGTAGCCATTATCGGCGGCATGGTTATGCTTATGGGCCTTTTCCTGTTGGCTTCCTGTCTGGAAACCTTAGAAATCGCCAAGCTTTCTTCTGCAGTAAAAGCAGCGGCAGAAAGAGGAGAAAAAGGAAGGCTTTACGCGGCAGGTCTTCTTCTGCTCTTTGGTTTTGGGGCAAAAGCAGGTGCATTTCCCCTGCATATCTGGCTGCCCAAGGCCCATCCGGTAGCCCCTGCCCCGGCCAGCGCCCTGCTCTCCGGAATACTGACCAAAACAGGTATCTTCGGGATCATTATTATCTCCCTGAGAATCTTTGCCGCAGACGGCCTGTGGGCCCTTCTTATCGTAGTACTCGGGCTGATAACCATGTTTCTGGGTGCTTTTTTAGCCGTATTTTCAGTAAACCTGAAGCGAACCCTGGCCTGTTCCTCCGTTTCCCAGATTGGCTTCATCCTGGTAGGCGTAGGCATGGCCTGTGCCCTTTCCTTTGCGGGAGAAAACCCGGCAATAGCCGTAAGAGGAACCTTTCTGCACATGATCAACCACTCCCTGTTCAAGCTGGTTCTCTTTTTGTGTGCCGGAGCCGTATACATGAAGCTTCACCAGCTCGACTTAAATGAAATCCGCGGCTACGGCCGAAATAAACCCGTACTTTGCTTCTGCTTTCTTATGGGAGCCATGGGAATCAGCGGTGTCCCTGCCTTCAGCGGATATATCAGCAAAACCCTTCTCCACGAAAGCATCGTCGAGTACCAGAAACTCCTGGCAGAAGGAGAAGTCCTTGTGCATTCCCTGACCAAAGACGTCCCCTCCTTATCCGCCATAGAACCCTTTATCACCCAGTGCCTGAAAAGCCCCGGATTCTGGAAAGGAGCAGAGTGGATATTTATCATTACCGGCGGAATGACCTTTGCCTATATGCTGAAGCTTTTTATCGCAATCTTTATCGAAAAACACCCCACACGTCAGGAAGAATTTGACCGCCTGGGAAAAACCGCGATGAAGCCGTCCAGCAAAGCCGTACTCCTGGTTCCGGCAATCCTCCTCCCCCTGATGGGCCTGTTCCCTGCCCTCACCATGGATAAGCTTGCCGATCTGGGACAGAGCTTCTTCACCGAAGAAAGCTTAGCCCACGCCATCCATTACTTCTCCTGGGAAAACCTAAAAGGCGGCCTGATGTCATTAGCCATAGGATTATTCCTGTACGTTATCATTATCCGCCATCTGCTCATGGCCTCACCCCAGGAAACCGCACCAAACGCAAGCCCCCGGAAAACCTATATCAATCGCTGGCCCGACCAACTGGATCTGGAAAACCTTCTCTACCGTCCGCTTTTGCAAAAAGCACTCCCGGGAATCTTCGGCGCAGTGTGCAGCTTTATCGACCGCTATGTCATTGACGTCCCCCTGGCCGTTTTCCTGACCATCTCCTCGGTTATCTGCCGGGGCATGGATCACCTGGCGGATGCAGCCATCCTGCTGGCCAGAAAAACCAGCCACCGACAGCTAAGCGAAAAAATCATTGTATCCGAAAGATACTGGCTTGCCCGGAAACTTGGCACCCTGTCGGATTTCTGGACAAATTTAAAACGCCGTACCTCGAAAGGAAAAGAAAAATGCACAGCAGAAACGCAGCCCCAGGTATCCACAAGGGTACTGGAACTTATCGAATGGGAAGCAAGCTGGAAAAAAACCGGCCGTCTGATTCAGGAAAGCTTCTCCTTTGGCCTGATGCTTTTCTGCATAGGACTCTGCCTGACCCTGGCTTATCTTTTCTATGTATTTTTGCGCTAAAATGCAGATAAACCAAACAAAAAGACTATCCGCAGCAATAACCAAAAAAGAAAGGAGCCCCTCCCGATGACCACGCCCAAAAACATTAAAATCGTAATCGGAGCAAACTTTGGCGATGAAGGAAAGGGGCAGATGACCGATTATTTCTGCCAGGAAGCCGCTCAAAAAGGCGAAAAAGCCCTGGTCATCTGCCATAACGGCGGAAGCCAGAGAGGACATACTGTGATAAAAAACGACAAACCTCGTCATGTTTTCCATCATTTCGGTGCCGGAAGCTTTTCCGGCGCTGATACCTATCTGGCCGAAGAATTCATCGTCAACCCCATGGTATTTTGCAAAGAATGGGAAGAACTAAAAAAAGCAGACTGCACCCCAACCGTCTTCGCCCATCCCAACTGCCGTATCACCACTCCCTTTGACATGATAATCAACCAGCTCACCGAAGAAAAACGTCAGGACCAGCGCCACGGAAGCTGCGGCATGGGAATCTATGAAACCATCAGCCGCCACAGAGAAATGAAAAAAAACGGACAAAATTTAACTCTGAAAACCTTATACCAGGAAGGCAGACCCTCCCTGCAAAAAATAAGAGATGAATATTTCCCCCGGCGTCTGGAAACGCTAAAATTAACCATGGATAAAGAATGGGAAGCCATCATTTCCAGTGATAACCTGCTTGACCACTACCTTGAAGACCTGACCTTTATGTGCCAAAACTTAAGATTCACAGAAGTATCCATCTTCGATCACTATAACACCCTTGTCTTTGAAGGCGGCCAGGGTCTTTTACTCGATCAGGACAATCAAGAATACTTCCCCCACCTGACCCCCAGCAGCACCGGAGTAAAAAACCCCAAAAACCTCATCCAAAAATGGCTTCACTCCTCAACCCCAACCTCACCGTCCATAAACTCTGCTTCACCCCTTACCTCAATCGAAGTATGCTACGTAACCCGCCCCTACCTCACCCGCCACGGAGCAGGCCGCTTCGACACAGAATGTAAAAAAGAAGAAATCAACCCCCACATGACCGACTTAACCAATGTCCCCAACCCCTACCAGGGCACTCTGCGCTACGGAAAAATGGACGTCCAGGCCCTGCAGAAAAGAACCCAAAACGACTTCATCCCCCTGCAAAAAACCATCCCCTTCCAAACCTGCCAATGCTCCCTGGCCATCACCCACAGAAATGAGCACAAAGACCCGTTTGTAACCGAAAAAAGTATGGATATCCAATCCTTTTTTGCCGGATTTAACAAAATCTATCACTCCTATGGAGAAGATGCATTGAGCGTAAACTGCGCCTTTCCCTCGATTTTAGTAGAAAAAAATTTTCTTTTATGATACACTAAGTAAACACAATACTTTATCCCCACAAAACGCAATGAAAAACAAGAATTCACAAAAAGAAATCAAAAAGCAAAGAAAAAGAAAGGCCCGCCCTTATGAAAACAACCCAACTCCTGAAGCGCTTCACCCCCTACTATAAAAAATATACCGCCATCATGATCATGGATCTGTTCTGCGCCGCTCTGACGACCATCTGCGAAATGATCCTCCCCCTCATCCTCCGCTACCTGACGAACACCGGTATGACCAACCTCTCCGCCCTGACCATCCGCACCGTCTTAAGCATAGGCACCCTCTATTTTGTCCTGCGCATTATTGACGGTCTGGCCAGCTACTACATGGCCTACACCGGTCACGTTATGGGTGCCGCCATAGAAACCGATATGCGTGAAGATGCCTTCGCCCACCTGCAAAAACTCTCCGACAACTACTTCAACAACACCAAAGTCGGACAAATCATGGCCCGGATCACCAGCGACTTATTCGACGTCACCGAATTTGCCCACCATTGTCCGGAAGAATTTTTTATCGCCTTTTTAAAAGCCGTGGTATCCTTTATCATCCTCTCCCGGATTAACCTTTTGCTGACGGTCATTATCTTCGTCCTGATTCCCATAATGGCCATATCCTGCACCTATTTTAATCTGCAGGTCAGAAAAGCCTTCAAGCGCCAGAGAAACCATATCGGTGAATTAAACGCCCGGATAGAGGACAGCCTTTTAGGGAACAAGGTCGTCCGCGCCTTTGCCAATGAACAGGTGGAGATTGACAAATTCAACCAGAACAACCAGGAATTTTTTGCTATCAAGCGCCACACCTACCGCTATATGGCGGCTTTTCAGAATACCATTCGCATGTTCGACGGCCTGATGTACGTGGTAGTTATCGTTGCCGGAGGATGCTTTATGATTAAAGGGCTGGTTGCCCCCGCCGATTTGGTTGCCTACACCCTTTACGTAACGACCCTTCTTGCCACTATCCGCCGGATTATCGAATTTGCCGAACAGTTCCAGCGGGGCATGACCGGCGTGGAACGCTTTATGGAACTGATGGATGCCAATATAGATATCTTTAATGAAGAAGGGGCAGTACCCATTGAAGAAGTTCAGGGAGAAATCACCTTCAACGATGTTTCCTTTGAATATCCGGACGATCACACCCCCGTTCTTGCCCATATCAACCTGACGATAAAACCGGGTGAAAAGGTAGCCCTGGTCGGCCCTTCCGGCGGCGGAAAGACGACCATGTGCAACCTGATCCCCCGTTTCTATGACCCCACGGAGGGAGAAATCCTCCTGGACGGAAAAAATATCCGCCACCTTACCCTGCAGAGCCTGCGCAGCAGCATCGGCGTGGTACAGCAGGATGTGTATCTGTTTTCCGGCACGGTGTATGAAAATATTGCCTACGGAAAACCCGGAGCCGATCGCGAAGAAGTTATCCGGGCGGCAAAGCTTGCAGGGGCACATGAATTTATCGAGGAACTTAAAGACGGCTATGATACCTATGTAGGCGAGCGCGGCGTGAAGCTTTCGGGCGGACAGAAGCAGAGGATCAGCATTGCCCGGGTATTCTTAAAAGCGCCCAGGGTGCTTCTTTTAGACGAGGCCACGGCTGCCTTAGATAATGAAAGCGAACACCTGGTATCGGAATCCTTAGATAAGCTGGCAGCAGGCAGGACGACCTTAACCATTGCCCACCGTCTTACCACGATCCACGGAGCCGACCGGATTCTGGTTCTCTCCGGCAATCAGATTGTGGAGGAAGGAAACCACCGGGAGTTAATGGCGAAAAAAGGAATCTATTATCAGTTATATACCTCGGCAAATGGTATGGAAGAAACAAAGTAAGTATTTAGAGGAGAAAAAGAAATGAGCATTGCATTTGTTACCGACAGCAACAGCGGAATTACCCAAAAGGAAGGAGAAAAATTGGGGATTTCGGTGATTCCCATGCCTTTTATGGTTGATGGGAAAACCTATCTGGAGGATATTGATTTAACCCAGGCACAGTTCTATGAAATGCTGGCTTCGGGAGCAGATATTTCGACTTCCCAGCCTTCGCCGGAAACCGTGACGGATCTGTGGGACGAGTTATTAAAGGAGCATGAGAGCATTGTCCACATTCCCATGTCCAGCGGTTTAAGCGGTTCCTGTCAGACGGCGGTGATGCTGGCACAGGATTATGAGGGAAGGGTTTTTGTGGTCAATAACCAGCGGATCTCCGTTACCCAGAGGCTGTCTGTACTGGAAGGGATGAAGCTTGCGCAGGAGGGAATGCGTGCCGGGCAGATTAAGGACGAACTGGAACGGACGAGGTTTGACAGCATTATTTATATCTGCGTGGATACCCTGAAATATCTGAAAAAGGGCGGGCGGATTACACCGGCAGCGGCGGCACTGGGAACGCTTCTGCGCATTAAGCCGGTGCTGATTATCGAAGGGGAAAAGCTGGACGCCTTTTCCAAAGCACGGACGATGAAGCAGGCCAAGGCGACGATGCTTGCTGCCGTGCAGAAGGATATGGAAGTTCGTTTTCATCATCTTGCGCCGGAAGATGCACACATCCATTTTGCCCATACACAGAATGAAGAGGCGGCAAAGGAGTGGATGGAGGAGGTGCGGGCGATGTTTCCGGGGGCGTCATTCCATGCCGATCCGTTGTCCCTGAGCATTGCCTGCCATATCGGGCCGGGAGCACTGGCGATTACCTGTACGAAGAAGCTTTGACCGTCGCCTGTTCCTATAGATTTAGGACAGCGGATAAATAAAAAAGGTGACAGGGGGAAGAGCCATGGCAGTGCTTTGGAAAAAAATACAGGGCTATTTAAGGCAGGAGAAGCCTTTGACGATCCGGGTCCCGCTGGTTCTTCTTTTATTTGTGGTGGGGCTGGTTCCGGTTGGGATCTACAGCCAGATTTTTCTGACTTCCGCAGAAAACAGCCAGGTGAGCAGCCGCCAGGTGGATGTGCAGAACCAGTGCCTGATCCTAAGCAGCAAGATGACAAGGGCCGGATTTATCTCCGATGCGGTAAAGGATGCTTCCTTTATTACGGAGATGAATGTCACGGCAGATTTATTCCACGGACGGATTATGATTGTGGATAAAAATTATCGGATTATCAAGGATACCTTTGGTCTGGCCGAGGGAAAAATCGTTGTTTCGGAGGAGGTAATCCGCTGTTTTCAGGGAGAGAACAGCAACATGAACAACAGCGATAAAAACTATTTTGTCCAGACCATTCCTATCTATGAAAATACGCCGGACAAGGCCATCCAGGGTGTTCTGGTGGCGGCGGCATCTACGGAATACATCCGTCGTCTGTCAGCCTCCGGTGAAGACGAATCCCGGTTCTTTTTAATGATTATGGCGATTTTGCTTCTGCTCTTATCGGTCAGCGCCGCCGAACTGTTAATCCGCCCGTTTATCCGCCTGGAACGTATGCTGACCCAGGCAGCGGACGGGAACCTTTCCAGCGATATTCATGAATTTACTTACCGGGAAACAAAGGAAATTTCCGAAACGGTCAGCAGTATGCTTTCTAAGCTTAAAGAGGTGGATCAGTCCCGCCAGGAGTTTGTTTCCAATGTATCCCATGAACTGAAAACACCGATTACTTCGATAAGGGTTCTGGCGGATTCTCTGATGAGTATGGACGGGGCTTCCGTGGAGCTTTACCAGGAGTTTATGCGGGATATTTCGGATGAAATTGACCGGGAGAGCAAGATTATCGACGATCTTCTGTCGCTGGTGAAGATGGATAAGGCAGGAGAGGCCCAGATGAAGGTCAGCCCGATTTCCATTAATCAGCTGATGGAAATGATCTTAAAGCGCCTTCGCCCCATTGCCGGAAAGCGCAATGTAGAACTGATTTATGAGAGCATCCGGGAGGTAAGTGCGGATGTGGATGAGGTAAAACTCTCCCTGGCCTTTAATAATTTGGTGGAAAATGCCATTAAGTATAATGTGGATGACGGCTGGGTCAAGGTAAAACTCGATGCCGATCACAAAGCGTTTTATGTCACGGTTGCCGACTCCGGCATAGGTATCCCGGAGGAATTCCAGCGCTATATTTTTGACCGTTTTTACCGTGTAGATAAGGCCAGATCCCGGGAAACCGGAGGAACCGGCCTGGGTCTTGCCATCACAAAAAGCGTTATCCTGATGCACCATGGAACCGTAAAAGTGGAGAGCCGGGAAGGCGAGGGAACCGTATTTACCGTGCGTATTCCGCTGAATTATGTACCTTCCGGAGCCGGAAAAAACGGCGCAAATCCTGCCGGGACAGTGAAGAATTCCCCGGCGTTAAAGAGCTTTTGGATAGGCTATCCCAGAAAGGAAAAGGACAGCAAAAAGCAGAAGAATACACGGGGAGAAACTCCCAGACCAAAGGAGGCAGGGGATGGAAAAAGGTAGAACAAAGACAGGCTTTTTTCGGGCAATAACCTTCCTTTTGTCCCTGGTTTTTCTGCTGCTTTCCGGCTGTCAGCGGGGAAACGGCGGGGAGGATGCATCCAGCGAGGCGAAGGAAAATACCTATACGATATATTATCTGAATACAAATATGACAAAGATGTCCGAGGTTCCCTATGAGGCTTTGGGGGAGGATCTGAGCAGCCTGGTCTGGGAATTATACGATCAGCTTCTCAATGTCCCGGCGGATGTGGATGTAAAATCACCGCTTCCGGCAAGATCGGAGCTTCAGCGGATTCAGTGGGAATCCAATGTTTTATACCTGTATTTTGATATTAATTATACGATGATGAATTCCAGCCATGAGATCCTGTGCAGGGCTGCACTGACCAAGACATTGACACAGATTAGCGGGGTGGAGTACATCAATATTTACACCGGGGATCAGCCGCTGATGGACAGCCAGGGAAATCCGGTGGGTATGCTGAGTGCAGGGGATTTTGTGGACAGCATCAGCGATGTTAATGCGTTTGAGAAATCGGAATTAACCCTGTATTTTGCCGATGAAACCGGGGAATATCTGGTGGAAGAGCGACGGGAAGTGATGCACAGCATGAATACTTCGATGGAGCGGCTAATCGTGGAACAACTTTTAGAAGGGCCGGAATATGCGGGCTATAAGGCCACGCTTCCCGCAGAAGCAAAGCTTCTTAATATTTCCGTGACCGATAACGTCTGTTACCTGAATTTTGATTCGGCATTCTTGTACAGCGGGCTGGATGTCAAGGAGGAAATCTCCCTGTATTCGGTGATTGACTCTTTAACCCAGCTAACCACCGTAAACCGGGTGCAGTTTTCCGTCAACGGCTCGCCGGCAGTGATGTTTCGGGATACGATTTCGTTAAATACCTTGTTTGAACAAAATATGGATTATGTGAGAGGAGAATAAATTGAATCAACGACCGCTTTTTGTCGCGGCAACAGGCTTCGTACTTGGAGAGGTATGCGCTTTGCTGGCAGAGGGCGGAATAAATGATTTAAGGGCAGAGTCTGTCCGATATTTGCTTTTTGGTGTTCTGGCATCGGGTGCTTTGCTTTTTGGTGTCTTGGATTCTTTTGCAAAAAATAAAAAAAAGGGCAGAAGTATGCATGGAAAACGGTGGATACTTCTGCTTTTATGCGTTTTTTTCGCCGGTTATGGACGGATGGCGTGGGAAATCCGGGAATGGGAGAGAATCGAAGAAAGGATTTGGGAAGATGAAGAAGTTGTTTGCCTGACCGGAAAGGTGATTAAAATCCGGGAAAAGGAGAAAAACACCGTGCTTACCATAAACACCGGGGAGTTTGGGAAGGTTCTGGTTTATATTGAAAAGGAAGATGTGGAAAAGGAAGATAGGGAAAAAGAAGATAGGGAAAAGGAAGAATGGGTAAAGGAAGAAGAACACCCCGCAGAAAAACCGCGCATAGGAGGCACGGTAAAGGTAAAGGGAGAGGTCAGCCGTTTCCAAAAAGCAGGAAACCCGGGAGAGTTTGATCTTAAGGCGTACTATACTTCTTTAGGGATTTCGACGGCAGTATTTGCCTGGGAGGTGCGGTGTGAGGAGGAAAAAGGCTATTCGCCCTATCTGGATGCCCTGTACCGCTTTCAGTGTTTTTGCGGCAGGGTATTTGCAAGGATCTGTACGCCGGAGGACGAGGGGATTTTTCAGGCGGCAATCCTTGGGGATAAGGATAAAATGGAGCAGGATATCAGGGATTTATACCAGAAAAACGGCATTGCCCATCTTCTGGCCATCAGCGGGCTGCATCTGTCCCTGATTGGTGCGGGTCTGCACAGGATTTTGCGCAGGTGCGGTCTGGGCTACGGCCTTTCGGGGCTTCTTGCTGCTGCTGTGATCGTCAGCTACGGAATACTCACCGGTGCTTCCGGCTCTGCCCTTCGTGCGGTAATTATGCTGGCTGTTTCGTTTCTTGCCGCCTTTCTTGGACGAACCTATGATTTGCTGTCGGCCCTTTCCCTGGCTTTGCTGCTTTTAAGCGGGGCAAGTCCGTTTTCCATTACCCAGAGCGGATTTCAGTTATCCTTTGGGGTCGTGCTTGGGATTGGGATTTTGGGTAAGGCTTTGGAGAGCAGCCCCAAAATCCTGAAGGATAGTCCTATGCCGTGCGGCAGGAATAAAAAAACGGAAAGAAGGTGGATGCAGGGCTTAAAAATCAGTGCAGCCGTTCAGCTGGCAACTGCGCCGGTAGTGCTCTGGCATTATTTTCAGATTCCGGTCTACGGCGTGGTTTTAAACCTTTTTGTGGTTCCCCTGATGGGTTATGTGGTGATTTCAGGGCTTCTGGGACTTTTGGCCGGAACATTTTTTTACGATGCAGGGGTGATGGCTGTGGGAAGCGGGCATTATATTCTGCAGTTTTATCAGCGCTTATGTGAACTGACCTCCCGGCTTCCCGGCAGCCTCCTTATCTGGGGAAGGCCGAAAGGGTTTCAGATTTTTTTGTATTACCTGTTTCTTGGGGGAATGATTCTGGGACTGCATGGGTTAAAGAGGAAAGAAAAGGAGTGGACAGAGGGTGAAGGGTTAAAAAGGCAAGAAAAAGAATGGACAGAGGGTGAAGGGTTAAAAAAGTTAAGGATACAGCGATGGGGGATTATTTTTACAGGAAGTCTGCTGTGTATATTATGTATGAAGCCGCGGCCGCAGTCCGGGCTGGATATTGCCGTGCTGGATGTCGGTCAGGGGGACGGAATCGTTTTGCAGTGTGAGGGAGGAAGAACAGAAACCAGGGGAATATTGTGGCAGGGAGAAAGGGAAGGGAATAAGGAGGGTGCAGAGGAGGTTTTGCAGCAGGCCGTGATCTTAATCGACGGGGGAAGTTCAAGTGAGAAGCGGCTGGGGGAAAATCGGCTGGAGCCCTATCTGAAATCCGAAGGGATCTCCCGGATTGATTTTGCCGTGGTCAGCCATGGCGATGCCGATCATACCAGCGGGCTTTTGTATCTGCTTAAAGAATGTCCGGAGATAGAGATAGGGTGTCTGATTCTGCCGGAGGCGGGGAGAGAAGATTCGGGCTATGAAAAACTTATTTATGCGGCTAAGAAGCGGGGGATTGTCGTGGGCTGCATGGATGCCGGCGATAAAATCCAGGCGGGAAGCTGTCTTCTTACCTGTTTTTATCCGGGAGAGGGGATGGACATTGATTTTTCGGACAGGAATCAGCAGTCTTTGGTTATCCGGGTTGATTATCAGGATTTTCACATGCTCTTTACCGGGGATGTGGGCCAGGAGGGGGAGAAGATGGCTTTGGACTACGCGGGAGAGGAGGCGTTTTCGATGGTTCAGGTATTAAAGGCAGCACACCACGGATCGCGGTTTTCCAATGGAGAAGATTTTCTGGCGGCAGTTCATCCGGCCTGGACGGTGATATCCTACGGCGAGGGGAATTCCTATGGACATCCCCATGAAGAAACCATTGAGCGGCTGGAAAAAGAAGGGAGTACCGTGCTGGAAACCGGAAAAATGGGGGCGGTTCTTCTGCATGTCGAAAAGGGAAGGGTCAGATGCCGCGGCTATAAATTCTGTGAAAGGAACAGTGAACAGCAGCAATGACCCCTAACCTGTTGCCACCTGGTTTTTGATGAAATAAGGGGATTTGGTTGCTTTTTAGCCGGAAATTGGATATAGTAGTCTGAGAAATGCATGGAGCACAGGCAGTAATCATCAATGCTTAAAAGTCTTATAAGTCTTAAAGGGGAAAAAGGATGCAGACATTAAATCAGCACATCAAAGAGAGAAATTTTAAACGGGCTTACTTAATCTTTGGCGAGGAAAATTTTCTAAAGCGCAGTTATAAAAACAGGCTTCGTGCGTCCATTCTCGGGGATGATACCATGAACTATCATTATTTTGAAGGGAAGGGGATTAATCTTTCGGAGGTTATCAGTCTGGCGGATACGATGCCTTTTTTTGCCAATCACCGCTTAATTCTTATAGAAGGGAGCGGCCTGTTTAAGGGAAACGCGGATGAACTGGTGGAATACCTTCCGAATCTTCCGGAAACCACCTGTATGGTTTTTGTCGAAGATGAGGTGGATAAGAGAAGCCGGATGTATAAGGCAGTGAAAAAATACGGTTATGCCGCAGAGATGGAAAGGCAGTCTTCGGGGCAGCTGGCAAAATGGGCAGCCGGGCTTTTGGCAAAGGAAGGAAAAAAAATCACGGCTTCGACTATGGAGGTTTTTCTGGGAAGAGTGGGAGAGGATATGGAAAATATCCGCTCGGAACTGGATAAGCTGATAAGCTATACCCTGGGCAGGGATGTGATTACGGTGCAGGATGTGGAGGCGGTCTGTACGATGCAGGTGACGAACCAGATTTTTGAGATGGTGGGGGCGATTTCCGGAAGGATGCCGGCAAAGGCGATGAAACTCTATGAGGATCTCTTAATCTTAAAGGAACCGCCGATGCGGATTTTGTTCTTAATTGCCCGGCAGTTTAACCAGCTTCTACAGGTGCGGGAGATGAGCAAAAAGGGGCTTAGCCGTGCGGAGATAGCCTCACAGCTTAAGATTCCCCCCTTTGCCGTGGGAAAACTCACAACCCAGGCCAGGGCCTTTTCCAGGGAACAGATTTTTTCCTATGTGCAGGAGTGTGTGGACATGGAGGAAGCCGTAAAGCAGGGACGACTTTCGGACAGGATGGCTGTGGAACTTTTGATTTGCAGAAATTATTCCTGAAAACCTTTATTCGGCACAAATCTTCTATAAATTGTGACGCACATCTGACAGTAGCCAATTTTCAAATATACTCTAAATGGAAGAAAAAAATAATATAAAAAAACACCCGGATCGCCACACCTGCGGTTCGGGAGTTTTCTTTTGGGTTAATTTGCAATGGACGAATGCTTATCCATAATCTTGTTGTTATCTATAAATTAAGCAATTGCATTTACAGCTTTGGCTAAACGGGATACTTTGCGGGAAGCCGTATTCTTGTGGTATACGCCTTTGCTGGTAGCCTTGTCAATTTCCGTTGTAGCAGCTAATAATGCAGCCTGTGCAGCAGCCTTGTCACCGGCAGCAATAGCAGCGTCTACCTTCTTAATCGAAGTTTTAACCTTGGAGCGAATTGCTTTGTTTCTCGCAGCCTTTGTCTGGTTTACTAAGATTCTCTTCTTAGCGGACTTAATATTTGCCATTTCGTGCACCTCCATTCCTATCTTAATCTTTGTGTTTTCCATCAAAGTCTGGACACGGACAGTTCAATGTGAAACATACATCTACCATAATACTCAAAAGAAGGGAAGATGTCAATACATAATTCAAGGTTTTTTGCGAAAAATAGGGATGAATGATACTGTTCACAGGTGTTCACCATAAAATAAATGATGCCGGAAAGGGATGAATAAAGCGATGGAAGGAATAAGATGTATTTTTGCCGGAAAAAAGCGCAGAGGAAGGCGGCTGAAGTTTGGAAAAGCGAATTTTAGGAAAATGAAAGCAGGGCGAAAAAACATCCTGCAAAAGGGAAAGCGCCGGGAGGGGCTGGAACTGCGGACGGACCTGGCTCTGGAAGAGAAGGAGAGATTTCAGGGAAACGGCGGGGAGATCCGGGGAGTTTCTCTGCGGGAATGGGATTATTCGGAAGAAAAAATCAAGGTTACGGAGGTAAAGGTTCTCAATGAACAGGGGGCAAAGGCCATGGGCAAGGAGATGGGAACCTACCTTACCATTGAAGCTGGGGGGCTGGAAGAACAGGAAAAGGAGTTTGAGGAGGTGCTGGCGAAAAAGACAGCCGGTCAGCTTAAAAAGCTGGTTTGGGGGCTTAAAGAGGGCGGAAAGGGCGGAATGGAAACGAAAAGATTAAAGGTTTTGGTGGTGGGCCTTGGAAATCTCTATGTGACGCCGGATTCCCTTGGTCCAAGGGTTTTGCAGCATCTTCCCATGACCAGACATTTTGATGTGCAGTACGGCAAAGGATTTTTAAAGGAGCACCAGATGGCCTCCGTCAGCGGGATTGCGCCGGGGGTGATGGCACAGACGGGGATGGAAACGGCGGAAATCTTAAAGGGTGTGGTCGAGGAAACCAAACCGGAACTGGTGATTGCCATCGATGCATTGGCCGCCAGGAGCGTACATCGCCTGGGCTGTACCATTCAGCTTACCGATACGGGAATCCGTCCGGGTTCCGGTGTCGGAAATCACCGGAGCGGGCTGACGAAGGAAAGCCTGGGTGTGCCGGTTTTAGCGGTGGGCGTTCCTACCGTGGTCGGTGCGGCGGCGATTGTGCAGGATACGATTGGGGCGCTGGTGAAAGCGCTGGAAGGCGGAAACGGCACCAGGGGAGCGGGACAGTATCTGGGCAGTCTGGAGCCGGAAGAACAGTATGCCCTGATTCGTGAACTGCTGGAGCCGGAGTTTGGCCCGATGTTCGTGACGCCGCCGGATATTGAAGAGCGGGTGGAGAAACTGGGAGAGGTGATTTCACGGGCGATTGAACTTGCTCTGATGTGAATGTATATTGTCTGCACAGGAAAGCAAGATTATGGTTCAGGGACAGGATTTTCTGCATAGGATAGTAAATAGAAAAATGGTTGCTGTGAATATGTGAACAGCAGCGAAAAAGGAAACAGGGCAGGTGACGGCAGGCGGATGAGGTGGAACAAAAGGCGGGGTTTTGGGAGAGGATTTCGGGATAAAGGCGTAAAGAAGCTGTGGAGGATGATCGCTGCCCTGGGGATTTTTCTGGTGCTGGGAAAGGCTCTGACCATGGCAGCGGCGTTAAAGGCTGAAGGAGAATGGTTTGGAAAAGAGCAGGAGAGGGCATTGTTTTCTTATTTATGGAATTATTTTTATCCGGCACCTGCCTGGGAGGGGGAATCCGGGAAGGAGGATTATCGGGGGGAGGGGGGATTAACTTATGTGGAGCAGGTGCGGACGCTGACCCGGGCCGAGGATGATCCGGCCTACCGCAGTGCAAAAGCTGCCGAAGCTTTTTTTCAGGAGCATCAGTATCTGGAAATTTATGGGGGAGAAGAGAGCGGAGGTCTGCCGGGAGAGGGGATTGCCGCCGGGCAGGAAGTGATTTTGGGAAAAGGCAGTTCCGAAGTTTCGGGCAGTGCGGCAGAAAGCGGCGGGTTAGAAAGGGCGGAAGAGAGTGCGGAACAAAAAGCACGAACAGGGACAGCCGACGGGGGAGGAGCGGGAAATACATTGGCAGCCTCCGGACTGGCTTATCCGGGCCGGCAGTATTCCCTGGCACAGCTTGAGGATTATGATTTTTTAATGAAGACCTTTTACAGTGTACATACATCAACAACCGCAGATCGGGAAGTTATGGATGTAAAGAAGCTTTTAAGCCGTGATTTCCGATTAAATAAGGAGGGGCAGGCGGTTGGTGAAGGTGCGCCGCCGCAGATTTTAATTTATCACACCCATTCTAAGGAGGCGTTTGCCGATTCTAAGGAGGGGGAAACGATTGTAGCCGTGGGTGATTATCTGGCAGAATGCTTGACAGAACGCGGGTTTTCGGTGTATCATGATTCATCAGCATATGATGTCCGTGAGGGAAAGCTGGATCGCAATAAGGCTTACACGTATGCACTGGAGGGCTTGACCGAAATTCTGGAAAAAAATCCGTCGATTCAGGTGGTTATCGATCTGCACAGGGACGGTGTCGGGGCGAATACGCATCTGATGACGGAGATTAATCAGAAGCCGACCGCTCAGATTATGTTTTTTAACGGGATGAGCCAGACGCCGGACGGCCCGATTCCCTATCTTGAAAATCCGTACCGGGAAGACAACCTGTCGTTCAGCCTGCAGCTTCAACTCAAGGCTTCGGCCTGGTATCCTGGGCTGACCCGCAAAATTTACCTAAAGGGGCTTCGCTACAACCAGCACCTTCGCCCCTGTTCCTGCTTAGTTGAAGTCGGAGCGCAGACCAACACCTTTCAGGAAGCAAAAAATGCCATGGAGCCTCTGGCAGATATTTTTTCGATGGTGCTTTTAGGAAAGTAAATACTTTGAGAGCTGCGGCGGGCGAAGCCTATTCCGTAACCATAAATAAATTCCGAAGAAATTCCGAAAGAAATCTTCTTTAAAAACAGACGAAACAGTGTTACAATAAAGAAGACTATCGATTGTTTTTGAGATTGCAGGAACACAGCGTGTGAAGCAATCTTTAACGGTGTACAGATTGGAGGAAATTATGCTGAATGTTTTTACTGATTTAAAAGATTTTGATTTGGGGATTGAAGATTTTGATCTGCCCGGGAGCAGAGAGATTAATATTTATGTGCTGGATGAAAAGATGAGCGCCCTGTCGCTGATGGAAGCCTTCCGTGCCTGCCGGTTTAATCCGTTAAGGACGTATTACTATATTCCGGATACGGAGAGCAATTTTGCAGCCTATGCCAGGGATTCGATTTCCCGCGGTACCGTGAACCTGTTTTCGGATTTGAATGAACTGCGCGAGGCGCTCCAGGGTGAGGTGGAGGACTGGAAAACTTACTCGATTCCGGACTGCATTTCCAAGACGGCGCAGAATTTTAAGGTGTTTGTCAATCCCAACACCACGACGGATTTAAGTGTGGAGGTGAGTGCCGCCCTGCGCAAAAACAGCTGCTATACCGTGGCTACGGCACTTCTGCACATGTTCCAGGAAAAGCAGCCGCTTCTGGGAACACAGTTTAAGGAGGAACTGGAACACACATTGGCGGTGAGCAAGACGGCCAGGAAGGCGAATGAGGAGTTTAAGCTTCGCGGTTCTCAGTTCTTATCCGTGCTGGCGGCGGAGAATAAGGAGATTGATATTTCACGGCACACGGACGAATACAACAGCATGGCCCTCCATGTTATGTTTCAGCCCTTAGACCCGGAACAGAAGAATTTAAAAAGCCGCTTAAGGATTATTACCCAGCTGCGGAAAGAAAAACGTAGATAAAAGTAAGAGAGGTAAATTATGGCGAATATTGATCAAAAAAATATCCGCAATTTCTGCATTATTGCCCATATCGATCATGGAAAGTCAACCCTGGCCGACCGGATTATTGAAAAGACCGGGCTGCTGACCCAGAGGGAGATGCAGGATCAGATTTTAGATAACATGGATATCGAGCGGGAGAGAGGGATTACCATTAAGGCCCAGACCGTGCGGATTGTCTATACCGCAAAGGACGGGCAGGAATATATTTTCAACCTGATTGATACCCCCGGGCATGTTGATTTTAATTACGAAGTTTCCCGTGCCCTGGCTGCCTGTGACGGGGCAATCCTGGTGGTCGATGCGGCCCAGGGAATCGAGGCCCAGACGCTGGCCAATGTCTACATGGCCTTAGATCACGATCTGGATGTATTTCCGGTAATTAATAAGATAGACCTGCCCAGTGCCGAACCGGATCGGGTGGTGGAAGAGATCGAGGACATTATCGGCATTGAGGCGCAGGACGCCCCGAGGATTTCCGCAAAGACGGGGTTAAATATTGACGATGTTTTAGAGGCCATTGTCGAAAAGATCCCCGCACCAAAAGGTAATCCGGATGCACCGCTTCAGGCATTGATTTTTGATTCGATTTACGATTCTTATAAAGGGGTTATTATTTTCTGCCGGATTAAGGAAGGCAGGGTAAGAAAGGGTACGCCGATACGCATGATGGCTACGGGAGCCGAGGCGGACGTGGTGGAAGTCGGGTACTTTGGCGCAGGGCAGTTTCATCCCTGTGAGGAGTTGTCGGCGGGTATGGTAGGCTATATAACGGCCAGTATTAAAAACGTCAAGGATACCCAGGTCGGCGATACCGTGACGGATCGGAAGAATCCCTGCAAACAGCCGCTTCCCGGTTATAAGAAAGTGACGTCCATGGTTTACTGCGGCCTGTATCCGGCAGACGGGGCGAAATACCCGGATCTTCGGGATGCCCTGGAAAAACTTCAGCTCAATGATGCTTCGCTTTTCTACGAGCCGGAAACCTCGATTGCCTTAGGCTTTGGCTTCCGCTGCGGCTTTTTGGGACTTCTGCACTTAGAGATTATTCAGGAGCGGTTAGAGCGGGAATACAATCTGGATCTGGTCACGACGGCCCCCGGGGTTATCTACCATGTATACAAGAAAAACGGAGAGATGATTACCCTGACCAATCCCTCGAACCTTCCGGACCCGACCGAGATTGAATATATGGAGGAGCCGATTGTCCGTGCGGAGATTATGGTAACGACGGAGTTTTTAGGTGCGATTATGAAACTCTGCCAGGAGCGCCGGGGCGTATATCTGGGCATGGAATATATGGAAGAAACCCGTGCACTCTTAAAATACGATCTGCCCTTAAATGAGATTATTTATGATTTCTTTGACGCATTAAAATCCCGTTCCCGGGGCTATGCTTCGTTTGACTATGAGTTAAAGGGTTATGAGCGCTCGGAACTGGTGAAGCTGGATATCCTGGTGAACCGGGAAGAGGTGGACGCTTTATCCTTTATCGTCCATGCGGCTTCGGCTTATGAGCGCGGCCGGAAGATGTGTGAGAAATTAAAAGAGGAAATTCCCAGACATTTGTTTGAGATTCCCATTCAGGCGGCGGTGGGCGGAAAGATTATTGCCCGGGAAACGGTGAAGGCCGTCCGCAAGGACGTGCTTGCCAAGTGCTACGGCGGCGATATCTCCCGTAAGCGGAAGCTTTTGGAGAAGCAGAAGGAAGGAAAGAAGCGTATGCGCCAGATCGGCAGTGTGGAAATTCCGCAGAAGGCGTTTATGAGCGTGCTGAAGCTGGATGACGAATAGGTTTATGGACAGGCAGGGATTAGGGAATGAACGGAAAGAAAGAACTGGAATTATATATTCATATTCCTTTTTGCATAAGAAAATGCCTTTACTGTGATTTTTTATCCTTTCCGGCAAACCGGAAGATGCAGGCAGAATACATGGATCAGCTCCGCTGTGAAATCACCAGCCAGGGTCCCTGGTATGCGGATTATCTGGTTACGACGGTATTTATCGGCGGAGGGACGCCCTCGGCGCTTGACGGGGAGCAGATAACTCTGTTAATGCAGGCCGTGAAGAAAAGCTTTGTCCTGGCAGAGGACGCGGAGATTACGATTGAGGCAAATCCGGGAACCCAGCTTTCGCAGAAGCTTCCCTTATACCGCCAGGCGGGGATTAACCGCTTAAGCCTGGGGCTGCAGTCTGCGGTGAATGCAGAACTTAAGCTTCTGGGGCGGGTGCACAGCTTTGAAGATTTCCTGATGGGATTTCAGCAGGCGAGAATGGCCGGTTTTTCCAATATCAACGTGGATTTAATGAGCGGTATACCCGGACAGACTGCGGAGAGCTTTAAGAATACCCTGCGCCGGGTGATTATGTTAAAGCCCGAGCACATCTCTGCCTACAGCCTGATTATCGAAGAAGGGACGCCTTACGGCGACTACTACGGTTCATCGTCCCTGACCGGTGAGGCGGGGACAGGGGCTGGGGCAGCGCAGAATGCGAATGTTTTGGCGATGGCCGGCTGGCCTGCGCTGATGGATGAGGAAGAAGACCGGAAAATCTATCACCAGACCAAAGCCTTCCTGGAAGAGTCCGGCTATCAGCGCTATGAAATCTCCAACTACGCCCGCCCGGGCTTTGCCTGTGCGCACAATATCGGTTACTGGACGGGAAAAGACTATCTTGGCTTTGGCCTTGGCGCTTCTTCCTATGTGGACGGCTGCCGTTTTGCCAATGAAACGGATATCAACCGCTACCTTCTTCTGGATTTTTCTGCCGGGGATTTAGAAAGCCTTCACGGAAGGCTTCACCGGCTAAGCCGCAGGGAGCAGATGGAGGAGTTTATGTTTCTGGGCCTGCGCATGACGTGCGGCGTGTCCAATGTTCGGTTTGTACAGGAGTTTGGGGTACATATCGAGAGCATTTACGGGGAGATTATCCGAAAACTTTCCGAAGAGGGCCTGCTGCTCCAGGATGGAGCAGCTATCCGGCTCTCGGACTGGGGTATGGATGTGAGTAATTATGTGATGAGCAAGTTTCTGCTCGACGCGCCGGATGTGTGACGGCTTACGCTGTGCGGATGGCAGCAGAGCGATTGGTTATTGTTTACGCAGGTCTGCGCACGGGCAAACAATAACAGCAGCAACTATTGTACCAGAAAGACCTCGGCATACTGGACGCCCTGGAGCCGGGCTTCGCCGTGAGTGTTATAGTAAATATCCAGGTGTTTTCCGTTTACGCCGCTTCCCATATCCTCTGCGGTGTAAACAACGCCGTTGACCATTAACCGGGTTCCGTAGGGAATCACCCTGGGGTCCACGGCAACGGTGTGGTTTGCCCTGGCAATGGCACCGGAACTGGTTCGTCCGCCCCAACCGGAAGAGCAGCGGCGGCACGGGCAGTAGCCGGTGGTTTTAAATACGCCCAGGGAGCGCAGCTTTGGCTGCTCACCCTTATAAAACTGCTGCTTTCCGCCAATAACCTGATTATCGGCAACGACGTGGACGGTGTAGGCACCGTCCGGAAGATTTGACCAGTCCATGGCAAGAGAGAAACCGCAGTTTCCGTTCCCATAGCTGCTTGCGGGGGTATCTGTCCGCGGTTTATCGGCAACCGTAATGGTTTTCTGCAAAATATTTCCCTGGCTGTCGGCGACAAAGACGGCCGCAGTAACAGGAGTATCCGGTGTCTGGGTATCACAGACCCATCCGGAGATCGTATTATCTTGAATCATGTCTACATTTCCCTGAACCTGCCCACCCATAACGGTAAGGCTGCTGCCCAGAGCTAACGCTGCAGTGAGAAGAAATTTGACCAGGTTTTTTTTCGATGTTTTTCTATTCATGTTCATCCTTCCTTTCCCTTGGAGTTTCTGGATTTGAATTTTTCTCTAACTCTTCTTTAATTCCCTTTATTGTTTAACGCTGAAAAGAAGCTGTGTCCGGTTCGCCGGACTTTTAGGGTATGACAGAGTTATGACAAAAATTCGCCTTGTTTTCAAAAATATGACATAGATTAGAAATATAAGTTAATATAAAAATAAAATATGTAATACTTTTGTAACAATCACTGACAGTTTTTTATTTTACACCTTTTTCTGGCAATGTCAAGAGAATTTGGAAAAAAACACGAAAAAATGTTCGGTAAGGTTCGCCAATATACGGCAAAATAAGAAGAACCGGGGAGAAATGAAGAAAAAACCGCAGTAAAAAACCGCCCCAGATAATGCCTAAAGTTATCTGCGGCGGTTTCAAACAAGGAAAAAAGAAATGTTTGTTCTTAGGAATAGATCGTTATAAACGGATCTTATTGAAGCAAAAATACTTCCATCTGCTGGAGTCCGTGATTCTCCGCAGAGGCATGATCGGCGTAATAGATATCAAGCTTGTTTCCTATAATCGAAGAACCTGTGTCTTCTACGGTATAAATCGTATTCCCGATGCGGATACGGGTTCCTATGGGAAGAACGGATAAGTCAGCAGCGATAGTGTGATTGGCTTTGGGAACCGTACCGGAGTAAGTCAGGCCAAATCCGCTGCTGCACTGACTGCAGTTGCAGTAGCCGCTGACCTGGAACAGGCCAAGGGAGCGTTCATTCCCGGAATAGGCGGCCGCCTGTACCGTTCCTTTGGAAGAGGCCGGCTGTCCGACGGGTTCTACAAAGTGAACCGTGGAATTATCCGTGGAGGAAGCAGCCTGGGCAGGCGCTTTCGCGGCCTTGCTGTAATTTACGGTACTTCCTAAGGTATAATACTTGTCCCCTTTAACGGCATAGGCTTTAACTTTAAAATCATTCCCCTTAAGCTGCGACCAGTCAACGGAAACGGAAAAGCCGTGCCATCCGTCGTTAAGCTTGGAAACCAAATCGTCCCGGTAGTCGTCAGCATCGACATGGAGATACTTTACCGGATTCGGGTCATCCGCCCGACAAATATGTACTTCCACTTTCTGGACATCGTTCGTATCTTCCTTATTCCATGCCCATCCGGAAATCGTAATGGAACCGACATTCGTAAGTTCTCCCTGAATGTTCGCCGCCCACCCGGTAAAAGCAAGGCTGATGCTTGCCGCTGCGGTAAATACCAGTGTTTTTGTTATCGATAATAAATTTCTCTTCATCATTAAAGCACCTCACAATAAAAGATCATCGAATATTTCTCAAATTAAAATTGTTGTGGTACATTTACTATTATATTACAAATCTATTAAAAGTCAAGTCCTAAGTATTAACTGGGAAACAATGGAAGGGATATTTGTAAAAAAACTTTTTATAAAAACCCTATTGACAAATAATAAGGATTGTAATATCATAGCATATGAAGAAATTAGCACTCGATGATGTTGAGTGCTAACAAGAACAAAAAGCCAAAGCACAAGGATAAACTAAAAAAGAAAGGCGGAGATAGAATGGAGTTGGACGGAAGGAAGGTTACCATATTAAAGGCGATTATTAAAACCTACTTGGAAACCGGAGAGCCAGTTGGTTCCAGAACTATTTCCAAATACTCCGATTTAAAATTAAGTTCTGCGACCATCCGCAATGAAATGTCGGATCTGGAAGAGATGGGCTATATTTTACAGCCCCACACCTCGGCAGGACGGATTCCTTCGGATAAGGGCTATCGGTTTTACGTAGACCAGCTGATGGAGGAAAAGGATCAGGAGATGAATCAGGTTCAGGAACTGATGTTTCAGCGCGTGGATCGTTTGGAACTGGTGCTGAAGCGTTTGGTGCAGATGCTTGCATCGAATACGAACTACGCGGCGATGATCAGCGGACCCCGCTATCAGCAGGGGAAGCTTAAGTTTATCCAGCTCTCCAAGATGGACGAAGAAAAGCTGCTTTTAGTGGTTGTTATGGAAGGAAACCGGATTAAAAACAATGTGCTCCCCCATAACGGACTTCTTCGGGATGAGGATATTCTGAATTTAAATATTTTGTTAAACAGCACCTTAAACGGTCTGTCGATTGATGAAATTAATCTTGGCGTTATTTCCCGGATGAAAGAGCAGGCCGGACCGCACAGCGGGGTGGTGGAACTGGTTTTAGAGCAGATTGCCGAGGCAGTGAAAGCCGATGCCGAGGAACTTCCGATTTATACCAGCGGAGCAACGAATATTTTTAAATATCCCGAACTCAGCGACGGGGAGAAGGCCAGCCGGCTCCTCAGTACCTTTGAACAGAAGGACGAACTTCAGGAATTAATTGACGAGGTGAATTCTCAGGAAGAAGGCGCAGGAACAGGGATTCAGGTGTATATCGGCGATGAAACGCCGGTACAGGCCATGAAGGACTGCAGCGTGGTAACCGCAAACTATGTGCTGGGCGACGGTATGCGGGGAACCATAGGAATTATCGGGCCCAAGCGGATGGATTATGATAAAGTGGTCAGCACGCTGCGCAATGTAATGAGTCAGCTTGATTCTGCTTTTAATCATTCGTCGGAATAAGCAGACAGAAAATAAACCAAAAGAATGAACAAAATGTTACTGTAAACGTGTGAACAGTAACAACAAAATGAGCAAAAACAGGAGGAAAAAACATGACCAGTCAGAAAACAGGCGGGCAGGAAGGCTTTTTCCAGGATACAGAGATGGAAAAGGATGATTCCAGCCTGAACAGGGGTCCGGATGTTGATGACCAGGAAAGGGAAGGAAAGCAGGCTGCCGAACAGGGAGAAACGGGTATGGAGGCTTCACCGGAGGACAGCGAAAGTGATAATGCTTCCGCAGATGATGGTCAGGACAGCCAGGAAAAAGAGAAAAAAGGTTTTTTCCATAAAAAAGAAAAGAAAGACCCTAAAGATGAAAAGATAGAAGAACTGACCGACCGGCTGATGCGGACGATGGCTGAGTTTGACAATTACCGCAAGCGCACGGACAAGGAAAAATCCGCGATGTATGAAATCGGGGCAAAGGATATTATTGAAAAGATGCTTCCGGTGGTGGATAATTTCGAGCGCGGATTGGCAGCGGTTTCTGAGGCCGAAAAGGGAACCCCGCTTGTCGAGGGCATGGAAAAAATCTATAAGCAGATGATGAAAACCTTAGAAGATATCGGCGTCACGGTGATTGAAGCTGCCGGAAAGGAATTTGACCCGAACTTCCACAATGCGGTAATGCATATTGAAGATGAGAATTATGGAGAAAACATTATTTCCATGGAACTTCAAAAGGGCTATATGTACCGGGACAGCGTTGTGCGCCATAGTATGGTTCAGGTGGCAAATTAGCTGCTTTATGTTCACGCTGGTAAGTGATGCCGCTTATCCGGCGGCGGACGTTTAAAATAAGGTAAACATGTTGATTTAGTAAGTTGATTGCATAGATGCAGGAGGAAAAGATCATGAGCAAGATTATCGGTATTGATTTAGGTACAACCAATAGCTGTGTAGCTGTTATGGAAGGCGGAAAGCCAACCGTTATCGCTAATGCAGAAGGTGTGAGAACCACACCGTCCATCGTAGCATTTACCAAGACCGGAGAGCGTCTGGTCGGCGAGCCGGCAAAGCGTCAGGCCGTAACGAATGCAGACCGCACCGTTTCTTCGATTAAGCGTCATATGGGTACGGATCATAAAGTAACCATCGACGATAAGAAGTACACCCCGCAGGAAATTTCCGCGATGATTTTACAGAAGTTAAAAGCGGACGCCGAGAGCTATCTGGGCGAGAAAGTAACCGAAGCGGTTATTACGGTTCCTGCTTATTTTAATGACGCACAGCGCCAGGCAACCAAGGACGCAGGAAAGATTGCCGGTCTTGAGGTAAAGCGTATTATCAACGAGCCGACCGCAGCCGCTTTAGCCTACGGCCTGGACAATGAAACCGAGCAGAAGATTATGGTATACGACTTAGGCGGCGGTACCTTCGATGTTTCCATTATTGAAATCGGCGACGGTGTTATCGAAGTACTTTCCACCAACGGCGATACCCACTTAGGCGGCGATGACTTTGACAATGCCATTACCGATTGGTTAATCAGCGAATTCCAGAAGGCCGAGGGTGTGGATCTTTCCAAGGATAAGATGGCTCTTCAGCGTCTGAAAGAAGCCGCAGAAAAGGCAAAGAAGGAATTGTCCACGGCAACCACGACCAATATCAACCTGCCGTTTATTACGGCAACCCCGGAAGGCCCCAAGCATCTGGATATGAACCTGACCCGGGCAAAATTTGACGAGCTGACCCACAGCCTGATCGAGAGAACGGCAATTCCGGTACAGAACGCTTTAAGAGATGCCGGGATCAATGCTTCCGAACTGGGCAAGGTTCTCTTAGTCGGCGGTTCCACCCGTATGATTTCCGCACAGGAAAAGGTTAAGCAGTTAACCGGCAAGGAGCCGAGCAAGTCCTTAAACCCGGATGAGTGCGTAGCCATCGGTGCAGGTATCCAGGGCGGTAAATTAGCAGGCGATGCAGGCGCAGGCGATATCCAGCTTCTGGACGTAACTCCATTGTCCTTATCCATCGAAACCATGGGCGGCGTAGCTACCCGTCTGGTCGAGAGAAATACAACGATTCCGGTATCGAGAAGCCAGGTATTCTCCACCGCAGCCGATAACCAGACCGCAGTTGATATCCATGTTGTCCAGGGCGAGCGTCAGTTTGCCAGAGATAACAAGACCTTAGGCCAGTTCCGTCTGGACGGAATCCCGCCGGCAAGAAGAGGTGTTCCGCAGATTGAAGTAACCTTTAATATCGATGCCAACGGCATTGTCAACGTATCCGCAAAGGATCTGGGCACAGGAAGAGAGCAGCACATCACCATTACCTCCGGTTCCAATATGTCCGATGACGATATCCAGAAGGCAGTAAAGGAAGCCGCAGAGTACGAGGCACAGGATAAGAAGAGAAAAGAAGCCATTGATGCAAGAAACGACGCAGATTCCATGGTATTCCAGACCGAAAAGGCTCTTGAGGAAGTCGGCGATAAGTTAGACGGCGCAGATAAGGCAGAGGTTGAGGCCGACTTAAATGCCTTAAAGGATGCTATCAACAAGGCTCCGGCAGAGCAGCTCACCGACGCACAGGTAGCCGATATCAAAGCCGGCAAGGAAAAACTGATGAACAGCGCACAGAAGCTGTTTGCCAAGGTTTACGAGCAGGCACAGGCAGCAGGCCAGGCCGGTCAGGCAGGCCCGGGACCGGATATGGGCGCAGGTGCAGGTGCAGGAAGCCAGGGCGGTCCGGCATATGACGATGATGTGATTGACGGTGATTTTAAAGAAGTATAAGATTATCCGACGATATAATACACAAGCAGAGATAGCTGATGAAAGGGGATTTGCGGTCGTTTCCGCAAGCCCCTTTTGGAGGGTTTTGTGGAGAATGAGAGGACGATTCAGTTATGGCAGATAAAAGAGATTATTACGAGGTCTTAGGCGTTCCCAAGGATGCGGATGAGGCCGCGATAAAAAAAGCATACCGTGTACTGGCGAAAAAATATCATCCAGATGCAAACCCCGGTGATGAAACGGCTGCGGAAAAGTTTAAGGAAGCCTCGGAAGCATACGGGGTATTAAGTGATCCCCAGAAGCGTCAGCAGTATGATCAGTTCGGTCATGCGGCCTTTGACGGCGGCGCAGGGGGCGGCGGTTTTGGCGGCTTTGACTTTGGCGCGGATATGGGCGATATCTTCGGTGATATTTTCGGCGATATCTTTGGCGGCGGAAGGAGCCGCAGAAGCAGCAACGGGCCGATGCGCGGGGCCAATGTGCGGACTGCCGTCCGTCTGACCTTTGAGGAGGCCGTGTTTGGCTGTGAAAAGGAAATAGAAGTTAATTATAAAGAAGAATGTGCAAGCTGCCACGGAAGCGGCGCAAAGGCAGGGACTTCCCCCGTAACCTGTGCCAAGTGCAACGGGCGGGGAAAGATTACTTATGTGCAGCAGTCGCCGTTCTTTGGCCAGGTGCAGAATGTGCAGACCTGTCCCGACTGTAACGGTACGGGTAAGGTAATTAAAGAAAAATGCCCGGATTGTTACGGAACCGGATATAAGACGACGAGGAAGAAGTTTAAGGTTTCCATTCCCGCCGGTATTGACAACGGACAGAGCATCCGCCAGGCCGGGGCAGGAGAACCGGGAAAGAACGGCGGCGAGCGCGGCGATATGCTCGTGGAGGCTGTGGTTTCCCAGCACCCGATCTTTAAGCGGCAGGATATGAGCATCTTCTCCACGGTGCCGATTTCCTTTACCAAGGCAGCCCTGGGCGGCCCGATTCGGATTAAGACCGTGGATGGGGAGGTTGAGTACGAGATTAAAGCCGGAACACAGACGGATACCAAGGTGAGATTGAGAGGGAAGGGTGTTCCTTCGCTGCGGAATAAGAATCTGCGCGGGGATCACTATGTCACCTTTGTCGTTCAGGTGCCGGAGAGAATGAACGAGGCCCAGAAAGAAGCCCTGCGCAAATTTGAAGAAGCCATGACCGGGGTTTACCCTGAAGGAGAGAAGAAAGGGTTTTTTGGGAAGAAGAAATAGGATTGTGAAGATAAAAATGGGAAAAATTAGGAAAATTGGGGAACGAAGGGTTCCCCTTTTTCTGGTTGATTGGCAGAGTGTCGAAAGTGTGGGAATAAAACATCAATGTAATATGGATGTAACATGAATATAACATGAATAAAGCAGAAATAAAACAGAAAAAAACATCAATAAAACACCAACGAGGAGGAAAATCATTATGTCTATCGAAAAAGTAAAAGCTTATTTTAGCCAATTTGGAATGGCGGATAGAGTGCAGGAGTTTGACGTTTCCAGCGCTACCGTAGAACTTGCTGCCCAGGCACTGCACTGCGAGCCATGCCGGATTGCAAAAACTTTGTCGTTTAATGTGGATAACCAGGCAATTCTTATCGTTGCTGCCGGGGATGCGAAGGTGGATAATAAGAAGTATAAAGCTTATTTTTCAACCAAGGCCAAGATGCTGACGCCTGACGAAGCCGTATCGCTTATCGGTCATGCCGTGGGTGGGGTGTGTCCCTTTGCCCTTCCGCCGCAGGTTAAGGTTTACCTGGATGAATCACTTAAACGCTTTACTACCGTATTTCCCGCCTGCGGAAGCAGCAATAGCGCGATAGAACTGACCATTCCTGAACTGGAAAAGTATTCAAACAGCCTGGCCTGGATTGATGTGTGTAAGGGATGGAATGAGGAATAGTAAAAATGTGGGGAATATCTTGGATAAAAAGGGCGGGGAAGACAGGGAAATCGGGAAAGGCAGATACCTATGATAAAGAAGGGAAGATACCTGTTATCCGCGCAAGTATCTGCACCGGGGAGAAGGTCGCGGGGTTTAAAGATGAGGCTACAGGAAAATTTGAGGATTTGATGCTGATTAGGAGCGATGCGGATTTACAGGAATTTCTGCGGAAGTATCAGGTGGAGGAGGGGGAGATAAGGAAAGAATGGTAAATAAACTTGCTTAAGAAATGGAGAACAGGATGAAAAGGGAATTAGGAATTGCCAGATGCGGGCTTGCCTGCTGTTTATGTTCGGAAAATGTAAATTGTGATGGCTGCCATTCCGATAGCTGTCCCGATCGCAATCATTGCGAAAACAGGATCTGTTCGATTGAACGGAATATTTCGCATTGTTACCTGTGCAAAACGGATTGCAAAAAAGGATTATTAAGTAAAATAAAGCCTTATGGTTTTACTTTGTTTGCTAAACGATATGGCATGGACAGATTGCTGGACTGTCTTGAAGAAAACGAAAAAAGAGGAGTCATTTATCACCGTCAGGGATTAAATGGTGATTATGATGATTTTGATGATGTAGAAAAGCTAATAGAGTTTATTAAGTTGGGCAGGAATATCAGCGGAAGGGAATTTCTGCCGGAGGTGGAAAATGTACAATCGATATCATGATATCAGGAAATTTATAACTGATCCGGAAAAGCTGCAAATGATGAATGGGTCAGAAGTTTATATTTCAAGTGAGGAAGATTATGATATTGTGGTGGATTTAGAGGGGCACACAGAGGAATTTAAACGTCTGAAACCTTTTATTGCTGTTATTGCCCAAAGCCTTTGTGAACTTGACAATACTGTCCAAAAATTTAACAGGCTGCACAGTGGGGAAAGCCAGTTTCCTTTTGATTTGAAGATTGTTTTTATTGACGGTTCCTATGCGATTCTTGAATATTGGGGAACAGAAGTAAATACGCAGTTTGACGTTGTTTTTGAATACAATAAAGATAAATGGACACTTAAAAAGTTTGGAATGATACAGGATATTCCGGCAGACTGGGAGCAGGCTCCTGTTTTGGATGGAAATAAAAGTAAATAGACGAAAAAGAAAAATTTTTTACATAGAATAATACATTGGATGTAATTTTACAACTTTGGGGCGTGTGCATAGGATGAGAAAAAATGACAGAACAGGAGCATCACAAAATCATAAAATCACATAGATTCTGTGATGCCCTCCCTATGTATATGAAAAAATAGGATTTTGTTGAAATAATCGGTGTATCTACTTCAACATCACATTAACGCCGCATACTGCGTCAATATCTGCACCGGGCCAGTCGCTTCCTTGGTATTTCTTCATATCCGTCAGGCGTACATAGTGGAAACTGCTTCCTGCGGGAACCTTTCCATTCAGATCAAGCCCCGCGGTACTGCCCGACACTGTACCGACACTGTACCAAATGGTCAAATCATCGCTGACCTCGACCATGGTATCTTCGACGTTGTTACCCACCTCAAAAACATAAATATCATTCCCTTCCCCGTCATAAATCGCAAGGTCGAATGCGAGCGTCAGAACACCGCCTGAACCAAGGCATAAATCGCCTGTACTTGTACGTTCATTGCCGATTCGATCCGGTATACCAAGGGCATTTTCTGTTTTCTGCTGTTCTGCATAGCTTGTCCACGGATTGCCGTGAGTAAAGGAAATGACCTGAGAAGCAAATGCCGCTTTAGACACAGTCAACGAATTGCCGTTGCGGTCAGTAAATGTATAATCATACTGAATCTCCTGTCCGGCTGCTGCGTTATTGTAGGCTCCCGGAATCCAGGCTCCGTCGGCTCCAACCTGATACCCGTCAGGAGTTATCGTATTGACCAGCATCGCTCCGTCTGCTCCTACATAATAATTTCCAATCCAGGTATTGCAGGCCATATATCCGTCAGCACCAAAATAATACCATTTTCCATTATCTGCCTGCCACTCTAATACAGCATATCCTCCATTATCTTTTGCATACCAATACCCTTTTTCATCTGCATTCCACTGACCGGCAAAAGAGGTCAGTGCCCCGCCCAGTATGGTACACACAGCTGCACATAACACCATTTTACTTATTTTTCTCATACTTCATTTTCTCCTTTTTGTTTTTAAACCATTATCCATTAACGGATTTGAAATGTAATATTGTAAATAGCAGATATTAACTGCATCCATTTTATACCATAACATAAAATTCCTGGTTTTTCAACATTTTCTCAATAAAATATCCGTGTATATGAGGATTTAAGGTTACTGTGAACGTGTGAACAGTAATGATTTAAGACATTCGTATGCGTTCCGAAGTATGCAGATAAAAGTCGTTGCATGTAGCAATTTATTATAGTATAATATCAGACACAAAGAAAGAAGTGATTTGTATGTGTATCAATACCAAAAAGAAAAATAAAGTTTTTCTCCATGCAAAGCCAGTAAACTGCGACGGTTGCATGGAGTAAGAAAAGTCGCAAAGGATGCTGGCTTTGTAACCTGACAATATTATCAGGGAGGAAGCCCGCATGAAATATCTTAACGCACAAACGATTCTTCCAGACGCATTGGTAAAGGAGCTGCAAACCTATGTTCAAGGCGGATATATCTACATTCCGGTTAAACAGGAACAGCAAAAGCGCTGGGGAGAGGTTTCCGGCTATCGGCAGGAATTGGAACAGCGAAATCTACAGATAAAAAAGGAATATCAAAACGGCAGTTCTATCGAGTGTTTGTCGAAAAAATATGATTTGTCTGTATATGCTGTTCGGAAAATAATCTATAAAAAGTGATCGTAAGGGGCTGCAAAACCGCAGCCTCTTATTGTATGCCTTATCAGACGAAGTTCTCCATCCCGAAGGGATTTGCATTAAGGAGCGCGGAAGAGTACACCAATTTGAAAGAGTATACGAATTATTTCGGCAGCGTACAGTGTATTGAATATAAATAGGAATAGCGATAAGATAAAAGCGAAGCATATGAAGATTTGATGAAAGGCGGCGGCTATGTGTACAAGATTTGTTTATCGTGGAAAGGATATGATAACAGGATTTAATTTTGACATTGATCTTTCTGTTTGGAAGCATAAAGTGATTGAAGAAAAAGAGCGTTTTTATATCGGAATTTTGCGTCCGGACGGGAAATATCATTCTTATCATGGAGTGAATCAAAATGGAAATGTCGGGACTCTTTTATATGTGCATGGCAATCCCGCCGGAGCATATCAAGACAGCAGAAATTGTATGACCATTGCGGATTTAACAGAACTTTTTATTAAAGCAGAGCTTTCCTTTGATGAGGTTCTCCAAATTGTTAAATCGAAGAAAATTGTTTATGCGGCGGATTCTACGATGCAGGCCATGCTGTCTGATATTCACGGACGTACACTGGTTATTGAACCGGGAATTGGGTATCGGGAGGAACGAAAGAACTATTCTTTGATAACAAACTATTCCCTGATAAAACCAGAGAGCACAAGAGGTTTTATTGTACCGGGTGATGATCGGTATGAACGGGCTTTGCAATTGTTAGCTAATGGTAAAAACGAATTTTCAGTTTCCGAAGCCTTTACCTTGCTTTATGCTGTCCGGCAGGAGGGAATATGGGCGACCAGAGTTTCTTTTGTTTACTCGGCAAATCAACAAACCGTGTATTATGTAGAAAATAATCACTTTGCGCATATTAAACGATTTCTGTTCTCGAAAAATTCTTTTAAATAATGAAGATATTTTACAAGACTTTTAAAAATTTTTACTTTACAATGGTTTTGGCGAGGAGGAAATTGGAATGAGGAAGGAAGTCAGAACCATTGTTTATGATGAATTATTGCGGATAGAAGCCTACCGTTTTGAGGGAATTGTTCAGCCGTTTCCCAATCATTTTCATGAGCATTATGTGATTGGTTTTGTCGAGGATGGGGAACGCTGCCTGTCCTGCAGAAATATGGACTACACGATTAAACCGGGAAATGTCGTTTTATTTCATCCGGGTGATAATCATGCCTGTGTACAGTCGGATGACGGTACGTTTGACTACCGCGGGCTGAATATCAGTAAAGAGGTTATGCTGGATCTGACAGAAGAGGTGACGGGAAAGCGGGAACTTCCGGGATTTTCAGAGAATGTAATTTCCGATGATGAAGTTATCTGCTATCTGCGCCCTCTGCATGAAATGGTGATGAATGGAAGCAGCGATTTTGGAAAGGAAGAAAATCTGCTGTTTTTATTATCCGCGCTGATTCAAAATTATGGTCAGCCCTTTGAGCAGTGTATCCCGGAGTGCAGGCAGGAGATTGAAAACGCCTGCAGGTTTATGGAGCGGCATTTTGCAGAGCGTATTGTTTTAGATCAGATTTGCCGCCGGGCGGGACTGAGCAAGTCAACACTTCTCAGGGCATTTACAAAGACAAAGGGGATTACGCCCTACCGTTATTTAGAAACCGTCCGCATTAATGAGGCAAAGAAATTATTGTCCGATGGCGTGTCGCCGCTGGATGCAGCGATAAGGACGGGATTTTCCGACCAGAGCCATTTTACAAACTATTTTACCCGCTTTATCGGGCTTGCGCCGGGGGTGTATCGTGAAATCTTCTTTGAGAAGGCCAGGGGAGGCAAATAAAGTTTTGGTTTTATGGACAGCATATCCGTGCTATAAAAAATAAAAGCGGAAACAGGGAGCAGAAGGAGGACTTAACAATGGATGCACAAAAAGAAAAATGTGTTATGATTATTGACGAAAATTTACCGTTGGGGGTGATTGCAAATACGGCGGCTATTATGGGGATTACTCTGGGAAAGAAAATGCCGGAGGCTGTTGGTGCCGATGTCTATGACAGAACCGGGAATGAACACTTGGGGATTATTGAATTTCCTGTACCTATATTAAAGGGGAATGCAGAAAGTATTAAAGCTATCCGCGAAAAATTGTATGCGCCGGATTTTTTGGATTTGACCGTTGTTGATTTTTCGGATTTGGCGCAGGGATGCAAGACATATGATGAATTTATGGAGAAGATGCAGGAAGTATCGGAAATGGATTTGCATTATCTTGGAATTGCTATTTGCGGGGCAAAGAAGAAAATCAATAAGCTGACGGGAAGTATGGCCTTGCTGCGGTAGCAGCGCTTATTGTGTGGGTTTGTTTTTTTTAGAACATGTGTGGGTTTGTTTTTTTAAGAACAGAGGATGAAGAAGAACAGAACATAAAAAACAGAGGATAAAGGAAGGGCGGCTGTGCAGTTTTGACCACAGCCGTCCTGTTTTATGCTGTCCAGAGTAAATATTCTAAACGAAATTTTTTTAGCGAAATTTCTTTAATGCATTTACCTTAACGAATTTTTTATTATTTCGCTTTATTTTCTGCCAGCTTCATTGCACGAACCTTTAAGGGAAGGCCGAATAAGGTGATAAAGCCGCTGGCGTCGTGGTGATCGTATAAATCGCCGGTGGTAAAGGAAGCTAAGGACTCGCTGTATAAGGAGTAGGGGGAGGTGGTTCCGGCTTTGATGATATTGCCCTTGTAAAGCTTAAACTTCACTTCTCCGGTTACATATTCCTGGG
Source organism: uncultured Clostridium sp. (assembly GCA_946553025.1). Lineage (GTDB taxonomy): Bacteria > Bacillota > Clostridia > Lachnospirales > Lachnospiraceae > Caccovicinus. The sequence continues at coordinate 55,218 of CAMNRM010000015.1, forward strand.
TGGAGTCAACGAAAGCCTGAACCGCCTCGCGCAGGGGGGTGAACCACTTGCCTTCATAGACGATCTGTGCCATCTTATTGCCCATATCTTTCTTTACTTCCATAGTGGCGCGGTCAAGGACGAGTTCCTCTAACTGCTGGTGTGCTTCCATCAGAATCGTTCCGCCTGGAGTTTCATAAACGCCCCTGGATTTCATGCCGACAACGCGGTTTTCTACGATATCGACAATGCCGATGCCGTGCTTTCCGCCCAGTTCGTTTAATTTGCGGATAATGTCGGAAACCTTCATCTTTTCGCCGTTGACGCTGGTGGGAATGCCTTTTTCAAAGGTCATGGTTACATATTCGCCTTCGTCCGGGGCTTCCTCGGGGGTTACGCCGAGAACCAGCATGTGCTTGAAGTTCGGCTCGTTCGCCGGGTCCTCCAGTTCCAGGCCCTCATGGCTGATGTGCCACAGGTTGCGGTCGCGGCTGTAGCTGCTGTCAGCGGAGAAGGGAAGGTCGATGCCTTTTTCCTTGCAGTAAGCCATCTCATCTTCGCGGGACTGGAAGGTCCAAACGTCGGTCATACGCCAGGGGGCAATGATCTTTAAGTCGGGGGCAAGGGCCTTGATGCCAAGCTCGAAGCGGATCTGGTCGTTGCCCTTTCCGGTTGCGCCGTGGCAGATCGCGGTTGCACCTTCCTTGCGGGCTACCTCAACCAGACGCTTTGCGATAGCTGGGCGGGCCATGGAGGTTCCCAGTAAGTATTTATTTTCGTAAACGGCATTTGCTTTTACACAGGGCATGATGTAGTTGTCGCAGAAATCATCGGTTAAATCCTCGATGTAGAGTTTGGTAGCGCCGGATAATTTTGCACGTTCCTCTAATCCGTCTAATTCATCGCCCTGTCCGCAGTCGATGCAGCAGCAGATAACGTCGTAGTCAAAATGCTCTTTCAGCCACGGGATGATTGCGGTGGTATCCAAACCGCCGGAATAGGCCAGTACAACTTTCTCTTTCATGTGAAATTCCTCCTGTATTTGGTGTTATTTGCTTTTTTGTGTGCTATTTCTATTTCCTGCGTAAGTTTTCTGGCAGGTGTCTGCTTTTTGGTGGGGTTTTGTGAAGAAAAGTAGACGGGTATAAATATACAACAGAATGAAGGAAAATGCAAGAGGTAAATGGAAAAAAGATTTTTTTGTGGGGGTTTTATAGGGTTCGCTTCAGCGGGAGAATATTCCAACGTCACCACGCTTGCGCTCTGCACCGAACGTAGCGGACGCTAAACTCGTGAAGGACCTCGTTAAGCGCCGACGTTCTCTAAAGGATTCCTTATGAAATATTCTCCCGCCTGCGCTGGTGTATAAATTAGGGTTAAGGAATATTTTTTAAAAAGATATTGCATATTATGCATCAAAAGTGTATAATTATGAAATCTTGATGCAAAGTATAGGGGGGAAAGATTTGGGAATTATGGGGTGAGAAGGAGTTTTTTTCGCGAAAGGAAGGTTTGTGAAGTTTGGGCTTTTCATTTGGGGAAAATCGATTATAATAGAGAAAGGTCTTGTTGTAGGTAATCATGTTTATTTTGATTCTTTTATTTTGAACATTTTGGAAAATACTTATTTAGGAAAGGAATGGGACGTATGATAAAGGTTGGAATTATTGGTGCTACGGGATATGCCGGCGGGGAGCTGGCGAGGCTGCTTTTGCAGAGGGATGATGTGGAGATTGTATGGTTTGGGTCGAAAAGCTATGTGGATCAGAAGTATACATCGATTTATCAGAATATGTACCAGATGACGGACGCCGTGTGCAGGACGGATGATATGGAAGAACTGGCGGAAATGGCGGATGTGATTTTTACGGCGACGCCGCAGGGATTTTGTGCTTCGGCGGTGAATGAAGGGATTTTGGGAAAGACGAAGGTCATTGATTTAAGTGCGGATTTCCGTATTAAGGATGTCGGGGTTTATGAGGAGTGGTATAAAATCAGCCATGCAGCGCCGCAGTTGATTGAAGAGGCGGTGTACGGGCTTCCTGAGATTAACCGGGAGAAGATTAAGGGGGCAAGGCTGATTGCCAATCCGGGGTGTTATCCGACCTGTTCGTTTTTAAGTATTTATCCGCTGGTTAAGGAAGGGATTATCGATGTTTCGACCCTGATTATTGATGCAAAGTCCGGGACCTCCGGGGCGGGCCGGGGGGCGAAGGTGAATAATCTGTACTGCGAGGTGAATGAGAGCATTAAGGCTTACGGAGTTGCCGGTCACAGGCATACGCCGGAGATTGAGGAGCAGCTTTCCTATGCGGCAGGGGAGCCGGTGGTGCTGAATTTTACGCCGCATCTGGTGCCGATGGATCGGGGGATTTTGATTACAGCCTATGCGTCATTGAAGAAAGCGATGACGACGGAAGAGGTTTGGGATATTTACCGTTGGTATTATGAAGATGAGTTTTTTGTGCGGGTGCTGCCAAAGGATGTCTGCCCGGAAACCCGGTGGGTGAAGGGGAGCAATTTTGTGGATGTGAATGTGAAGGCAGATCCCAGAACCAATCGGGTGATTATGATGGGGGCAATGGACAATATGGTCAAGGGTGCAGCCGGGCAGGCGATCCAAAATATGAATCTGATGTTTGGTCTGCCGGAGGATAAGGGGCTGCGGCTGATGCCGATGTTCCCGTAGGAACGGATGAAATGATGATACGATATTACGAAGAAAGAGGACGAAAAGACAATGCCAGGTACATTTGATATCCTGATCCGGGAGATGGTTTCTGAGGATTATCCCGCTGTATTTGAACTTTGGGAAGGGATTAAGGGGTTTGGAATCCGCTCGATTGACGATTCAGAAGAGGGGATTCTCCGGTTTTTAAAGCGAAATCCGAATACCAGTGCGGTAGCCGTGCAGAATGGGCGGATTATTGGGGATATTTTATGCGGTCATGACGGCAGAACGGGGTATTTTTATCATGTCTGTGTGGATGAAAAATATCGAAAACACGGTATTGGCTATAAGATGGCAAGGTTTTGCATGGCGGCCCTGCGCAGGGAAGGGATTAATAAAATCAGCCTGATTGCCTTTAAGTCGAATGCGGTGGGCAATGCGTTCTGGCAGGGACTTGGCTGGCAGGGGCGTGAAGATGTGAACCTGTATGAGATTGTTTTAAATGAGGAAAATGTGACGAAGTTTGTACTGTGAAACGTGCACGGAATGGAGGAAAAGATGAAGATGGAGATAAAGAAAACAGAAGGCGGAGTAACCGCGGCGAAGGGGTTTTTGGCGGCGTCCTGTGCGGCAGGAATTAAGTATCAGGGGCGGCAGGATATGGCAATGATTTACAGTGAACTTCCCTGCAAATCGGCAGGAACATTTACGACGAATGTGGTGAAGGCGGCTCCGGTGAAATGGGATCGGAAGCAGGTGGAGAGCGGGGAAGCCGCCCAGGCGGTTGTGGTTAATGCCGGGATTGCCAATGCCTGTACCGGGGAAGAGGGAATGGAGTATTGCCGGAGGACGGCAGCGGCAGCGGGAGAGGCGCTGGGGATTGCCCCCGGGGCGGTTTTAGTGGCTTCGACCGGGGTGATTGGAAAGCAGCTTCCCATGGATCGGATTGAGGCCGGGGTGAAGATGCTGGCAAAGGATCTGGGCAGCGGCCTGGATAAGGGGGAAGCGGCTTCGCGGGCCATTATGACGACGGATACGAAGAACAAGCAGGTGGCAGTGCAGGTGGAACTTGGCGGCGCTCTGGTGACGCTCGGCGGCATGTGCAAGGGTTCCGGGATGATTCATCCGAATATGTGCACGATGTTAAGTTTTGTGACGACCGATGCGGCAATCAGCAAGGAGCTTCTGGTGGAAGCCCTGCGGGAGGATATTCAGGATACCTACAATATGATTTCCGTGGACGGGGATACCTCGACGAATGACACGGTGATTTTACTGGCGAACGGCATGGCGGGGAACAAGGAAATTAGGGATAAGGGTGAGGATTATCAGCGCTTCTGCCAGGCCCTGCATGTGGTGAATGAAACGCTTGCAAAGAAGATGGCAGGGGACGGCGAGGGCTGTACGGCATTGTTTGAGGTGACGGTGAAAGGGGCCGAGAGCAAGGCGCAGGCGGTGACTCTGGCAAAATCGGTAATCACCTCGAATCTGACCAAGGCGGCAATCTTTGGCCACGATGCAAACTGGGGACGGATTTTATGCGCTATGGGCTATTCCGGCGCGGAATTTGACCCGGAAAAGGTGGATTTATTCTTTGAAAGTGCGGCGGGAAAGCTACAGATTATAGAAAACGGTGTAGCCCTGGATTACAGTGAAGAAGAGGCGACAAAGATACTGTCCGAGCCGGAAGTGACGGCAGTTGCGGATATCAAAATGGGTGATTTTACGGCAACGGCCTGGGGCTGTGATCTGACCTTTGACTATGTAAAGATTAATGCGGATTATCGTTCGTAGAATAGAAAAATTGGATGTTTTTTATGAAAATTCTTTATGAAAAAGTAAAGAAATAAACCGGAAATGATTACATGAAAAACAAAGAAATAAACCGGAAATGATTACATGAAAAACAAAGAAATAAGGCCGGAAACTAAGCCGGAAAGATGAAATAAGACAGACAGAAAATAAGGATAGCAGGAGGATAACTGCCATGGAAATGGACCCAATTATTATGCAGAAAGCGGCGACGCTGATTGAAGCGCTGCCTTATATTCAGCGGTTTAACCGGAAGATTATCGTGGTAAAATACGGCGGGAGCGCAATGGTTGATGAGGAGTTAAAGCGTCAGGTGATTCAGGATGTTGTGCTGCTGAAATTAACGGGATTTAAACCGATTATCGTCCACGGCGGCGGGAAGGAAATCAGCCGCTGGGTTGGAAAAGTGGGGATGGAACCGCATTTTGTCAATGGGCTTCGGGTGACGGATGAGGATACGATGGAAATTGCCGAGATGGTACTTAACAAGGTAAATAAGAGTTTAGTACAGCTGGTCAATGAACTTGGGGTGAATGCCGTCGGTATCAGCGGCAAGGACGGTACGATGTTAAAGTGTAAGAAAAAGTATTCCGGCGGCGAAGATATCGGGTTTGTCGGCGAGGTGGAGGAAGTGAATCCCAAGATTATTTACGATCTGCTGGAGAAGGATTTTCTTCCGATTATCTGTCCGATTGGGTTTGATGAAAACTTCCTTTCGTATAATATTAATGCCGATGATGCCGCCTGTGCCATTGCCCGTGCGGTGAAGGCGGAGAAGCTGGCTTTTCTTACGGATGTCGAGGGCGTTTACCGGGATTTTGAAGATAAAAATTCTCTGATTTCCGAGATTACCGTGGACGAGGCGCAGGAATTTGTCGCCGGGGGCGGACTTGGGGGCGGGATGCTTCCGAAGCTGCAGAATTGCATCGATGCCATCCGGGAAGGCGTGTCCAGGGTACATATTCTGGACGGGCGGATTCCGCACTGCCTGCTGCTGGAAATCTTTACGAATAAGGGCATCGGGACGGCGATTTTAAATGACAGAGAAGAGCGTTATTATCACGAAGATAAGTGAGCGGCAGCAGAAAAATAAGAAGTGAACGGCAGCAGGAAAATAAGAAGTGAATGGCAACAGAAAAATAAGAAGTGAACGGCGGCAGAGAAATAAGGTTTGTTGGAAGTAGATGGTTTATTTGGAAATCGAAAGGAATAAAGATGATTATGGAAAACGGACAGAACAAAGAAGAGCAGAATCAAGCAGTACTGAATAAAACAGGACATAAAGAAGAACAAAATCAGGCAGGACAGAATAAAACAGAACAGAATCAGGAAGCCTGGATTTCGCAGGGAGAAGAAACGCTTTATAAGACCTATAACCGCTTCCCGGTCGTGTTTGAGCGTGGGGAAGGACTGCATTTGTATGATACGGACGGGAAAGAATATCTGGATTTTTTTGCGGGAATTGCGGTGAATGCGTTAGGTTACGGGGATAAGGAATACACAGAATATATCAAGGAACAGGCGGGAAAGCTTCTGCATATTTCCAATTATTTTTATAATACGCCGTCAATTAAGGCAGGGGAAAAGCTTTTAAAGGTTTCGCAGATGGACAAGGTATTTTTTACCAACAGCGGTACGGAGGCAATCGAAGGGGCGCTGAAAATTGCCCGAAGGTATGGGTTTAATAAGGGGATTTCTGCGGAAAAAAGTAAGATAATTGCCATGAAAAACTCCTTCCACGGAAGAAGTTTAGGGGCGCTTTCCGTGACGGGAAATGACCATTACCAGGAGCCGTTTAAGCCGTTAATTCCGGGGATTTGCTTTGCGGATTTTAATGATTTGGACAGTGTGAAAGCGCTGATGGATGAAAATACCTGCGCTGTTATTATGGAAACCGTGCAGGGTGAGGGCGGAATTTATCCGGCTTCGGAAGCGTTTATTACCGGGGTTCGGGCGCTTTGTGATCAGTACGATGCATTACTGATTCTTGATGAAATTCAGTGCGGTATGGGGCGGACAGGGAAGATGTTTGCCTGGCAGCATTACCCGGTGAAGCCGGATGTGATGACGACGGCAAAAGCACTGGGAAACGGCGTCCCAGTCGGTGCATTTCTGGCCCGGGGAAAGGCAGCCACGGCGATGGTTCCGGGCGATCACGGCAGCACTTACGGCGGAAATCCCTTTGTCGGCGCGGCGGCAGAGAAGGTTTTGGATATCTTTGCATCAAGAAAGCTTGCAGAACATGCCGAAGAGATGGGAAACTATCTCTGGGAAAAACTGGAAGAAATAAAAGCAAAGTATTTGGTGGTGAAGGATCACCGGGGCATGGGACTTTTGCAGGGGTTGGAACTCTCGATTTCGGCGGGAGAAATTATCCGTAAGGCATTGCTTGAAGAGCGTCTGGTGTTGATTAATGCCGGGGCAAATATTATCCGTTTTGTTCCGCCGCTGGTGATTGAAAAGGAAGATATTGACGAGATGGTCAGGAGGCTTTCTAAGGTGATGGATGAGGTTGTAAATGGATAAGGCAATAAGTTGTTTTTCTATGCCCGTTGGTGTTCAGATTTCTAATGTTGGAAGTGAAGTTCATCGGGCAGTAGGATGAAAAAATACAGGCAACCATGTACAAATTGTTAATTAATGGAGGGAAAATGGAACAAAAGATTGGACAGGATAAGGTAGAAGATTTTTTAGAAAAATTGTCATCGAAGGCACCGGTTCCGGGCGGCGGCGGGGCGTCGGCAGTGGGTGCAGCTATAGGAAACGGGCTGGGACAGATGGTGGCTAATCTTACGATTGGAAAGAAAAAATATAAGGATGCAGAACCGGAAATTCAGGAATTATTAGGAAAAATGGAGGTGCTTAAAAAGGAATTTATGCGTCTGGCGGATGCCGATGCTGAAGTTTTTGCGCCTCTGGCGGCGTCCTACAGCCTTCCTTCCGGGACAGAGGAGGAGAAGGCCAAAAAGGATGAAATTATGGAAAAAAATCTTCTTGCGGCCACCCTTATTCCGATAGAAATTATGGAAAAATCAATCCAAATGCTTGATATTTTAGAGGTTCTTGGGAAGAAGGGCAGCCGGATGGCAATCAGCGATGTGGGTGTAGGCGTGCAGTTTGTGCGTGCGGCTCTGCTGGGGGCGGTAATGAATGTGTATATTAACACGAAATCCATGAAAGTTCGCAAAAAAGCCGAAGAATTAAATGCCTATGCGGACAGCATGGTAGCCAGAGGGACAAGAAAAGCAGACAGGATTTATCAGGAAGTTTTGGATGTACTGCGTTAGGGTGTGCAGATGGCGGGAATGAATTTTCAAACACGCCCTAGGGACTGCGGACAGGATGAATGGAAAAAGCGGCTGGAATCTTATAAATCCAGTATACGGGAGCGGAGGAAAAAATGATTGTATTAAAAGGAGCAGAGGTAACTGCAAGGATAAAGCAGCAGGTGGAGGACGCGCTTTCCGGGTGGGAAGGTGAGGCACCGAAGCTTGCGATTGTGCGGGTGGGCGAGAGGCCGGATGATGTTTCTTATGAAAAGGGTGCGTTAAAACGGATGGGAAATTTTGGACTTCGGGTGGAATCCTTTGTCTTTGACCAGGATATTTCCGACGAAGAATTTAAGACTGCATTTGCGCAGATTAATGAAAACCCGGATATTGCGGGGATTCTCCTTCTTCGTCCGCTGCCCAAGCAGATTTGCGAAAAAGACATTGAAAAAATGATTGATCCGAAAAAGGATTTGGACGGGATCTCACCGGAAAATATTGCCAAGGTTTTTGCCGGAGATGAAACAGGATTTGCGCCCTGTACAGCGGAGGCTGTGATCGAAGTATTGAAAGCAAATGCTATTCCCATCACCGGGAAAAGGGTGACTGTGGTCGGGCGGAGCATGGTGGTGGGAAAACCCTTAGCGATGCTTTTACTAAAGGAAAATGCCACAGTAACCATATGCCATACACGGACAAAAGATTTAAAGGGGGCGTGCAGGCAGGCGGAGATTTTAGTTGCCGCGGCAGGAAAGGCAAAGATGCTGAATGGTGATTTTGTCGGGCAGGATGCCGTGGTGATTGATGTGGGAATTAATGTGGACGAGGACGGGAAACTCTGCGGAGATGTGGATTTTGCCTCGATTCAGGATACTGCTTCCATGGCTACCCCTGTTCCAGGCGGCGTGGGTGCGGTGACGACGGCAGTGCTGGCGAAGCATTTGGTGAGGGCGGCCGGTGCCTGCTAAGGCGGGTTTGCATAGGGATTAATTATGGTCAGAAAATTTCAAGAAGAACGGGTTAATTGGTAATCTGCGTCTGGTTAGATGAATAAAATTAAGATAATTGATAAAAATAAGGCCGCAATGATAATGATAAGGTTGCGGCTTTGCTGTGTTTATTGTACAATAGGATCAGAGATAAAGTAAGTTTATACGTTTCATACAGGTAAAGGAAAAGCTTATGTACGGTGAGAGAACGATATTGTACAGGAAATTAGAAGAAGAATTTAACAGTAAAGTGCTTGTTTATATTACAAGCGACAGAAAAAATATGGAAGCACAGATTGCAGAGGATGTTATCGACTTCTTTATTGGTCAATTAGACAGGATAGGGATTTCGGAAAAAATTTCGCTATATTTATATACACGTGGCGGCGATATGGCATCTGCATGGAATATCGTGAATTTACTGCGTATGTACTGTGATAACCTACAGGTGATTATTCCGCATAAAGCACACAGCGCCGGAACAATTATAAGTCTTGGTGCGAATGAGATTATTATGACCAAGCAGGCAACCTTAAGTCCTATTGATCCGAGTATTAATACCCCTTTAAATCCTACGGTTCCCAATGGGATGGGAAACACCTTTCCTGTCAGTGTTGAAGCGGTAAAAGGGTATCTGGAATTTGCAAAAGAAGAACTGGAAATAAAGGATGATAGGGCTTTATCCAATATTTTAATTAAATTAAGTGAATATGTTCATCCCCTGGTGTTAGGTCAGGTATATCGCTCGAGGGCACAAATTCAGATGCTGGCAGAAAAGTTGCTGCAAAATCAGGTTGAAAATAAAGAAACGATTAAAAAAATTATTGCCTTTTTATGCAGTGAATCGGGAAGTCATGATTATACCATTAACCGGCGGGAAGCAGAGAAGGATTTGGGACTGAATATAATAAAACCGACCCCTGAACAATACATGATAATTAAAGCAATTTATGATAATATTAATGATGAACTGCAGTTTAATAAAACGTTTAATCTGGCGGAAATTAATGGTGAGTATGTCGTAAGGCGGTGTCTGTTGGAGAGTTTGCAGGGAGGTGCTGATTATTTTGTTACTGAAGGCGAATGTATTCATGGTCAGGATGAAGATGGACAGCATGTTATTCAAAATAGAATAGTATTTGAAGGCTGGCGTCATGAGAATAGAGAAACGGATGATTGGGAAGCAGAATATTCGGAAAATGAAGAGGTGCATTATGAGAGAAGCGATGAATTTCAAGTATAGTACACCCATAAGTACGGGCAATTCCAATTATTATACTACAGTTACATCGGCTGTTTCTGCTTATCAAGGGAGTGCTGTATTTGTGGATTCTTACCATAGAATGATAAAGCAGGAAGATGCAGGAAAATATTCGATTTGCGATATTGCAGATTGGTTTTTGCATAAAGGGGATATGACACAGAAGAAATTACAGAAATTGTGTTATTATGCCCAGGCATGGAATTATGCATTGCGTGGGAAAAGATTAATTAAATCAGATTTTCAGGCATGGGTTCATGGACCGGTTTCTCCTGTTTTATATGACCGATTTAAGAGGTTTGGTTATGATACAATAAAGTTAAAAGGGCCATATAGATGCAATATTGCTAAAGAAGATGTTGATTTACTGGAAGATGTATGGGAAACTTATGGAGATAAAACAGGTAATGCGTTGGAAGCACTTACACACAGGGAATTACCCTGGCTTGAAGCCCGACGGGGTTATGCGGGAAATGAAAAATGCACAGTGGTTATTTCACCAGAAGCAATGAAAAAATTTTATCGTTCGATTTACGCCGGATAATAATGATTTTTATCTGGGGATGCAGGTTTATCACTATGGAGTAACAGATACATTTCGGTTACATGTGGTTTTAGAGGCAGGATATTATAAAATTATTCGCTTAGATCCAAATCATAAGGTACATCATTGATGGAAAATGATAAAATGCATAAGAAAAATTAAGGCTGAATGAATAAAATGAAATAAAATAAACTGCTGCTTGACAAGTAGAACTTTTGCATGTATAATCAGATGAAATTAAGTTTTAGGAGGATTTTTGATGTTAATTGTGATTGTAAGGAAGAAAATGGAAAATTAAATATGGAGGGGAGATGTTTGGCTTTACGCGAAAGATCTGCCTGTTTGCTGACGCTTTATTCTGTCAGCCCATTCGCCTTACAATCGCTTAATATTATGGAATAGATTCTGTTTTCAAAAATCATTAAAGCATGGCTGTATGGTCATGCTTTTTTTGCCTTTATACAGTAAAACAGGTGTTTTGTTTTTTGAAGATACAGGACGAAATAATCATAAATAAAAAGACCATGGTATCCGATGCGTACAGGGGGACTATGGTCTTTTTTGCGTGTAGGGCGTAAACTTCTTTCGTTTTTTGTGTCTAGATGTAAAAGAAATGTCTGTAAAAGAAAAGGATGGATGAAAGAAATGAATATTGAAAAACAAATTGAATTTGACAAAATAAAAGAATTATGGATGAATCTTGCCGTTACCGAATGGGCGAAGGAGAAAATAAGGGGAATATCGTTTTATCTGCGCGAAACCGAACTGAAAAAACAACTCAGGGATACGACGGAAAGCAGGAAATTAATGGAAAAACTGGGGACGCCGCCCCTGCAGAACCTGACGGAAATAAAAGATATCCTGGTGATTGCCGAAAAGGGAGGCTGCCTCACCCCTTACCAGTTGGAACGGGTGGAGCGTGTTTTGGCGTCGGTGCGGCGGTTAAAGGAATATTTGAATCGGGGGAAGCTCTATGATAATCCACTGGCTTATGACGAGGAAAGTTTGGATGCACTCGAAGAATTAAAGGAGGAAATCGGCAGGCAGATCCGAGGGGGAATGGTGGACGACTATGCATCGAAAGAACTTGGTCAGATAAGGAATCAAATTGTCGTTTGTGAGGAGGAAATGAAGCAGAAGGCGGAACGGATTATGCGCTCAAATAAGGAATGTATGGCGGATAATTACTGTACTCTGCGCAACGGCAGGATATGCGTTCCGGTGAAAAAGGAATATAAATTAAAGATTGCAGGCAGTGTGATTGATAAGTCATCCACCGGGAATACATTATTTATCGAACCGGCGGGTGTTGCAAAAATTTACGAAGAACTTCAGCTTTTAAAGATTGATGAAGAGAACGAAGTTTACCGGATTTTATACAGCCTGACAGCAGAGGTTGCTGCCGCTCTTCCTGTGATTAGTAAAACGATTGCCACGGTTGAAAAACTGGATTTTATCTTCTCGAAAGGCAAGTTAAGCATGGATTTAGATGCGGTCGAACCGTCAATCAATACAGAACGAAGAATCCGATTAACGGACGCCAGGCATCCGCTGATGGATAAAAAAATCAATGTTCCGCTGCAGTTTAACATCAAAGAAGGGGTTCGGGGAATTATTATCACCGGGCCGAATACCGGAGGAAAAACGGTAGCGATAAAGACAGTGATGCTGAACTGCATGATGGCACAGTGCGGGCTGCATGTTCCATGTAAAGAGGCGGATATCTGCATGAATAATTCTTATCTCTGCGATATCGGAGATGGACAGAATCTTGCCGAAAATTTATCCACCTTTTCATCTCATATTAAAAATGTGCTGGAAGTTTTAGGGGAAGTTGGCAGGGAAAGTCTGGTGATTATGGATGAACTTGGCTCCGGCACAGACCCGACCGAAGGCATGGGCATTGCCATTGCCATTTTGGAAGAACTCAGGAAAAGCGGCGCAATTTTCCTGGTTACGACGCATTATCCAGAGGTTAAAGACTATGCAGACAGGGCCGAGGGAATTATTAATGCAAGGATGACATTTGATAAAGAAACCTTAAAACCGACCTATCAGATGGTACTGGGAGAAGCGGGAGAAAGCTGTGCGTTTTATATCGCTGACCGGATGGGAATGCCAGATGAAATGCTGCGCATGGCGATAAAAGCAGCCTACGGTGAGGAAGCTGTTCATAACTATCATTTTCAGAAAAATCAGGAAAAAGATAAGGTATTTTTTAAAAAGAATACTGCCGGGATTTCAAAGATAAAGAAAGCAAAACCCAATATTGAACTGCGCATAAAATATAAGTTAGGTGACAGCGTTATGGTTTATCCGGAAAAAAAGATTGGTATTGTATGCCAGCCAATTAATGAGAAAGGTGTCCTGAGGGTACAGCTTCCCGGAAAGAAGATATGGATTAATCATAAGCGGGTAAAACTTCATGTGGCAGCCGAAGAATTATATCCCGAAGATTATGATTTTTCGATTCTCTTTGAAACCGTTGGGAACAGAAAAATCCGACACGATATGGACAGAAAGTATACGGAGAGTGTGATTTGTTATGATGAGAATTAGCCATTAGAAATTGGTGTGCCTGTAACGGGAAATAATAGGGAATAACAGGAAATAAAAGGAAATGATAAACCGGAAAAATTTGAGAAAACCTGAGAAATAAACAATGCTCGGAACATTTCTTTAAAGTAGTGCTCAAGGAAATGTTCCGATAGTTTTTTTATGCATAGGCTATACACAGCCTATGTATAGTCTATGCACAAGCCTGCCGCTTCACCTGTCCCACCGCCTGATAAACTGCAGGAATATAGAGAATCAGTACCGTAACTAACATTTCCGGCAGGATATAAGTCAGGTTATAGCCCAGGGTGTGGACCAGAGGATTCATGCCCTCCGGCGCAAATTCGGCAAAAAAGATATAGCCGGAAATCACATGGCAGAGGTAGCGTCCGGTTACGCCCACGATGTAGCCGATGACCAAACCGTGCTTTTTATGCCGGAAAAACCCGCTTAATCCAAGGGCACCAAAGGCTAAGGGATAGTCAAAAATCACCTGCAGGGGCGCATAGATATAAGGGCCGGTAATGAGCTGAAGAACCCCGTAAGCCACGCCGGTAATTAACCCTGTTTTTGCCCCGTAAAAGTAACCAATCAGGGAAACAAAAAGCATACTGAATAAGGTAATTGAGCCGCCAAACGGCAGGGAAGCCAGCTTAATAAAGGATGTGACTGTAGCCAGGGCAATGGATACGGCACAAAAGACCAGCTGCTTGGTTTTCATGGGCACCGATGATTCATTTTTCCCGAAAAGCCGGATGGAAAGCAGCAGACCAATCAGCAAAAGGGCGAGCAGTCCGTAACCGGCAGGCTGCAGGATGTACTTGTAATTTTCGGCATCATAGATAAGAAACATTGACATAAAAAAATCCTCCTTTTTGCACAGGAGGGGACGAAGAATTGAAGACAGGTGACGGTTGATGTTCAATAACCGTTCAGCTTCCTTACGCCGGCATTAACCGGTTCAAGTAGTGAGGGTCAGGATGCTTTTTATTATAAAACATCCACTCTCAGCGTTTCGCTCCCCTAGCTTGTGTGTTTGTTTTTGCAACTTGTTTTTTGCAATTTGTTCTTGCAATTTGTTTTTTGCAATGCCAGTATAGCGCAGTTTTTGTCGGATGTCAATGAAATTTCATCCATAAATGTGAACGTGTGAACAGTAACCATTCATCCTGAGATAATTTGCGATAATTTCAAAATAACACTGGATCTGTCCGCCCGTTCATGCTATACTGTTTTTGGCACTTCATGCCGCCGGGTATGGAGTTTTGCGTCGGGCTTTCTGTCGTTAGGCCAAAGAAGACAGGAAGTGCTGGCGTTATTTTTTTGATTTGGCGAAAAATCGTCCGATGTTTGCTTTAATGCAGTTTGCTTTTATGCAAAATCATATAAGATTTCAGGAGGAAAATACAATGGAACAATCATCCTGCTTTCGGGAATTTGTTCGCTATACGGTTTTTAGCGTTCTGGGTACTTTGGGGGTGTCCTGCTATATTCTGGCAGATACGTTTTTTGTGTCGAAGGGATTGGGAACGAATGGTCTTGCGGCATTAAATCTTGCAATTCCGGTCTATAATTTTATCCATGGTACGGGGCTGATGCTTGGCATGGGCGGGGCGACGAAATTTTCGGTCTGCAAGGGCCAGAACCATCAGGGAGAGGTCAACCGGATTTACACGAATATCCTGGAACTTGCCCTTTTGCTTTCTGTTCTGTTCATGCTTCCCGGGGCGCTGTTTCCGTACCGTCTGGCGAATCTTTTGGGTGCAGATGAGGCAGTGCTTGAAATGACAGCGACCTATCTTCGCTGGCTGCTTATCTTTTCTCCGGCATTTATCCTGAATGATGTATATGTATGTTTTGTCCGCAATGACGACAGCCCGCAGCTTGCCATGGCAGCGATGATGATTGGAAGTTTTGCCAATATTTTCTTGGATTATCTTTTTATTTTTCCGATGCAGATGGGGATTTTCGGGGCGGTTTTTGCCACAGGGTTTTCGCCGTTAATCAGCATGGCCGTGATGTCCCCGCATTGGCTGAAAAAGAAAAATACCTTTCACTGGGTAAGAACCAGACCATGCCTTACTATTGCCAGACAAAGCTTATCCCTGGGCTTTCCTTCGCTGGTGGCACAGGTTTCTTCGGGTCTGGTGATGATTGTTTTTAATATCATTATTCTGGGTTTAAAGGGGAATACAGGGGTTGCCGCTTATGGTATTATCGCCAATTTATCGCTCGTCGTTACCGCCGTCTACAGCGGTCTTGCCCAGGGAATGCAGCCGCTGGTCAGCCAGTTTTACGGTATGGGAAATATGCCGCAGACCAGGGTGGTGCTGCGCTATGCGGTGGTTGCAATGGTTGTGCTGTCCGGAATCATTTACGGGGTGATTGCACTGTTTACACAGCCGATCATTGCCATATTTAACAGCGAAAATAACCGAGAACTTCAGGAAATCGCGGCGGTGGGACTGCGGCTGTATTTTGTGTCTTCTCCTTTTATTGGCTATAATACGGTTCTTGCCATGTTTTTTACTTCTGTGGAAAGAGCCATGCCCGCCCATATTTTGTCCCTGCTTCGGGGTTTTATTCTTATTATTCCGGCGGCGTTTGGTTTTTCGGTTTTATGGGGAATGACCGGGGTGTGGATGGTTTATCCGGTTGTTGAAGCTGTGGTTATGCTTTTTGGTCTTTGGGCAGATCGGCGTGTCTGAGAAGTTTCAGTTATCCTTTGAATATCCTCTGATGTCATAGAAATTTTAGATGACAACATCTGTAAACAGTGTTACAATACTTCTGAATCAATTACGATTGCGATAAGGAGGATTTGTGATGTTAGATGCAAAAGTTGCAGAACTGTTAAATGTACAGGTAAATAAGGAGTTTTATTCGGCATATCTGTATCTGGATTTTTCCAATTACTATATGGAGCAGGGATTGGAAGGATTTGCCAACTGGTATAAGGTACAGGCCCAGGAGGAGCGCGATCATGCGATGCTGTTTTTACAGTATCTCCAGAATAATGGATGCAAGGTGACCTTAGAAGCTATTGATAAGCCGGATAAGGTATTTTCTTCTTTTGCCGATCCGCTTCATGCCGGTTATGAGCACGAGCAGTATGTTACGGAATTAATACATACCATTTATGAAGCAGCCCATAATGCCAAGGATTTCCGCACCATGCAGTTTTTGGACTGGTTTGTAAAGGAACAGGGCGAGGAGGAAACGAACGCAGAGGGCCTGATTAAGAAATTTGACCTCTTTGGTTCGGATGCAAGGGCACTGTACATGTTAGACAATGAACTGGCTGCACGGGTATATTCTGCACCTTCTCTGGTTTTATAAGATTTTTTGGCAAAGTCCGCTGTCAAGGATAGATCGTGTACGGACTGGAATAGCATTAGGTCAGCATATAAGCAGGAGAATAGCATGGTAGAGGAAATTCGGAAAAAGTTAAGGGAAGCAGAGGAAAAAGAAGATATAAAGATTCTCTATGCCGTAGAATCCGGAAGTCGTTCCTGGGGTTTTGCCTCCCCAGACAGTGATTATGACGTGCGTTTTATCTATGTCCGGAAGCTGGAGGATTATCTTCGCCTGGATCAGAAACGGGATGTGATTGAATGGCAGCTCGATGAGATTTTTGATATTAATGGATGGGATATAAGAAAAACCCTTACCCAATTTCATAAGAGCAATGCGACCCTTTTTGAGTGGAGTAATTCGCCCATGGTCTATAAAGAAACCCCGGAATGGAAAGAGGTTTATCAGGCAGCGAAAGCCTGTTTTTCCGTGAAATCCACGCTCTACCATTATTACGGAGTGGCGAAAAGCACCTATTGTCAGTTCCTTACGGGAGAAGAGGTAAAGTATAAGAAATATTTTTATGCCCTGCGCCCGCTTCTGGCCTGCCGCTATATCTGGGAACACCGCTGTCCGCCGCCCATAGTATTTGCCGAACTGATGCGCATGGATATGCCGGCAGATCTGCGCAAAGAAATTGAGGAACTGCTGGAAAAGAAAAAGAGAACCTTAGAAGGGGATAAACATTCTCCGATTCCCCGTATTCAGGACTTTATTGTCCGTGAACTGGAAGTTTGGAAGGCGCGGGCAGAAGAAGTGAAAGAAGAGAAAAAAGAAGACTGGACGGCATTGAATCAAAGCTTCTTAAGGTTAGTTGAAAAAAATTTGTAATCAGCATAAAGGTAAAAAAGATAAAAAGCAGCAGTAAATCAGGAAATAGAAAAAATGATTACTGCCGCTTTTTTTGTTTTGAGAAATAATTGTATATATTTTAATAATAATAACCTACTATAAATATAAGTAATCTGAAAATAAATCTATAAAACACATAAAATCTAATTATCTGAAAATTTCCTGAAAAAAACTATTTACAAACCGGAAAAAATGTAGTATCATCTTCCGTAGTTCAGCACTTCAATTTACTAAACTGTATTTTTCTTCTCAGAGGAATTTTATTTCTAAAGGAATTTTTCTCAAAAGAAGAGTACAGAAGGAAGGACAACGAAAGGAAGGTTTACCTATGGAAGTTTTTCAGACAAAGAACCAGGAAATAAATCAGAAAATCCAGGAAATGAACCAGAACCCCCGAAATATGAACCAGAGAATAAACCAGGATGCCGCCATGCCTCTTCCCGGACTCTACGATCCAAGGTTTGAACACGATAACTGCGGGATTGGCGCTGTGGCCAATATTAAGGGGATAAAGACACATAAAACCGTTGACCAGGCGCTTCACATTGTCGAAAACTTAGAGCACCGCGCCGGGAAGGATGCGGAAGGAAAGACCGGCGACGGTGTGGGGATTATGCTGCAGATTTCCCATAAATTTTTTAAGAAAGTGACAAAGCCCCTGGGCATCAGCCTTGGCGGAGAGCGGGAGTACGGCGTGGGCATGTTCTTTTTCCCGCAGGATGAGCTGGCAAGGAACCAGGCGAAGAAGATGTTTGAAATTATCGTTAAAAAAGAGGGGCTGACCTTTCTTGGCTGGCGCGAGGTGCCCAACCACCCGGACGTCCTGGGAAAACGCGCGGTCGATGTAATGCCCTATATCGCCCAGGGCTTTGTGCAGAAACCCACGGATCTGGAAAAGGGGCTGGCGTTTGACCGCAGGCTTTACATTATCCGCCGTGTGTTTGAGCAGAGCAATGAGGACAGCTACGTCGTGTCCTTGAGCAGCCGGACCATTGTCTACAAGGGAATGTTTCTGGTGGGCGAACTGCGGCTGTTTTTTGAGGATCTGCAGGATGACGATTACGAAACCGCCATTGCCATCGTCCACTCCCGTTTTTCCACGAATACGAATCCAAGCTGGATGCGTGCACATCCTTATCGTTTTATCGTCCACAACGGCGAGATCAATACAATCCGTGGAAATGTTGACCGCATGAAGGCGCGGGAAGAAACGATGGAAGCGGAACTTTTAAAGGAAGATATGTACAAGGTTCTCCCCATCATCAACCAGGAAGGCTCGGATTCTGCGATGCTTGACAATGCCTTAGAATTTATGGTGATGAGCGGGATGGAGCTTCCCAAGGCGATTATGCTTGCCATCCCCGCGCCGTGGGAGCACGATAAGTCCATGGCCCAGGAGGTAAAGGATTTTTACCGCTACTATTCGACCATGATGGAGCCGTGGGACGGGCCGGCGTCGATTTTATTTACGGACGGGGATATGATGGGGGCGGTTTTGGATCGGAACGGGCTGCGGCCTTCCCGGTATTATATTACGGACGATAACTATATGATTTTAGCATCCGAGGTGGGGGCAATCGATATTGACCAGTCCCATGTGGTGAAGAAGGATCGCTTAAAGCCGGGGCGGATGCTTTTGGTGGATACGGTGAAGAAGGAACTGGTGAGCGATGAAGAGGTGAAAAGAACCTATGCGGCGGGCCAGCCCTATGGGGAATGGCTGGATTCGCAGATTGTTAATTTAAAAGACCTTCCGATTCCCAACAAGGGAGTTCCCGAACTCGAGCACGACCAGCGCCTTCGTCTGCAGAAAACCTACGGCTACACCTATGAGCAGTACAAAACCATGATTCTCCCCATGGCCCTAAACGGGGCGGAGGCGGTTTCCGCCATGGGTGCGGACAGTCCCTTAGCGGTGCTTTCCCGGATGCATCAGCCATTGTTCAACTACTTTAAACAGCTCTTTGCCCAGGTGACGAATCCGCCGATTGACGCGATCCGCGAGGAGATTGTGACCTCGACCACGGTCTATATCGGGCGGGAGGGGAATCTCTTAAAGGATGTGGCGGCGAACTGCCATATTTTAAGCGTGGACAGCCCGATTTTAACCAGCACCGATCTGCTGAAAATCAAGAATATCGGACACGGGGTAAAGCATTCGGATTTTAAGGTGGAAACCATTTCCATTACCTATTATAAGAATACTTCGCTGGAAAAGGCGATCGAACGCCTGTATCTTGAGGTTGACCGCGCCCATAAGAGCGGGGTGAATATCCTGATTTTAACCGACCGGGATATCGACGAAAACCGGGTGCCGATTCCCTCGCTGCTCGCCGTTTCCGCCCTGCACCAGTACCTGGTTCGGACGAAGAAGCGCACCAGCATGGCGATGGTTTTAGAGAGCGGGGAGCCGCGGGAGGTGCACCACTTTGCCACCCTTCTTGGTTACGGGGCCAGCGCCATCTGTCCGTACCTGGCGCACGAGTCCATTCGCTATCTGATTGAAACAAAGATGCTGGATAAGGATTATTATGCGGCGGTGAGTGACTATAACTCGGCAGTTCTGCACGGTATTGTAAAAATTGCCTCCAAGATGGGCATTTCCACCATTCAGTCCTACTTAGGGGCGCAGATCTTTGAAGCGATCGGGATTTCCAAAGACGTGGTAGATAAGTATTTTACCAATACGGTCAGCCGCGTGGGGGGAATTACGCTAAAGGATATTGAAAATGATGTGGACGCGCTGCACTCGGCGGCGTTCGACCCGCTGGGCCTGGATGTGGATCTGACCTTAGAGAGCGTGGGCAGCCACAAGCAGAGGGCGGGGCAGGAAACCCATCTTTACAACCCGCAGACCATTCACCTTTTGCAGGAGGCGACGAAAAAGGGCGATTACGGATTATTTAAGGAATATTCCCATGCGCTTTACGGGGAGAATGAGGACGGCGAAAGCCCGATCAGGAACCTGCGCAGTCTGATTGACTTTGCTTTCCCGGAGGACGGCGGGATTCCCATCGAGCAGGTGGAGAGCGTGGAATCGATTGTGCGGCGGTTTAAGACGGGGGCAATGAGCTACGGTTCCATTTCCCAGGAAGCCCATGAAACCCTGGCGGTGGCGATGAACCGGCTGCACGGGAAGTCAAACTCCGGCGAGGGCGGCGAAAGTCTGGAGCGGCTTAGCCCTGAGCCAAACGGGGTGAATAAGTGCTCGGCGATTAAGCAGGTGGCTTCCGGGCGGTTTGGCGTGACCTCACGCTATTTGGTGAGCGCACAGGAGATTCAGATAAAGATGGCGCAGGGGGCAAAACCCGGCGAGGGCGGGCAGCTTCCGGGCAATAAGGTCTATCCCTGGGTGGCAAAAACCCGCCATTCGACCACGGGTGTCGGCCTGATTTCCCCGCCGCCGCACCACGATATCTATTCGATAGAAGATCTGGCGCAGTTGATTTATGATTTGAAAAATGCAAACACCGCGGCGCGGATCTCCGTAAAGCTGGTTTCCGAAGCCGGCGTGGGCACGGTTGCCGCAGGTGTGGCAAAGGCCGGGGCGCAGGTGATTTTAATTTCCTCCTTTGACGGCGGAACAGGAGCGGCACCGAGAAATTCGATTTATAATGCCGGGCTTCCCTGGGAACTGGGGATTGCCGAGGCGCACCAGACCCTGATGATGAACGGGCTTCGGGATAAGGTGATCTTAGAAACCGACGGAAAGCTGATGACCGGGCGGGATGTGGCGATTGCCTGTATGCTGGGCGCGGAGGAGTTTGGCTTTGCGACAGCGCCGCTGGTGAGCCTTGGATGCGTGATGATGCGGGTGTGTAACTTGGATACCTGCCCGGTGGGCATTGCCACACAAAATCCTGAACTGCGGAAGAGATTTAAGGGGAAACCGGAGTATGTGATGAACTTTATGCAGTTTATTGCCCAGGAACTGCGGGAATACATGGCAAGGCTTGGGGTCCGCACCGTGGATGAACTGGTGGGGCGGACGGATTTATTAAAGAGGAAGGAAAACATCACTTACAGCCGTGCGGCCCGTGTGGATTTAAGCAATATTTTGGGCAATCCCTATGAAGGGCAGAAGATTGCGGGTTATCATGAGAAGCAGGTCTATGATTTTGAACTGGAAAAAACAGTGGATGAGCGCGTGCTGATGAAGAAGATGAAATCGGCGATTTCCTCCCGGCAGAAGAGAAGTATATCCGTCGATGTGACCAATGTGGACCGGGCGCTGGGAACGATTCTGGGCGCGGAGATTACCCGGGTGCATCCGGAAGGGCTGGCGGAAGATACCTTTACGATTTTGTGCAATGGCTCCGGGGGGCAGAGTTTTGGGGCGTTTATCCCTAAGGGTCTGACGCTGGAGCTGGTGGGAGATTCTAATGATTACTTTGGCAAGGGGCTTTCGGGCGGGAAGCTTGTGGTCTATCCGCCGACGGGCGTGAAGTTTAAGGCCGAGGAGAATATCATTATCGGAAATGTGGCTTTGTATGGGGCAACCAGCGGAAAGGCGTTTATTAACGGCATTGCCGGGGAGAGATTCTGCGTGCGAAACTCCGGGGCGACGGCGGTTGTGGAAGGCGTGGGCGACCATGGGTGCGAGTATATGACCGGCGGGCGCGTGGTGATTTTGGGCGCGACGGGGAAGAACTTTGCGGCAGGCATGAGCGGAGGTATCGCCTATGTGCTGGATGAGCAGAGGGATCTGTATAAGCGGCTGAATAAGGAGCTGGTTTCCTTTGAAGAGGTGACGAATAAGTACGATGTGCAGGAATTAAAAGGGATGATTCAGGAGCATGTGGCTTATACCAATTCGGCGAAGGGGAAGGAGATCTTGGAGCATTTTGGGGAGTATCTTCCGAAGTTTAAGAAGATTATGCCTTACGATTACCGGAGAATGATGAATACGATTGTGCAGATGGAAGAAAAGGGTTTGAGCAGTGAGCAGGCGCAGATTGAGGCGTTTTATGCGAATATTCATCGGTGAGAAGGAAGGAGGAAAAGGCAATGGGCAAGTCTACTGGATTTTTAGAATATGACCGGGAAAATAACGCGGCGGTGGAGCCGAAGGCCCGGATTAAGCATTATCAGGAGTTTCACCTTCCTTTAAATGAGAAGGAGAGGAAGAGGCAGGGGGCGCGGTGCATGGACTGCGGGGTTCCGTTCTGCCAGTCGGGGATGATGATGAAGGGGATGGTTTCGGGGTGTCCGTTAAATAACCTGGTTCCTGAGTGGAATGATTTGATCTATACGGGGAACTGGCAGCAGGCGTTTAACCGGCTGAAAAAGACGAACAGCTTTCCGGAGTTTACCTCACGGGTTTGTCCGGCACCCTGCGAGGCGGCCTGCACCTGCGGGCTGAACGGGGATGCGGTGACGGTGAAGGAGAATGAGTACGCGATTATTGAGAAGGCGTATGCAATGGGGTTTGCCAAGGCAACACCGCCGAAGATTCGGACGGGGAAGAAGGTGGCGGTGATTGGTTCGGGGCCGGCGGGACTGGCGGCGGCGGATCAGTTGAATAAGCGGGGGCATACGGTGACCGTTTATGAGCGAAGCGACCGGCCGGGCGGGCTTTTGATGTATGGGATTCCCAATATGAAGCTGGAGAAGTGGGTGATTGAGCGCAAGATTGAGATGATGAAGGAGGAGGGAGTTACCTTTGTCCTCAATGCCGATGTGGGGAGGAATTATAAGGGGAATAAGATTTTACAGAAGTTTGACCGGGTGATTTTAGCCTGCGGGGCTTCCAATCCGCGGGATATCAGTGTGCCGGGAAGGGATGGACTGGGGATTTACTTTGCCGTGGATTATCTGAGGTCGGTGACGAAGAGTTTGTTGGATTCCAACCTGGAGGACGGGGCGGCGATTTCGGCGAAGGATAAGCATGTGGTGGTGATTGGCGGGGGCGATACGGGCAATGACTGCGTGGGAACCGCCATCCGCCAGGGCTGTGCTTCGGTGACGCAGCTTGAGATGATGCCAAAGCTTCCCGATAAGAGGACGGAGGATAATACCTGGCCGGAGTGGGCGCGGGTCTGCAAGACGGATTACGGGCAGGAAGAGGCGATTGCTGTGTTTGGGCATGACCCGAGAATTTATCAGACGACAGTGAAGGAGTTTGTGAAGGATGCGGAGGGGAAGGTCTGCAAGATCATTACCGTGAAGCTTTCGCAGGAAACAGACGCCGAAACCGGACGGAAGGTGATGAAAGCGGTGGAGGGGAGCGAGAAGGAGATTGCCGCCGATCTGGTTCTGATTGCCGCCGGGTTTTTGGGAGCACAGGGGTATGCGGCGGAGGCGTTTGGCGTGGAGATGAATGGGTGCGGGAACGCGGCGACCGAAAAGGGGAGCTACCAGACCGGCACAGAGCGTGTGTTTGCCGCCGGAGATATGCGGCGCGGGCAGTCGCTGGTGGTTTGGGCGATTCGAGAAGGCAGAGAAGCGGCGAAGGAAGTGGATAAGAGTTTGATGGGGTATACGAATTTGGCGTGAAATTGATAAAAATATGAAGATATTGACAGGGGAAGTGCAGATGGTTTGGCGTTCCCCTGTTTTTTATATGTTTATTCTGCTTGTTTTTTGTATATAGTCTGTTATAAATCATATAACCGTAAGGTATTGTAAGTTGACTTATTATCCAGAAAATGTTATATTTAAAAGCAAATAGAAGGATTTAGGAATAAAGAAAATTTAAGGATGAAGGATAACCAAAAAAGAAATATACAACACTGTGGAATGTATAAAAATGGAGAAAGTAATGAACAGAACGGAATATTTTAATTATATAGAAGAAAAGCTGAATATTCTTTCTTATCGTATTAAAAATCGTGGAAAAATTAATTTATTAGATTTGAATATTCATTCAGAAACCTTTTTTGCGGAATTAATGAATTACTTATTAGGGTATAGTCTAAAAAATATTAATCCGATAAAGCAAAATATGGAAGGTATAGATTTGATTGATGAAAAAAATAGAATTATTGCTCAAGTTTCATCGACATGTACTAAACAGAAAATTGAAAATTCATTGAATAAAGAGATATTTGAAAAATATGCTTGTTTTAAGTTTATTTTTATTGCAGTTGTTGGAAATGCAGATACATTACGAACAGCAACCTATAAAAATCCATATAAAGCCATGTTTTCTCCAGCGGATAATATATATGATATCAAATCACTTCTTAATATTGCCTTAAATTTGAATATAGCTAAGCAGAGAAAGTTGTATGAGTTTATTCGAGATGAATTAGGCAATAACATAGATATTGTAAAAATGGATTCCAATTTAGCTGTTATTATAAATCTTTTGTCACAGGAAAATTTATCAGATATTGTTGAGTCGCCAGAAATTAATTCTTTTGAAATAACAAGAAAAATAGAATTTAATGACTTAATGCCAGTTAAGGAAACTATAGATGATTATAAGATTTTTTATAGTAAATTAGATGAAAAGTATAAAGAATTTGATAAGCAGGGAGTAAATAAAAGTTTTTCCGTCCTATCGGTTATTCGTAATATATATAATAAATTGGCAGGAGAAATTTCAGAACCCCAAGAATTGTTTTATACAATTATGGACGATGTCATTGAATTGATAAAAAATAGCAAAAATTATATAGAGATTCCATACGAGGAATTGGAGATATGTGTGTCTATATTGGTTGTTGATGCATTTATACGATGTAAGATATTTAAGAACCCGGAGGGTTATAATTATGTTATTGCCTGATAATATACATCCAGAATTAAGTATTTACTATAATGGGGCATTAGTTCTTAAGGAATTACAGAAGAATAATGATCAATCGATTGTACAATTGTTTACCATATTAAAAAACAAAACGGATATGTCTTTTTCTGTTTTTATTCTATGCCTTGATTGGTTATATTTAATTGATGCCGCTAAAGTTAATGAAAGGGGGAATGTCGAGTTATGTTTATAAAAAGACTTATAATAGAAAGTAATACAAATATTATTCGTGATATAGAGTTTAAAAATGGTCTTAATTTAATTCTTGACGATACTCCAATTGACGATACGAAATCAACGGGAAATAATGTGGGAAAAACTACAGTTTTAAAATTAATTGATTTCTGCTTGGGGGCAAATCCAAACATTATTTTTACTGATACAGAAAATAAAAAAGATATTTATACAATAGTAAAAGATTTTTTGATCAATGAGCAAGTTGTGATTACCCTTATTTTAGTTGAAAGTTTTGACAATTATGATGAAAAGCACATTGAAATTCAGAGAAATTTTTTGCCTGGAAAGAAGGCAATAAGAAAAATAAATGGAAAATCTATAGCAGCAAAAGATTTTGAAGATGAATTAGAAAAAATAATTATACCCAATAAGAATGTCGAAAAACCCACCTTTAGACAGGTGATATCCCATAATATACGCTATAAAGATGACAGCATTAATAATACTTTAAAGACATTAAATACATTTACTACAGATATTGAATATGAAACCTTATATTTATATTTGTTAGGTTGTTCTTTTAATGAAGGGGCAAAAAAACAAGCCTTAATCGCTCAAATAAATCAAGAGAATATTTTTAGAGAGAGATTAGAAAAAAAGCAAAATAAAACGACATATGAAATTGCGTTGGCTTTACTAGAAGATGATATTGAGGCTTTAAATGAAAAAAAATCTTCTTTTAATTTAAATAAAACCTTGGAAAAGGATCTGGAACAACTTAATCTAATAAAATATAATATTAATAAAATTAGTTCCTTAATCAGCAAATTAGAGATACGAAAAGGGTTAATAGAGCAATCAAAACAAGAATTGGAAAATAGTATTTCACATATTGACATACAGCAGTTAAGGATATTGTATAATGAAGTAAAGCTAAATGTTTCGGGTATTCAAAAAACGTTTGAGGATTTAGTTTCTTATCATAACAATATGGTTGTTGAAAAAGTAAAATATATATCTCAAGATTTACCTCAGATAATAGAAAAGCTTAAAGGTTATCATAATGAACTGTCAACATTGATTGTACAAGAAAGAAAATTGACTGAACGGGTTTCTAAAGGTGATTCTTTTGAGGAATTGGAGCAAATAATAGCTGAACTTAATGAAAAATATAGAGAGAAAGGTGAATATGAAAGTATTATCGGTCAATTGGATGAGGTTGAGGATAATATTAATCATCTTAACAGACAAATAGAAGTTATAGACCAATATTTGTTTTCCGGGGATTTTGAAGGGGTTTTAAAAGAACAGATTAAGAAATTTAATAAATTTTTTTCTGCTACTTCACAGGAATTATATGGTGAAAGATATGCTCTTACCTATAAAAAAGAACTTAATAAAAAAGGACAGCAATTTTATACATTCAATGCTTTTAATGCAAATATGAGTCCTGGAAAAAAACAGGGAGAAATTCTTTGTTTTGATTTGGCATATCTTCTTTTTGCTGAAGAGGAACATATTCCCCATCTTCATTTTTTGTTGAATGATAAAAAAGAACTTATGCATGACAATCAGCTTGTTAATGTTGCGGAATTTGTCCAGCATAAAAATATACAACTGGTTATTTCTATATTGAAAGATAAATTGCCAACTGCTGTATTGGATAAAGCACATATTGTCGTGGAACTTTCACAAAATGAAAAGTTGTTTAAAATAGAAAATTTAACTTAAAAACTTCTCAAAAAATAAATATATAATATAAATAGGCTCTCGGAATCCTGAGCCTGCCGACCAAGATTCACCGGTCGGATGAAC
>CAMNRM010000016.1 GCA_946553025.1 uncultured Clostridium sp.
ATCAGAATTTGGTGAGGAAAAATGTATGATTAGAATAAGACCATATAAAGCTTCGGATGCAGATACGATATTATCGTGGTGCAAGGATGAAAAAGCATTTTATCAATGGACGGCAGGTATACTTGGTAATTATCCTATAACACAAAATGAATTTTGTTTTGTTGAATCTCTAATACCGTTTACTGCATTTGATGAAACGGGAATTGTTGGCTTTTTTACACTAAGGAATCCTGATGGATCACTGGATGAATTGCGCTTTGGCTTTGTTATCGTTAATCCTCAAAAGAGAGGAAAAGGCTATGGAAAAGCTATGCTCCGGTTAGGTCTGAAATTTGTATTTGAAATATATGGGGCAAAAAAAGTATCATTGGGCGTTTTTGAGAATAATCTTCCGGCTTATTATTGTTATAAAGCAGTCGGTTTTAGCGATGTAGTTCTTGATACAACAGAAAAATATTGTATTCTGGGTGAAGAATGGAAGTGCAAAGAATTGATTATGGAAAAATAGATAAATGTCCGTTTGGCTGTGAATAGACCAAACGCGGCAATGAAAGGCAAGGGTGTTATTATGTCGATAAATACGGCAGAAGCATTTGAATTGCTATTTGATAAAAATAATAAGACGGCATACAAAGCATTACAGGAATTGCAGAAAGAAAGCGTGGAAACGGACAAGGTCTATCCTTATATGGACAGGCTGGGAGATATGCTTGACAGTGACTTGAGCGTGTCGAGGACGGGAAACTTTCGGTATGCCGGGTGGTTTTTGGGAGTGAGCCCAGGGACTATGAGGTTTGGGAGTTTATCCTTAAAAATTATTATGGCTTGAAGTTTAGTCCGGCTGCCCCGGTAGCTGTGAAGGACGGAAAAGTGAACCCGAAGCGGAGGCAGAGGGAGGCCGGGAGGCAGACCATGCAGGCGGGGATAGGCACGAAGTCCCAGCAGGCGCTGCAGTTGCAGAGGGAAGAGAGGAAGACGGAGCGCAGGCAGGCCGGCAGGGAGCAGAAGGAGGCCGAGAAGCAGCGGATGTTTGAGCTGAAACAGCAGAAGCGGAAGGAGAAGCACAGGGGCAGGTAGGCTTTTGTGTTTCGGGTATAGCAGTATTAATGGGCATCAGTCAGGAATGGCTGGTGCTTTTTGCGTGGAAGGGGGTGTTTTCATGTATCCGGTGAGCGAGGCGTTCCTGCGGGCGGTGCAGGAGAATACCCGGAGGTATTATTGGACGGGAAGGATTACTACGAAGGGCGGGGCGGTCTATCCGTTCAGGTATGAGGATATTGTGAAGGGGAGCGGGTATATTTCGGCCCAGTGCTGCGGGAGCGCTGGAGGTGACGGCGGAACCAGGGGAAGTACAGAGGATGTCACGGTGGAGGTGGAGAGGGTCACGGAGGAAAATATGGTGACGGAGGCGGTGAATGATATTCTGGGGATGAACCCGATGGAGGTGTTTTTTTCGGAGGAGCGGCTGGCGGATGTGTTGTCGTGGAATGATGTTTTGCTGCCGGTCTGTCCGAATATGGTAGGGGGGGATGGCAGCGCGTTTTTGCGGATCAAGAAGCTGGATATCGGGGATTTGGGGAAGGCGAGGCAGGTTGTGTTGTTTGAGGCGGTGGAAATGGATTTTGAGAGGGATCTGCTGTATTCGATTTGTTTTGAGGATTCCAGTGTGAGGGTGCGGAAGGTGAGGCTGTCGGTTTTCAGTGTGGGGCTGAATGAGGAGTTGGATGATTCTACTTATACGGTCTTGGAAGAGCATGCGGTTTCGGTGGAAACGTTTTTGTTTCTGGGGAGTTATACGTTATATCAATTAAGAATACAGGGAATGACTTTTCAGGTGTTTTATGATAGAATAGAATAAACGACGGGAGGCATGCGATGCGTAAATTGAAGGTTTATCTGGACCCCTCAGTGGTCAGTTACCTTTATCAGTTGGACACACCGGAAAAAATGAAAGATACACTGGAATTGTGGGAGATGTTCAGACAGGGATATTATGAAGTGTACATCTCTGATATTGTGCTGAATGAGATCAGTGACTGCAGCCAGGAAAAGCTGAATATCCTCCTTGGCTATTTGAAACAGGTCCAGTATTATCTGGTTCATACGGATGAGGATACGGTGGAACTGGCGGAGAAATTTATTGATTTTGGTATCCTGAAGAAAAAGAGTTTTGACGACTGCCAGCATATTGCGGCGGCGATCCTGGCTGGATGTGATATCATTACATCCTGGAACTTTAAACATATCGTAAATGTAAAGACAGTGCGGGGAGTTAAGACCATCACGACATTGGAAGGTTACAAGGATCTGCTGTTCTATCCGCCCTCTGTGCTGCTGGAAGGAGATGATGAAGGTGATGACGAAACCGATAGTCAGTAAGGATTTTAATCTGGAGGACATCCGGAAGATACGGGAATATAATTCCCTGCGCCATGTCCAGATGACTCCCAGAGAGATCATTGAAGATACGCAGAAGGGAGCGACATTGGTACTGAAAAAGCTCAAAAAAATTGAACAGGCAGGTTTGTAATGCGAAACCAGAAAGGGTGGTCAGAGATGATCGCCTTTTTACGATTATGATAGACAATAGATAGAACAGTATTTATAAGTTATGCAGCATATAATTTTTGACTTGACACCAATAGAATTTATATGTATGGCCCGCCACAAGGTAGTGTTGCTTGTGGTTTGTTTGAGGAAGCTGCTGTAAGATCAGAAGTTGATTGGTGGAGTTGTTATAAGGGCTTAAATGGAGGAGAATAAATGTTTAATGATTGGTTAGAACTATTAAAAAAATTATCCCTCAATAATTATTCATCCGAAAATTTTATCTGTCCAGAATGTGGTCAGAAAAATGTTGAATATATATTTGTTGGTGACTCAACAACCAATATAGGATATTTGCCTATTTGGTGCAGAAATTGTAATAAAGGGATACAAATTAGCAGAGTTGAAATACCTAAAGAAGTGAATATGATAGAATTTGGCGATCTAGAAAGTATAAAAAATAGGATTCCTAACTTCAAACATATTATTCCTAAAATAAGTGAAAACACAAATTCTCGACTATTCATCAATGATGAATTGACCAAGCTTAAAATGAGCGAAACGTTAGAATTAGTATATGTATTAGAGCATATTAATGAGTTTAATTGGTCAGATGCATTATTTTTACCAGAAGATGAGGTGTGGAATCTAAACACAAAATGTATGGTTTTAGATCCAGACGATGTAGAGGATGATGAGGAGGATGCCCCTCAAATAGCAAAAGAAAAGGGGCTAATATATACATTAAGTATTCAGAACGTTCAAATGATTTATGAAAATGTACATGAACAGAAAGAGGATTGTTCTAACGACGATTTAATAAAAGCATTCCTATATTATTATGATAATGATGCATATATAGAGTTTTAATGAAAGATTTGTACTATGATGCGCTTGCAGAGTCCCAAGTCGGCTGGCACGAAGGTACTGAGAATGCAGTACCTTTTATCAAATTCCTTCTTGGAACGATTCTTGCGGCGTATAAAGATTTTGAAGATCGTGTAGCGCTTGTGGAAACCAAGCTGCCTGCACTTGAAATGGTTCGCAGAGCAAGCAAAAACAAAATTGGACGGTTTAATAAGCAAGACATCCGTGAACAGTAACAGGTGGCATTTACGTTGAAAGATTTTAGAAAATAACGGGTGCTTTTTGGCGGGTTGTCCTGTATAATGGTGGAAAAGAGATTAAAAGCAGTGAAGGAGATTGTGGTATGGATAAACTGATGTATATGATGATGATGATTGAAAAGACTAAGACCTATAATAAGATAACCAAAAAGGTGGTTGAGGAACATGTGGAGAATATAAGGAAGCTGGACGATGAGGGAAAGCTGGAGATATGCGGTGTGTTCAAAGGCTATCCGGGGATGGCAGGCATGTATATCCTGAAAACAGAGAGCCGTGAAGAGGCGGAGGAACTTTGCAAAAGGGAGCCTCTGGTTGTTGGAGGTTATGCAAAATATAAGCTGGTTGGCCTGCAGGTTGCAAACAGGGAAAATAATTATCTGTTATGATTGTGAGGAAAAAATATCGGCAGATTTTATTGTGTAAGGATGAGGTTGGAGATAGCGGGCCTTTGGCGGGTGAAACATAGGAAAGAGGTGGCGCGTAATGAGCGATCTAATGAAATTTGGGAGCAAAGATGAGTTTAGAAAATGGCTCTCTGATAACTGCCTTTCAAGTGCCGGTATTTGGGTTTTGTTTGGCAAGGCTGGCGGACCGAAAACAATAAAGGCGGGAGAAGCGCTGGAAGAAGCGCTCTGCTTTGGATGGATTGACGGCCAGATGGAAAAGATTGACGAGAAAACCTATAAAAAGTATTTTTCGATGCGCAGGGAGAATAGCAAGTGGTCGGACAAAAATAAGGAATTAGCCAAAAGGCTTGAAGAGCAGGGGCGTATGACTGATTTTGGCAGAAAGAAAATAGCGGATGCCAAAAAGAACGGCCAATGGGATGCGGTAAATCCGCTTGCGGTTATTACGGAAGAGCAGATTGCACAGCTTTCTGCGATATTGGAAAGTTATGAGCCAGCCCACACAAATTTTCAGGCGATGTCTTTATCTGTGAAGAAGACTTATACACGGGCGTTTTTTGATGCAAAGACGGATGCCGGGCGGGAAAAACGGATTGCGTGGATGGTGGATAGGCTCAATAAAAATCTAAAACCTATGTAGTCAGTACATCTGCTTATTGATAGGATGTGTTTTGAAAAATTCTTATTTTTAAGGAGATTATGATTGTTTTTAGGGAAGGCATCCATATTTGTTGAAGCGTTTAAAGGAAGAATGGAATCGGTATTTTTGCATCCGTTGCTGAAAAGAAAAGTTTTTTATCGAACAGCAACAAAATCAGACGGTTATAAGCTGATAAAACAGATTATGGAAGATAAGGAATTTATTCCGTTAAGTCTAAAGGAAGGTTATTGATGCAGAAAAAAACGAATTATAATTATGCCTTTATATTTTATGATGTATTATAAAACTATTGGTAAAATTAGATTATCTCTTAATAATTAGGGAAGGAAGGGTAACGAAAGAATAATTATAGAAGGAATAAAAAGACTGCTGCAAAATACGTCACTGTACTTTGCAGCAGTTCCAACTATTTACAGGGAATCCGATAGAGTTTGCTATCGACGGTAATTCCCGTAAACCTATGTTGTTATTCGGACTGAACAACAGCTAAAAACTCATCTACGGATTTTCCGGAAGCAACGAAAGCATCGATGATTTTCTGCTTAGCTGCCTCGTCTGCTTTTGCAGCAACCAATTTACGCTGTTTCTTTAAGTCAGAAATCTGCTCCTGAAGGTCAGCGATTTTCTGATCAATTGCCTGCATTTCCTCTGTCGGATTCAAGTTGGATTTTCTTCTTCCGCGTGGCATGAAATTACCTCCTAAAATAATGTTAGTAACCGAAAATTCGGTCCCCTATGCTTAAGAGTATATCATCTCTTGCGCAGTATTTCAAGAAGTATTTATGCATTTTCATAAAAAAATTTCAATTTTTTATGAATTTAAGAAATACCGGAAAATTGGTTTTTTACTTTTACCAGTTTTTCCTTTTCAGCCTGCTGCTGCTGATACCACCCTTTTTGCGTCATCTGCTGGTAAATGGATTCCTGCATATTTAAGCTTCTATTTAATGCGGAATCAAAAGCCTGGTGAACATCTCCAGTAGAAGATTCGATGGTTCCGTGCAGATAGAGCTCACAAACTCCTTTTGTTGTCAAAAGAAGGTTTTGCATTGTACATTTCTCGTCCATGATTTTCCTCCTTTCATTTTGAACTTGTGTTTGGTTTAAATGCCTGGCTTAAAGAAGGGATGAAGTCCGTCCATGGAATTTGTCAGACCAATTTGTATAAGCTGTCAAAAATCTGCTGATGGGTGGCCTTTAATTCCTGTACACAGGAGATTAACTGGCTGTCGCTTAAACACTTCATCGCTTCATCGCACTGATTTTTCAGGAACTGCTCGTGGGTCAGTGCATCTTCGATATAGGATAATTCTTTAGGACTCATTTTTCTCACCTCCGAAATTACTGTGTCCGGATTAGGTGAAAACCATACAGGGAGATTATGGACAAAAATGAAACAGTATCGTATGAGGAGAATGATAAAAGAGCAAATGGAAAATTCCTTGTCATGGACAGTTGTTTTATGATAAAATAAAAACAGACAAGTGGAATGTATCTTGAAAAATCTGGGAATTGGATGAGTGCTTATAATATAGGTTGAGCAATGTTTGGGAGGAATTTATGATAAGACTATATCGGGATTTAAGTTTCTTCAATAAAGAAGATGTGCTGTATGATAATGAGTCATTCTTTAAAACTACAGTTGAAGTAAGTGAGTTTCATGATGAGTTTTTAGAAATATTAAATGTGATCGATAATGCTAAATTACTAGATATTAATACTGGAATGATACAAACACCATTTGGGGTATGCAGTAAAGATTATTTATCTACTGGATGCAAAACAGTCTTAAATTTAATATATTTATACAGACATAAAGGTGATTATGCGTGGGTAAAAGCGATTAATGCTACTGAATGTGGAGTAAATGCAATTAATGAGATCGTAAGATTCCTTGAAAAAACAGGGTATAATATAGGTATTGTTATAGAACACGGAGATGATATGTTTTTGTGCAAAAAAAGTGATTATTTGATAGATAACAGGGTACGTACTGAAGATATTGGATTAGATTGGCTGATTGTGGAGGAGTAAAGATGGTTAGGTGTTATGATTGGGAAAAAAACAGCTTATATGTGAAGGATACCTATGGCAATATTTTTGATATACGGCTTAGAGGTAATAAAACTATAATTAGAGGAAATAGCGGTACAGGTAAAAGTTTATTGTACAGCACCCTAAAATATATAAAATCTAGTAGAAATAGTGAAAAGTTTAATCGGTATGATGTTGATAATATAGTACTGGCAGATGAAGAAAATATAAAGGATATCGGCGAATATGAGAATAAGCTTATAATCGTTGATAGAGGAGATATGGTAGTAACACAAGAAGCAACGAAAGTGATAAATAGTGATTTTGGAAGAAACAGATATTTAATTTTTGCCAGAAAGTCTTTAGGCATAGAGTTATCTCCTAATTACTATGCAACTATTGTTAATCATAATAAAGTATTTTGTTTGGAGTATGCTTTTAGTATAAAGGGGTGGTTTTAATGCTTTATATTATAACGGAAGATTCTAATTCAGCTAGAGTATTTTGGGATTACGTAGCCAATACTTTTAGGGGTAAAGATGCGTATAAAATGGTAGCCTTTTTACAAGGCAAAGATGGAAAAGAGAGTTCAGGAAATACTACTTTATACAACCAATTGAAAGTCTTATTACCAAAAATAAGTAGTGAAGATGAGATAATGATAGTATTTGACAATGTAGTGAAAGCAAATAGATTTGATTCATATACATTTTTAAAATATATTCGGTCATTATCTGAAAACTGTGGAGTTAATATAAAATATACAGATTACTATTGCTTTGAAGAAGTATATTTATCTTATAGTGAATTGGAAAGATTAAGTAAAGATAATAGGGATGTAGTGATAAATGCAATCAAATTTGTAAGAAATTGTTTATTAAATGGTGTAAATTATTTTGATATAAAGTATAAACAAATAATAGAGTTTATTGATTTTTATGGAAAAGATTCAGGTAAAAACAGGGAGCATTTTGCAAATGCTTTACTGATTTCTATTACACAGCTATTAGATGGAAGGTTTAGAATTATAAAATCAGGTGATTGTTTTTATAATCAGGGAGCCTGTTGGCTATTAAATTGTGATGATGTAAGAAAACTAATGAGAAATGAGTATGAGGTTAATAGTGTTTGCAGCAATAAATGTAAGTTTAAATGTAAAAACTGTACGACAAAAGAGAAATTAATAGATTTAAATGATAATTCAATCACAGCAGATTCTACATATGATTTAACTGAGATATAAGAAATATTAAATTACTGTGTAAGTCCGCCGCCGAATAGGCGGCATTAATTTAGGTATTCCAGATACGTCCTGCAAACTTTCTTTCATGGTAGTGCACTCAAAACTATACATGTCAACTTACCTCTAGTATTTGCAGTCACATCAATAGAGCATCAATTATAATCATGTAATCACACGCAGCAAAATTGTACTTACTAGTAATAAAAACAATATTGTTTTTAGAACATGCTTTAATTTGGAAATAAATGGATTAATAGAAAGTATGCCATATTTGGTTAAGGTCATTAAAAAGAGCATTGTGCTATAAAAATGACCAATGTAAAATAAAATTAGCGTGTACCTGAAAGAAAATTGCTGCAATTGTCAGGCTTTTGCGAATAATAAATCACAAATGAGGAGAGAACATGATAATTTTCTGTGATATGATAGACAATGAAAAAGCTATGTCTAAATTTGAAAAAATATATCACAAATACAGAAATACCATGTATTATGTGGCATATAGTTTAACGAAAAATGCCTATGATGCAGAGGATATTGTTGAAGATTCTCTGGTAAAAGTGATTGAAATGCTTCATAAAATTGATGAGGATACGATTGATCAACAGCGTTGCAAAAATTTAATGATTACCATAGCCAAGAATACAGCAGTTGATTTTCTTCGCAAAATGAACCATGAAGCTGTACCCTTAGAAACTATTGAAGACACTGAATTCATTCCGTTAGAAACCGGCCCGGAAGAAATGCTGATTAAGGTAGAAGATTATAAGAATTTAGCCGAATGCATTAATAAGTTGGGTGATATCTATAAAGATGTTTTATATCTGCGAATTTTTCATCAATTATCATCAAAGGAAGCAGCAAAGATACTGAATGTCAGTGAAGCTAATATCAACACTCGTTTAAAAAGAGCAAAACGAATGCTGTACCAAATGTTAAAGGAGTATGATTGATGAGCAGAAATCTGGATGAAAAGAAAAGCGATTATCTTTTGGAATTGGCTCTTGAAGAACAGTTGGAAAATGACGAGGATATGCGCCATTGGGAGCAGTTAGAACAGGAAAATCCCCCACATGAGTTTTCTGAACAGCATAAGAAAAGAATGCAGAAGATTTTCCGGAAGGCAAGACGGATAGAGTTTTATAAAGAGCACAGGAAACGGATGGTTAAAATAGCAGCCAGTTTCCTGGTCATTATCTGCGCAAGTGTGATTACGGTGACGCAGGTAGAAGCATTTCGGATGCCGTTGTTGGATTTCTTCTATCAGGTTAAGGAGAAATCTACGTTTTTTGGAGTTTCGGCGGATAGTGGAGGGAAACTGACGAAGAATTTTCAGGAATATGAGCCTACGTATAAGCCGGAGGGGTTTGTGGTTACGGAGGTTAGTGAAAAAGAAAACAGATTTTTTATAAAATATGAGAATGAAAAAGGCAATACTTATCAAGTTTGTTTTTATAGTAAATTTAAAGATTTTGTATTAGATACAGAAACCGCAGTGGCATCAAGTATAGATATTAATGGTCGTAAAGTTTCCGTTGTTGAGAAAGGAATGGAAACTAAGATTATTATGTATGAAAATGATTCTGTGTTTTATCTTGGAGGAGTTCTCCCTTTAGAAGAAGCTTATAAAATATTGGAAAGCATTCCATAAATAAGTTTATCATTGTTGACGTTTTTTTAGATAAGTTAAATTTAAAAGAAAATTAGAAATAATTGTCATATTTTGCCATTTTTTGCGTATAATAATTTAGAAAAGCAAAAGGAGGAGTATTTTATGAAACACTTAAAATCTCGATTTTTATTAATGTTGGCAATGGTAATAACAATTTTATCTTCAGTTACTGCATTTGCTGGAAATGGTATTGCTCCACATTGGGATTATCTTATGATGATGACTGCTGATATGGATGTAACTAGTTATAATGCAGCAACAGTATATGCAGAAGTTGATAGTGATTCGCGTGATGTGGATACTCTGAAAGTGACTGTTAAATTACAGCAATTTGATGGTGGATGGAATAATTATAAAACTTGGACAGAAACTATAAATAATAATTTTGCCTCAGTTGAAAAGAAAACGGCCATCCCCAAAGGCTACAGCTATCAAATTGAAGTAACAGCTAAAGCCTATAAAAACGGTAAATTCCTGGAAAGTGCAACCGAAGTATTTGATTATGGGTTTTATCAATAATTTCTCAATAGATATACCACATAGAGAAAGTTAGTGGGGAAAGCTATTAGCCCTCAAGCCTCATTAACCAAAGTACAAAAGCTAAATAATATAAAATCCCTGTAAGGACTACTCATCTGAATTTATATAACCCGCTTCTTACAGGGATTTTTAATGTCCTTTTTTATTTTTCGGAAATTTCGGAAGCCGGAAATAAGTCGGAATTACGCTGGAAATAATCCGGAATTAAGCCAGAAATAATCCGGAAATAGAAACCTTCTCAAAAATTCTCACAAAATCTCCTCAAAATAATTGTCAATAATCCACAAAAAAAGCCAAACCACAGAAAAAACATTGACGAATCCCAAAAAAAGGACTATCATCTACTTTGGCGGATAAAAGTGTAAAACTTCAACTTGCTAAAGTAAAGTAAAATCGCAAGTTAAACATTACACCCTAAAATCCTTTCGCCAAACCTGGAGGTAAGAAAATGTTGATTAAAGTTTGTATGCTGGTTGTCTTTTTCGGAGTGATGGTAGGTATTGGGTTTTACTGCCGCAGACATGCCACCGATGTTAATGGATTTGTCCTGGGCGGGAGGAATGTGGGGCCGTGGCTTACGGCGTTTGCCTACGGCACTTCTTATTTTTCTGCAGTAATTTTCGTCGGTTATGCAGGGCAGTTTGGATGGAAGTATGGGATTGCTTCGACCTGGATTGGTATCGGCAATGCGGTGCTTGGTTCGATGCTGGCCTGGATTGTTCTTGGACGGCGCACCAGGGTTATGACGCATCATTTAAACAGTGCTACGATGCCGCAGTTTTTTGAGCAGCGTTTTCAGAGCCGGGGGTTAAAAATCGGTGCTTCGGCAATTATTTTTATCTTCCTGATTCCCTATACGGCTTCGCTTTACAATGGTCTTTCCCGTCTGTTCGGTATGGCGTTTAATATCGACTACACGGTTTGTATCTTTGTTATGGCCGTGCTGACCGGGGTTTATGTGATTGCCGGGGGCTACATGGCTACGGCAATTAATGACTTTATTCAGGGGCTGATTATGCTGTTTGGCATTGTTGCGGTTATTGCTGCCGTACTATCCTCAAACGGAGGATTTCTCGAATCCCTGAATAAGCTTGCTGCAATAGAGGACGCTTCTGCTTCTTCTCAGCCGGGAGTTTTTGCCTCCTTTTTCGGCCCAGATCCCTTAAATCTTCTGGGCGTGGTTATCTTAACTTCTTTAGGAACCTGGGGGCTTCCGCAGATGGTGCAAAAGTTTTATGCGATTAAGAGCGAGGAAGCTATCGATAAAGGAACGGTGATTTCCACCCTGTTTGCCGTGGTGGTATCGGGCGGATGTTATTTCCTCGGCGGTTTCGGGCGGCTGTATTCGGATCAGGTGGATTTGGCGGCAGGCGGTTTTGATTCCATTATCCCGACCATGCTGTCGAATTTATCTCCGCTGTTAATCGGCCTGGTGGTTATCCTTGTGTTATCGGCGTCCATGTCCACCTTATCTTCCCTGGTTATGGCTTCAAGTTCTACGCTGACCCTGGATTTTTTAAAGGATACATGCATGAAGGATATGGATGATAAAAAGCAGCTGTTTACCATGCGGGCATTAATCATCGTATTTATCGCTATTTCCGTGGTAATTGCCATTGTCCAGTATAAGAGCAATATTACGTTTATTGCCCAGCTAATGGGTGTTTCCTGGGGTGCGCTTGCCGGTGCTTTCCTGGCCCCGTTCCTCTATGGACTTTACTGGAAGAAGGCGACCAAGGCTGCCGTGTGGACGAGTTTTATCTTCGGCTCCGGCCTGATGATTCTCAATATGCTGTTTCGCAGCAGTTTCCCCGTGCTTTTACAGTCGCCCATCAATGCCGGTGCAGCCGCGATGCTGATTGGCCTGGTGCTGGTTCCGGCGGTAAGTATGTTTACCCGGAAGCCGGAGGCACAGCTTATCGAGGATGTGTTCGCCTGCTATGATGTGAAGGTATATGCGAAGCAGAAGAAGATTCTGGGAGATTAAGACGTTTTACTCTATGCCTGTTTCCGGAAGACTAAGAAGTTATCGCTTTAAACCTGACAGGGTCCGCCGAAAACGGGCCCTTGAATTTTTATCCCTTCAACGCATTAAATGGATAATATTAACCCTAGTCAAAGCAATAAAAATATGATAAAATAACAAAATATCGGGGTTTAATGATACATCCCAAAGTACGAACATAAGAAAGGTGGAATTATATTGATGAAGGAAGATGGAGTACAGCAGATGATGCTGGGCAATGCAGCGATTGCCAGAGGTGCCTATGAGGCGGGGGTGAAGGTTTCCGCTGCCTATCCAGGAACCCCAAGTACAGAAATCAGTGAAAATATTGTCGCTTATAAAGATGTGATTTATTCGGAATGGTCGCCGAATGAGAAGGTTGCAACAGAGGTCGCTATTGGTGCTTCCATCAGCGGGGTTCGCGCCCTGGTGTCGATGAAGCATGTGGGGGTGAATGTTGCTGCCGATCCCCTGTATACGATTTCCTACTGCGGGGTGAACGGCGGTCTGGTATTGGTTGCCGCGGATGATCCGGGGATTTACAGTTCCCAGAACGAACAGGACAGCCGCATGGTTGCCCGGGCGGCCATGGTTCCGGTTTTGGAGCCGTCGGACAGCCAGGAGGCAAAGGATTTTACGAAGCTGGCGTTTGCATTTTCGGAAAAATACGATACGCCCATGATGGTCCGCACGACAACCCGCCTTGCCCATTCTCAGGGGCTGGTGAGTCTTGATGAGCGGGAAGAGGTTGCCGATAAGCCCTATGTCAAGGATATCCGCAAGACGGTAATGATGCCGATGAACGCGATAAAGCGCCATCTGGCCGTGGAGAAGCGCTTACAGGCGATGGCGGAAGACGCGAATACGATGGAGATTAACCGCATTGAATACCGGGATAAGAACATCGGCGTGATTACCAGCGGAATTCCCTACCAGTATGTGCGGGAAGCCCTGCCTGAGGCCAGTGTGTTAAAGCTTGGGCTGGTTCATCCTCTGCCAAGGAAATTAATTGAAGAGTTTGCCGCCTCCGTAAAAACCCTCTATGTGGTGGAGGAATTAGAGCCGGTGATGGAAGAGCAGATAAGATCCTGGGGAATTTCCGTGATTGGAAAGGAAATCTTTACCGTTCAGGGTGAGTACAGCGCAAACCTTCTTCGGGAAAAGGTTCTCGGGACAAAACCGGAATATTCCCCGGCTGCCGAGGTTCCGGCAAGGCCGCCGATCCTCTGTCCCGGATGTCCGCACAGAAGCGTATTTTCCGTGCTGAAGAAATTAAAACTCCATGTAGCGGGGGATATCGGCTGCTATACCTTGGGTGCCGTGGCTCCGCTTTCGGTGGTGGATACGACGATCTGTATGGGGGCCAGCATTTCCAGTCTTCACGGTATGGAGAAGGCAAGGGGACGGGAATTTATTAAGGATTGGGTTGCCGTTATCGGAGATTCTACCTTTTTACATACCGGTGTTAATTCACTGATGAACATGGTCTACAACCAGGGTACAGGTACGGTGATTATCCTGGATAATTCAACCACCGGCATGACCGGGCACCAGGACCATGCAGCGACCGGAAAGACCCTGATGGGGGATATTGTCCCGGCGATTGATCTGCATAAACTCTGCGGGGCGATGGGAATTGCCCATGTTTATGAAGTCGATGCCTTTGATACCCAGGGCCTGGAGAAGCTTTTAAAGGAAGAAACAGCCAGAGAAGCGGTTTCGGTCATTATTGCCAAATCGCCCTGCGCACTCTTAAAAACGACTGTTCCCAAGGGAAAATGCCGTGTTATTCCCGAAGCCTGTAAAAAATGCGGCCAGTGTCTTGTGCCCGGATGTCCGGCGATGACTAAAGACAGCGAAGGCCGTGCCGTTATCGATGAAGTGATGTGCAATGGCTGCGGTCTTTGTGTGCAGCGCTGTCCTTTCGAGGCGATTTCCTTTACGCCCAATGCCGGCTGACGGCTGCTGTAGGGGAAGGACTGGCATGAATAATCAATAAACAAGCGGTTGTTGCTGAAAATGAGCAAACAGTAACAAAGGAATCAGAAATAGGCTATGATTTATAGAGAGGAACGGTAGAATGGAAACAAAGAATATTATGATTGTCGGGGTAGGAGGCCAGGGAACGCTTCTTACCAGCCGGGTTTTGGGCGGTATCGCCAGAGAAGGCGGATACGATGTAAAGATTTCCGAAGTTCACGGGATGGCACAGCGGGGCGGAAGCGTAGTAACCTTTGTGCGGTTTGGCGATCAGGTGGCAGAGCCGATTGTCGAGGAGGGCCAGGCGGATGTTTTAATTGCCTTTGAACGGCTGGAAGCCCTGCGCTATGTGCATTTTTTAAAAAAGGACGGCGTTTTGATTGTTAATGATCAGAAGATTGAGCCGATGACGGTTTCGGCAGGGATGGCAGAGTATCCCGAGGGGATTATTGAGCGTCTTCAGGCGATCTGTTCCACCATCGTTGTAAACGCCCAGGAGGAGGCAAAAAAACTGGGCAATGCCAAGGTATTTAATACGGTAGTGATCGGCGCGGCGGCCAGACACCTGCCCTTCCCCAGGGAGAAGTGGGAAACGGTAATCCGCAGTACGGTTCCGCCAAAGACCGTAGAGATTAATCTTGCTGCCTTCCATGCCGGATTTGGAGAATAAATGTTGTGGTGAACATGTGAACCGCAGTGAATAAGCCGTGCCGATAAGTCGTGTCGGCAGGAAGCATGGATTATGGCAGGGCGGAAAAATATAGAAAAAGACAGAGGGAAAAGACATGACCATTGTAGAATTGCTGGAGCGAAACAGTCAGCTGTACGGGGAGGAGATCTGCCTGGTGGAGATTAACCCCGAGGTAAAGGAAACCAGGCGCGTTACCTGGAAGGAATATGAACTGATGGAACCAAGTCCCAGTGCCTATTACCGCCGGGAAATCAGCTGGCAGGTGTTTAATGAGAAGGCGAACCGTTTTGCCAACCTTTTATTGTCCCGCGGGATAAAGAAGGGCGATAAGGTAGGGATTCTTTTAATGAACTGCTTAGAGTGGCTTCCGATTTATTTTGGAATTTTAAAGACAGGGGCGCTTGCCGTGCCTTTAAATTTCCGCTATTCGGCAGAGGAAATCGAGTATTGCGTGGAGCTGGCCGAGGTGGATATCCTGGTGTTTGGGCCGGAGTTTATCGGGCGTGTGGAGGAGATTGCCGACGATATCAGCAAGGGAAGATTACTGTTTTTTGTGGGCGATAACTGCCCATCCTTTGCCGAGGATTACAAGGCGATCACCGCGGACTGTTCCAGCAAATCCCCGAACATTACCCTCTGGGAAGAGGACGATGCGGCGATTTATTTTTCTTCCGGAACCACGGGTTTTCCCAAGGCAATTTTGCACAATCATGAAAGCCTGATTCACTCCTGCCGGGTGGAGCAAAACCACCACGGACAGGGCAGGGAGGATATCTTTTTATGCATCCCGCCGCTTTACCACACCGGGGCAAAGATGCACTGGTTCGGTTCCCTGCTTTCGGGAAGCAAGGCCGTGCTTTTAAAGGGAACCAAGCCGGAATACATTC
Organism: uncultured Clostridium sp.; assembly: GCA_946553025.1. GTDB lineage: Bacteria > Bacillota > Clostridia > Lachnospirales > Lachnospiraceae > Caccovicinus. Next base: position 15,795 of record CAMNRM010000016.1, read on the forward strand.
TGGATGCGGTTTCCAAGGAGAAATGTACGATTGTCTGGCTTCTGGTGCCGTGGGCGCAGGATATGCTGGAAGCATTGGACAGCGGACGCTTAAAACTTTCGGACTATGAACTTTCGCAGTGGAGGTTAATGCACATCGGCGCTCAGCCGGTTCCGCCCAGCTTAATCCGTCACTGGAAGACGTATTTCCCGAACCATCAATACGATACCAACTACGGACTCAGCGAGTCCATCGGCCCCGGCTGCGTGCATCTTGGCGTGGAGAATATTCATAAGGTAGGCGCTATCGGCGTGCCCGGATTTGGCTGGCGGGTAAAGATTGTCGATGAAAAACACCAGCTTGTCGCCCGGGGCGAGGTCGGCGAACTGGCGGTAAAGGGCCCGGGGGTGATGACCTGTTACTACCGCGATCCCAAGGCAACCGCGGAGGTTTTAGATCACGGCTGGCTCTACACCGGAGATATGGCGATGGAAGATGAGGATGGTTTTATCTTTTTGGTTGACCGCAAAAAAGACGTGATTATCTCCGGCGGGGAAAATATTTATCCTGTTCAGATTGAAGACTTTATCCGTCTTTACCCGTCCGTGCACGATGTGGCGGTGATTGGTCTTCCGGACAAGCGTCTGGGCGAGATAACGGCGGCGATTATCGAGGTAAAACCGGAGATGGAGTGTACAGAGGAAGAAATTCAGTCCTTCTGCAAAGAACTTCCCCGCTATAAGCGCCCGAAAAAGATTATTTTTGCTGAAATTCCGCGCAATCCTACCGGGAAAATCGAAAAGCCCAAGCTGCGGGAGAAATACTGCGGCGGACGACTTGTCGAGGCGCAGATAACAAATTGACGGATTTGCCGGTTACCATGAATCTGTGTGAATAGTAAGGTTTATTTTGAAGTAAATGGAAATCCTCCTTCGTTATACGTGACAGAAGGAGGATTTTTGTATGGAAAATAAAGAAAATAAGACAGCAGAGGATAGAGAAAAAAGTATAGAGGATCAGGAGTTTGACCGGGAGGTTGCACGGCTGATGGCAGAAGAGCCCGAGGGGAAACCGAAAAAGGGCAGAAAGAAAAGCCCCTCCGCCGGAAGAAAGCCCAGGAAAAAATGGAGCACCAAACGTAAGGTTCTTACCGTTTTGGGGGCTGCGGCAGTGCTCTTTATCGCCTTTAAGGCAACGGCAGGAAAAAAAGAACCGACAGCCATGCCGGTTCCCGTGATGGCACTGACATCGGGAACCGTACAGAATCGTCTGACGACAAACGGCCCGGTTTCCGGAACAGACAGCGCCGATGTGGTATCCAACCTTCACGCCGAAGTGCTGGAGTTAAAGGTGAAGGAAGGCGATCATGTAGAAAAGGATCAGGTTCTTGCCATTGTGGACAGTGACGACCTGCTCAAAGAAGTGGAGATGGCACAGAACGAATATGATTTAGCGGTAGCCACCCGCAATAAACAGCAGAAAGACGCGGAAAACGGCTATGCCAAGGCTGCCCAGAATGTCCAGGCGGCAAAGGCAGCCTTAGACCGGACGGCCATTCTTGTCCAGGGCGGAAGCGAACCGATCGTCAACCTGGAAAATGCACAGAATACCTATGCGGACGCCCTGCGCGAGCTTTCCTCTTTTCATCTGGTCGGCGGAAGGCCCGCTGCCGATGAATCCTACGATTTACAGATTAAAAATGCCGCATTTACCCTGGAGAAACGCCGGGAAGCCCTGGAAAACGCGCAGGTCAAAAGCCCGATAAGCGGAACCGTAACCCGGGTAAACACCAAGGTAGGCCAGTTTGCCGATAAACCCGAGGACGACCGCCCCATGTTTATTATAGAAAACTTAGATCAGCTTGAACTGGAAATCAAGGTCAGCGAGTATTCCATCGGCAAGGTCAAGATCGGACAGCCGGTTACCATCCATGCCGATATCTTAAACGGAAAAACCGTGGAGGGCGTTGTTGCCAATATCTCCCCTACCGGAGAGGAAAAGGGCGGAGGTTCGAGCGAACGGGTTATCCCCACGACCGTGGAGATTTCCGATAAGGACAGCGGCCTGATTGCCGGAATTACAGCCCGGGCGGAAATCCTTCTGGAAGAAGCCGAAAATGTATTAACCGCCCCCTCCTCGGCCCTGCTGCAAAAAGACGACGGAAGTCTGTGCGTGCAGAAGGTGGAAAACGGTCAGATCAAAGAAGTTCCGGTGGAAATCGGCGTGGAAGGCGATATCCTGGTTGAACTTCTGCCTCTGGAAGAAGGAAGCCTGAAGGAAGGCGACAGCATCGTTATCTCGGCCTCTTCGATGTACGCCGAGGGAATGACGGTAATGCCGATGATGCAGTAACTTTTGATACATAACCAGCCAGAAATCCGCCGGCAACAGGAAAAAATCTTAAAAAGAAATCTTATAAGGCGGATTTTCTAATGGTATAGAAAGAACAAAACAGCAAGGAGCATCTATGGATGTAAAACATAATCTTATCCGCAGTCTGGGGAAAAAGAAAAATAAACTCCCCGACTACATGACAAAAAATGTTTCCGAAGATTTAATCCGCCTGGAAAATCTGGTAAAAATCTATGACACCGGTGCAATTAAGGTTCTGGGTTTAAAAAAGATTAACCTGACCATCAAGCCCGGCGAATTTGTCGCCATTATGGGGCAGTCCGGTTCAGGAAAATCCACGCTGATGAATATCCTGGGATGTCTGGACAGGCAGACGCTGGGGCATTATTATCTGGACGGCATCGACACGGCAAGCTTAACCCCGAACCAGCTTTCCGAGGTGCGCAACCGGAAAATCGGCTTCGTCTTTCAGTCTTTTAATCTGATTCCCCGGACGACCGCCGTAAAAAACGTAGAACTTCCCATGACCTACGCCCATATTTTATCGAAAAAAGAGCGGCGTGAACGTGCCCTTGCCCTTTTAGAGCGTGTAGGTCTGGGGGCAAGATTTGAACACATGCCCAATGAGCTTTCCGGCGGGCAGCGCCAGAGGGTCGCCATCGCCCGCGCCCTGGCCAACGAACCTCCGCTGATTTTAGCCGATGAGCCGACCGGAAACTTAGATACCGCCTCGTCGGTGGAAATTATGGAGTTGTTCAGCGCCCTGCACAAGGAAGGGGCAACGGTCGTTGTCGTAACCCATGAAGAGGATATCGCCGCCTTCACCGACCGGGTTATTCGCTTCCGCGACGGTCAGATCGTCAGCGATGTAAAGAAAGGAGGGGATAATCCATGCTCTTAGAAAATATGGCGATGGCATTCTCCGCCATCCGCGCAAATAAAATGCGTGCCATCCTGACTATGCTCGGTATCGTTATCGGCATCGGTTCGGTTATCTCCATCGTTTCCATCGGCGATACCATGCGCAGTATGTTTGCCAGCCTTTATCAGGATATCGGCATCACCCAGGGCTTTGTGCAGGTGCGTAGCTGGATGATTGACGACTTCCGCCAGAGCGATTGGTTCACCTTAGATGAGATGGCCCGGGTCAAGGAGGTGTTCGGCGATGAAATTGCCTATATTGACAGCAACGCTTATGAAACTGCCGAAGCCGTTTTCGGACGGAATAAAGTTCGGTTTGAATTTAGTGGAATTGACTATAATTATCAGGATGTGCAGCCGGTTAATGTTGTTTACGGACGCTACTTAAATGAAGGTGATATCCTGGGAAGGAAACGCAACGCCCTGATGGACGCAGACAGCGCCATGAAACTTTTCGGCACTGAAAACGCCGTAGGAAAAATGTTTCGGACAACGTTCTACGGCGATACCATGGACTTTACCGTCGTCGGTGTCTACCGCAAGGAGATGAGTCCTTTTCAGAAGCTGATGATGGGCGGAAACAGTGATAACGGAGCTGCCTACATTCCCTACACCATCTTAACCTGGCCCAACGATTTCTTTGGCGTTCTCCATGTCTTTGCTTCGGAAGATGTGGATTTGGCAGATTTTTACACGCGCCTGCAGAATTACATCGCCAAGGTAAAAGGCCGGAGTCCTGAACAGCTCTATGTCCAGACTGCCGTGGACGAGATGGGTTCTGTCGATCAGGTGATGGGCGGTCTGTCCGCTGCCGTAGGAGGAATCGCCGCAATCTCTCTTTTGGTCGGCGGAATCGGCATTATGAACATTATGCTCGTATCCGTAACCGAGCGAACCAGGGAAATCGGTATCCGCAAAGCCCTTGGCGCGAAAACCCGCGATGTTCTTATTCAGTTCTTAACGGAATCCGCCATTCTTTCGGCGATGGGCGGAATTATTGGAATTATTATCGGAACCGGTTTAGTGTCTATCGGCGGCATGGTTCTTGGCGTCCCCGTGGTAATTAAACCTTTGATTGTTTTACTGGCGGTGGGCTTTTCTGCCATGGTGGGCATTTTCTTCGGACTTTACCCGGCGTCCAAGGCCGCAAAATCTGATCCCATCGACGCCCTGCGTTACGAATAAAAAGAAAAACAAAGCCGCAGCGAAACAGCGGTCAAAAATCCCCTTAGACAAAGGGGATTTTTTTTTGGAATTATTTTCAAAATTTTTGAAATAACAGTTGACAACCCGTAAAAAACCTGCTATTATAAGATTAAAGTTGTTGAAACAAAAGTAAAGTTGTTAATTCAACAGAAAAGGAGGACGCCGTATGATTTACACGGTAACACTTAACCCCGCACTGGATAAAACGGTGGAGATTTTATCGTTCACCGTAGACAGTGTAAACCGCATAACCGCTATGCGGACAGATCCCGGCGGAAAAGGAATCAATGTTTCAAAAGTCATTGACAAGCTGGGAAGCAAAAGTATTGCTACAGGAATTCTTGGGGGAGGGACAGGAAAGGCAATTTTATCGGCTCTAGAAGCGATGAACCTTGCATCCTGCTTCCACTTTATCCCGGGAGAAACGCGCACGAACCTGAAAGTTGTAGACCCCGAACGCCACACCAACACCGATATTAATGAACCGGGGCTTACCGTAACCGAAGATATTTTAAATGATCTTTTACGGGAACTTTTAGGAAAGCTGTCAAAGGAGGATATCGTTGTTCTGTCCGGAAGCCTTCCCAAGGGAGCGCCGAAGGACACCTATGGAACCTGGGTAAAAGCCTGCAGGGAGAGCGGAGCCAAGGTTATCCTTGATGCCGACGGCGATTTGCTCGAAGCCGGATTAAAGGCGTCCCCTTATCTGATTAAACCCAATAACCATGAGATTTCCCGTCTGTTAAATGAAACCTTAAGCACACCGAAAGAATTAGAAGCGGCGGCAAAAAAACTGATGGCGCAGTACGGCATAACCAAGATTGTAGTGTCCATGGGCAGTGAGGGAGCGCTCTATGTGACCGAAGAAAGAACCGTTTATGCCGAAGGTCTGAAAGTTCCGGTGGGGAGCACCGTGGGCGCAGGCGACAGCGTTGTTGCAGCCCTTGCCGTAGCCGAAGAGTCCGGGATGAGCCTTGAAGAAGCTGTACGCCTCTCCACGGCAACCGGTGCGGCAAATGTTATGTGCAGCGGAACCCAGGCGGCAGAGTACGAGGTGATTAAAGAATTAATGCCGAAGGTTGTTTTTCATTCCTTATAACCTTCAGCAGAAAATTGATATGTTATTCATGAGCGGGAGTTTTCTATAAATAATAGAAGGAAAAAGAAAATAATTGTTGAAATAACAAAGCATTTTAGGTTATGATAAGAAAGGAGTTTTATAATGAAAGCAAGGGGCGTAAGATTACATGGAGCAAACGATTTAAGACTGGAAGAATTTGAACTGCCGGAGATCACGGATGATGAGATTCTGGTTAAGGTAGTATCGGACAGCATCTGTATGTCAACCTATAAGTGTGCCATCCTTGGCGAAAAGCACAAACGTGTTCACGATGATGTGGCTGAACATCCGGCGATTATGGGCCATGAATTTGCCGGGGACATTGTCAAGGTAGGGAAGAACCATCAGGAAACCTTTAAACCAGGGATGAAGTTCACCCTTCAGCCGGCATTAAACTACAAGGGAACCATGTGGAGCCCGGGCTACTCCTATGAATTTTTCGGCGGGGATGCGACCTACTGCATTATTCCGGCAGAGGTTATGGAACTGGGATGCCTTTTAGAGTACAAGGGACGTGCCTATTATGAGGCTTCTCTTGCAGAACCCATGTCTTGCAGCATCGGTGCATTTAACGCTGCCTATCATACGCAGATGGGTGTGTACACGCACCAGATGGGCATTAAGGAGAACGGAAAGCTGGCGATTACGGCAGGAGCAGGCCCTATGGGTCTGGGTGCCTTAACCTACGCCCTTCACCGGGATGTACGTCCTTCGATGGTGGTTGTAACTGATTTGGATCAGGATCGTCTGGATCGCGCAGCACAGCTTTTCCCGCCGCAGGAGTATGCAAAGGAAGGCATTGAAGTTCATTTTGTCAATACTGGAAAGTTTGATGATCCGGTAGCTGAGCTTCTGCGGATTTCCGGCGGAACCGGTTATGATGATGTTCTCTGCTATGCGCCGGTAGCCGCGGTAGTAACCCAGTCCAGCGCGATTTTAGGACGTGACGGCTGTCTGAATTTCTTTGCCGGTCCGACCGACAGCAAGTTTTCTGCAACCATGAATTTTTACGATGTACATTATAATTCAACCCATGTTATGGGAACCACGGGCGGAAATACCGCAGATATGATTGAATCTCTGGAACTTACGGCCGCAAAGCGCATCAATCCGGCAGTTATGGTAACCCATATCGGCGGACTGGACGCAGCAGCCGAAACCACGCTGAACCTGCCGAAGATCCCCGGCGGAAAGAAGTTAATCTATACCTGGCTTTCCATGCCGCTGACCGCTTTAACGGATCTGCGGGCAAAGGGCGAGGAGAATAAGGATCAGCGTCTGATTGCCTTGGCGGATATTGTTGACGCACATCAGGGCTTATGGTGTCCGGAGGCAGAAGAGTATCTGCTGGAAAACTTTATCGAAAAATAAAATGTGCCATCCTCCCGTCCGGGGCCCTGGCACAGACGGGAGGTACGATTGGATTCTATGGAAATGCGCAGAAATGCGATTGTTGAACTGATTAATAAGAATGAAACGGTGAGTTTTTCTCAAATTAAGGAAGCTTTTCCGCAGGTATCGGAGATGACGCTGCGCACCGATTTGAAACTTTTAGACAATGCCAAGAGAATTGTGCGGATTCACGGAGGGGCAAAGTCGGTGCAGATGGTGATTGGGACGGACGACTATCTAAGCAAACGATCTGTCCGCAATATTCCGGAAAAACAGTTCATTGCCGAAAAAGCCCTTTCCCTGCTTCGGCCGGACACGACGATCTTTATCGATTCGGGAAGCACGACGACCATGCTGGCCCACCAGTTACCCGACCAGTCAAACCTGATCTATACGACGGGTTTAAGCTGCGCCACGGAACTGGCCAGTCTTTCACGGCCCACGGTGATTCTTCCCGGCGGAAGGTTAAACCGCTACAGCCAGAGTGTGTACGGGATTTCGGCGGTAAAGGAATTAGAGCGGGTGAATTTTAACCAGACCTTTTTAGGGGTGACCAGCTACCATAAAGCCACGGGCTTTACCTGCGGGAGCAATGACGAGGCGGTGCTTAAGCAGACCGCGATACGCCAGTCCGAACAGACCATTGTCCTGATTGACTCTTCAAAAATCGGCGAAAAGAGCACATTTAATATCTGCAGTCTGGCCGAGGTGGACATCGTTGTTTCGGACGGAAAATTACCGGAAGACTTCTTAGAAGACTGCCGCAGGTTTCATGTAGAAGTTTTGTAGAGGTGCAGCGGGGAGAGGGAGCCCCGGATGTACCCTCCTGTGAGAACAGCAGCCTTTTTCTTCAATCAGTTCTTCGACGCTTTCGCCCAGAATGAGGAGGAGTATCGTTGAAGAATAATGTACAGAAATTTGGCAAATTTTTATCGGCAATGGTTATGCCCAATATCGGTGCGCTGATTGCCTTTGGTTTTCTTGCCGCCCTGTTTATAGATACCGGGTGGATACCCAATAAAGGATTTAACAGCATGGTCGGCCCGATGCTGACCTATCTGATTCCTATTTTAATTGCTTCGACCGGAGGCCGGATGATCGGCGGCGACCGGGGCCGGGTTGTCGGCGCAATTGCCGTTATCGGCGCGATTTTGAGCAACACGGACATTACGATGCTGATGGCTGCTATGGTTATGGGCCCTCTGGCAGGCTTTTGCATCAAGAAATTTGACGAAGCCATGGAAGGCCGTATGCCGGCAGGCTTCGAGATGCTGATTAATAACTTTTCCGCCGGGATTATCGGTATGCTCTTAGCTATGCTTGGCTATATCGCGATCGGCCCGATAATGAGCGGAATCCTTCAGGTTCTCTCCGGCGGTGTAAATGCCCTGGTAGAACATGAGGTTCTTCCTCTGATTGCCGTGTTCATCGAACCGGCAAAGGTACTGTTTTTAAATAATGCCATCAACCACGGCATTTTCACCCCCATTGCCACGGCGCAGGCCGCCGAAACGGGAAAATCCATTATGTACATGCTGGAACCCAACCCCGGCCCCGGCCTTGGCGTGCTGTTAGCCTATATGATTTTCTGTAAAGATAAGGCAACCAAGGACTCCGCTCCCGGTGCGGTAATTATCCACCTTCTGGGCGGCATCCATGAAATTTACTTCCCCTATATCCTGATGAATCCGCTGGTGATTATTGCCCCGATTCTGGGAAGTATCGTTGGTATCTTCTGGTTTAATATGACGGGCTGCGGTCTGTCCGGCCCGGCATCCCCCGGTTCCATCATCGCCTACCTGATGATGACCCCCGGATCGGATATGTTTAAGGTAATTATCGGCGTAATTCTCTCCGCGGGTGTTTCCTTCGCCGTTGCCTCGGTGCTGGTAAAGATGGCCGGAGGAAAGAGCCTGGAAGAAGCCCAGAGCGAGATGGCAGCCATGAAAGCCCAGGCAAAGGGAGAAACCCCTTCTGCTCCGGGAACCATCGAAAATGCTGTCGGAATTAAGAAAATTATCTTCGCCTGTGATGCAGGTATGGGTTCGTCCGCCATGGGCGCAACAAAGTTCCGTAACCGCATCAAAGCCAACCGCCCGGATATCACCGTAACCAATACATCCGTAGATAATATCCCCTCCGACTGCGATATCGCCGTCGTACAGACAACCCTGGCCGACCGTGCCAAGAAATCCGCGCCCCAGGCCCAGCTCATCACCATCGGAAACTTCCTGGCCGACCCTGCCTTAGACGCCTTATACGTACAGCTGACCACCGGGGATGCCCCCGCCGTTTCCGAAACCGGAGAAAACACAGACATCGTAATTCCCGATGTCCCGGTAAAGAAACAGGTCATCATCGCCGACGGCATTCATCTTGGCCAAACCCCGGTAACCAAGGAAGAAGCCATTCAGGCCGCCGGAGAGATGCTCGTTAAACTTGGCTATGTCGATCACACCTACGTTGACGCCATGCAGGAACGTGAAAAACTGGTATCCACCTACATCGGCATGGGTGTAGCCATCCCCCATGGAACCACCCAGGCCAAAGGTACAGTAAAGAAAACCGGAATCGTATTCTTCCAGTATCCGGAAGGCGTAGATTTCGGCGCAGAAAAAGCCCAGCTGGTCTTCGGCATCGCCGGAATCGGTGACGAGCACCTGGATCTTCTAAGCAAACTCTGCACCCTTCTCGAAGACCAGGAACGTCTGGAAAAGCTGAAAACGACAGACGATGTAAATTGGGTACTCGACCAGCTTTCCTAAAATCTTTTGATATTTTATCTTATTCTACATTCTCTCAAAAAAACTGCCGCAAGCATTCCGCGGCAGTTTTTTTGCCTTCTTTACATCCCTCTTAAAATTTATGAAAAATTTAGCATACCCCCTCGCAAAGATAAGAATTATATGGTATACTTAATTGATATGACAAGGAAAGTCTTGACATTTCTGGAAGAAGGAGCGGCAACATGCTGAATGAAGAGAAAATCAAATTAATGACAGGAATTGCCATGTTTGAAAAAAAAGAAGGAAAAAAAATCTTCCCGTTAAACCGTTATTTTAAAAGCGATTATATCAGCAGCCACCTGATGGCCGCATTTTTCGGATATACGTTCTGCTGCTGCCTGGCAGCGGTGCTGTGGGGACTGTATCACCTGGAAGAACTTTTGAGCAGCCTTCAGATGGAGATGCTTCTTGATCTGGGAAAACATTTTGCCCTGCTTTATTTTGCGGGCCTTTTGCTCTACCTGCTGCTTGTTTTTTTCGTTTACCGACGGCGGTATGCGTATGCCAGAGGCGGTATGCGGGTGTATGTGGCGAAGCTAAGGCGTCTGGAAAAGCGCTACACGCAGCAGAACCGGGAAAGGGAGATAACAAAGGAGGGCATTCGGCATGATAGGTCTTCTGGTATTTAAGGAACGTCTGAAAGCCTTCTACGCGAGGTATAATTTTTATCTTAACCCGGCACTGAAATTTTTCTATGCGCTGGCAGTATTTCTTCTGCTGAACAGGCAGCTGGGCTTTTTAGAAAAACTCAATGGTCTGATGTTTCCGCTGACCCTTGGCCTTTTATGTGCGTGTCTTCCGCTGAGTGCCACCTCCTTTATAGCAGCAGTGTATATGCTGGCCCATTTATCGGGATTATCCATGGAACTGGCAGTGATTACCGGGATTTTTGTGGTGATTGCCATGATTTTATACGGTGCTCTTCAGCCGGGAGATTCTTACCTTATGGTGCTGACGCCGGTATTGTTTTTCCTCCAGATTCCCTATGTGGTTCCTTTAGTGGTGGGACTGTCCTGCGGGCTTTTTTCGGCGATCCCCATGTGTTTTGGCATTTTTCTCTATTATCTTTTAGTCTATGCCAAGCAGAATGCCGGGGTGCTGGCGGGAACAGCGGCGACGGATATTGTGCAGAAGTATGGGCAGGTATTAAAAAGCATTTTTTCTAACGACAGGATGATCTTGATGGTGCTGGCCTTCGCGCTTACGGTTGTCGTGGTGTTTCTTATCCGGAACCGGTCCATGGCCTATGCCTGGACGGTAGCCATCGCTGCGGGGATGGTGGTTGAACTGGCGGTAATCTTTATCGGAGATTCCAAACTCAATGTAAATTTATCCATTGGGTCCGTGGCCTTAGGGGCGCTGGTTTCGGTTTTACTGGCGTTTGTAGTTCAGTTTTTTTTGTTTGCTGTGGATTATTCACGGACGGAATTTCTGCAGTATGAGGATGATGATTATTATTACTATGTTAAGGCGGTTCCGAAGATCGCCGTAAGTGCACCGGATGTCAAGGTGCAGAGAATTAATAAAAGGAATGAATCCTGAGAAGGGAGGAATCTGGCACCATGGCGGAACTTTTGAATGTTCTTCGCTCCTGGCTGTCATTTTTGCAGAGAATCAGTATTTCCAATCTGGTGGAAATTATCATTATCGCCTTTTTGATTTATGAGATTTTGTACTGGATTAAGAATACAAGGGCATGGACGTTGTTAAAGGGATTGGCAGTAATTCTGGCATTTATGCTTCTGGCGGCGCTGTTTGAACTGCGGACGATTCTCTGGCTTTTGGAGAAGACGGCGGCAATTGCAGCTACGGCACTTCTGGTTATCTTTCAGCCCGAACTTAGAAAGGCGCTGGAACAGTTGGGAAGCCAGACGCTTTTAAACAATATCCGTCTGTTTGACGACGGGAAGGAAGAGAGCGGTTTTTCGGATAAAACCGTGAATGAGATCGTAAAGGCTACCTTTGAGATGGCCAAGGTAAAGACGGGAGCACTGATGGTCATTGAGAAAAATGATACATTAAAAGAAATCGAACGAACCGGGATAGAGATTAACGGGCTGGTCAGCAGCCAGCTGCTCATTAATATATTTGAACATAATACGCCCCTTCACGACGGGGCAGTGGTTATCCGGGGGGGACGTGTAACGGCGGCAACCTGCTACCTTCCTCTTTCGGACAATATGACCATCAGTAAGGATCTGGGAACCCGGCACCGGGCTGGCGTAGGCATCTCGGAAACGACAGACAGCCTTACCATTATTGTTTCGGAGGAAACCGGGCGTGTTACGGTGGCCGAGGGAGGAAAGCTTACCCGGGTCAGCGACGGGGAAGGTCTGCGGAAGATTTTATCCGATAATGACGAAGCCGGCACCGCTTCCACCAGCAAGTTTAAATTATGGAAGGGGAGGCTAAAGAATGAAAGAAATACTCACACGTAATCTTGGACTGAAAATACTTTCCGTCATTATTGCCTTCTTTATCTGGTTTGCCGTGGTGAGTGTTTCCAATCCTTTGGAAAACCGATCCAGGGAAATTCCTTTAGAAGTGCAGAATGCGGCTGTTTTGGAGAATGCGGGTCTGGCCTATGAGCTGGACACAAAAAAAAGTACGGTTACCGTAAATTATCAGGTGCACAGCATGGATCAGAACAGCGTTTCCGCGGCGGATTTTAAAGCCTATATTAACCTGGCGGATTATTATCCGGCCACGGGTACGGTTCCTGTTTCTGTGGAAGTCTTAAATAATAAGGATTATCTTCTGGAATCCGTAGCGGTAAAGCCGGGCGTTATCCGGGTGAAGACCGAACAGATCCAGGAAAAAGATTTTGATCTGCAGGTCAACCCGCAGGGCACGGCGGCGGCCGGCTACGAGGTGGACAGGATTGAACTTCATCCGAAGATGGTAACGCTTCGCGGGCCGGAATCCATTATCGGCCGGATTAACTCGGTAGGTGTGGAACTTAATATTCAGGATATCCATGCGGAAACCGCCGGCACCGCCGTTCCGATTTTTTATGATGCCAACGGCAATAAACTCAGCCTTGACGAGCGGGTAAGCATGAATGTGAAGGAAATTGCCTACACCGTCTATGTGATGAAAACCAAGGTAATGGCATTAGAGTTTGATGTCAGCGGTGAGCCGGCAGAGAACTGCCGCTATATGGGGATGGAAACCTCCGCAGATACGGTATCGGTCATCGGTGTGGAATCGGTGATTGCCTCTATTCCGTCGATTCGGATTCCGGGGAGCGTGCTGAACTTGGACGGCGCAACCGAAGACCGGGTGATTGTGGTGGATGTCGAGGATTATCTGCCGGATAAGGAAAATATCAGTATTCCATGGAACAGCCAGGTAACCGTCCGATTAAAGGTGGAGAGGCTGGAACAAAAGACCTTAGTTGTGCCGACCAACCGGATTATTGAAGAGGGAGAAAACAGTGCCTATCTCTATGAATACAGCAGCGATTCCGTGGAGATTACCTTAGAGGGGTTAAACGCTGATCTGGAAGGGATTGAAGTTTCGGATCTCAGCGTGGAGATGGATGTTTCCCAGATGCTTCCCGGCACGCATCAGGGTGTGCTGACGATTGACGGATTAGAAGAGGTTCTTTTGGTGGGACATTCGGATTTCCAGGTCATCGTTTCGACGAAGGAAAGCCGCAGGGAAACCGAGGAAAGTTCAAGCGAAGAAGATCACACGCCGGCAGGAAGCAATCAGGTTGAAGCCTTCAGTCCCGGACACGGTGAAACCGGATCGGCTTCCGGCTCGGAAACCGATACAGCCCCGGGCAGTGAAGCCGAAACGGAAAGCGGGGCCGCTGCCGGGGACAGCAGTCATCCAATGCCCGGATTTTCCGGGGAAGCAACGACAGAAGACACAGGCAGTAACGGAGGGACAGGATGGTAAAGGCAAAAGTAGTGATTAAAAATCCAAGCGGGCTTCACCTGCGGCCCGCAGGAATTCTCTGTAAAGAAGCAATTCAATATAAATCTTCCATAAATTTCCATCACCATCATACGATGGCTAATGCCAAGAGTGTGCTGAGTGTTTTAGGTGCCTGCATTAAGTGCGGGAGTGAACTGGAATTCATCTGTGAGGGAGAGGATGAAGAAGAGGCGTTAGCCGCCATCGTGAAGATTGTCAATGACGGACTGGGAGAGTAAGGCTTTACCGTTATTGACCGCTGAGTAAAATTGATGACAGGCCCGGGACGGCATCCGGTAAATCCGGAACGGAAAATCTGGGCTTGGACATAGATTATTCATGAGGAGGTAGTATTTATGTACAAGGGAACAGGAGCTTCGGCAGGAATAGGAATCGGAAAGGTTGTTATTGTCGAAGAAAAAGAATTGGTGATTAAGAGGGAGAATGTCACCGATGCAGCAGCGGAGATTCAGCGTTTTAAGGGAGCGCTGGAAACCAGTATGAAGCAGACCGAGGCGTTGGCTGCGGATTTGGCACAGAGGGTAGGCGAGAAGGAAGCCGAGATATTAAACGGGCATATTATGCTTCTTTCCGATCCTATGCTTACCGGCGAAATCGAGGCGATGATTACCAGCGACAGCGTCAACAGCGAATTTGCCATTGAAACCGTCTGCACCAACTATGCGAATGTATTCGCTTCCATGGGCGATGAACTGATGCAGCAGAGGGCTACCGATATGAAGGATATCAAGACCCGGATGCAGAAGGTTCTTCTGGGTGTGGAATCCGTGGATATCGCTGCACTGCCGGAAGGAAGCATTATCCTGGCAAAGGATTTAACCCCTTCCATGACTGCGGGCATCAACCCGGCAAATGTAACAGGAATCGTAACCGAACTGGGCGGGAGAACCTCCCACAGCGCTATCCTGGCAAGGGCCCTGGAGATCCCGGCCGTGGTTGCCTTAACCGGTATCCTTAATGAGGTAAAGAACGGGGATGTTCTGGTTTTGGACGGTACGGACGGAACGGTTCTGGTAAACCCCGAGGACAGTATTTTAGCGGAGTACCAGGGAAAGAGGGCAGCATTCTTAAAGGAAAAGAAGGAATTAGAGCAGTACATCGGCAAGCCTTCCGTGACCAAGGACGGTGTTCATGTAGAGGTTGTGGCCAATATCGGCAAGCCTGAGGATGTGGACAAGGTTCTCCAGTACGACGGCGAGGGCGTAGGTCTGTTCAGAACCGAGTTTTTGTTCATGGATCGGGATGCTATGCCTACTGAGGAAGAGCAGTTTGAGGCTTACAAAAAGGTTGCCATTGCGATGAACGGCAAACCGGTGATTATCCGTACCTTAGATATCGGCGGCGATAAGGAGATCCCCTACATGGGTCTGGAAAAGGATGAAAATCCCTTCCTGGGCTACCGTGCAGTCCGCTTCTGTCTGGATCGGAAGGATGATGTATATCGTCCGCAGCTTCGCGCACTCCTTCGCGCTTCTGCTTTTGGAAACATTAAGATTATGATTCCGCTTGTTACCTGTATCGATGAATACCGTCAGGTTAAGGCATTAGTGGAGGAGATTAAGGAAGAACTTACCGACAAGGGTTTTGCCTTTAATAAAGATATTCCATTAGGCATTATGGTGGAAACCGCGGCCGCTTCACTGATTGCGGATATCTTTGCCAAGGAAGTGGATTTCTTCAGCATCGGAACCAATGACTTAACCCAGTACACCATGTCCGTAGACCGCGGCAACGATAAGATTTCCTACCTGTATTCCACCTTTAACCCGGCAGTGCTCAGAAGCATTAAGCGGATCATCACCTGTGCAAGAGAAGAAGGGATTATGGTTGGCATGTGCGGTGAAGCGGCCAGCGATCCGATGATGATTCCTCTGCTTTTGGCTTTCGGCTTAAATGAGTTCAGCATGAGCCCCTCCGCGATTCTGCGTGCAAGAAAGATGATCACGGAGTACAGCACCGAAGAGCTTCAGGCCGTAGCCGATCAGGCCATGAGTTTTGCCACGACTGCAGAAGTTGAGAATTTCATGAGAGAGTTTATAAATCAATGAGAATTTATCTGATTACCTATGTGATAAGTTTTGTTTTTTCCAGGCTCGGGTGGTTTTTTCCATCCGGCCTGGTACTTATGGCCGGAGCCCTGTATCTGTACTGGAAGGATTACAGGGCTTCTGGCAGTTTTATTCACCTTCGGGGGCTTTTTGGCCTCTTTTTTGTCGGCGGGCAGGCGATTTCCTGCCTGAAGTTAAGCCGTCTTCAGAGCCAGTGGCAGATGATGACCTGGCTTTGTTTTCTGGCTGTGGTTCTGGCCTTTTACGGCAGTTTTTCCCTGACCGAAAAGTGGGCAGGCCCGCCGAAGCTGCCGCACTGGATAAAAAAACAGGCCGGCGGCAAACTGCCCGTCCTCCCGCAGGAGAGCCGGCGGGAATTTCGGCGGTATGAACACACCCTGTTTGTATCGGTTATCGCTGTAACGCTGATTTCCCTGGCGGCATTCCTTTTGGAAGCGCTGCTTTTGGGCTATGTCCCGCTGTTTGTGCGCGATATGCCTCACGCTTATTCCTATTTCCATATCAGCGGCCTTCATTATTTTACGGTTTCCTGTGTACTGACTCCTTCGCTGGCTGTCCTCTTCTTTATGGCGATGGACGTTCACCGCAGAGGAAGGCGAATTATCGTCCTTATCTTTACCCTGATAAGCCTTTTTATCCCGGTACTCTGTGTTTCCCGGTTTCAGCTGATATTTGCCGTGGGAATGGCTGTATTTACCTTTCTTTCCGTGAAACACAGACTGCCTTTTATCCGTGTCTTTCTGGTGGCGGGGCTGATGATCCCGGCCTATCTGGTGCTGACCATTGCCCGGAGCCACAGTGTGGAGTATTTAAACGGAATCTTTGCCATGAAAAATCCGGCTACGCCTATCTTTATCACGCAGCCGTACATTTATATAGCGAATAATTACGACAATTTTAACTGCCTGGTGGAGGAACTTGCCGCCTACACTCTGGGGCGGCGGATGCTTTTTCCCGTCTTTGCCCTTACGGGGCTGAAATTTTTAAAGCCGGAATGGGTGGTTTACCCGATTTACAGCACCAAGCCGGAGCTGACGACGCTGACATTGATTTATGATGC
Organism: uncultured Clostridium sp.; assembly: GCA_946553025.1. Taxonomy (GTDB): domain Bacteria; phylum Bacillota; class Clostridia; order Lachnospirales; family Lachnospiraceae; genus Caccovicinus. The sequence continues at coordinate 32,625 of CAMNRM010000016.1, forward strand.
CTACTATGATTTTGGATTTTGGGGTGTAGTTGTCTTTGGCGCAGTACTGGGGGCGGTCTGTGCGCTTCTGGTTCGCAGAATCTCCTACATAAAAAATCCCGTAGGCCATGTGTTCTATGCCCAGATGGCTATGTATATGGCACTTTCTTTCTTTACCACCTGGTTTTCCAACCCGGCAACCTGGTTTTACTTTGCCGTGACCGGGGCTGTGTACTGGTATGTGGAATATCGGTAGGGATGAACGGGGGAAGGAAAAGAAAAAAGATGAAAGAAAAGATTGATAAATGAGAAGACAACGATAAGGAGAATCCGTTTATGCAGGACAGTGCATTTATCCGCGGCACACTTCCTATGACCAAGAGTGAGATCCGTGCGGTTTCCCTGGCAAAGCTGGATTTAACGCCGGGGGCTGTTTTCTGGGACGTGGGCGCGGGAACTGGTTCAGTGGCCGTGGAAGCCGCCAGACAGCTTTACCGGATGGAAGCAGGGATTATGCCTTTAGAAAGAAAAAAAAGCCGGGTTTATGCGATAGAAAAAGAGGAAGAGGGAGTTTTACTTATTGAAAAGAACCGGGAAAAATGGGTTTCGGATTATGGACAGTTTTCGATTATTCACGGGACGGCCCCGGAGGCTTTAATCTCTCTTCCGGCACCCACGCATGTTTTTATCGGGGGATCGAATGGAGCATTGTCCGGGATTGTCCAGGTGGTTCTGGAGAAAAATCCCCGGGCAAGGCTGGTAATTCATGCAGTGACTTTAGAAACTCTTTCGGTCTGTACAGAACTGCTTCATAAGTTTTTCTTTGCTTCTTATGAAATTGTCCAGGTGGCAGTGACGCATATGGAGCCAAGGGGTTCGTACCATATGCCAAGGGCCTTAAATCCGGTTTACATTATTTTCCTGCAGGGAGGAAGCCATGGAAATGGAATGGGAAACAGAGATTGAAACAGAGATTAAAAACGAAAAGAGGATAAAGGAAAAGACAGAGGAAAAAATAAAGGAGATAATCGGTTCAATTTCCGGACTTAACCAAAAAGCAGCCCGGGAGGCCAGCGAGCACTGGGATAAGATTGCCAAGCCCTTAAACAGTCTGGGCTGGCTGGAAGAAGCCGTGGTTAAAATCGCGGGAATCACGGGAAACTCGTTTATCGATATCGGAAAAAAGGCGGTTGTTGTTTTCTGTGCAGATAATGGGATTGTCGAGGAGGGAGTGACCCAGACCGGGCAGGAGGTGACGGCTGTTGTGGCCGAAAACTTTGCCCGGGGAGAAAGCTGTGTCTGTATTATGGCAGAACGGGCCGGGGCTTTTGTGGTTCCGGTCGATATCGGGATAAAACATCCGCTTTCTTCTTACGGCACGGGAAAATACCCGGTGAGAAACTGCCGTCTTATGCCGGGAACAAGAAATTTTATCCGGGAACCTGCAATGGAGCGGGAAACGGTGATAAAGGCAATCGAAACAGGAATTAAGCTTGTGCGGGAGTTAAAGGAAGACGGGTACAGGATTTTAGCTACCGGGGAGATGGGTATCGGGAATACGACAACCAGCAGCGCCGTGCTTTCCGTGCTGCTTAATGTCAGGCCGGAGCAGGTTACCGGCAGGGGAGCTGGCTTAAGCGATGCAGGGCTTCAAAAAAAGCTTTCCGTTATCCGTCAGGGAATATCTTTGTGGAAGCCGGATCGAAGGGACGCCGTGGACGTGCTTTCCAAGGTGGGCGGTCTGGATCTGGCCGGGCTGGCCGGGGTGTTTTTAGGCGGAGCAATCTATCAGATTCCTGTGATTATCGACGGCTTGATTTCCGGAGCGGCGGCGCTTACAGCAGCAGTACTCAGTCCGGCAGCAAAGGATTTTATGCTGGCCTCCCATCTTTCGGCAGAACCGGCGGGGGAGATGGTCTTGCAGGCCCTTGGGCTTGAACCGATTATTTATGGAAATTTATGCCTGGGAGAAGGGACGGGTGCCGTGGCCCTGTTTCCGCTTTTGGATATGGCGGCGGCTGTTTACGGGCAGATGTCCACTTTTTCACAGATAAAAATAAAAGAATATGAACACTTATCTTAGATCTGAAACGTGCACAGAATATAGCTGTTTATAGCCAAAGGGTGAGATATGCTGAGAAGCGTGCACAAAATGGAGGAAACCATGGAGAAGGAATTAATTTTTCATATTTTGGGTTTGGAAGAAACCAAGGATGAAGAGAAAATCAGCGATGCCTACCGCACAGCCTTAAAGTCGGTAAATCCGGAGGATGATCCGGAAGGGTTTAAGCGGCTTCGCCAGGCTTATGAAGAAGGAATAGCCTTTGCCCGGAAGAAAGAAGACGAGGGGGAGGTTAAAGAAAAAAACGAGGTGGATCTCTGGATTGACCGCGTGGAGGCGTTTTACCTGGATGTGCTTTCCCGCTATAAGGTGGAAAAATGGAGGGAGGTTTTATCCGATCCGGTCTGTGACGAGCTGGATACGGCGCTGGAGGCCAGGGATAAGTTTGTCCGGTTTTTAATGGACCATATCCGCATCCCCCATTCGGTGTGGAAGCTTGTGGACGAGATTTTTTCGCTTCGCGAGGACAGGGAAGAACTTGAACAGAAATTTCCGGATGACTTTTTAAACTTTATGTTTTACTATATTGAAAATGAAACCTTTCTGCCCTATGAATTGCTGGAATACCGAAGCCTTGACGGGGAAAAGGCCAACGGCGACGGATACATTGATGCTTATCTGGGGATTAAGCGCAGGATTGATGAAGGGGAAACCGAAGGGCTTTTAAAGGAACTCGATGATTTGGAAGCCTTTGATCTCTACCATCCCTATGAGGATGTGGAGCGCATCCGGCTGATGGAAAAGGAAGGAAAGACCGAAGAAAGCCTGGAACTGGTCAGAAAATTAACCTCAAAATACGGTTTTGATTTCTATCTCTGGATTACTGCGGCACAGGCGCTGTGGAGCGGAGGGGAGAAGGAAGAGGCTAATACGTTCTGCCAGGAGATCTTATCCCGGGAACCGGAACATTACATGGCAAAATACTGGAGCGGGCGCTACTGCCTGGAGAAGGAGGATTATTTTAAGGCGAGGGAGTTATTCCTGGAACTTTTACAGGTGAACCCGCGCAGCGACGAACTGACCGGTTATCTGGAAACGGCGAATGAAAAACTGATTGTCGAGATCAAGGAAGCACTGGAAAAAGGGGAAACCTATCATGAACTTTCCGGGCAGAAACTATGGCTGCGTCTTGGCTGGTGTCTTTTTCAGAACGAAAAGCTGGAGGAAGCCGAAGCGATCGCCGAAAATGTTGACCCTGCGGGGGAAGAGGAGTACGAGTACTGCAACCTGTTCAGCCGTATTAAATATGCCATGGAAAAGTATGAAGAAAGCCTTCCTCTGCTGAAGCGGCGTCTGGAACTGACGGAAAAAGCCACGACAGATTCCAAGGAAGATAAGAAAATCCGAAGCCGCAAGGGGGCCTGCTGCTACATGCTTGCGGGCTGCTGCCAGGCATTAAAACAGCAGGAGGAAACCGAAAACTTTCTGCACATGGCGATTGAAGCGGAAGAGGATACAGGGGATCGCTTAGATTATATGCGCTATCTTGCAAGCGTGCTTTTGCAGGCGAGAAAGTTTGAAAAGGTGGTGGATGTCTGCGACCGGATTGTGGATGAAGATGAGGGCTATTATCCTGCCTATGTTATCCGCCAGGAGGCATTTTACGAGATGAAACGTGCCCAGCAGGTGGTGAATGACTACCACAGCGCCGTCAATATTTACCCCGGTTACTATAAACCTTATCTGTTTGCCGCCGAGGTATTTTTCTACTATGGACAGTATGAGGACGGGAAAAAAGTTATCGATCGGGCAAGGGAAAATGAGGTAAAATTTTCTCCGCGGATGAAGTTATTCGAGGCAAAAATCCTGCGTAATCTCGCGGAAAACAATGAGGATCGGAAGGTTCCCCATAAGATTTTGGATGAACTTTTTACGGAACTTGACGGTGAGGACTGCGATATCGAAGACAAGTCCGAGGTTGAGTACGAAAAGGGGCTGCTTTACTGGGATGAGGATGAATTTGACCAGGCGCTTGACCATCTTCAGAAGGCTATCGACCAGAACGATGAGCGGTTGCAGTACCGTCTGATCCGGGGAAATGTGTTCCTGGAAATGAAGAAATATCAGCTTGCCCTGGAAAACTACCAGAAGGCGGAGCCTTCCTATAAGAACAGCCCGGAACTTTACTATAACCGTGCGCTCTGCTACGAGGGCATGGACAAGGCCGATTTGGCTGCGGAGAATTTTCTAAAGACGGAGGAGCTGGAACCCGGCTATCGCAAGACCTATGAAAAGCTTTCGGATTACTACCGGGATCGCTACGATACCTACTGCCGCAGGAAGGATTTTGAAAAGGCCATCGACTATATCAGCAAGCAGCTTGCCATCCGGGAGAGCACTTACTATCTGGTGTGCAGGGGCTTGATTTACAGCGACGCCATGGAACTGGAACTGGCGATTAAGGACTATGAAAAGGCGCTGGAATATTCGCCGGAGGACAGTATCGTATGGAATAACTTATCCTGCTGCTACCGCTCTTTAAAAAACTACGATAAGGCGCTGGAATGTCTGGAAAAAGCCGTGGAACTGGGGAAGGAAAAAGAACGGCTTCCTTATCGGAACATGGCTTCCTGCTACTGGGATCTGCGGGAGTTTGACAAGGCATTTGCCTGGTATAAAAAGGCTCTGGAACTGTGGCCGGATTACGCTTTTTTATGGAAAAAAATGGGCGATTCCTACTATGATATCGGTGAGTTTGACAAGGCTTTGGAGTGCTATGAGCACACAAAGGACAGGAGCGATCACTACTCGGATATCAGCGATGTGTGGATGAAAAGAGGCGATGCAAAGAAGGCCATTGCCTGGTGTAAAGAGGGAATTCAAAATGCTCCGTCCGGGAAAGAAGCACAGTATTACAGCGATTTGGGCGACCTCTATATGGAAATGCTGATGGACTATGAAAAGGCGATTTCCTGCTATGAAAAGGCCCTTGCCAGAGAACTTGAACCTTCCCAGCGCTTCTACTATGAAGCCTATCTGGCCCGCTGCTATGTGATGTCCGGACAGAAAAAAGAGGCGAAAATACACGGGCAGGCGGCCCTAGATGAACTGGAAAAAAGCGGAAGAACCATTGAGAACCACCTGGGATTTAAAGCCTACGGGACAGCCCGAATGTCCAATATCGCCTGGTGTTATCTGGCGATAGGGGAAACCGAAAAAGGGGAACAGCTTCTCTGGGATATGCAGACGGCGCGTCCGTGCAAGGACTGTGTATTTAAGGGATGTTTTGAGAGCTGGCTGTATCTGGGACGGTATTATGAGAGCCTGGGAGAAACCCAAAAAGCCTTGGAATACCTGGAAAAAGCCTATGAAATTAATCCCTTCTGCCAGGAAGCCATAAGGGCAAAAGAGCATATTCTTAACCATTAGAATTAGACAGAAAACAATAAACATAAAAGAAGAATTAAAGAAGAGGAAAACATCATGATTATTGGAATTGATTTAGGAACCACGAACAGCCTGATTGCCTGCTTTACCGAAGACGGGCCGAAAATCATACCCAATCGTCTGGGGAAACATCTTACGCCCTCGGTTGTCAGCATGGATGAAGAAGAGCAGATTTATGTGGGAGATTCTGCAGTTGAACGCAGGCTTTTATATCCCGGAAGCGCAGCGGGCGTGTTTAAGCGGGATATGGGGAGCAATCGGAAGTTTAAGCTTCTGCACAAGGAATTTACCGCGGAGGAGCTTTCCTCCTTTGTGCTGCGGGCATTAAAAGAAGACGCCGAGCATTATCTGGGGGAGGAGGTTACGGAAGCGGTTATCAGCGTTCCCGCATATTTTAACGATGCGAGAAGACGGGCCACGAAAAAAGCCGGGGAACTGGCAGGACTTAAGGTGGAGAGGATTATCAGCGAGCCTACGGCGGCCGCCATCGCCTACGGACTGTACCAGAGCCAGAAGCGGGCGCGTTTTCTGGTGTTTGACTTAGGGGGAGGAACTTTTGATGTTTCCATCCTCGAATTATTTGATACCATACTGGAAGTCCGCGCCGTGGCCGGGGATAACTTCCTTGGGGGAGAAGACTTTACCGAAGTGCTGGAATCCATGTTTTTTGAGAAGTTTTCGCAGTTTAACAAGCTTGCCCTGGATGAAAAAACCCTGCGTCATATTCACAAGCAGGCAGATTTATGTAAGATTGGCTTTTCCGAAAAACGGGTTTCCACCATGCAGTGCAAGATTGACGGGGAAGTGTACAGCATGGATGTGGAGATGGCAAAATACGAGGAAGCCTGCCGGGAACTTCTCGATCGCATCCGCCAGCCGGTAAAGCGAAGCCTTTCCGACGCGCACATCCGCCTTTCGGATATTGATAAGGTGGTTTTAGTCGGCGGGGCGACGAAAAGTCCGATTATCCGCCGGTTTGTCAGCAAGCTCTTCAAGGCCCTGCCCGATACGAATGTGAACCCGGACGAGGCGGTAGCCTTAGGAGCAGCGATCCAGGCAGCGATGAAGGAGCGGCAGGACGCCATTAAAGAGGTTATCTTAACGGATGTGTGCCCGTTTACCCTGGGAACGGAGGTTGTTCGGGAGTGGGAAAAGGGGTATTTTGAGGACGGGTTATTCTGCCCGATTATCGACCGCAATACCGTTATTCCCACCAGCCGGACAGAGCGTCTGTACACTGTTCGGGACAACCAGAGCAAAATCCGCATTAACGTGCTTCAGGGCGAAAGCCGCCTGGCAGCAAACAACCTTTCCCTGGGAGAACTGCTGATTGAAGTACCTCCGGCAAAAGCAGGGGAAGAGGCCGTGGATGTAACCTATACCTACGATATCAACTCGATTCTGGAAGTGGAGGTTAAAGTATTGTCCACCCAGGCGGTGAAAAAGCAGGTGTTCAGGGGAAGAGATGTGGACATGACCGACGAAGAGATCCAGGAGCGCTTAAAAACCCTGTCCTACCTGAAAATCCACCCCAGGGACAGAGAAGAAAATAAATACCTGCTGCTTCGGGGTGAGAGGGTTTACGAGGAAAGCATCGGCGATAAGCGGGCCTATATCGAAGCCGCCCTGCATAAGTACGAAAAAGCATTGGATACCTATGATCAGGGGATTATTGAAGAGGCAAAGAAAGAGTTTAAGGAGTTTTTAGAGGAACTGGAAGAGTTTTAGGGGTATTTGGAGGAACTGGAAGAGTTTTAGGGGTTTTTAGAGGAACTGGAAGAGTTTTAAGGGTTTTTGGAGGAAGCAGGAGAAGTTAAGGAACCTTAGGGGTTTTTGGAGGAAGCGTAAGGGGGTTAGTTTGTTTTAGGAAGGCAGGGGCGGCAATGATTTATCTGGTAACTGGCGGAAGCGGAAGCGGGAAGTCAGCCTATGCGGAAGAACTGGTTCTGCAGTCGGGCAATGAGAAGCGGTATTATATTGCCACGATGGAGGTTTTCGGCGAGGAAGGAAAGAAGAAGGTCGAGCGCCATCGGAAGCTTCGTGAAGGAAAAGGCATGATAACCATTGAGCGCCCCTTAAACCTTTCCTCACTGGTGCTGGAAGAGTGGGAAGGGGAAGCGGACGGAAAAGTCACGGTTCTTCTGGAATGTATGACAAATCTGGCAGCGAATGAACTGTTTTCCGGGGAAGCTCTTATCATGCACAGGGTCAGAATGGCGGCAGAGCGGATAAAGGAAGGCATAAGGCGGCTGGAAGAGCAGTGCGGACTTCTTGTTGTGGTGAGCGGTGAAGTTTTTTCGGATGGGATAGATTATGGGGAAGAAACGAACGCCTATATCGAACTGATGGGGGAGATAAACTGCTGGCTGGCTGAGAGGGCCGAGCGGGCAGTGGAAGTGGTTTATGGGATTGGCTGTGTTTTAAAATGAAGCAGGGCTGCTATGCTGCGGCAAGGCCGATGAACCTGTGTCTTGAAAAGAATTTTAACCAACTCCAAAGCCGATGAATCTGTGTCTTGAAAGGGAATGACGGAAAAATGTTTAGGTTGAGTGCAATAAGCGCCGCAGTGGTTCTGGACTGGATATTTGGAGAACCTGAAAAACTTAGGCATCCCGTATGCAGGATGGGAAGCCTGATTGCCTGGATGGAAAAGAAACTTCGCCGGTGGATGCCGGGAAAGGAAATGGCTGGCGGAGTTTTTCTGGCAGTGACCGTGCCTTTGATCTATGTGTGTATTCCCGGGATGATTCTGTGGATGGCCAGTCTTTTGGAGCAGTATTTTGCGGGAAATGGTTTTTCCTGGATTTGGGGAGAGAAGAGAGGTGTAATTTCCTGGGGCCTGGAAACGTTTTGGTGTTTTCAGCTTCTGGCAGCGAAAAGTCTGTATCAGGAAAGCGGGAAGGTGAGGAGGGAACTGGCTTTGGGAGATATCGAAAAAGCCAGGTTCTGGGTATCACGAATTGTGGGACGGGATACGGAAAAACTGGACAAACAGGGGATAGCCCGGGCGGCTGTGGAAACAGTAGCGGAAAATACGTCGGACGGGGTGATAGCCCCTTTATTTTTCATGGTATTGTTCGGGGCTTTGGGCGGCTTTTTTTATAAGGCTGTCAATACGATGGATTCCATGGTTGGCTATAAGAATGAGCGGTACAGGCTTTTTGGCCGGGCGGCGGCGAAACTGGATGATTTCTGTAATTTTCTGCCGGCCCGGATCAGCGGATGTCTGCTTTGTGCAGCAGCAGGATGGATGGGGTTATGGGATAAAACCTTTGACGGGAAAAATGCATGGAGGATTTTTTTGCGGGATCGGCAAAAACATGAAAGTCCGAATTCCGCCCACGGCGAAGCAGCCTGCGCAGGGGCTTTGCGGATAAGGCTGGCAGGGGATGCCTGGTATTTTGGAGAACTTCACAAAAAGCCCTGGATAGGCGATGCCTTGCGGGAAATCGAAGCCGAGGATGTGCGCAGGGCAGGGAAGCTGATGCTTGGGGCGGAGGTTCTGGGGGTGGTTTTGTGCTGGGGGGTTTTTTGTGCCTGGTATTCAATAAATTTAGTGAAATCATAAAAATTACAAAAATCACAAAAATTTCAAAAATCCTCTTGCCAAACCTTAAAAGGTGTGCTATACTGTATTTCGGCTTGCGGGGTTGCCGGAATTGGCAGACGGGCTAGACTAAGGATCTAGTGGTCGAATGACTGTGTGGGTTCAAGTCCCATACCCCGCATGTATTGAAAAATAAATCGATGTTTTTCAGTACTTGCCAAAATTTCATACAAGTTGCAGAAGTGGCGGAATTGGCAGACGCGCACGGTTCAGGTCCGTGTGGTAGAAATACCTTGTGGGTTCGACTCCCATCTTCTGCATTTTTTATTGGCGGAAAACCTTAACTTAGCTGGTTTTCCGCCGTTTTTGTCCGACTGTCCTGGCGGAAGGAAGGATTATAATTTTCCTTCATCATACCCGGCACGAATTCCGCCGATAAACTTTGGGCGTACCCTGGCACAGACGACATGGGCTTTTCCTATATAGTTGGTTTCAATTCGTACAGGAACCGCTACCTGGCGAAGATGCATACCGATTAAGGTGTCGCCGATATCCATTCCCCCATGTGCAGAAATACGTTCCACAGCTACAGGTTCCTTCATCCGTTCATAGGCAGCCGTAGCAAAAGAACCTCCGGCTTTTAACTGCGGCACGACGTTTACGATTTCATAGCCGTATTTCTCCGCCGCCTCTCTTTCCAGAATCAGTGCACGGTTTAAGTGTTCGCAGCACTGTGCCGCAAGGTAAATCTGGTTTTTCTCACATTCTTCCCAAATCCCCTGATATACGGCTTTGCCAATCTCTTTGCTGGAATAAGAGCCGATACGTGAACTGGCAATCTCACTGGAAGAGCAGCCCACGACGAAAAGATTTCCCGGCTTCATCTTCCCCACAGCCAGAAACTCCCGCATAGCATTTCCTGCCTGCTTTCTTAAACTATCCAGTTCTTCACCGCTCATTACCTGTTCATTAATTCCTGTCATTTTCTGCCCCTTCTTTTCCTGTGTCATCATCGTTTCCCCTTTCTGTTTTATTTTGCTGCTGTTTTATTAATCAAGCTGCGAAAGCATCCACGAAGCTTGATGCTTTCTGTTTTACTCTGCTGCTTATTTTATCTTCTGTCCAATTCCGGCAGTTACCCGCCAGACTTCCTGTGCCTCTTTGGCAAGCTGGCAGCAGATTCTTCCGACTACTTCACGATAGCTGCGCGAGAACGCATCCATTGGGACAATTCCACAGCCGATTTCATCCGTAATCAGTATTCTTTCCGGGCATTCCAAAAGCAGTTCCTCTGCCATATCTCTTTCCAATTCTTCTGCTTTCGCTCCTTCTTCCATCCGCCTTCGCACCATTTCATGAAGATGAATCCCGAAATTCGTCTTTAAAAATTCTTCCCAGGATGCAGACTTTCCATCTGCGCATTTTTCGTCTTTCCATTCGGGAAAATGTTCTCTGGCAAATGCCTCTTTTCCCTGTTTTCTTCCTCCGACAATAAAAATCATGGGTGCTTCTCCCTTACTTATTCTCCTGCAGACCGTAATCCTCTGCTTTTCTTACAACATGAAGGTTTCGTTATTGTTCACGTAGGTCTGCACACCTGCTGCGCTGAGTGTATGTTAAACCGAACCAGTGAGCAAAAATCCGTCACCATCCATGCGAAACCACCGTCAGCGCCAGCAATGCCGCCAGTTCCGCCGTCTGTAAAAACCACCCTGCCAAATCTCCGGTAATACCGCCAAATTCCCGTTTTGCCATCTTCCCGTAATAGATAAAGGTTAAAACCACAGCGCCGCCCACAGCCGCCAGTTCCCGCCAGCCAAGCAAAGCCAAACCGCAGATGATACCCGCTATCCAAGCTAAAAGCACGATTCTTGTTACGCTTTTTTGTGCACCGTCCGAAAAGCTTTTTGCCAGACCACTGTTTTTTGCGCATGGAAAACAAACGACAGAAAGTCCGCTGAATGCCCTTTCCAGAGAAAATACCAGGCAAAAAGCTGCAGCCATCGTCCAGTTTCCTTTAGCAAGCACATCCACGTACAGCTGAACCATCGCCCCTGCATAGAAAAGGATGTATATAGCAAAACCAATCGGCGCAAACGCTCCAATATGCGGATCGCTTAAAATTTCAAGTTTCTTCTCCCTGTCCGCATAAGAACTCCGGGCATCCAGCGTGTCGAGAAAACCGTCCAGATGAATCCCTCCTGTCAGCAAAACCGGAATTGCCGAAGCAATACAGCCTGCCGTTACCGGATGCAGTGTTAAATGTGCAGCCAGACGAAGCCAAAACCAGAGCAGGCCGCCGCAGACAAAACCTACCGCCGGAAACCAGCACAGGGCATAGCGCATACGCTCCTTTGTCCACTCTACTATTGGAACAGGCAGCTTGGAATACATGGAAAATGCGATCAGAAAACCAAAGAAAAAAGTCTGCATTATTTGTACCCCCTTGCTTTATATTTTCTCACTCTTTATGAAATTTTCACGAATCAGACAAAGAATAAAGAATATTCAATTGGCTGCTTCTGTCCGGCTGGTTTTATTATAGAAAATGAAAAGAAAAATAGCAATAGAAAAATAGAAATGGGAATTTCTTTAAAACCTTGAAAAACTGTGGTATACTAAAACAGAGTGAGAAGCGTTGAAATGAAGATGTAAAAGGAGGTTTCAGGATGGCGTTGGCACAAGAAAAAGCATACACAATAGATGATATTTATGCTTTGCCAGAAGGAGAAAGAGCAGAGTTAATCGATGGACAGATTTATTAATATAAAACCAAATCTTAGTACAATAAATAAGCTGTTACAACAAGCAGAGGGGGTGAAAGAATCCATGGGAAATTATCTAAACCCGGGCAATGAAGGTTTTCGTAAAATGATAAATTCAGAAATTTATATTGATAAGACGGGAATGTTAAATTATACAAACCATGTGCTTAATACGATGCAAAACTGCCTTTGTGTCAGTCGTCCGCGCCGTTTTGGAAAGTCGATGGCGGCGGCTATGCTGGCGGCTTATTATAGCCGTGAATGTGATTCCAAGGCCCTTTTTTCTGGATATATCATTGCTGAAAGTAAAGAGTTTGAAAAATACCTGAATCAATATGATACCATTTTTTTAAACATGCAGGAATTTTTAAGTCAAAGCAGGGATGTTGAAGGGATGCTGGATTTGCTGCGAAGAACGGTACTATGGGATTTGCTGGGAAAATATCCGGATTTCCGTTATTTTGACCCAGAGAATTTGACAAGAACAATGCAGGATATTTACAGTAATACAAAGTGCCCATTTGTGGTGATTATCGATGAGTGGGACTGTGTTTTTCGTGAATATAAAAAGAATAAAAAGGCTCAGGAGCAATATCTGGATTTTTTGCGTGATTTGATGAAGGATAAGGATTATATTCATCTGGCCTACATGACAGGAATTCTTCCGATCAAGAAATATGGTACACATTCGGCGTTAAATATGTTTGATGAATTTACAATGCTGGACCCGGGGCCATTGGCTTCTTATGTGGGATTTACAGAAAGGGAAGTGGAGAAACTCTGCGCAGACTATGGGATGGAAATGGAAGAGGTAAAAAACTGGTATGATGGTTATTCTTTTGCAAAAGAACCCTTAATTTACAGTCCACGTTCTGTAGTCAACTGTATGCGTTTTGGAAAGATTGGGAATTATTGGAATCAAACAGAAACTTTTGAAGCGCTGCAGGTTTATATTGATATGAATTTTGAACATTTGAAAGAGGATATTCTGCGTATGATTGCCGGGGAGAAGGTTCCGGTAAATACGGGAAGTTTTGCCAATGATATGGAAACTTTCAGGACAAAGGATGATGTTCTTACTCTGCTTATTCATCTGGGTTATCTGGGCTATGACGAAGTAAATCAATGTGTATTTATCCCGAACAGTGAAGTTCGTGCGGAGTATGTCAATGCTATTTCCGTATCGGATTGGGGAGAGGTATCCAGGGCATTGAAAAATTCAGCAATGATGTTAAATGCGAGTTGGCAGAAAGATACTGACCAGGTTGCTCAAGGAATGAAAGAAGCTCATTTTGAAACATCTTATCTTCAATATAATGATGAGAATGCTTTGTCTTATGTGATTTCGCTGGCTTTGTATGCAGCAAGAAATTTTTATACGATACATCGGGAATTGGCGGGTGGTAAGGGATTTGCCGATTTGGTATTTATTCCGAGAAAACGTTTCGCGGATAAACCGGCCCTGGTTGTTGAGTTGAAATGGGATAAAACAGTTCATGGGGCGTTGGAACAGATAAAAAAGAAAGAATATTGTAAAAGTCTGGAAGAATATCGGGGGAACCTTCTTTTAGTTGGAATAAATTATAACCGGAAAACGAAAGAACATGAATGTGTAATAGAAGAGGGGAAAAAGTAATTAAAGCAACCGCGCTACGGCGCGAGAGTCCGGAAAGCCGGACTCTTTTGTATATCGATGATAATAATCTTGGTGCGAAAATCATTATCCAAGGATGACCTTGCAGTACTTTTTATAAAAGGCAATCCCGTAGGTAATGATTTTTTTCATGCCGTCTTTTAGGAGTGCTGCATCATACCGTTTTTCTTTAATCTGCCGCAAGGCTTCCCGACAGCTGTTTTCCAGATCGCCGTCTTCGGCATACTTAATTTCTATAATTACGCCAATTCTGTTTTCGGTCTTTATGGAGATATCACTGTAACCTTCTCCCGATTCTGCATTGGATTCAATTTCCCAATTATTCTCATATTGCAGTAACCCTAAGAGGATTCCGTGAAAGAAGTTTTCTTTCATTTCCTTTTTTACCGCAGTATCACGGATACTGATGGATTTCCACAGATAATCATTTAACAGTTCTTCAATTCTGGAGGCATCGCCGTTGGGGAATGAGGTGCAAAACCGCTCTAACTTTTCCGGATCTGCTCTGGTTTCTTCTTTAAACCATTCCTGAATCTGTGTGATAAACAGTTCACGGATTTCCCGGTTGGGAATTGCCAGCGGATACATCTTTCCGGATTTCGGGCCTTTTTGCGTTAAATATCCGGTAGTGAACAATACGCTCCAGAGGTTGTCTATGGAGGAATCCAATTCACTGTAAGTTAATTCCTGGTTAATGGATTTTGTGATGCTGTTTCCGTCAATTAAACGCTCAATTTCACTTCGGGTCTGTCGGTTGGCCTTTCCGATAAAACGCTTTATCATAGCATTTCCACTGGTATTGGCCCAATAGTTTTCCGGTTCTGCATGGGGATCTTTAAGCAGGGCCTGGGTGTATTTGATAACGTCCCAGGGGCAGTAGATGGAGGTATTTCCAAACTGATAACCATTGTACCAGTCCCGCATGGTTTCCCGGGCATCTTCCAGTCCATAATCGGTCAGAAGTTTTTCTACCTCGCTCTCGGTGAACCCAAAAGCTTCATTAAAATAGGCATCCGTAATGGTCATGACATTGAGATTATTTAGTCCGGTAAATATGCTTTCCCTGGAAATACGCAGACATCCGGTTAAGACGGCAAAGTACAGAGATTCATTGGTTTTTAACGCATTGTTCAGTAAGCTTCGGATGCAGGAAAGCATTTCATGGTAATAGCCTTCCTGAAATGCCTTATCTAAGGGAACATCATACTCATCGATTAATAAGATAACTTGATTTCCGTAATGTTTGGAGAGGAGCTGTGCAAGTGTCTTCAGACTGGTGAGCAATACGGCATCCTGCATGGCAAAAAGATTATCCTGAGTTTTGCTTACTTCAATAAGCTGGAGATACAGGCTGCGCTCTTCGTCAGATAATCGACTGCTGTCCGCCAGAAAGCGAAACCGCAGGGCCTCCATACCGATAACCGAACGCAGGGCTGCACAGGCAGCCGGGTAATCCGGCCCTTCTACCGATTTAAGGCTTATGGAAATCACCGGAAATTTCCCCATATAGTTTTCACATAATTCTGCTTGTTCCGCGATAGCCAGTCCATCAAATAAAGTTTTATCTGTGCCAATTTCAAAAAATGCCTTTAACATGCTTAAATTCAACGATTTCCCAAAACGCCGGGGGCGGGTGAAAAGGTTTACTTCTCCCCCATTGTGTAGTAAGTCGGCAATAAACATGGTTTTGTCGATATAGTAAAAATTCTCTTTAGAAATTTTTTCAAAGCTTTCAGTACCAATGGGCAGTTTTTTTCGCATAAGCAATATTCTCCTTGAATTTTATGATTTTATTATAGGGAAAGGGAAGAAAAATAGCAACAGGAAAATGATATGGGATTTTAATGGGGGATGGATATGGGAAACCGGATGTTATTCATTATGGATAGACCGATTTTTATTTTGTTTGGATAAGAGAGATTCAAAAATTTTTCGCAATACAAAAAAACAGGTTCCTCAAATGAAACCTGCGGACGAAAACTTGTTTATTTTCTGGCGCAGAATACCCATGAATAGATGAACAAAAATGGTAATTTACGGCAATTGGTGGGACATTTTTTCGTAGACTGACCTATTCTGCGAAAATCTTTCCTAAATCCTATCAATGCAAGGTGTGTTTAAGTTTCCTGACCATAAATCTGACCATAAAAAACCGGAAGCCTCTCCATCTGCCTCCGCCTGGAATCCATTGTTGGATGTACATAGCGATTCAATGTGACTTTCACATCGGAATGACCAAGAATCACACTCAGGGTTTTTATATCCATACCGCTTTCTACACAATTTGTGGCAAAAGTATGGCGAAGGATGTGGAAATTCCTGTTATCTACCTCTGCCTCTCTCAAAATCTTTTGAAACCGATACTGCATCGTCCTGGGTTCCAGAGGGCTGTCCCCGCCAAACACATAGGTCTTATCTCTCTTCAGCTTTTTTAACACTTCCAGAATCTCGTCGGTAAGTGGAATTGTTCTTCTGGAAGATGAACTTTTGGGGATGCTTTCCATAAGGATGGTCTTTGTCATATATCCTTCTACTGCAATACGCTGAACTGTACGGTTTACTGTTACCGTTTTGTCGTTAAAATCAAAATCCGTCCATTTCAGCGCACATAATTCTCCCAGGCGTATCCCAGTATACAGGCAGAGGAGCAGGGCAACCTTAAATAAATCCAAACTTTCATAAATACAGGCTAGAAGTCGGGACTGCTCATTTTTCTTTAATATCTCCACTGACCATTTCTCCTGCTTCGTTGCTTCCAGCTTTAATACAGGAATGAGGACAGAATACTCTCTCGCTGCGAATGTAAAGATCTGGTTGGCAACACAACAAACACTCTTTTTGACACTGTCAGACAGGTTGCTTCCCGATAAATGGTCAGAAATCTTTTTCTGAAATCCCAGATCCGATATATCGGAAAGCAGGCATGAACCCAATACTTCTTCCAGGTGAAGCCTGTAGATATTGCTATATTTTACATAGGTAGAATACTTCCGTCTGTCCGCTGTTTTTGTCAACCATTGTCTTGCTGCTTCAGAAAACAGAATCCTTGGAATGGGTTCATTTCCTGTGTTAGGTACACACACAGCCTCATATCCAAGGACTTTTTCTGCTGCTTGGATAGCTGCGATTCGCTTTTCCTTAACCTCATCATATGTATTCCCGTACACGGAATGGTAGGTTTTCCGGCCTCTCTCCTCTCCGCCTGTTCGATAACGTGCCTCCCATCTTCCATCTTTTCTTTTCCAGATGCTTTCACCATGCCTTGCCATTGTTTGTTCCTCCTTTGTCTGCCCGGGATAATTTCCCAAAGATTTTGACCATGAAAGTGACCATAAAAATCTTGCTCCCCTTAAGTTTTTTGCCCTGATAGAATATTCATTACCCATAATAGCCGCTGTTATATCTACCCAAAAACTACCAAGAGTTAAAAAATTGTTGCGATTCTCTATTAAGTATGATAGAATAGTGCCGATATAATTAACAACGCAGAAAAGATGTCGGATTTTCTTTTCGCAGAATAGGTCAATCTGCGAAAAATGAATCTTGTCTGGATGCATCAAGTTCCGATTGCTGTCTGGCCGGACTTATTCGGCTGGGAGGGGTGGTATGAAAGGGCATAAGGATACTATATATAAGACTGTTTACCAATACAATCAGAATCCGATTTCCAGATTTGATATGGAACGGATGCAGGAGATTGCCAGGGATTGCAGGGAGGTTAAAAATTCCGTTTACGAAAGATATGGCGGAATTCGGGGTATTTCTAAGATTTATCCCGGTTACACTGCGCAGAATGAGATGACAAAGAGTGGAATCCGGGAAAGACTTAATCTTCCATCTGTGTATTTTTATTTGTCAATTTTTGACGCTCTTGGAGATATTAAGAGCCAATGGGCGTACACGAAAAAACAGATCGAAAAAAACATCCGTGCCAATCCGAATTTGACACCGGAGGATCGGCATTATCTGCGATTTGTGATGAAGCAGAGCCAGTGCTTTGAATCTGTACTGACTGGAGAAACGCTGAAACTTTCTAATATATGGGAGGAAAGATATGCGGCTGTCCGTGAAGGTGTGGATACACACAGACTGGATCAGTATCTGCGCAGGCAGGTGCGAAGCCATCTGGGCAGATCACATACTGATGTGGCAGATGGGTTTCCGGCTTCCCCTAAAGGATACCGATATGCAGATCATGGGATTTATCTTGCTATGAAGGAGAGAGGAAAAAGGCTTTTCATCCCATTGACGGACAATAACCGATATGACCGGCAGATTTATATTCACCTTTATCCAAAAGAAGGAAAGGTGCGGATCGCTGTACCTATTGAGATCAGGCAGAGGCATCCGGCAGGCTATGCGGGAGAGATTGGTTTGGCAATGGGACTAAAATGTATGTTTGTAACCGATCAGGGCAGAACTTATGGAGAAAAATATCTGGAATATCAGTCTGCGCTTACTGATTATGTGCGGGAAAGACTGCCCCGCCACCAGAGAAATGCAAAAAGCAATCCCGGTATGAAGAAGTATAATGCAGGGAAGGCAAAGCTGGAAAGAATAATGCACAGTTATGTAAATTCGGAGATTAACCGGATGCTGGAAACAGAAAAGCCGGAAATCATTTATCTTCCCAAACTGCCCGCTACGCCAAAAGCAGGGTTTAACCGCAGGATAAATGCTACAGTCAGTATGTGGCAGAGAGGCTATATCAAAAGCAGGCTGATCAGAAAGTGTGAAGAGCGATCCATCAAGCTGGTGGAAGTGTTTGGGAAAGGAATCAGTATGCAATGCAGCCGCTGCGGAATGGATGGGGTGAAGGACAATGATGCGTTTTATTGCCCGTCCTGTGGAAACAGGATTCCAGAAAGGCAGAATACGGCAAGGAACGTTCTGAAAAGAGGACTGGAAATACAGAAAAAAGAGAGAAGCAAAAAGCAGGACAGGGAAGAAGCAGAGGAGAAATCTGCGGGGACTGAAGAATAAATGAATTTAATGTGTTCATTTTATAGAAGATTAAGATGTTCATTGCGGAAAATTCTGTGGATGAACGTACCATAAGGTGCGTTTGACCAAAACCGGAAACGGGAATAGGAACGCAGAAAATTCCTTATGATAAAAAACAAAGACGGCATTGGAAGCTGGTTCTTACGGGAATCGGGTATTGGGTATGCCAAGACCTATGGGAACTTCCGGGCGGATTTTTCGTCTGGAAGAAGTACCGGGAGCGAAGCAGACAGAAGGCTGGCTGTAGGGCGAAAGCTTATATGGTGGGCGCTGTCAGCATCACCTGAGAGGGTGACAAAAATGTGTCTTATTTAAAAAAGAGTTTAATCTTTGTTGTAAAATAGAGGCATGGTTGAAATTAACGTGTTTATAACTTTAATTATTAGGTGAGGTAGCTGTCTGAAAAAGTAAAAATTAAGGTAGTTTAAAACGATTCTAATTCCTCAAAAAGGATATAGAATATACACCCTGTTAATAGGGGAAACATTTTCAAGAGGAGGCTTGCGCGATGGAGGAACAAGAGCAGAAAAAAACAAGAAAAGGAGGTCTTGGGTTTGTCGGCATTGCCGCTGCTGTTATCATCGTGGTGTTGCTTGCCGTTATTATCTATCTTCTGCTGTCACGAAATGCAAAGCCTGAAGAGGAGCGGCGCAATGTGATTATCACTCCTGAAAATGTGGAGAGCGTGCTGCAGGAAATGGAGGAGAGGCAGGAACAGGGCTCTGTGGCTCCAGGATATTACACGGTTACTATGAGAACTACATGGCATTTTGCAACAGGGGACGCAGTTTCTGAAGACGCAGCGGTGGTTAATGTGGAAGCCAATACCAATGATGTGTACTTTGATATTGTGTTGGCAGAGGATGAGGAGAAGGTGGTGTATAAATCTCCGGTTATCCCCAGAGGAGAACGTCTGGAAAATATTGTACTGGATGAACCTTTGGAGGCAGGAACACATGACTGCGTGATGATCTATCATCTCATCGATGAAGAGCAGAATACGCTCAGTACTTTGCGTGTTGCCTTTACGATCATCGTGGAAGGATGAACGAATGACCGACACAGAAAATCAAAAGCCTTATTTTTTTAGTTCAATAAGGCATAAAAAAGAAGGAGGATTAACATGAGTAAAAAGAATTTTAAGAGAACGGCTGCCTTGATGCTGGCAGCAACGATGGTTATTGGGAGTACAATGACCATATTTGCGGCTGATGATGGAATTGCGGAAGGTACTGGAACGTATGAGGGTATCAAGGAAGAGCCTCTGCCTTCCATTACAGTGCCAACAGATGATCAAATGGCAAATGCGTATGACTATGTTGCAGATCCCAATGGTATGATCGAGGAGGCTAAGGATAATGGACGCCTTCCAGCTGATGCGGTTATTGATCAAGATACAGCAGGAATTTTATTCTTGTATGACAAAGATAACAAAAAATATGGCAAGACAAGTAAAAAGATTGAAGTGGAAAGCCAAAACTATAAGGATGTAGATGTGACAGTAGAACTTAAGCTGAAAGAGGGAGCTAAAGGTGATGCTGACATCATATATGCCGACAGTGCAGATTTTGGAACTGGAGATACAGCCAGTAAAGATAAAAAGCTTTATTTGGCAATTACAGACGCAGCTGCGACGAGTCCAAAAACAGCAGCACTTCCTGCATCTGGTGTTGTAAAGCTTACACAGACGATTTCTGGAAAGCCCGATAACTTTGAGTTAGTTTATGATACTACTGATGCTGACTCAACCAAACATAAATATGTATACAAACCAAAACAGACTACAACAGATACGTGGGAAAAGGCTGCTTTTGCTTTGACAGGCGCGATCAATACGAATGCAAAATGGGGAAAAGATGCTACCTTCCCGACACTGGTAGTAACCTGGAGTTATGCGGAACATGTTGATTCTTATTTGTCAAGTAGATCTGTAAGTGCTACATCAGATACTGTTACTATGACGTTACCAGAGGGTGTTAGTGTCAAAAAGGTAGAATTAGTTGATGGATCAACACGGACTCCGCTGGTTTTAGGAAATACGTATAAAATAACTGGAGCATCATTGTGGATAAAGGGTAGTGTTATTACAAATAACGTAGGAAAGACACTTGATGTTACATATTCAAATGATAAAGTAGATACACTTGATATTCAGTAGAATAGTTTATCCTCAGGTAAAGATTATTGAATAATTGTTGATAGATTGGGGATTTCATTGGGATATAGCCCAATGGAATCTCCAAAAAAATATAAGAAAGAATATTATGGTTTATGGAAAGAAAAATAATAGTATGTACAACATTTAGAGAATTTAAGAAAACAGAAAATGACAAGATACAGTTGCTGTTTTTAGAAAGTATACAGAAACAAAAATATTCAAATTATTTGTTAGTCGTGACAACATTTGGAGAAAAAAATGTTAAACCTATTTTAGAAGAAAAATTTGGTAACAAAGTGATTGTTATTGATGAGGAACTAGAGAAATATAGGTATTCATTGACGATGGTAGTCCTTAATGGAATAAAAATTGCTGAAAAATATAAAGAATCTATATTGATTTGGTGTACATGTGATATTATTTTAAAAACAGATTATTTCTCAATAATCAATAAAATATATAAAAAAGATATAGTGGGAACAACACATCCTAATTTAATTGCAAAAACGGTTGGAGATTTTAAAAATAAAAAATTTACTATGGCAACATTAGGTCAAGGGTTTGATTTGTTGTTTTTTGCAACTGAATTATTAAAACAGGAGAAAATAGTTGACATAATACAAAAATATTATTTTTATGAATGGGGAGTATTTGAACATTTCTTGATAGGTATAGCATTGATGTATTCTGATAATTTGGTGAATTTAGTGAATTACTCGGATATAGTTAAAATTGAAAACGACAGAGAAGCTAATCATGAATCTAAAATATTTTTTCAAGAGTGCCGCGAGAGAAATATGCGCCCTTTTTTAAAATGTATACGAGAAATGAATATGCCAAGGAGAGTTAAAGATTTAAAATACTGTCATTCTAAGTTTAAAATATTGAAAATTACTCCGAAATGGATAATTTATGTTATTAAGCTAAAAATGAATGAAGTTATAAAAAAATTAAAATATTATGTAATTCATACATAAAACATTGACTGTTTCAGGTGATTTGTAAAGAAGGATTAAAGATGAATAAAAGAAATGAAAGTATTGTCTGGAGTGATAATTGGTGGCTTGAAAAACGAAATGGATGGTTCGTACCGGGAAAAGATAATATTTTATTAATGGCAAATTTTGATAAAAAGAAGATTTCTTTGGTGGATAAGCTACCAGTAAAGAAAAAAACAGGCTTTCGGATGTACCCGCGTTGTATAAAAATTGGGCAATATATTTTTTGTTTACCGACTTATGAAAAAGATATCTTGAGATATGACTGCAAAAATAAAAGTTGGAGAAAAATTTCTTTGACTTGTGAAGATGAAAAAAGAGCCATGATTATTGATTTTGAAATTTATGAAAATAAATTATATGTTGTATCAAAAGGTTTATCAAAAATAATAATTATCAATATTAAACAAGGAATAGTAATAGATGAATATAAAATTGGAGAGAAAAATGAAATAATTGGGAAAAGTGTTTTTGAGAAGAATTATATATATATCAGTTCTTCCGTTTTTTCTTTGATTTATGAATTTGACATTCATACAAATAGAATTAATAAATTATGGATTAGCGAATTAGATGATATCATAAATACATTATGCTTGGACAGAAATATATTTTGGATTAGCGGTAGAAAAAGAGCAATTTATGCTTGGAATAAAAAGAACAATAAAATAACTAAATATGAAGATTTTCCGCATACATTTGGAGAATATAATTTTTCTGGCTCATCTGATAGTCTGTTGAATATTGAACAAGAGAAATATATGTATCCAATTTTTTTGGAATCTGTTAATGTTGGAGATTTTATTTGGTTTATCCCTTATAAAACGAATAAAATATTATACATAGGAAAAAAAGATTATCATATAAAGGAATTTGTTATTGATGAAAACATTAATAAACAAAGTAAATTAAAACAACATCTTATGTTAGCTATGTATTTGTTTTTGTATATACGTGAAGAGAGATATATAGGGATATATTCATTAAAAAATGAACTAATTTTAGAAATTGATTCAAAGCAAATGAATTATAAAATATTGAATTTTGATTTGAATAAAGATGTCATAAAGTTATATTTAAATAGACCACTTACGGAGGACCGAAAATTTGACTTGAGAATATTTAATTCACTTTTGGGAGAATATTCAAAAAAAATCACATGTGATAATGTAGGCACTTTAATATATCAAATTACAAGAGATAAAGGATAAGGAGAATAATGGATATGCGTAGATATATGTTTGGCTTTTTGGGGGCAATAACAGGAGTTGTTGTTTCTGGATGGTGGACTAGTAAACTTGTAGAAAAGAATAAACAACTTTCGCATAAACACTTTGCATTATTTTTGCTGATGGATAAATGGATGGAATTAAAACGACAAAATAAAAATCTTTTATCTTTTCTTAATGATAATAATTATAACAGTATTGCCATATATGGAATGGGAAAAGTCGGAGAGCGGTTGATTAAAGAACTGGAAGCTTCTGATATACAGATTCAATATGCAATAGATAAAAATATTAAAAGTAGTGATTTTAATATAACGATTATTACACCAGAGGAGCAATTACCTCAAGTAGATGCTATTATAGTAACTGCAATTACTTTTTTTGATGAAATTAAAGAAACTCTTATGACAAAAATAGATTGTCCTATTATATCATTGGAAGATATATTTGATGAAATGTAACTAATAATATTAATTTTGATTAAAAATATGAAAGAGAATTATGAAGTATTTAATTTTAGGGGCTGGGCCAGCAGGTTTGGCTTTTGCTAATAAACTGAAAGAAGCCGGAGAAACTGATTTTTTGATTTTAGAACGTGAAAAAGAAGCTGGAGGCCTTTGTCGTTCGGTAAAAGTGAATGATTTTCCATTGGATATCGGCGGAGGACATTTTTTAGATGTGCGCCTGCCGGAAGTTAATTCATTTTTATTTCGTTTTATGCCATTAGATGAATGGAATTTGTATGAACGTGACAGTCAAATTATGATAAATGGAATTATGATTGGACATCCTTTTGAATCAAATATTTGGCAGTTGGAGATAGAAGAACAAATAGAGCATCTGAAAGCAATTGCTATGGCTGGATGTACAATCAATACAAAAATACCGAAAAATTTTATTGATTGGATTTACTGGAAGTTAGGCTCAAGAATAGCGGAAACTTATATGATTCCCTATAATCAGAAAATGTTTGGAAAAGAATTAGACGAACTTGGGACTTATTGGATGGACAAGCTTCCAAATGTTAGTTTTGAAGATGTTTTGCATTCATGTTTGGCTAAAAAAGCATATGGAAAGCAACCTGGTCATACGCAATTTTATTATCCAAAAAAATTTGGTTATGGAGAATTATGGACGAGGATGGCGGATGAAATACGAAACCATATTGAGTATGGCGTATCAGTAAATGCCATTGATTTCAATACAAATACAGTAAAAAGTGCGTTATCAGAAAGATATCGAGGAGATTTTATTATTACAACAATACCTTGGATTGAATTTAAAAATATTATTGGTATGCCGGAAGAGTTAAAGAAGTCTATTAAGAAGCTGAAATCCAATTCAATACAAATAGAATATTTTCCAGATTGTTTGGATACAAAGGCGCATTGGATTTACTGTCCAGATAAAGAAGTACCATATCACCGTATATTGGTGCGCCATAATTTTTGTCAGGGAAGTAAGGGATATTGGACGGAAACAAATACCAAAAACATTCGTTTGAAACTTTTAGAAGATAATTTTACATATGTTAATCAATATGCGTATCCATTCAATACAATTGAGAAACCTGAGATCATGAAACGGCTACTTACTTGGAGTCAAAGCCGAAATGTTTATGGTTTAGGGAGATGGGGCGAGCATCAGCATTATAATTCTGATGTTACAGTTGATCTTGCAATAAAATTAGCAGTCCGGTTATTGCAACTATAAATGAAAATATATGGAGTCTTAGAAGATATATTTTTAGTAAGGTAGGAGGAATTGATTTATGGTTAATATATCTATTATTATGCCTTTGTATAATGCTGAAATATATTTAAAAGAAACATTAATAAGTGTATTAAAACAGACATATCAGAAATTTGAATTGATATGTATTAATGATGCTTCAACAGATAATACGATAAAGATATTGTATCAGTTTCAAAATACAGATAATCGAATTAGAATTATAGAGAATAAAGAGCGTATGGGGGCAGCTATTTCACGGAATATTGGTATATATGCGGCAGAAGGAAAGTATATCACCTTTTTGGATGGTGATGATATTTTTGACGAAATTATGCTTGAATCAGCATATAAAGAAGCTGAAAAAAATGATGTTGACGTAGTTATGTATGATTATAAACATGTTTTAAGCGATTGTATCTATGAAAAGAAAATTATGTATAGAAGCGAATTGTTTATAGAAAAGTACTGCAAAATTCCTTTTTCTATAACAGATTTTGAACCGATTGAATATATGTATTGGTCAACTTCTCCGTGTAATAAATTGTACAAAAAAAGCTTCATTTTATCCAATAAACTGGAATTCCAAACACTTTCATCATCTAATGATGTATATTTTGTCAGCATGGCATTATTGTTGGCTCCTAAAATAATTATGTTAGAAGATAGGCGTGTAATGCTTTATGCAAGAGATCATGATACTTTGACAAGAATTTCTTATGATAGAGATCCCATGTGTACATATTTGGCAATGAAAAAAGTATGGGAAGAACTAGCAAAGAGAGAATTATGTGAACGATTAGGTGATTATTATTACTGTGCATTGTTTTATTATTTACGACTTGCAATTTTAAAGAGCAAGAGCATTGAAAAAGCAAAATATTTTTATTCTTTTCTGCAAAAAAATGGAATTGATGATATTGATAGAATATATGGAGAGAAGCATAATGATAAAATTATAGAAAAATTAATTAATAATTTTAAACAACTGGATTTCGAATCAAATTGGTATGATATTGAAAACATATTAAATTATTATTTATATAAAAATGGTGAAAAGATTTTTTCGATTTTTCAGTCGTATATGAATCAAAATAAACAAATTGCCATATGGGGTGTTGGAGAAAATGGAAAGTCATTATTGAGATTTTTATATATTCATAATTTGAAAAATGTTGAAGTAATTGATATAGATAAAAATAAACAAGGAAATTTAGTTGATGGGTTTGTCATCAGAAATCCAGAAGATATTCTACAGAAAATACATGTTGTAATAGCATCTTCGTATGATATATATAGAGAAATCGTAGTGGAATGTACAAATTTAGCTATTGATGTTTTTACTATTGGGGAAATCGTAGGAATGGCGTAGCTAAGTTATTTGTTGTAAGTAATAATGGTATAGAGATAGAGCGATTATATACTTATGAGAGGTTTTGAATGTGATGGTTTATAATAATTCAGATATGGTTAAAACAGGAGAATTTGTATCTCTTTATAATAGATTAATTAATAGTTTAGAATCTCTTGCGTTGGTGGGGTTGGGATATGTAGGAATGCCGATTGCATTGGCATTTGCGGAGAAAGGAATTAATGTTATTGGTTTTGATAATAACATTGAAAAAATTACAATGTATCAAAATGGTATAGATCCGACAAGAGAAGTGGGAAATGATCTAATTGGCAAAACCACTGTCCAGTTTACTTCTGATGAGAAACGGTTAATGGAAGCAAAATTTATCATTGTTGCAGTGCCTACACCTGTAAATATTGATCATACGCCGAATTTATTTCCAGTTGAAAATGCAAGTATTATTATTGGTCGGAATTTAATGCCAGGTTCTGTTGTGGTTTATGAATCTACAGTGTATCCAGGTGTTACAGAAGATGTTTGTATTCCTATACTGGAAAAAGAAAGTGGTCTAAAATGTGGTATTGATTTTAAAGTAGGATATAGTCCAGAACGCATTAATCCCGGAGATAAAATACATACGCTTTCAAATATACGTAAAATTGTTTCGGGTATGGATGAAGAAAGTAGTTGGGTCATTCAAGCTGTTTATGACATTGTTATTAAAGCAGGGACATTTCCTGTAAGTTCTATTAGAACAGCAGAAGCAATTAAAGTTGTGGAAAATTCACAGAGAGATATTAATATTGCATTTATGAATGAATTGGCGATGGTATTCGACCGTATGGGAATAGATACTAATGAAGTTATTGATGGCATGAACACAAAATGGAACGCATTAGGCTTTAAACCAGGATTGGTTGGTGGTCATTGTATTGGAGTTGATCCATATTATTTTACTTATGAAGCAGAAAAACTTGGTTACCATAGCCAAATTATTTTGAATGGTCGTATAGTCAATGATTCAATGGGGGTATATGTAGCTGATAAAGCAATACAGAAAATGATTAAGGCTGGGCAAACCCCAAGAGAGAGTAAGGTAGTCATTTTCGGCTTGACATTTAAAGAAAATTGCCCGGACTGCAGGAATAGTAAAGTAATTGATATTATAAAAAGACTGGAAGAGTATGGAATAGTTTCAGATGTTGTTGATCCATGGGCAGATCCAAAAGTGGCAAAAGATGAATATGGCATTGATTTAGTCAAATTAGAGGATGTACAGGATGCTGACTGTGTGATTGTGGCAGTGGCGCATAATGAATTTAGAGAACTTAGTATGGATATGCTTGGAAAACTATTTAAAGCAGAAAACAATAGGGTTTTAATTGATGTTAAAGGAATCTATAGTGTTGAAGAACTTAAAAAGAAGGGGTATTTTTGGTGGAGGCTTTAATTTGAGAATCTATAATGCTCAAAGCATAAATTGAATGGAGAATAGATGAAAAAAATATCTGTAATCATGCCAGTACATAATACGGGAATGTTGTTAAGCAAGGCTATCAGGACACTTGAGAAACAGAGCCTAAAAGATTTTGAACTTATTTGTGTTGATGATGCCTCCAGTGACATTCTTACATTACAGACGCTTGAGCTTTATGAGTGTAAATGTCCGTTTATGAAGGCTGTGTACTTAAAAAATAATGTGGGTGCGGCAGAGGCAAGGAATATAGGGTTGGATATGGCATCAGGGGAGTATGTTATATTTTTGGATTCGGATGACGAGTTCAGTGAAGTGCTTCTGGAAACCATGTATGACTGTGCTGTTCAAAACCGTTCGGATATGTGCTGCTGTGGGTATGAGGAGTTTTATGAGGATAAACAGGGGAGGCATAGTCTGGGAATACATTTTCCGAAAGAACAGGGAACGACAACACAGGGATGGTTTGCTTTGGAGGATTTAGATGAAACGGCATTGATCTTGTGGACATCAGCACCATGGAAATTATTAAGAAGGGAGTTTGTTCAGGAGAATGGAATCCGGTTTCAGACATTGTCTTCAAGCAATGATGTCTATTTTTCCTGTATGGCTGCGATTTTTGCTCGGCGGATATGTTATACAAACTGTGACAGCCCATTGGTTTTTTATCGACAGAATGTAGATGGACAGATATCGGCCAATCGAAATCCAGGGAATTTGCTGAAAGCAGTGGAATGGCTCATGGAGGATTTAGTACATAGAGGAATAAATGTTAATTCCATAAAAATAAAGATAGCCGTATTTCTCTACGACCATGCGGCATATGAACTGAGAGCAAGTCGGAATGGGGAACAAAGCCGGAAGTTCTATGATGATTTGAGGCGTTTTGCTGTAGAACACAAAGAGGAGATGCTTTTTTCCCATTCCCAGTTTAGATATTTTCAGGACAATCTTTTAAAGCAGGAGTTTGACAGTGGTTGGTTTTTACTAATTGGTGATTACAGAGCACAACTAGAAAGACGGGCAGAGGATCTGATAGAAGAGTTAAACAGGTATCAGAAGATTGTTTTATGGGGAATGGGGAAGCGGGGGGAAGCTTTTCAGTATTTTTGCAGGATGAAAATGATAGAGTTGGCGGGAATTGCGGATAGAAGCAACAGGAATGTGGGTGGTGTCACAGAATATGGATTTAAAATTGTTGATAAAAACTGTGCCCTGGTTATAGGGGATGTGATTGTAGCATCCAACAGAGAGATTTATTGTTCTTTGCTTGCCGCACATAAGGGAATACAGTGCATTGATTTGAGCTGTTATTGTCCCTATTGACCCCAATATTATTTTGGTAAAGGATGGATGTTTTATGTCTGAAATTTCGGTTATCGTTCCAATTTATAATGTAAAGTCTTTCTTGCCCCAGTGTATTGAGAGTATCCTTTGCCAGACATATAAAGATCTTGAAATTATCCTAGTGGATGATGGTTCTACAGATGAATGTTATGAGATTTGCGAGGAATACAGGCGAAGAGATTCCCGTATCATCGTAATTCATAAAGAAAATGGTGGTCTGGTCAGTGCTCGCAAGGCAGGTTTTCGTGCTGCTTCCGGTTTGTATATTGCCTATGTGGATGGGGATGACTGGATAGAGCCGGATATGTATGAATGTATGTACAGGAAGATGAAAGAAGAAGCTGTGGCTGTGGTTACGTGCGGACATTATGAAGATATCGGAAGAATGCAAAGGAAAGTGTTCCATGGGATAGAAGAGGGACGGTATGGGCAGCAGGGACTGCAAAGGGTCGTATATCCCCGGATGATTGCAGGCAGCGGCTTTTTCGAGTGGGGGATGTTCCCCAGTCTTTGTGATAAGATATTTCGCCGGGAATGTTTGGAGAGGTTTTTACTTGCAGTGGATGAGCGCATTGAGATGGGTGAAGATGCTGCATGTGTTTATCCTTGCCTTTTGCATGTGGAGAGCATCTATGTGATGAGCGATTGCCTGTATCATTACAGGCAGACCTCTTCTTCTACGGTCAGAAAAATCAAGGCTCAGGAAGAGGAGAGAGCACGGTTTAGGATTCTGTACCAGTCAGTGAATCAAAGTCTTGAGAAATATGTGGATATCTTTGATTTGCGGGAACAGTGGAAACGATATGTTCTGTTTTTGATGGTTCCCCGGGCAGATACCCTACTGGAAGGGATGGGGCAGATGGACTATCTGTTTCCCTTTCCGGGAGTAAATAAAGGAAGCAATATCATTCTTTATGGGATGGGAGCTTACGGCTGGCGTTTGTATCGGTATTTGAAAAAAACTGGTTTTTGTAATGTCGTGATGGCGGCAGACCGAAACTACAGGGAACTGAACCAGCAAGGGATACCAGCCAGAAATCCGGATGAGATTGGGAGATATTCATATGATGCTATTGTTGTGGCAAATTCTTTTGCTTCCGTGCGCAGGGCGATCTATGATGAGTTGATTCAGAAATATCCGGCAGAGAAAGTTCATGTCATGGATGAAACACTTATTATGAGCCATGAAATACAAAAAAGGTTTGGATTAATAGATTCTGAAGAACTATAGAGGAACAGTGCAGAAAATAAAGTGGGTGAGGGATAAGTTGACAAAGATAGAAGAGGTGTTAAAACAAAATAAAGGGAGTAAAGCAGCACTTTATGGCCTTGGGACAGAAACAGAGAGATTTTTAAATGAGCATAAGGAAAACATGTCAGTTGTTGGACTTCTGGACGGCTTCCGTGAAGAGGGAGAACTATATGGTTGTCCCATCATTTCGCTTAAATCAGCTATTGCAAACGGGGTTTCTCTTATTATTGTCATTGCTCGTCCGGGATCGTGTAAAGCAATTACTCGGAGGATTGGCCATGTTTGCAGGGAGCATCATGTGGCGCTGCTGGATGTTAGGGGCTGTGACCTCCTTGCTCCGAGGGCAGTTGCATATGATTTTTGTGATGTAAGAGGAGAGAGCAAGGCAAAGCTGATGAGAAAGATAGAGAGGGCAAAGATCGTCAGCTTTGATCTTTTTGATACACTTATCATGCGGAAGGTATGGGACTATACAGACTTGTTTGAGTTGCTGGAAAAAAAGCTGATTGGGCAGGGGATATATATTCCTGATTTTTCCAGACTGCGCCTGTCTGTGGAAAAAGAGTGCTCCAAAAACTGTGCGCCGGATCTTGTGGAGATTTATGAAGAGGTATTAAGGAGGGCAGGCGGCAG
Source organism: uncultured Clostridium sp. (assembly GCA_946553025.1). Taxonomy (GTDB): domain Bacteria; phylum Bacillota; class Clostridia; order Lachnospirales; family Lachnospiraceae; genus Caccovicinus. The sequence goes on from CAMNRM010000016.1 coordinate 63,259, forward strand.
CTTTTTTTTGGCTGAAGAGTTGGCTGAAATGGAGTGGAAACTTGATTTTTCTCTGATGCTTCCAAGAACCTCAGTCTGCGATGTCTTTCGGGAAACTGTGTCAGCCGGGAAAAGGGTGGTAATTACTACAGACAGCTATTACCACCGGTATCAAATCAGGCAGATTTTATCTAGATTCCATTTGGAAAATGATGAAGCACTTCTTGTTTCCTGTGAGAAGAGAACATCTAAAACTCAGCAGTTATTTAACTATCTGAAGGATATGGGCGATGGCTATGGGAAAGATATTTTGCACATCGGTGATAGTATAACAGCAGATATTGAATTTGCTCAAAAGCAGGGAATAGAAACCTACAGGATTTACAGTGGGAGTGACCTTTTTGATCTGCTCGGAGGCATGGGCATGGAAACGGAAATCCAAAGCCTTTCTGACAGAGTAAAGACAGGGCTTTTTGTATCGAGAATGTTCAATGATCCATTTATGTTTGAAGAGGATGACCGCAGGCTTACTGTTTTGGATGCAGCAGATATCGGGTATCTTTTTTGTGGGCCAATGATTACAGATTTTTTGCTCTGGTTATATGACAGGATAAAACAAGAGAAATATTTGCAAATTTTGTTTTGTGCCAGGGACGGATTTCTTGTAGGCAGGTTGTACCGCAGGATTGATAGGGAAACAAAGGCTTTTTATTTTCTTACCTCTCGGACAGCAGCAATTCGGGCAGGAGTTGAAAATAATGCGGATCTTGCTTATGTTAACAGCATGAAATTCTCTGGAACAGGAGCAGAAAGTCTGCGTGTCCGTTTTGGGATAAAGACATCTGATATTCAAAATGAGAAAGCAGGAAATGAGGTTATATTAAATCGATCTGGACTGCTTCGTGCCAATTACAGAAAATATATTTGTAAGCTGGGGATAAGCGAAGATAAAACGGCGATGTTTGATTTTGTGGCAAAGGGAACGACACAGATGTATATTCAAAAACTTTTTCCGCAGCATATCAAAGGTTTTTATTTCCTGCAGCCTGAGCCGGAATTTATGGCAGATAGGGGAGTGGATATCGAACCCTTTTATTCTGATGAAGAGAAAGATAGAAGTGTAATTTTTGATAATTATTATATCCTTGAAACTATACTAACTTCTCCCTATCCACAGGTTGAGGAATTTGATGAGAATGGCAATCCAGTCCATTCCCAGGAAACACGAAGCGGGAAAGATATTGAGTGTTTTAAGCGGGCACAGAATGGGATTGTGTCATATTTTGAGGATTATATCAGCATTTTGCCGGAAGCAGAGCAGATACAGAATAAGCGACTTGATGAAATGTTTCTTGCATTGGTAAACCGTGTAAACATTAAAGACAGGGAGTTTATGGAACTGACAGTGGAAGATCCGTTTTTTGGTAGGATGACAGCGATAAGAGATGTTATTGGATGACAATATATACAAATGTAAAACAAATCCGGTCGATTTAAAATCTGTTGGGTGCACTTGAAATATAGAAATTTATGCCGCCTGTTCGGCGGCAGATTTCTAAAATAAGTGAACATCCAGCAAAGGATAATTTTATATCTCTTCAATCAAACACTGATGTTTTTTTGTCCTTTTACTGTAATTGATTCCCACCAGCAATATTTGATTTGTAGATTGCTGCATTTTTTTAATATAGGTTTTTTGTTTTATTTGTTTTATTGCTTCCTGGGGTGATTTATTATATTTTAATTCTAAGATGATACCTGGAATTCCTTTCTTCCTTGGGATCATCAGGCAATCGGCAATTCCTTTTCCGGCATTTTCTTCAAATTGGAGATAATAATCTTCTTGTGCAGCATAATAGGCCAGATGAATAACACATTTTAAGGTATGTTCATTATTGTATTCTTTAAATTCTTGCAGATCATCGTGAATATCTTCAAGGAAAGATGCAACAACATCGGCTTTTTTGTTTTGTGTTGCTGTCAAAAGGTTTTTGGATTGTCTTAGCAATTTGGTTAGGATTCCCCACGACATTTTCTTCACAGAGTTTGTAAATTCCTCAGCCAGTTCTTTATTGGGAATCCAGGCTTTTCCGCTGCTGTAGGTCAGATAGCCCAGGTGGATCAGTGCAGTGATAATTTCATCTTTGTTTTGAAAGCTGTTTAAATCATTGGAAAAACCCAGTACGTCGACTTCAGCGGATTCTCCTGTCAGCATCTGTATAATTGCTGTTTTCAGGCCATCGAAATCCTGGGTAATATATTCCTCTAATTCCGAGTAGCCGCCGGTTTTATTCCAGTAATCCCGGCATTTTTTCTCACGGATGGCTTCAACGACAGAACGGGGATTATAGATATTTCCGTATTCTTCTGCACAATATCCGTCATACCATTCTTTTAATTCCTCTAAGGAAGGTGCTCCGTGCTTTTTGCAAAGTTCCTTTACTTCATTTTCCGTAAAACCAAAAAAGGGAGCCAGCTTCTTTGGCTCTAACATGGTAAATTCCTGAAACATGTTCAGGGCAGAACCGGTGTTATATTTCTTTACAGGAAGAATTCCTGTCATATAGACCAGTTCAATGTATTCTTTATCTTTAAAAAGAAGGCGGAGGAAGTCCAGAAAGATTTCCTGCTCTTCTTTTTCCTGACGTTTTGTCCGGAAAATGCTGTCCCATTCATCAATAAGAAAAATAAATTTTTCACCGGTTAATTGACAGATTATATCCAGGGATAAAGATAAATCACAGGATTCATCCAAGATATCCGGGAAGGTATTCTGTAAATCTTTAAGTAATCTGGAGGAAAACAAAGAAATACTTTCTTGTATGCTGCGTTCTTTGTTAAAATAATCATTGAAATTGACGAGGATGACATTGTGTGCATTAAGGTGCTGCTTAAACGTTTTTCCCTTTGCTGCATGCAGAGGCAGAAAAAGCTGTTCGGTGTGGATTCCTTTTGTATAGTAGGCCGCCAGCATTTCTAAAGCCATAGTTTTTCCAAATCTTCGGGGTTTGCTCACACAAACCCATTTTTCTTTTGTGGAAATTTTCTCGTTAATTTCTTCAATCAGCCCGGTTTTGTCCACAAAAATCTTTCCGTTCAGCAGTTCAGAAAAGCCATCCCCGTTTTTATTGCGGTTAAGAAAATATCGATAGGTCTGCATGGTTTACCCCCTTATTTTATTTCTACCATTATTATAGAAAAAGGGAAGAAAAATAGCAACAGAAAAATTGATAACAGAAAGATTAATAATAAGAAAATAGAAAAATCCCGGGAAAATCCTCAAAAATTCTCTTGACATTTCCCAACATCTGTAGTATCCTGTATAAAGTTGTGAGAGTGTTACAGCGAACATAAGGGAATAGTAACAGGTAAACAACGACAGGAAAGCAGGTATCCGCCTCACCTTGGCACGTCGAATAGTCCTGAACATGAATCAGCATGGAACTGCAGACATGAACTTTAAGTCTGCCAAAGGATTACCGTGACCCGGGTTAATAGTGAAGAAAACTGACCGGACAGGAGAAGCTGTCAGGGCAGGTGGTTTTCATGGGGAAAGGTGGATAGCTTGGCTATTCGCTTTATTTTGTTGCAGGTAGGTTTAAAAATTTAGAAATTTTAGAAATCTGGAGTAATCCATTGGAGGTGTACGACTATTAGCGAATTAATGATTAACGAACAAATCAGAGATAAGGAAATTCTTCTGATTGGCGAACACGGAGAGAAACTGGGAATAATGTCTGCCAGGGATGCTTTGAAGCTGGCACAGGACGCAGAGCTTGACTTGGTGAAAATCGCTCCGACAGCAAAGCCGCCGGTATGTAAGATTATCGACTATGGCAAGTACCGCTATGAACTTCTTCGGAAGGAGAAGGAGGCAAAAAAGAAGCAGAAGGTAATCGAAGTCAAGGAGGTTCGTTTATCTCCGAACATAGATACCAATGATCTGAATACGAAAACCTCGGCTGCCAGAAAGTTTCTGGAGAAGGGGAACAAAGTAAAAGTGACATTGCGTTTCCGTGGTCGGGAAATGGCACATATGAACCAGTCCAGATATATTTTGGATGAATTCGCTCAAAGTCTGGCCGATATTGCTGTTATCGACAAGCCCTCGAAGGTGGAAGGAAGAAGCATGGTAATGTTCTTAACCGCGAAAGCGTTAAAGAAATAGGATGGAAATAAGGAGGAAAATACAATGCCTAAGTTAAAGACAAGCAGAGCTGCTGCAAAGCGTTTTAAAAAGACAGGAACTGGAAAATTAGTTAGAAATAAAGCTTATAAGTCCCATATCTTAACGAAGAAATCCACCAAGAGAAAGAGAAATCTGAGAAAAGATATCGTTACCGACCCGACAAACAGCAAGGTAATGAAGAAGATTTTACCATATCTGTAGATTTTAAGGTTAAGAGAAGGAGGAATTACCCATGGCAAGAATAAAAGGCGGTTTAAACGCGAGAAAGAAACATAACCGAGTATTAAAACTGGCAAAGGGCTACAGAGGTGCCCGTTCCAAGCAGTATCGTATCGCAAAGCAGTCCGTAATGCGTGCGCTGACCAATTCCTATGCAGGACGTAAGGAGAGAAAAAGACAGTTCCGTCGTCTTTGGATTGCACGTATCAATGCAGCGGCAAGAATCAACGGCTTATCCTACAGCAGATTTATGTACGGCTTAAAGCTGGCCGGTGTAGAGATGAACCGCAAGATCTTATCCGATATGGCGATTAACGATGCAGAAGGTTTTGCAAAGCTGGCTGAACTGGCAAAGGCAAAGCTGGCATAAATAATTAGAGATAAAAGAGCAAAGATATAAAATTTAAAGATAAAACGTTAAAGACAAAATGTAAAATAAGAGGGCAGCCAAAGTGTATTTCCATCGGCTGCCCTCTTTTTGCCTGTTTATTACTGCTTACTTTTATTACAGCTTAAACTTATTACCGCTTAGACCTATTACAGCTTAGACCTATTACAGCTTAAACCCAAAATAGTTCACCGCATTGTTAAAGCAGATATCTTTTATAATACTCTCTAACGCCTTCTGATCATTGGGATACATGCCTTCTTCAACCCAGCTTCCGATTAAGCGGCAGAGAATCCGGCGGAAGTAGTCGTGGCGGGTGTAGGAGAGGAAGCTGCGGGAGTCGGTGAGCATACCGATAAAGTTCCCAAAGCAGCCTAAGTTTGCCAGGGAGGTCATCTGATCCGTCATTCCTTTAAAATGATCATTGAACCACCAGGCAGAACCCTGCTGAAGCTTGCCTGCGGTTTCCGGACTCTGGAAGCAGCCAAGGATGGTGCCGATGGAAGCGTCGTCGTTTGGGTTTAAGGAGTAAATAATGGTTTTTGGAATTTCATTCGTTGCGCTTAATGCGTTCAGGAAATCGGCCATCTGTGCACTTGGCGCATAGTTGTTAATGCAGTCAAAGCCGGTATCCGCGCCCATCTTTTCAAACATGTAGGCGTTATTATCGCGCTTGCAGCCATAGTGAAGCTGCATTGCCCAGCCCATCTTGTGGTATTCTTTCGCTACAAAAAGCATAAAGGCTGTCTTATATTTCAGTTCTTCTTCCTTGGTGACGGCACCGTGATTCAGGCTTTTTGCCAGGATAGCATCCAGTTCGTCTTCATCCGCCGGAATATACATCACGTATTCTAATCCATGGTCGGATACGCAGCAGCCGTGTTTTGCAAAATAGTCCATCCGGTTTTTCAGTGCTTCTTTTAAGGAAGCAAAATCCGTTACCGAAATGCCGCTGACCTTAGAGAGGGTGGCAATGTAGTCGGCAAAGGTTGGTTTTTCTATATTCATCGCCTTATCGGGACGCCATGCCGGGAGAACCTGTACCTCAAAGGTTTCATCGGCTGCGATTTTTTCATGCCATTCCAGGGAATCTACCGGGTCGTCCGTCGTGCAGATAACCTTGACATTGGACTGACGGATTAAATTGCGCACGGACATGCCGTCTTCCTGAAGCTTTGTATTGCATAAATTCCATACTTCCTCTGCGGTGTCGCCGTTTAAATGACCCTGGAAGCCGAAATACTTGCGCAGTTCCAGATGGCTCCAGTGGTAGAGCGGGTTGCCGATAAGCTTTGGCATCGTTTCAGCCCATGCCTGGAATTTCTCGCGGTCGGTGGAGTCATTGCCCGTAATGTACTTTTCGTCCACGCCGTTGGAGCGGATCTGACGCCACTTGTAATGATCGCCGCCCAGCCATACCTGGGTGATATTGTCAAATTTTCTGTCCTCGTAAATTTCCTGGGGATTGATGTGACAGTGATAATCGACGATGGGCATGTCTTCGGCAAAGTCGTGGTATAACTGTTTTGCCATGTCGGTGTTTAACATAAAATCTTTGTCCATAAATGGTTGCATAGGTAATTCCTCCTCGTTTAAAAATCTGTGGTTTCGCGTTTTATTAAATCAGCAGCGAGGGTGGTCCGGCTGGGGACGTTTCCTCCGCTGAAGACTCCCATAAGAGTGTTGACGGTGGTGGTGCACAGGGCTTCGACCTTGCTGTCAATCGAGGTCAGTTCCGGTGTGGTGCAGCGGGAAAGGATCGAGTTATTATAGCCGATAATGGAAAGTTCCTGCGGAATTTTTATGTTTGCTTCCAGGGCAAACTTTACCGCTCCGGCAGCTAGGGCGTCGGAAGAGGTCAGTACCGCGTCAAATTTCAGCCCCTCCTGACGGAGCAAAAGTAAAAGCTCTTTTGCCGCGGAAATATCCCGGGGGCACTGGCGGATATAGGCGGGGTCAGGGATGAAGCCGACACCCAGAAGGGCATCCTTATAGCCCTGGAGTTTATTATTCCCGCTGTAGGAAATACTGGTATAGAGGTATAAAATTCTTTTCCTGCCGGCTCTTATCAGATGCGAGGCGGCCTGGTGCATGGCGGCCCGGTCGTCGCAGACGGTGGAATAAATATTCGGTCCTTCCAGAAAACCGTTCACCAGCATTACGGGAAGTTCTTTTGCACCGTCTAAGATGTAGGCGTTATCCTTTGCTTTCATCTCAATAAATTTTGAACCGGCCAGGATAACGGCGTCTACACGCTTGGAACAGAGCAGATCAAAGTATTTCTGCTTGGTTTCCAGTTCATAGCCGGTGCAGCAGAGAATAGAATCATAGCCGTTTGCCCGAAGATCGCGTTCGAGGTAATAAATCGCGTCGGCCAGATATAAATCCGAGGAATCCGTGCACATGATTCCAATGGTCTGCATGGTGTTTAAGCCAAGGCCGCGGGCAAAAACGTTCGGCTTGTAGCCCAGTTCTTCCATAACCTGCAGCACATGGGTTCGGGTTTTTTCGCTGACATTCGGGTTTCCGTTTAAAACCCGGGAAACGGTGGCGATGGAAACTTCAGCTTTCTTTGATACGTCGTAAATATTCATCGGATCACCTCAATGTTCTGTAAGCACTTACAAGAATTTAAACTTATTATACCCAATCTTACTAAGAAAATCAAGGGTTTTCTAATTTTTTATTGACTTTTTGCTGGAATTTCGGTAAAATAATTGTAAGTACTTACAAAAAAGCTAAAGAAAGAAAAGAGGAGAGGGATTATGCAGGAGTTTGTAAAAATTCATGAACAGGATAATGTAGCCGTAGCGCTTCGCCCACTGGAAAAAGGAGAAGTGTTTTCGGTGGACGGGGAGATGATAACGACACAGGAAGAGATTCCCCAGGGCCACAAGTTTGCCTTAAAGTCTTTAAAGGCCGGGGAGGAAGTGATTAAATATGGCTTTCGTATCGGCTTTGCAAAGGAAGATATCCTGCCGGGGGCATGGATTCACGTCCACAATATTCGTACCGGGCTGGGAGATCTGCTTACCTATACTTATGATCCGGTAAAGGCAGTGCTGCCGGAAACGGAACATGCGTATTTTCAGGGCTTTCGCCGCAAGGACGGGAAGGCCGGGGTGAGAAATGAACTTTGGATTGTTCCCACCGTGGGCTGCGTAAACTCCATTGCCCAGGCCATTGCCAGAGAGGGACAGAAGTTTGTGCAGGGCAGTATCGATGCCGTTGCCGCCTTTACCCACCCTTACGGCTGTTCACAGATGGGGGAGGATCAGGAGAATACAAGAAAGATTCTGGCAGATATGATTCATCACCCGAATGCAGGCGGCGTTCTGGTTCTGGGGCTTGGCTGCGAGAACAGCAACATTCCTGTGCTGATGGACTACATCGGCGACTATGATAAGGAACGGGTTCGTTTCTTACAGTGCCAGGACGTGGAAGATGAGATTGGTGAGGGAATGAAGCTTTTAGAGGAACTGGCAGACTATGCCGGGGGATGCCGGCGGGAAAAGATTAATGCCGGAGAACTGATTGTCGGGATGAAATGCGGAGGTTCCGACGGGCTTTCGGGAATTACGGCAAACCCGGTGGTGGGTGCATTTTCGGATATCCTCTGTTCCAAGGGCGGCACGACGATTCTTACCGAGGTTCCGGAGATGTTCGGAGCAGAAACCATTTTGATGAATCGGTGCGAAACGCAGGAATTATTTGCGCAGACAGTGAATTTAATTAATGATTTTAAGAATTATTTTAAGCGTCATGACCAGACTATCTATGAGAACCCGTCGCCCGGGAATAAAAAGGGAGGGATTTCCACCTTAGAGGACAAGTCCCTGGGATGTACGCAGAAGTCGGGAAATGCCCCGGTGAAAGGCGTGCTCGCCTACACGGAGCCGGTGAAGGTGAAGGGGCTGAATCTTTTAAGCGCACCGGGAAATGATCTTGTGGCTTCTACGGCCCTGGCGATGTCGGGGGCACAGATTGTTTTATTTACCACGGGAAGAGGAACACCGTTTGCTTCGCCCGTCCCCACGATAAAGATTTCCAGCAATACGAAGCTGGCTAAGCATAAGGAAAACTGGATTGATTTTAATGCGGGCAGGATGGTGGAAGACAGGACGAAGGGGGATCTGGCAGAGGCTTTGTTTCAGTTTGTGCTGGATGTAGCTTCAGGGAAGCCGGTGAAGGCAGAGGAAGCAGGTTTTCATGACTGGGCGATTTTTAAGCAGGGCGTGACCTTATAGGCTGTGATTTGCCTGTCAGTGCATATTTGCCGGGTTTCCGGTGAGGATAAGAGAAAGGGGATGAAGATGAAGCTGAATCGAACAACACTGAGAAGTGTGGAGATGCTAAAGCTGATTGCCAAGCGGCCGGAGGGGGTGACGCTGGATGAGATTTGTGAGGTCATGGAGATTCCCAAGACGAGTGCGTATGATATTGTTATGACTCTGGTGGAAACAGGGATGCTGAATCTGACGAAGGGACAGAAACAGACCTTTACGATTGGGCTTACCGCTTATCGGATTGGCGTAAGCTACACCAACCACATGGATGTTTTAGGGACGATTGAACCGATCCTTAAGGCTTTTTCTAAGGAAATCGGAAAAACCGTGTTTTACGGGGTGCTTTCCGGGCATGAGGTGGTGTATCTGTGCAAGTTTGAGCCGGAAAATCCGATTATTACAACGGCAACCGTGGGGACGAAAAATCCGGTTTACTGTACCTCGTTGGGAAAGGCTATTCTGGCATTTACCGATGAGGACAGCCGTAATAAGGTTTTAGCACGGATTACCTTCCGAAAGAAAACCGAACAGACGATTTTAAGCAGGGAAGGGCTGGAGAAGGAACTTCGGGCCGTAAAAGAACGGGGCTATGCCATGGACGCCCGGGAAGTCGAAGACCATATGGAATGTGTGGGCGCTCCTGTTTATAATCAGGAGGGAAGGGTTCTGGGGGCAATCAGTGCATCGAGCCTTTATAAACCGGAGGAAGATTATCAGGGACTTGGCGAGAAGGTGAAGGCGAAGGCAGAAGAGATATCGAAGGTACTGGGGTATTCTGCGGGAGAGATGGGAAGTTAGGTTGTTGCTGTTCACACGTTTACAGCAACGGGAACTTCTGGCAGGACGGATTTTGTATTTTTTTAAGAACTATGGAAATTTCGCGGAAATTTAAGGAAAATCCGGTTGACAAACGAGGAAGGAACGTATACAATCAAAGTAAATAAATTGTATTTACGAAATTAATTCGTATATACGAAAATGCTGAAAAGAAGACAGAGAAGAAGACTGGAAAAAGAAACAGAAAAGTATGGAAAAAGCATGAAAAAAATAACAAAAAAAGAAAAGGAGAAGAAGATGAAGAAAGAACAGGTTTTGGCAAGAATGAAGGAAGACTGCCTGGTTGCTGTCGTTCGGGCAAAGAACTTAGAGCAGGGCGAGAAGGTGGTCGATGCAATTATCGCCGGAGGGATTAACTTTATTGAAATCACCATGACCATGGATGAGGGAAATCCGGTAGACTTTATTGCAGCGATGGCAAAGAAGTATAAGGATAACGATAAGATTGTGATTGGCGCAGGAACCGTGCTTGATCCGGAAACGGCAAGACAGGTGATTTTAGCCGGGGCAAACTATGTGGTAAGTCCGGGGTTAAATGTAGAAACTATTAAACTCTGCAACCGTTACCGTGTGCCGATGCTGCCGGGCGTTATGACGCCAACCGAGGCGATTACGGCTTTAGAAGCAGGCTGCGATATTATTAAGGTATTCCCGGGCAATATTGTCGGCCCGGCAGCCATCAGTTCCTTTAAGGGACCTCTGCCGCAGGGTGAATTTATGCCGTCCGGCGGTGTGGATGTGGATAATGTAGACAAGTGGCTGAAGGCTGGTGCCTATGCCGTAGGTACGGGAAGCAGCCTGACCAAGGGAGCAAAGACCGGAGATTTTGCAGCCGTTACGGCAAAGGCAAAGGAGTTTGTTGCGGCAGTGGCAGCGGCAAGAGCGAAATAAAGCGTGCGGCTGAAAATAGAGGTAAGTAAAAAACAGAACTAAGCAAAAAACAGAACTAAGCAAATGCATGTAAACATTAAGGAGAAAAAATTATGGCAAAGATTGTGACCATGGGTGAGATTATGTTAAGACTTTCCACCCCGAATAATGAGAAGTTTATCCAGGCAGATGAATTCGACGTAAATTATGGCGGCGGCGAGGCGAATGTGGCGGTTTCCCTGGCAAACTACGGACATGAGGCAGAGTTTGTAACGGCAGTTCCGGCAAATCCGATTGGCGAGTGTGCGGTAGCGGCACTGCGAAAATATAATGTAGGAACGAAGCACATTGCCAGAAGCGGCGAGCGTCTGGGGATTTATTTCCTGGAAACCGGATCGGCGATGCGGGCTTCCAACGTGGTTTATGACCGCGCAAACAGTTCGATTGCCACGGCTTCGGTGGATGAATTTGATTTTGACGCTATTTTTGCCGATGCGGACTGGTTCCATTTTACCGGAATTACCCCGGCGGTATCGGATTCGGCGATTGCATTGACCGAGGCGGCGTTAAAGGCGGCAAAGGCACACGGGGTTACGGTTTCTGTGGATTTGAACTTCCGGAAGAAATTATGGTCTTCGGAGAAGGCACAGAAGGTAATGACGAACCTGATGCAGTATGTGGATGTGTGCATCGGCAATGAAGAGGATGCCGAGAAGGTTCTGGGCTTTAAGCCGGGAAAAACCGATGTAACCTCCGGTGAACTGGAACTGGCAGGCTATGTGGATATCTTTAACCAGATGATTGATAAGTTTGGCTTTAAATATGTGATTTCTTCCCTGCGCGAGAGCTTTTCCGCCTCCAATAACGGCTGGTCGGCATGTATTATGGACGGAAAGACAAGAGAATTCTATCATTCCAGAAAATATTCCATCACCCCGATTGTAGACCGCGTGGGCGGCGGCGATTCCTTCGCTGCGGGCTTAATCTGCGGACTGGCTGACGGCAAGGATATGAAGGCAGCGCTGGAATTTGCGGTAGCGGCTTCGGCATTAAAGCATACAATCCCCGGTGACTTTAACCTGGTTACGCGGGCAGAGGTAGACAACCTGGCTGGCGGCGACGGTTCCGGGCGGGTGCAGAGGTAGACGACCTGGCTGGCGGCGGTTTTGGGCAGATGCACAGACCGCCTGCCTGGCGATGGTTCCGGGAATATAGGATAAACCGGTCAGATGTGCATAAATATGGAGGATAAGATGAGCGAAAATAAGAATAGAACCTTTGATTTAGTAACCTTCGGGCAGCTTCTTCTGCGTCTTTCACCGCCGAATAATGAGCGCCTGATGCGGTGTGATGTTTTTGAAAAGCAGGTCGGCGGGGCTGAACTGAATGTGGCGACGGGTGTAGCTCTTTTAGGACTTCATACCGGGATTATTTCCAAGCTGCCCTCGCACGATATCGGAAGTTTTATGAAGGGAAAGATTCGTTCTTACGGGGTCAGTGACGACTTTTTTATCTATGATAAGAACCCCGGAGCCAGGGTGGGGATTTATTACTATGAAAACGGTGCTTACCCCAGAAAGCCCAAGGTAATCTATGACCGGACGAACAGTTCGTTTTATTCGCTGGATATTGACGAAATTCCCGAAGAGGTCTACGGCGCTACCCGCTGCTTCCACACAAGCGGCATTACCATGGCGCTGAGCAAAAAGGCCAGGGAAACGACAATCGAGATGATTAAGCGGTTTAAGGCGGCAGGAACGCTGGTTTCCTTTGATGTAAACTTCCGCGGAAATCTCTGGACGGGAGAGGAAGCAAAGGCGTGTATCGAACAGATTCTGCCCTATGTGGATATCTTCTTCTGTTCCGAGGACACTGCCCGGCTGACCTTTAAAAAGACCGGGACGGCAAGGCAGATGATGAAGAGTTTCACGGAGGAATATCCGATTTCCGTCGTGGCTGCCACACAGAGAATCGTTCACAGCCCCAAGCGTCATACCTTTGGATCGGTGATGTACGATGCGAAAAAGGATGAATATTACGAGGAAGAACCCTACCGGGATATCGAGGTGGTTGACCGGATCGGAAGCGGGGACGCCTATATCTCCGGTGCGCTTTACGGTCTGCTTGCCGGTGACGGCGACTGTATGAAGGCTGTGCAGTTCGGCAATGCGACCAGCGCGGTAAAAAATACGATTCCCGGCGATATGCCGACATCGAACCTGGAAGAAATCGAAACCATTATCAAGGCCCATAACACGAAGGGGCCGCAGAGTGAGATGGCAAGGTAGCTGTCAGGGTTATCGCAGTTGTGCGGAAATGATGAATTATCGGAACAGATAAGATGATTGGAAAAAGACTTTTGAAAAAACATGTTGATAAGATAACCCCCGGCAGAGTGTTTTGGGCTGTTGGGGGTTATCCCTTGTTTTCTGTAGAAAAATTTCTTATAATACTGTACCTGGGGGCGGGATAACGCAGGTATTTCCATCGTGTACCGGTAAGATAACTAAGGAGGCCGTCATATGTCAAATGATTACAATACATCTCACAATGAAATTCGTCCTGAATTACAGGGAAGCATCCTGCGGGGCATTTTAGGAAGTGTCACCGGGATGATTGTCTGCATCCTCGTGATGCTGTTATGCTTCCTGTGCCGGATGGGAAGTTTCAGTACCATGTTCCAGCTTTTTGCGGGGCTGGTGATTGGATGGTTCTACCGTTTGTTCCATGGGCGGCGTTCTAAAACTGCCGCCTATGCTATTGTGGGAATCTGTACGGTATCAGCCTGCGTCCTCTGGATAGTGCTGCTGGCTCTTCTGCCCGTTTTCGTTTCTCCTGCCCCGTTCACCGCAGCGGATTGGGGCAGGCTGTGGGGGAAGATCTGGGAACTGCTGCTTTTTTGTGCCGGTTTGGGGCTGATCGGATTTTTCTTTACCAGAAGAAACCTGCTGACTTATGCGGACTGGAAAAGAGGCCCCTGGCATGTTGCATACGCAGGGGGGAACGGGTATTCCTATAACCTTCTCCCGGAAAAGCTTCCCGCTGTTAATCCGCCGGCGTACTTTGCCGTACACAGCCGCTTTGCGCCGGGGAACCGGATTATCGTGGAAGGCAGCATCCTCCGGTGGCACAGGCGGCTCCGGAAAGACCGTGTGTTTTCCGTCTGTGATATTGCCGGTGTGGTGCTGGGGCCGGGGAACGGATGTAATGTACTCTATGGCAGGGACTATCAGGTACTGGCTAAGTTTGCGGGCAGTATGGAACACGCGGATCTGATGTTCCTCTGGCTGCTTCAGAGGGAGATTCCTATAGTGGGTGTGCCTGCCGGATGGCATTCCCCGGCTGAGGTCGGCCCTGAGCCGGAACCGATGGAGTCGTCTGTTCTTCAGCCGCAGTTTGCCCTCCGCTTGAAACGCTCTGCCCGGATCGGGTTTACGGGGATTGGGTGGTTTCTCCTGTTGATTGGGGCGGCTCTTTTCCTGGTACTTGATTCCTATGCCTTGACCATGGCAGAATGGACGGCCATTGTTTTTCTGGAACTGGCTGTGATAGAGATGGGTATTATTTATCTACGAATGGGAAAGGTAAGCGGAGTGGAAGTAGACGGGGAACAGATGCGGGTGGTTTCCCGGTTCGGGAGGGCTGCGGAGTTTTCTGTGAGGGACGTGTCTTCGGTTTCCAGAAGCCTGGGCTGGATCGTGCTGTATGACAGGGAATTCAAAACGCTGGCAAAGGTGGATTCCTGCCTGGAGGATATGGAGAGATTAAAGGGGTATCTGGCATCCTATGGGATCAAGATGTGATCCGGGACTTTATAAACGTTTTTGGTGGAGGTGGTTATGATATCAGGAAATCAAAAACAGGAAGTCAAAAATCTGCTATTTCTCGACTTTTGCCTTATTTTTTGATATAATAAAAAAACAGTCTATGACCTTGGAACAGAAGTTATCCCCGATTTTCGCAGAACAGGAATTATGGGGGAATTATTGAATCTGGTCAGCGCTATATGTATAAAAAATAAATTTTATTAAGGATGAGATAAAAATGGCAAAAGCAGAATTTAAGTCAAAAGCAGAGGAATTGATTAAGTTGATGGTAGATACGATTGCAGACAAAGAATATGCAAAACTTGTATTCAGCATTCCACCAAAACTTTCATGGGCTTCTTATATTGACGCAGAGCAGACATTAGAAAATGCCTGCTTGGGATTTGGAAAATGGTTAGTTGAACAATTAGCTATGTGGGAAGAAGATGAAGGCAGAAAGTTTGTAGTAGACCATTTTGAAAGATCTTGTATGGAGAATATTCATGAAGAAAGATTTGAAACGGATAGGAGAGTTATAGTGTCTTACAGTCCAACGAGCTTTGGAGAACCGATGGATTTTTGGTTTGAGATAGAGTTTTTCATAGAGAATGGGCAAATAAAGGCAGTATTTGATGTGAATATATAAAAACTCTAATTGTCGGAGGCGGTGTTCAAGAGGCCATTGATGAGATGGAAAATGCCGAGTATCAAGACGGCTCATTTGAAAAATTTTAAGGAGTTACTAGAGGACAAGATGATGAGAAAACCCACGGATGATATTGCGAACTGGCGATTACAGCAGGAGAATATATCAAAACCATTCCCATATGTTTTCCCGCAGATGCCGTCTATCCAGCGGCGGACTTTTAAAGTAATCGGATATTATATATGCGAAATAAACGATACTCCTGGGTGGCTGCAGGGGATCAGCAGGCAGATCCTGTCTGTCAGTGGCTGCATCGGAGAGCAGCATCCCAGGTGGGAATGCTTTATGGGCGGATGGCTTAAAGGGGAGGCGCAGGAATATCAGGAGAAGCTGCGGCTTGACGGAGAACAGTACAGGGAGTTTTCAGAAACGGCAAACTGCCTTTTCGATGCCCAAAGGCTGGATGTGGATTGCAGGTTTTTGGAATTATCGGATGCAAGAGATTTTTATGAGAAATTTTGTCAGGCGCTCCCATGCTGTGTGGTAAGTATTTCTACAACCATGGAGTATTATAAAATCCTGCTGGATGAGTTGAAGGGCAGCAACAGCTATGCCCTGATGAATGGTGAAAACGATAACAGCCCATGCCTGGGAAATGATATTTTGGGTTGGGATATTGGCGGTTTTCATTCTTTTCTGTGCAATTCTCTGCAGAAAGAATTGCCGGATGTAAGATTCAATGCTGTGGGACTGTTGGGCAATGCATTTTCAGAAGTAGAGGGCTTTACGCGTCAGATACAGGGAAAAGGGGAACCGGTGGAATGGATTCCCTGCAGGATTGGGATGCATGGGCAGAACGCAGAGTTTGACCGGCTTACAGGAGGAGGAAAATGGGAAAAACAGGGACAACGGGAAAAACAGGACAGCCCCCATGGGCAAAGCGTATCTTAAAATTGCTGGAGCAGGCAAAGGCAAAAGATCCGGATTTTGTGCGATTTGGAGCATACAGCCACAAGTATGGGATGCGTGGAGTACAGGAATCCTTGGCTGGCAGAGTGGCAGTGCTTTCCCTTACCTCCTTATCACAGGCTGAAATAGCAGGTGGGGAGATGGAACCCTTTACCGTAGATATGGAGGCTTTGGCTGTAAGAAAGACAAGCAGAACAGACGTATTAAAGTATTTTAGAAAATGCTCCGAGTCTATGCGGCTTGAAATTATTTTTTTCATTTTATAACTTTTTTATGTTGTGTTTTATATATTTGTATGTTGGAGCCTGCTTATAATTGCCAGGCCCGTAACATACAGTCAGCTTGCGGTCATCCATCCCCCTTTCCCCTTGCCTCCGGCTCTCCTTGACGGTCACGCCCTGTTGTAACATTATGCCCGTCCGGGTGGGTGCATACAGGGGCTTGGCTTGTTCTAATGCCTGCTGATAATGGAATAGTCATCTGTATATTCCCTTGACTGATAATCATTAATTAAAATCTGATATGGCTTGTCTAAAGAAATCCAGATTTCAAAATCTCTGCTTTCAAAGTCGCCGTCGGTAATCAACTGGTCATTAAATGTCCAAAATGTTGCGTTTTCACCAATTACGGATTGAACAGAATAACAGATCCCCTCTACACCATTTATGGTTTCAATCCCACCGTTATAACTTAATGCGTCTTTGGTTCTGTTCAGTTCTGTAAGATGATCGTATATTTCATTCTCCAATTCTATCAGTTTTTCGTTATGGTAATGCTTCCAATTATATACCTCTCGCTGGTCAAAATCCGGACAGGCAAGATACGCTGTTTTACCTTTCATATTGGGAACTGATATGTTAAACTCTCTTTTCTCCGATTGAAAAGGAAATGTTTCGGCTCCATATACAAACACATTTACAGCGTTGCTGTTTTCTTCACTCTGTTTCCAAACCACACGGCTGACCCGGCAGGAAGCAAAATTGACTGTACCACTTATTTCAAGACAATTTGTTTCTTCATTGTATGAAAGATCATCTACACTCATTGCGTGAGTAGATACAGGAACGCCGATTACAAAAACTCTTACAAAAGCGGATAGTAAAAGAAATACCAGCAATCCTGTAGTGATTCCAACGGCAATTTTCAACTTTCTGGTATGTTGCCGCAACTTTTTAAATCCGTCAAGTGCAATTTGTTCTTTTGCTTCCATTCCAGTATTCAATTCTTCTTTCATTTCCAGACAGGCTCTATTACATTTTTCACATTCTTCTAAATGCTCTTTTACTGCATTTTCCCCTGCTTCGCTTAAAACTCCGTCAATATATCCGGGAAGCAGATCCTTGATTATATCGCAGGAATAATTTTTATTCATGTGCCATCAACTCCTTTTTGATTTTTTGTTTTGCTCGATAAAAAACCGTCCTACTCCAATTTTCACTCTTTCCTAAAATTGCTCCTATTTCACGAAAAGAAAGTTCGCCTGTAATTCGATATAAAATAACTTCCCGTTCCAACTCTGGCAAATGATGGATTGCCTGATAAAGCTCTATTTTATTTTCCTGATTCAGTACGCTGGTTTCTCCGTCCGGTGAAGAATCATCCGGTAAATAATCTGCCAATTCTACCATTTCCGCACGCTTCTTTTTTCGAAGCTCCTGGTATAAAACATGTTTCGCTATCTGGCAAAGCCATACAGATAATTTACATGAGCCGTTATAACGTGAAATGGAGCTTACCGCCCGTAAAAATGTTTCCTGCATTAGTTCTTGAGACCATTCTACATCCTGCGTGTAGGAATATAAAAAACGGTAAACTAAACTCGCATACTCATGATAAACCGAATCCATGTCTATATTTTTACAAGAATCCTGCACTTTTTCACCTCCTCGTAAGTAAATTTTTAAGTTATACAGGATATTTGCTATAACTTATCTCTTATATCACATAATAATGGTATTTGTTACAACATATCGCATTTTTTTTCAAAATTATTACTATTTTTCCAAAGTATAAATATTGCCATAAATTACCTCCATAAATTTGTTGTAATTGGTGGACAGAGAAGATAAATCGTTAAGAGAGGATTAATGACGTTTGCTACACTTAAGAAGCATTTCACAACAAATAGGTTGTTTAAATGATTTAGACAAACTATAATATCTGTTATTTCTATGATAACAAGGAGGTATTTATGAAATTAAAAAAAGTAATGATATTACTCGGTACTGTCTGTATATTGAATACAATGGTTACAGGATGTGGTTCCGGTTCTATTGCTAAGACAGAAGAAGACCAGACAGATGAAGCCAAAAAAACTACTTCGGAAGCCGAAGAAATTCCGCTCGAAGAAATCCCAGAGGGCGATCCCATAGCGGGAATTATTGAAAAGTATGAAGAAAACATACTTACACTCAGGACTCCGGAGGACG
>CAMNRM010000017.1 GCA_946553025.1 uncultured Clostridium sp.
AAAATTATTGTTCACAGCCGCAGGTTTTACAACATAATTTTTCTTATGTTGTAGAGAAAAGATGAAACAGCATAAAAACATTAAAAGTTTATTTCAACATGCGGATTTATTGAAAAATAAGCACACAAAAAAGACAGTGTAAGAATACAAACTTATCTGAACCGTAACCCTGTCATCTTATAGGTCTAATAATTGTAAAAATAACTTGCAAAAAATCAGGTTTTCCTGTATAGTACATTTATGTATCTTCAACCACTGCTTCCTAATCTACAACATAAGAAAAATTATGTTGTCAGGATTAGACGCATATGATTAAGCTGCCTCGCGTGCACTGTTCCGGTTTCAACAGTATAAATCCGGGTAGTATTGACACTGGAATGTCCTAAGATATCTGCCAGCCGGGATAAGTCTTTTTTTAGCGAATAATACGTCCGCGCAAACAGATGACGCAGGTTGTGCGGAAATACTTTGCCAGGTGTTACTCCTGCACTTTCACAAAGGGCTTTCATATCCCGCCAGATATTGGAGCGGTCAAGAGGTTTTCCTGTTCGTGTCACAAACACCGATCCACCGGTGTTTTTTTGTTTTTTCAGAAATTTTTTTAAAAGCCTGCACAAATTTTCCGGAAGAAAAACTGTACGCCATTTCCCCTTATTACAAACCTGAGCACGTCCCCGCTGCACAGCCTCCGCGGTAATAAACGGCAGTTCGGATATCCGAATACCAGTGGCACAAATCGTCTGGAGAAGCAAAGCCAAACGTTCATTGCCCTGGTGCTGAGCAGCATTTACCAAACGAACATATTCCGCACGGGTCAGTTCCCGGCTTTCATCGCAAAACAGAGGATGCTGTATCTTTAACAAACGTACAGACAGCCCCTGCCATCCCATAAACTGAAAAAAACTGTTTGCTGCTGCCAGCATAGAATTAACGGTAGAAGGCGTATAGATAGTTACCAGATGTTCTTTCCATTCTATTAAACTTGATTTCGCCAGCGGCCTGCCATCCAGAAAAACAAATAAACAATTTAAATCGTGAATATATTTCTGGATGGTATTCCGGGCCCGCTCCTGCTCAAAGAGATAGTTTCTGTACTGTTCTATTTGCTTTGGAATAAATTTATAGTTTTTCTGCTTCTGCATGAAAATTCCTCCTGGTTTTTGATACCCTTATTGTACCAAGCCAGAAAAAATTTATTCCTGCCTTTCTCTATAGCTGCTAATATGAACAAATTTCTTATGTAAATGTCAATAACTGGTATTTGCCCAATACGAACCAAATCTAAAGCTTTCCGACAGTTACCCCTTTCTCTTAAATTCCACATCTTTATGCGGATACCTTGCCTTAAACCATAACCATTCCTCATCGAACATCTTACAATTCCTACTTTTTTCCAAAATCCCCCTCAGTTTTTCTCCGACATCAAGAATATTATCCACATCCTCACTGCAGATATCTCCATGGATAAGTCCAAAAACTATCGATAGTAATTCTTCCCTCTCTTTATTCTCATTCTCCTCTTCTGTGCTGTTCCTTTCTTTCTCCGATGCATAGCTATACCGATTCCAAAGCGCCCAGGAAATCTTCCCCTGAACTGTACTCACCAGAGAAAGCACATATAAAACGAATGCATCCCTCTCCCAGCCTGCGCTTAAAAACAGCTCTG
The DNA here is from genome assembly GCA_946553025.1 of uncultured Clostridium sp. Taxonomy (GTDB): domain Bacteria; phylum Bacillota; class Clostridia; order Lachnospirales; family Lachnospiraceae; genus Caccovicinus. Next base: position 1,667 of record CAMNRM010000017.1, read on the forward strand.
CACATTCTTTCAGCTTTTTGCCAAACCAATCTGCGTTTTCCCGTTTTTTCTCCTGCGTCTTCCTCTGCCCATCCTCTTGTGCATTCTCCCACGCTTTCCCTTCTGCAGCCTCCCCTCTGCTTTCCTTATCTTCACTCCCCAGACATTCTTTTAGCGCCTTTCTGCAAAGTTCCCATCCTTTTTCCCGCGCCCTGTCCTTCTCCTGCAGATTTTGACAGCAGCGGATGTGTTCTATCGCCGGATACCAGTAATCATCAAACCTTCCATAATCTTTTCGGCAATACTCCGGAGTAAGTACAGAAAACAGCCGCTGGTAGCAGAGGTCTTCCATCTTATAATTATCCAGACTATGATAGTCCCACGCAGCCTCTTTCCAGAGTTCTATCTCCTCGCTTTCTTTCTTCCCCACAGCCTCACGTTCGGCCAGAAGAAAGTAATTGCATTTTCGTTTGACTTTTTCTGCCTCTTTCCCATCGAAGGCACGATATTCATAGAATCTTCCCAGGGTCTTATTCATCCGGTTGTACAGATATTCATCCTCCATCCCGCTTTCCTCGTAAATCATCCTGGCTCTTAAGGCATAATCCAGCATCCTTGCTTCATCCTTCGATATTCCATTCATCAGACATTCACTGTAGAGGATAAATGCCATCACCTGATATCGTTTAAAACTTACTATTTCTTCACCAATTCCCCCTTCATCAGAATTTTTTTCACAAGCTTCTCTCTCCTCAATCTCTTTTTCGCAAATCTCCAGAATATAATCCAGAAACATCCCCGAAGTTTCCCCGTTATACCCTGTTTTCACTCTCTTCATACCGGCAAATGCCTCTTTTATCTTATCCTCTGCACTTTCCCGCCTATCTGCAAATGCAAGTAAAAACTCAGGAAAATCCTCCGAAAGCTCCTCCTGTTTTGAAATTCCTGAAAAGTACTTTACGGCACAATCCCAATATCCCTGTTTCTTCTCTTCGTCCTCTTCAATCTTATACAGCCAGTAATATCCCAGGGTCAGCCACTGCAAATGATCTGCACCAGCATTCCCCCCTTCTTCTCCTCGATACCTTTCTCCTTCCTCAAAAACAGGAAAAATTTCTCTCTCGTGAACATCAATCAGTTCCCTGCTGTACTTCCTGGCCTTTTCCGTCTGCTGCTCACTTATCAGCAAATAGATTAGCTGGCCGCTGACATAGCTGAAAAATCCAATATTTGTTTCTTCTGCCCATTTGTTTCCTTTATTTTCTTCTCCGCTTCCTTCCCCATCTTCAGCGCTTCCTTCCCTGTCTTCTCCCCCATTACCTTTTTCCATCTCCAGTACACGCACAAAACAGCTTATTGCCTTTTCTTTCTCTCCCATCTCCCGGTAAAGACGGCCAATCTCATAAAGATTATCCTGTACACTGATTGCTTCCTCCCCTTTCACCCCCATTTCCTGGTGAATTTCCAGGGCCTTAGTATAATCTCCCTGCATTTCTGCAATTTCTGCCAGATCATCCAGGAAGATATCCGATACATGAAAAACCTTATCGTCCGTCCCCCGAAGTTCATTGATAAGTTTCTGATAATGCCAGGCTTGATCGGCATCGGCATAGTGTTCAGAGCGATACATTGCCGCGAAATCATTTTCACCGAAAAATCCCTGCATTTTTTTCAGAAGCTTTATTTTCTCTTCCTTTTCCATTTCTGCCAAAAGCAAAAACTCCTCGGCTTCCTTAAACAGCGCCACAGCCCTGTCCAGAATCCCGTCCATCGAAGAATTATCCTCCTCAATTCCCATAAAAACGGAACTGCTGGCTACCACCTCATCCAGTTCACAGCCCAGCTCCACACAGAATTTCCCCAGATAATCCAGAGAACTGCTGCAGATTCCTGCAAAATAGCGGGCCTTGTCCGCCTGTTCCATAATTTCCTCTGCCTTCTGCGCCAGATACCCCTCTTCGCTGAAACCATCTCCTTCTTTCTCAACCTGCTCAAACCAGTCGTCATCAAAAGCTGCTGTTTCTATCTTTATCCGGCAGATTTTCTGCAAAAAATCATTGGCCCGGGATTGATTTTCCTTATCGCTTCCTTTATCCAGATGATCTCCATACCCCAGAGATCTTCCCTTATCCAGCCCTTCTTCCAGGCAAATCCTCTCTGCGGTATCCAGATATTCCCTTTTTCTTTGAATATTTTGGCAGTAATTCACACACAGGCCCGCATAATCCAGGTTTTGTCCCTGTATCCTCTCCATAAAACCCGTTACCAACTGCCTGCGCACCATCGTTTCTGCATGGTTTGCCATGGTTCTGCAAATATAAACATTCATCCCCCGGACAATGTGCGGACAGTTTTCGGCTGTCGGCGCAAGATAACGGTAAACCAAATCCAGGATAATCTGATGGAGCGACAGTTTATCTTTTTCTTCATCATATTCCACCCAGCCGCGCTGTATCAGCAGCTGCAGTTCTTCTCCTCCATGTTCCACCGGGCAGCAGGAAAGGAACATTTCCCGCGAAATACGCACATAGCCCAAAAGGGACAGACTGCGCATCAGCTCACCCTGTACTGCGGAAAACCCGGAAAGGTCAAACAGAGCCAGAAGATGGCGGTTCATGCTTTCCGCCCGAAGCTTCCTGTCTTTCCTGTGCTTTATCCCGATTTCCTCTGTGCTGGTAATCCCTTCTTTCTGCATCAGTTTTTCCAGAAATTCTCCCGGATCGCCATCCGTTATCCGCAGATATTTGGCAATCAGCGTGATCGTCATGGTGTGCCGGTCAATCAGTTCGATTATTGATTTCACGGCTTCTTCGGACCTTTTATCTTCTATCTGCGGATGATAAAGCTTAAACAGTCCAAGCAGTTCCTCCATATCCTCCAGTTGATCCACCTCAAGCTGTTCATAGCCAAAATCCCGAAAATCTTCGCGGGAAGTTACTAAAAACGGACACGGACAGGCAGCAAACAATTCTTCCAAATCCTCATCATAATCCACATCAAAATTATCTAAAATAATGAAATCTTCCGGACAGACCACTGTTTTAAGAATTTCCAGCTTCCTCTTAAAATAATCGTTATTGTCCTCGTTTTCTCCCTGTTCGATCTTATGAATCCGCAGTTCATTGCCGCACACCGTTTCGCGGATCGAAGTGTGAAAGGGCAGAAATACGATTTTTCGATACTTCCGTTGATTCATAAAAGCATAATACCTGGCCAGTTCGGTTTTTCCGATTCCGCCGATTCCCGATAAAAATACGATCTGCTGTCCCTGAGAAAACAATTCCCCGATCCGTTCAAGTTCCCTCTCCCGCCCGATAAAGCCGGAAAAATGATAGGAAAAATGATGGAATAAAAATACCCCCTCAATATCCGAAAGCCGGACTAATTCTTCCAGCGCAGAAATCACCTCATCTATGCACGGATAACGGCAGATTGCGGACAAAGCCACCGTCTTATGCAAAAATACATCCAATGCGGCAAACAGTTCCGGTGAATAGCGTTCATCCCAAAACTTCTCCTGTAAATCCGACGGAAAATGATAAACCTTCCCCACAGTCCCATCCACCGCATCCGGCGTTCGGCCAAATAGTTTAAAAAACAGCACTGCTCCCAGAGAATAAATATCCGTCGCTTCCCCTATCTTTTTTTGCCTTCCCTGCACCAGTTCCGGCGCAGAAAATCCGTCCGAATAAGAAAACTTTTTCTTCCTTCCCCACCGCAGCTCTTCCTTTTCCGCCAGAGAATCAAAATCAAACAGTTTTATCAATTCCCTGGTTTCCGGAAGCAGCAGGATGTTCTCCAGCTTAATATCCAGATGAAGAAATCCAATACTATGATATTTTTTGATTATCTTTGCCAAAGCCAGCATCCGGATAAATAAAGACTGCAGGTTTTCATCCGCGTCCTGCCGGTAATCCGCGCCCTCCGCCATATCCATCACCACATAGAGCGTACCATAGCAGGAAAATAAATGCATCGCATCCACTGTAGAATTGATCAGCCCCAGCGTATGCTTAATTTCCACATTCTTCGCATAGGCTTCCCTGAATTTCTGCTGTGCCTCAAAAAACGCCTGTTCAAAAGATGGTTTCACACAAAGCCGGCCATCTTCTTCCCGTTTCAGTTCCAGATAATAAGGATAACATTCCTTCACCCGCACGATATGCCTGTGCCCCTCCAAATCTGCATACCATGCGCTGTACACAATACAGCTCCCTCCCCGCCCGATCTCTTCGATAATCGTATAGCTTGTCCGGAAAACGCCCTCTCCTTCCAGGATTAAAACACTCCCTCGGCCAAGCGCCCTGCGGCAATCCAGCATAACTTCCTCCTTAATTCTCCCCTGCAGATATATATATTTCTTTAACCTTCCATCCCCTAATTATAACATTTCCGCGCAAAAAAGATCGAATTTTCTTTCTGCTTATAGTATAATAGTTACTGTTCCGTTACTGTGAACGTGTGAACAGTAACACTGTTCCCGCCACGGCCACTCAAAAACCACAAACCTGCAGTCTGCACAAGGAGGCTTTTATGCACAGCCATTTTACCGAAACCATCTCCGAAAGCATCTGGGATTCTGCTGCTGTCCTCACTCCCCAGGATGCTGTTTCTTTTTTAAATCATAAAGAAAATTTCCGTTCCTTCTCTCAGGGCCTTACGCAGCTTATCTGCAAATACGGCTATGAAAAAGATCCGGAAAATATCGAGGAAAAAACCGGCTTTGTCAGCAAAAAACTCTCTTCCTTTCCCAATCCTCCGGTAAAGAGCACCATCAAAGACTGGTTTAGCGATAAACGCCGTCCGGTGCCAAACAGCACCAGCCGCACACACCTGTTTCACCTCTGCTTTGCCCTGTCGGTTTCCATGGAGGATGTGCAGTGGTTTTTCGGCCACGTTTATTTTGACCGCAGCTTTAACTGCCACACGAAAGAAGAAGCGGTTTATTACTATTGCATTTCCCGAAAGCTTCCCTATTCCCATGCTCAAACCCTGCTGGCTGCGGTGAATACCCTTCCCGAACCGCCGCAGACGCAAACCGCCAACAGATTTACCAGCGATATCCGAACGCGCCTGGATAACTGTGCAAACGATGATGAACTCCTTGCCTTTTTTGCGGATAACCTCTCGGTTTTTCGCCAATGGAATACCACTGCATTAAAATATATCCGCGAATATCTCTCTCATATCCAGGGAAAACCTTCCGATAAGGCTGTTCTGGAAGCCTATAAAGCTGGAAAACCTCTTTTTGCACAGGATGTCGAAAACTGCAGTTTAATTATCCGGGAATATCTTGCCGCATCAAATCAGGGGATTCGGCACAGTATTTCCCAGAAAAACATTGCCTCCATAGATTTTATGCTGGATCAGATCCTTACAATAAATACCGGCCTTTCCCGGGAAACCCCGATTCCTGAGCTTGTCCGCCGCAACTTCCCCAGCAAAAAGATATTCTCCGATATCCTGAATAAAGCAGAAACCCTGACCTCCTATGGCGCCTTAAGAAAATGCCTGGTTTTGCTTCAGTTTTATGCTTTCTGGGTAATGCTCGTGCTGAAACCGGAAATGTACAGCACTCATCCGAATGAATGGTTTGATATTTACTGTGACGAAGCCAATGCGCTCTTAGCCGACTGCGGCTATGAAGAGCTGTTTGCCGGAAATCCCTATGACTGGCTTTTTCTGTGGTCTGCCACCACCAACGAACCATTAAAAACCCTGCGGGAGGTCATTGACAGCCTGTACAGCATGAAGGATGAATCTGCCTTTCCGGATTAAATTCTAACAAAACCTATAAACTGCCGGTTAAATGTTGTGATTAACCGGCAGTCCTATTCGTGCAATATTCGCAGAAGGAAGATTTAGGGTTGCTCGAAACGTGTGAACAGCAACGATTTGGGCAGGGAAAAAACGTTCTCAAAACAAGTTCCTGACTGCTTCTTCATAATCTTTAAGGTTCTGCGCCTTTTTTATTTTTTTCACCGACTTTTCCCTGCCGCCGAAAGAAGCTGCCAGATAGCACCAGATTTCCTTCATTTTAAATAATACAACCCTTGGCCCGGATATATGCAGATAGGCCCTGCAATAGGCTTCATACAGGCGGTTATGAAATTCTTCAAGCTGTGCTTTGGATACGCCAAAAACGCCGTCTGGTGCGTTAAAGCACTGCAAAAGCCCGGGATTGGATACAATTCCCCGCCCCAACATTATGGCAGGAAGATCGGGGAACTGTTCCATAATTCTTTCTTTATCCTCTGTTCGGTAAATATCCCCGTTGTAGCACAGAGGATTCCTGCTTTTCTCATACGCATGGCGAAATGCCGGCAGATAAGGTGTATTTTTATAGCCGTCTTTCTGTATCCGGGGATGAATAATCAGTTCTTCCATCTTATACCGGTTATAAATTTCCAGTAATTGCTCAAATTCCTCCGGCTTTTCCTTCCCTATCCTTGTTTTTATGGAAATCTTCATCTCCAGCCGGGAGAAAATCTCGTAAAGGCAGGCATTTAGTTTTTCGGGAAATGCCAGAAAGCCGGAGCCTTTGCCCTTGGAAACCACCGTCCCCGAAGGGCAGCCCAGGTTAAAGTTCACCTCACGATAGCCCATGGACTGCAATGTTTTTGCCGTGCGGATAAAGTCCTCCGAAGAATTGGTTAAAATCTGGGGAACAACATACATCCCCTCGTTATGTTCCGGGGCAAGATCCTGATACTCCCTCGGGCTTAATTTTCCGTCGGCATTCGGGGATAAAAAAGGGGTAAAATATTTATCCATCGCCGGAAAACACTGGTGGTATACGCTGCGGAATATATAACCGGTTATCCCTTCCATGGGTGCAAGATAATAATTCATCACAATAACCTGCCTAATCCCTTATTTATTCTTTGCATCTGTCTGCCATCCCTTATCTATTCTCTGCATCCGTCTGCCTAAATCCTCTTCTCCACCCAGGAAAGCGCATCCCCAATCACTTCATCCCGGCAGTATTCGTTAAAAATCTCATGGAAGAGGTTCCCGTAAATCTTCATCTGCTTATCTTTTGATGCCGCGTGCTCAAAAAATGCATAGCTGTCCTTCACACTGACCAGCCCGTCCTTTTCTCCGTGAAGCATCAGCACCGGATAGGAAAATTCTTTTTCTTTCTCTGCAAACCAGTCCAGGCCCTGGCAGATGGCATAGCACAGCCCTGTAGTAAAGGTCTTTGTATTATAAGGATCTTTGCCGTACCAGTCCACAACTTCCGCCACGGAACAAACACCGCTGCCCAGTTCGTTGGGAAGCTGGGTGTGCGGATCAAGGCCCTTGGGAACACCGGTAATCAGCCCCCCAAAGTCATGCGTCAATGCACCGCTGGTCACAATCCCTTTTAACTTCTTGTCCGGATACTTTGCCCCGTATAAGGCCACGGTAAACCCGCCCATGCTGTGTCCCATTAAAAATACCGGAATATCGGGATTTTCGGCAATTGCCAGATCAACGACAACATTCGTATCGTCCAGCAGTTCATTAAAATCACCATAATACGTCCTCTCCCCTTCGGAACGCCCATGACCGCGGTGATCAAAGCGGTAGGTTGCTATCCCTGCCCGGTGGAAAATATCCGCCAGATAGTCATAACGCCCCTGATGCTCGCAAAGTCCATGGACAATCACCAGCGCCGCCTTTGGATTTTCAGGAACCTCCCGGTTTAAATACAGCTTCATGCCGTCAAACGATGAAATCATTTCTCCCATGGTGTAACCCTCCTTATTTTTTTAATTGCTCAATAGTGATATCTTCAGTATACACGATTTTCTCTGGTTTTGCATCAGGAAATTTGAAACTGGTTTGCTTTTATACCAGAGTAAAGCCGAATGATATAAAACAAAGGCTCCTGAGAAAGAATCCCTGAAGCCCTTGCCTTTATAATGATAAGAAACTACCCTCATTAACATTATCAGTGACAGTCCATAATGCATACAATTAACATTCTATGTATTTTAAATTTCCCGTCTTCATTTCCTCGATTTTGCCATTAAACATTTCATCAAACACTTGCTTACATGGTACCTTACACATCCTTTTCTCCTTCGATGTGTCCTGTACCCGAAATGTTGTCTGATTCTTTCCCAGGCATTCATTCATATATGATTTGATATATGGTTCTGCATCCTCTCTCGTAAAGCCAGTCTCTTTTTGCAGTCTTATAAAAGATGATAATACGCTGATACATCTGGCACTGCCAATACTTACGATACCGCTTCTGGCATTTTTATCATCTGAACAGAAAACATATATCCGTTCTCCAAACTTCATATTCAAAGTCTGCAGCAATACATATGTCTTTAGTTCCCCAAGATTTTGTCCCTCTCCAATTGCATTGCAATCTGACTCTAATAATTTTAAAAATCCTTCCCTGCTCATCCATAAATCATCCAACTGTGATAATCCAACAAACTTTTCCTTGAAATATCCTTCACAATATGCATCACATGCAATCTGCAGCATTCTCACATAAGAGGCAATTGCCAATTCTCCATAGATTTTGGAAAGTTCATCCATAATTATCTCATCATCATAAAGATTGATTGAATGATCTGTAACCTTCGCCTCAAGCCACTCCAGTGACCCTGTGCTATTATGACGTGCCAGTTCAACCAGAATCTGCTTATGACAATAAAAAGTATAGTTGGGCATTGCCATAATCCGATCGATTAATTTGTTCTGAGCATCCTTGCGTATCAAATGCATTTTGGAAATAAAATCAGTATCTAACAAGGCATATTTTTCATTTGCCATATACACACCTTAACCTTCTTTACAAAAATTCTTTCTGAATTTTTTCCAAAAACGCTTTATCGGACTCTTCTCTGCTTTCTCTAAGAAGTTCATGTTTACGATTAAAAGCCAGATTATCAAGCAAACTGCCATAGCGCAGTAAATGTCCTGTATTCTGCTGCCATTGCTCCGCTTTTCCGGTTAATGCTATTCTTAAAGAAATGTATTCAGAATCAACCTGCAGCAATTTATCTGCTTTTTCTTCTGTAATTATCCCACTCTCCGCCAATCGCAAAATAACTGCTTTATATGGAAGAGCAAACAAATCCATCAGAATAAGCACATCATCAACATCTATATTCTCTTTAGAGAGTCCAAATATCTTAAACTGCTCCGTCAGGCTTATGTCCGGCATTAACAACAGACCAGCAAATGCATTTGCCTCCAAATCCTCTTGTGTAGCGGCAGCCTCATCAAAAGTTTGGGAATCTAATAAGGAACCATTTGTAATTGTATTTGTATTGATATCCTCCGCGTAACAATGAATATGATAAAGTTCATGTGCTGTCGCAAAAATTTGTTTACACAACGGAAGTTCTGCATTTATACACAAGAAAACGGTTCCCTTCTTTACGAATGTAAACGCCCAAAGCTTATCATCTTTAAATGGATACCTTAGAACCTCTAAAGACAGTTCCCTCTTTCTTGCGTAATTCAAAACAATACTAAACATGGAATCTCTAATAATTATGTTTCCACAATAGTTCACCGAAAACGCCTTAGATTGCCTGTTTATTATCTCGAACTGTTTCTTTTGTTTTTTATATAAACTTTCCGCAAGAATATCACGCATCCCATGCCTCCATCATCTTCTCGCCATTTTCCCTTACCCTACTATGAAACAAAATCATATCAGAAAGTGTATCCGCAATTTTAAGTGTATTTCTTGCCTGTTCTGATTCCACTTTTCCCATAAATGCGTGCACGATATCCGTATCTATCGTATTTGCTTGCATTTTTGTCAGTTCTTCCATTTTAACACCCAGAAAGTCTGCTATCTGCTTCAGTTCTATGGCGTTAATCATTCTCCCGCCGCCCAGCATCTTACTAACCGTCTGCTTGTTTGTCTTTAATGCCTCCGCAAGTTCTATCTGCTTTTTATTCTGTCGTTTAAGAATCCCAAGAATATTTCCTGCAATCACTGCATTCATATCAATCATTCCATACACCTCTTTTCCTTCGGCAAAATACCTTCGGTTTCAATTCTAGTATATGCTGTCTTTTCATCTTAGTCAATATTATCTTTACATATTTTATGCTATTATTTATAAGGTTTCTGTTTTAGTTACTTTTTATAAAATTTTATGGTGCAATTTTTTGGAAAGTCTTTAGAAAACCCCTAAAAAACTTTTCGGAAAGCCGAATGATATAAAACAAAGGCTCCTGAGGAAATACCCCAGAAGCCCTTGCGTTCTAGCTTTTTTAATTTTAACAATTTTTCAAATCTTAGTCTTCAACCTTAACGATCTCACGCTTATTATAGCTTCCGCAAGCCTTACATACGCGGTGAGGCATCATCAAAGCACCGCACTTTGAGCACTTTACCAGGTTTGGAGCGCTCATCTTCCAGTTGGCCCGGCGGCTATCTCTTCTTGCTTTGGAAGATTTATTCTTTGGACAGATAGACATGGTTTACACCTCCTTATTCCAATCCACTCGCGGTAATCAATAACGGAAGAAGCAAACAATTACGTGGATTGCATATTAAACTTCTTGTAAATATCCTGGATGGCTGCCATCCGCGGGTCCTTTGGCTGGTTATCACAGTCACATTTCCCATGGTTTAAATTCCTGCCGCACTGACTGCAGATTCCCTTACAATCCTCCCGGCATAAAACCTTCATCGGCAGGTTCACCATAAGCTCGGTCTGAACCAGTCGATCCACATCCAGAAAATAACCGCTTATATAGGGTTGTTCATCCAACGCTTCTACCCGTTCTTCCTCGCTCTGGCTCATATCCAGTTCTTCTTCTATCGACAGCACAAAGGGAACCCGTACAGGCTCCAGACAACGGTCACAGGGCATCAAAAGCGTTAGCTTTGCCGTCCCTTCTACCATCATCTTCTTATTCCCGGTATGCGTAATATTAAGCACCACCGGTTCCTTTTCTGCAATCTCATAAAGGCTGCTTGGCCCCTGAAACTGCTCCATCTCAAGACTTTGGGTATAGGTCTTCACTTTTCCCTGGCAGGAAAACAACTCCGATAAGTTAATCAGCATATTAAATACTCCTAATACGCACCTTCAATATTATACATAGTCAGGCGGTGTTTGTCAACCAGATTTTTCATCTTCTGCCGGTTATTCTGCCGTTTTTGTTTCCATTCTTTCCGGTTCATCTGCGGCAGATAAAATATTCCTCTGCCAGCAAAAATTATTCGGTCAGCCTCTTGGTTTCTCTTGCAATTGCCAGTTCTTCGTTCGTCGGAATCAGCATCACCTTAACCTTGGAATCTGCGGCGGAAATCACGGCGTTCTTTCCTCTTACGTCATTTGCCTGATCGTCAATCTTAACGCCTAAGTAGCCCAGATAAGAGCAGATAGCCTTTCTGCTGGCCTTATCGTTCTCGCCCACGCCGGCGGTAAAGGCAATGGCATCCACGCCGTTCATCGCTGCGGTGTAAGCGCCGATGTATTTTGCCACGCGGTAGATAAATGCTTCCAGGGCAACTTCTGCCAGATGATTTCCTTCTTTCTTTGCTGCTTCGATATCTCTGAAATCGCTGGAAACGCCGCCGCTCATGCCCAGAACACCGGACTTTTTATTTAAGATATTTAATACTTCATTGACATCCTTGCCCTCTTTGTTGCAGATAAACTGGATAACCGCCGGGTCCACATCACCGCTTCTTGTGCCCATAATCAGGCCCTCAAGAGGGGTTAATCCCATGGAAGTATCCACGCACTTGCCGCCGATGGATGCTGAGATGCTGGCACCGTTGCCCAGATGACATACGATAACCTTCGCGTTTTTCGGGTCAAGGTTTCCGAAACGGATAGCTTCGCCGGATACGAACATATGGCTGGTTCCGTGGAAGCCGTAGCGGCGGATGCTGTACTTCTCATAATACTCGTGCGGGATGGCATACATATAAGCCTTCTCCGGCATCGCCATACCAAAACCGGTATCCCATACAGCTACATTGGGCTTTCCTGGCATCGCCGCCTCGCAGGCTTCGATTCCCATAAGGTTTGCCGGGTTGTGCAGAGGTCCAAGGTCAAAGCACTCGCGGATAACCTTCTTGACATCATCATTCACCACGATGGACTCGCTGTAGGTTCTTCCGCCGTGCAGTACGCGGTGTCCGACTGCGGAAATCTCATCCGTACTCTGAATTACGCCGTGCTCCTTATCCTGAAGGGCGTCCATTACCATGTGGATTGCCACGGTATGATCGGACATCGGGCTTTCTACCTCATACTTATCCTTTCCCGTCGCCTGATGGGTGAGTTTTGAACCTTCAATACCGATTCTCTCACATAAACCCTTGGCAATTACGCTCTCGTCAGCCATATCGATTAACTGATACTTTAAGGAGGAGCTTCCGCAATTCAATACTAAAATTTTCATCTTTATCCAATCTCCTTCGGTTTTTATGGTTTGATTTCCAAAATTTTCTTTTTTTATTTTACAATCTCGCCGTACTCTTCTCTTCCGCAGCCCGCTGCATTGGACTCGTCGGTGTCAATATGCATCGCCAGAGCATAGCTGTCGCTTACACGGACAACAACATCGCCGAAAATCAGGCTTCTGCCGTTGGTATCCATCTTTACGTTTACAATCTCGCCGTTAGTTACGCCCAGTTTTTCTGCATCGGCAACGGTAGCATGGATGTGGCGCTTTGCAGCGATTACGCCCTCGGTCAGTTCTACTTCGCCAGCCGGGCCGACTAACTTACACGGAGCGCTTCCCGCGGTATCGCCGGACTCGCGAACCGGTGCAGCCACGCCGATCGAACGGGCATCGGTTAAGGATAATTCAACCTGGGTAGCCTTGCGGCAGGGACCTAAGATCGATACGCCCTTTAATTCCTTCTTTGGGCCGACTACGGTTACTCTCTCTTCGCAGGCGAACTGTCCCGGCTGGGAAAGGTCTTTCTTCTTGGTCAGCTCATAGCCCTTGCCAAATAAGGTTTCCAGATCTTCCTTGGTTACATGTACGTGACGTGCAGAGGTTTCTACTAAAAATTTCATAATGTTCTTCTCCTATCTTTTGATTAATATTTATTGCCATCTATCTTTATATTTTAGGTGCTTTTGTTCTTTTTTTCAAGCCTTGACCACAAAGAAGTTTGCATTTTTTACAAAACAAGGCCGAAATAACCTCCGCCACCGCCCTTTACGGATTTCACATCCTCCGTTATAATAGAAAAAAGCAACAAAAGACCTTTTGATGCTTCGATGATTATCTGTTGAATGGAGAATTTTTATGAATGTTGCCGGAATTATTGCCGAATATAATCCCTTTCACAACGGACACCTTTACCATCTGCAAAAAACAAAACAGCTTTCCGGAGCCGATTACCTGATTATTGTTCTCAGCGGAAATTTCGTTCAGCGCGGGGAACCTGCCATTTTTGACAAGTCCGTCCGAACCCGCATGGCTCTTTTATGCGGTGCCGACCTTGTTTTGGAACTTCCTGCCCCCTTTGCCTGCGGAAGTGCCGAAGACTTTGCCATGGGTGCCGTTTCCCTTCTTCACCATCTCGGCGTAACCACCCATCTTTCTTTTGGCAGTGAGGATGGTGAGCAAACCATACAAAAAAAAGCCGCCCAAATCGCCCTTGCCGAACCGCCGGCCTATCGTGAAGCCTTAAAAAATGCATTAAGCCGGGGCCTTACCTACCCGCAGGCAAGAAGCATTGCCCTCTGCGCCGCCGGTTTAAACGAGGAAGAAACTGCCCTTATCGAAAAGCCGAATAACTTACTGGGCATGGAATACTGCAAGGCCCTGTATGCCTTAAAAAGCCCCATCCTCCCTGTTACGGTAAAGCGAAAGGGCTGCGGCTACCATGACCAGGAACTGGAAACGGAAAAATTTGCCTCTGCCTCCGCCCTTAGAAAAGCCATGGCCGAATTGACGGAGTTTTCTGAAAAACACGCCTGGCTGTCTGAACAGCTTCCACCGGTTTTGCGATCATTTTATCGCCCTGAGTTTTGCTTTCCTCTTTACCCGGATGATTTTTCTTCGATGTTAAATTATCAGATTCTGCTCTCCCGCGGCAGGTTTTCCGATTTTTCCGACTGCTCACCGGAACTGGCCAACCGGCTGGAAAAGCAGGCGTTAAGTCCTTTATCCTATACCGAGCGGATAACCTCTTTAAAAACCCGCCAGTACACCTATACCCGCATCAGCCGTACCCTTATCCATCTTCTTTTAATGATTCACCGCGAAGAGATGGAGGCTTACCGGGACAATGGCTATTCCTCCTATGCCCGCATCCTTGGCTTTAACCAGAAGGCAGCGCCTCTCCTTCGCCTAATCAAAAAGCACACGGCCATCCCCCTGCTTTCCAAGGCCGCCGATGCCGAAAAAATCCTGCCCGAAAAGGCAAAAAAACTCTGGCAGAAGGATATCTTCTGTTCCCAGGTCTATGCCGCCGGTTTCCAGCAGAAATACAAAAAAACGCCGCCGGATGAATTCCGACGGCAGATCATTATCCAATAAAGCATTTATGCTATTGTATAACGATTATTTTCTCCTGCCGAGAACCCGCAGCAGATAGACAAATAAGTTAATAAAATCCAGATACAGTTCCAGAGCGGAAAAGATCGAAGCTTTTTCCAGCATCATGGTATTGTTCCCGTAGTAAGCATAGGCTTCCTTAATTTTATGGGTATCATAAGCCGTATAGCCTAAGAACAGGAAAATACCCAGGGTACATGCGATCATCTCAAACTGGCTTAAATTAATAAACATCGACAAAAGCCAGAATGCGGCCAAGAAAATCAATCCGGCAGTCATAAACGGACGGATACGGCTGAAATCCAGGTTCATAAACCGTCCCATCAACGCCATCACACCAAAGAATAATGCCGTAGCGCCAAAAACCAAAATCATGGACATCAGATCAAAAATCAAAAAGTATACCGAAAATACCACGCCGTTTAACGCCGCATACAGGAAAAACATCGCCCGCGCCGTACCCACGCCGATTTTATGCACCCGTGCACTCATAAAGACAACCACACCGATTTCTGCAATAAACAGCAGATAAAACCAGTAAGGAATCACCGCAACCAGGGCAATCCATCCCGTGAAATAACCGGAAAAAGCAACCAGAAACGTCACCAAAAGCCCGGCAAACATCCATCCAAAGGTTTTTGCTGTATAGGTGCCCAAGCTTATCGACGGCGCATTCACCTGCTGTTCCTGTCCAAAAGAATTCATCCAATTCTCATTCATAAACATGCCTCCTCATCTTTATTGCAATGCTTCTTTTTATTCTTTATGCTGCGGAATAATCGTTACTGTTTACATGGTTCACTGGAGCAATCATTCCGTGCATGATGAACCTGGTATCATTATAATACCGCCGGGGAAAGAAAGCAACTGAAATCAACGGAAATTGTTTCTAAAAATTTACATAAGTTATTGTTCACGTAGGTCTGCGCACTTGCTACGCTGACCATATGTTAAACTAGGCTAGTGAACAAAAAGCCATCAAAAATCCAGCGATTCTGCCGCCTCTGAAAGTTCTGGCAAAAGAAGTTTGACCAGGGTTGGATTAACCGTCCAGAATTGCAGCAGTTCTTTAAGCTTTTCGGCGCTCCTTTCTTTCTGTTTCGGATTCTGCCCCTGATAAACGGCCCGGATTAAGATATTTTTCGGCGTGTGCTCCATATCGATAAACTCCAGAATCTGCGTCCGGTAGCCCATCTGCTCCAAAACCTCCGCACGCACGCCGTCCGTCAATAGCGCCGCCATCCGCTCTTTTAACAGACCGTACTGCAAAACAGGTTCCATAATTTTATTCTTCATCTGCCCATTCCACTCGTGCTGGCAGCAGGGGACGGAAAGAATAACCTTTGCCCCCCAGTTCACAGCTTTCGCCAGGGCATAATCCGTAGCGGTATCGCAGGCATGAAGGGTTACAACCATATCTGCCTTCTTTTCCCCCTCATAGGAAGCAATATCACCGCAGCAGAAGGTCAGATGTTCAAACCCGTATTTTCTTCCAAGTTCACTGCAGTGTTTAATCACATCTTCCTTTAAATCCAGACCAATCACCCGGATCGGATAGTTTTTCTGTTCCTTCAGATAATAGTACATGGCAAAGGTCAGATAGGATTTCCCGCATCCAAAATCAATAATAACATTCTCCCTGTCCTTAGAAAGCTGGGGCAGGATATCTTCGATAAATTCCAGGAAACGGTTAATCTGGCGGAATTTATCATATTTTGCCCGGATAACCTTCCCTTCCTTTGTCATTACCCCCAGATCCAGCAGAAAAGGCACCGGCGTTCCCTCTTCCAGCACATAGTGCTTTACCCGGTTGTGCATAAGTCTTTGTTGTTTCTCCTCACTGCTTCCTGCTTTTTGCTCGTTTTCCTGCACGGATTCTGCCCCTGCACGGATTTTTACGGCATTTCGTTTTCCTGTTTTTTTCTGTTTTATGGTTATTGTTTTCTTTTTTCCGACCAGAACCTGTGCCCATTCGCCGTCCGCGGTCAGTTCACACTGACGAAACGAATGATCCAAAAGCCCTGTAAGATAGGCTTTCCCTTCTTCCCTGGTCAGATTTTGATGAAATACCTGTTTCCCCCGAAATTCCTCTGCCTGAAATAAAACTTCCCCACGCAAAAAAACCGGACGGCATCTCACCTTCTGTATCTGCTCCCGATCCGTCGGATTCCCAAAGGAAATCCTTTCCAGACCATCGTGCAGAAAACGGTCAAATAACGCTTCCAGTTTTATTTTATCCTGATTATCCATAAGCTTTGTTCTCTCCTGCTCTCCCTGCCCGGCACAAAATTACACGACTTCTACACCCAGGCGCTGCGCAGAAGCTGGGGATAAGCCTGCAGATGGGCATAATCATTAAACCTCTCCAGCGTAAATTCCTGGGTTCCCGGGCGGCTGAGAAGTTCGGTAATACTGCAGTTTTCCAGATCCTTTCCTAAAAGCCGCCATTTTGCCAGATCCATGTTCATATAATAGGCAACCATACTGCGGATCACCCCGCCGTGTGTAACAATCGCCACCCGCTCGTAACCCGTTTCCATAATTTCCCGGAAAACCGGAATCACCCGCCGCACGACGTCGCCTGCACATTCTCCTCCCGGATAGGCAAGGTCATATTCCATCTTCTCCATATCTTCCTGAACATCCGAAAAGCGCAGGGCAATCTCCTGCTCACTCAATCCTTCCATCTCGCCAAAAGAAATTTCCCGAAGTTCCGGATACAGGTAATGATTTACCCGCCAGTAATAATTTGCCGCCTGGGCTGTCTGGATGGCCCGCCTGGTTTCGCTGGAATAAACTACCTGAATTCCAGCCCCGGCCAGGCGCTGCCCCAAAAGAGAAGCCTGGCTGTAGCCTGCCTCGCTTAAATCCACGTCCAGGTTGCAGAGCTTGCTGGACTGCCGTCCGTGTCGAATTAAATATAATCTCATCCTTCGGCACTCCTTAATTCTTAAAGCTGTGAATCGGCGCTGGAATCCGCCCTCCCCGGGTAACAAACCTTTCACAGGAAAACGAATTTATCGGCATAATCGGCGCATAGCCTAAAAGCCCGCCGAATTCCACGACTTCTCCGACCCCTTTGCCGATAACCGGAATAATCCGAACCGCCGTCGTCTTCTGGTTAATCATGCCGATGGCTGCCTCGTCCGCGATAATCCCGGCAATGGTCGTTTCCTTGGTATCCCCGGGAACGGCAATCATGTCCAGGCCCACCGAACATACACAGGTCATGGCTTCTAGCTTTTCTAAGGTAAGCGCCCCGGCATTTACGGCGTCAATCATCCCCTGATCCTCGCTGACCGGGATAAAGGCCCCGCTTAAACCGCCGACATAGGAGGATGCCATAACCCCGCCCTTTTTCACCTGATCATTTAACAGGGCAAGCGCTGCCGTCGTTCCCGGTGCCCCCACCCGCTCCAGACCGATTTCCTGCAGGATCTCAGCCACACTGTCGCCCACGGCCGGCGTAGGCGCAAGAGATAAGTCAATAATGCCAAAAGGAATATTCAGCCGCCGCGAAGCTTCCTGCGCCACAAGCTGCCCCACGCGGGTAATCTTAAAGGCCGTCTTCTTAATGGTTTCGCACAATACTTCAAAGTTTTCCCCGCGCACCTTTTCCAAGGCAACCTTTACCACGCCCGGGCCGCTGACACCGACATTGATCACCGCGTCGGCCTCGGTCACGCCGTGGAATGCCCCGGCCATAAAAGGGTTATCGTCCGGTGCATTGCAGAACACCACCAGTTTGGCGCAGCCTAAAGAATCATCGTCCTTTGTCGCCTCGGCCGTCTGCTTTACCACCCGACCCATCAGATTTACGGCGTCCATATTTAAGCCGGTTTTTGTCGAACCGACATTGACCGAACTGCAGACCCTCTCGGTATTTGCCATCGCTTCAGGTATGGATAAAATCAGATTTTTCTCCGCCTCGGTCATTCCCTTGCTGACCAGAGCGGAATAACCGCCGATAAAGTTCACGCCCACTTCCTTGGCTGCCCGGTCCAAAACCCCGGCAATCTGTGCAAAATCTTCGGGACTGTGACATGCCGCAGCCCCGACAAGCGCTATCGGCGTCACCGAAATCCGCTTATTGACAATGGGAATCCCAAAGTCATTCTCTATCGCCTTTCCCGTAGCTACCAAATCCCTGGCCACGGAAGTAATTTTTTCATAAATGTTTTTCTTTAAGCTTTCCAAATCTGAACTTATGCAGCTTAACAGGCTGATTCCCAGGGTAATCGTGCGCACATCCAGGTTTTCATGCTCGATCATGTTGTTGGTTTCATTCACTTCATAGATATTAATCATATTCGCCCTGCCTTCTTTTCGACCTTTTCGTTACCGCCATCCTTATATACGATGCATACTGGTAAAAATCTCTTCTCTCTGGCACTTGATCATTACCCCGATTTCTTCACCAATCTTACCCAAATCTCTGGATAACTCCTCAAATGGCCGGGCAGAATTCGTCATATCCACAATCATCATCATATTAAAATAATCCTGTACAATCGTCTGGGAAATATCCAGGATATTCACATGCTTGTCCGCGAGATATGTACAAACCCGGGCAATAATCCCCACGGTGTCCTTGCCTACCACCGTAATAATCAATTTATTCATAAAAATCTCCTTCTTCCTGCTCTTTTTGTTTTATTCCAACAGTAAAATTATTTCATTCAAACGGGAAATAACGTTCCAATGAACTTCGTTTCTTTACGGTTTTACACCGTCACAATTTCGGAGAGCGAATCCCTGCCGGCTACAGCGATGGAAAAATCCTTCGCCTGGTAAGCGGTTTCGCCCTGGGTAATCTCCAAGCACACCGTTTCGTAAGCCAGCTCTGCAAAATTATTCTTCTCACTCAGATGGCCCAGCAGAATCTTCTTTAAATGATCATGGAGGATGCAGTTTAAAAGTCTTCCGCAGTTTTCATTGGACAGATGACCGTGATCGCCTAAAATCCTCTGTTTCAGCCGGTAAGGATAGGGTCCTGTTTCCAGCATACGCACATCGTGATTCGCCTCTAAAAGCAGGGCATCCAGCCCCTGAAGATGATCGATAACATACTGATCATAATGTCCCAAATCCGTCGCCACAGCAACCGACTTTTTCCCGTGCTGCACCCGGTAAGCCACAGGGTTAGCCGCATCGTGGTCGATGCGAAACGGACGGATCTGCAGATCGCCAAAGCAAAAATCCACATCCGGAAGAATGGGCCGCAGAAGTTCCTTCGGATACTCCCCTAGAGAAGCCTTGCCTGCGATCTCTTCCAGTGTTTCCTTCGTTCCGTAAATGGGAATCGGATACTTCCTTGCCAAAATTCCCAGTCCCTGGATATGGTCTGCATGTTCATGGGTGATAAACACGCCGTCCAGTTCGCTTCCCTTAACGCCGATTTCATTTAATCCCTTTTCAATTCGCTTATTGCTGATTCCCGCATCAATTAAAATATGGGTATTATCCGAACCGATATAAATACAATTCCCGCTGCTGCCGCTTGCGATACTGACAAATCTCATAACAATGCCTGTTCCTTCTCTGTTTCCGTTTCTGTTCACCTGTGTACGGATTTATATAAACAATAACCCGCTTCCTCTGCTAACAGGTTTTTCGCCCACCATTGTAATATAAAATCGGAAAGGATTCAATAGAAAAATTACTTTTCCTTTGCTTTTTCCTTCGCTTTCCCTAAAAAACACCGGCATTTCGCTCTGCCTGGGCCGCCTGATAGACCGCACTTGCTTCCCTCTCCGTTTTTTCCCAGTTTCCGTCATTGACAATTACCCTGTGACTGAGCCGGCGAAACTCTTCATCCGTCCGCTGGTTTGCAAGAATCGACCTGCATTTTTCCCTGCTGTAGCCCCTGCTTTCCATCAGACGCTCTATCCGAATCTCCTCCGGCGTATAGACATACCAGATCTCATCTAAAAAAGTAAGAGAGGCTTCATCAAAAAGCGCCGACTCCACAACCATAACCTCATACTTCTTTGCTTCTTCGGCAGAAAGAAGTTCCTGCTTCACCGTTTCCCACACCAGAGGATGCGTAATCTTATCAATCGTCTTTTTTGCCTGTTCATCCTGAAAGATCAGCCGGGCAAGCGCCGGGCGGTCAATCCTTCCCTCCCGGTCCAAAAAGGATGTTCCCAGCTCCTTAGTCACACGGATATAGGCTTTTTCCCCGGGTTCCATCAACTGGTGCGCCACCTCATCCGTGCGGATAATCCCGGCTCCCCACGTCTTTTCCATCCAGGAAAGAATCCTGCTTTTTCCTGCCCCGACACCGCCGGTCAGTCCTGCCTTTAACATCCTTTTCACCCCTCTGTGCCCGTTTATGCTGCGGCCTGTCACTCGCGGCAAGCCTTAAACCTCCACAGCCTTTCCTGATCTTCTCTGCTGGCATAGCCAATCCCCACGCGGGTATCCGTCACGATCTTTACCGGCGTCCCGTCATCCTCCACCCATAACTCGGTCTGTTTAAAAACCGAAGTATTGTTGAAATGTCCGTCCACCGCCAGTTTTTTAGTCAGCTTTCCCGGCCCGTCGGCTTCCTCACAGGCCCGGATCAAAACGGCCTGCGGCTGCTCCTTCTCCCCGGTAACAAAATTTAAAAGCCAGTGCATTCCATAGCAGAGATAAACATAGATCCGCCCTGCCTCCTGATAAAGCACTTCCGTCCGCTTCGTCCGTCCCTTATGGGCATGGCAGGCGGTATCGGCTTCCCCGCGATAGGCTTCCGTTTCCGAAATCCGCAGCCGGATCTGCTGCCCGTCCTTAAACTGCCGAACCAAAACCTTTCCCACCAGCGCCGGGGCAACCTCAAGACAGTCCCTCTGAAAAAACTCTTCCACCAAACGCATTCTATCCTCCATTCTGCAGACGATTAAACATACAATCTGACATGCCTTTATTCTGTGCACGCTTCACCGTACATCCTGCCCGTAATGTTTTTCATATTCCTCATTCAGCCATGCAATTCCTGCCTGAATTCCTTCCTCGTCAAAAGAGGTATCCACAGACTGCTTTAATTCCTCTGCTGTAGCTTCAAACCCGTAGGGCTCCGGCCAGTGAAACACCCGAAGGACGGTTTTTTCTTCCTCTCCCTCCACCACCTGAGCCTTGGTCATCTTAAACCGCATACCCAGGTAGCTTCCGGTAAAGCTTTCTTTTTTTAAATAATTCACCGGCATAAATCCGCTTCGTTCCAGCATATCCTAATCCAACCTTATCCGCCGTTACTGTTTCTGTGCGTTTACAGAAATGATCCGACCACTTTGCTCTATAAACATCGATATCCATACACAGTCTTTTTACGGCATTTATTTTGCAGCAAACCAGGAATCCCCTTCCTGTGCTTCCACCTCCAGCGCCACCTTTAGCTGCGAGGCATGTTTCATCTTATCCTCTAAAATCTTTTTTACTTCCTCTGCCTCTTCCTTCCACGCTTCAATCAGCAGTTCGTCATGCACCTGCAGGACGATGCGGGAGCGCAGTTTTTTCCTTCGCAGTTCCTGATCTACACCAATCATGGCAATTTTCATAATATCCGCCGCCGTTCCCTGGATGGGTGAATTCATTGCCACCCGCTCGCCAAAGGAACGCTGCTTAAAGTTATCCGATTTCATCTCCGGCACAGGGCGGCGTCTTCCATAGAGTGTGGTTACATAGCCCAGTTCCTTCCCTTCCCTTACCAGCCGTTCCAGATACTCCTTCACGCCCGGATAGGTTTCAAAATACTTGTCAATATATTCCTGGGCCTCCTTTTTCGAGATACTTAAGCCCTCACCCAGACCAAAAGCACTGATTCCATAGACGATACCGAAATTGACGGCCTTGGCATTTCTTCGCTGTAAGGAAGTGACCTCCTGCAGCGGAACATGGAATACCTCCGAAGCCGTTATGGCATGAATATCCTGGGCCGAACCGTAAGCCTTAATTAAACGTTCATCTTCGGACAGGGAAGCTAAAATCCGCAGTTCAATCTGGGAATAATCCGCGTCAATAAATACAAAACCCTCCTCCGGCACAAATACCTTGCGGATCTCCCGGCCAAGTTCCATACGCACCGGGATATTCTGAAGGTTTGGTTCGGTGCTGCTGATCCGTCCGGTCGCCGTAATCGTCTGGTTAAACTTTCCGTGAATCCGTTCATCCGGCCCGATAAATGCAGACAAGCCCTCGGCATAGGTGGAGTTTAATTTCGTCAATTGGCGGTAATCCAGGATTTTCTGCACAACCGGAACATCCACAGCCAGCTTTTCCAAAACATCCGCCGCTGTCGAATAGCCGGTTTTGGTTTTCTTTCCGCCCTGAAGCTGCATCTTCTCAAAAAGCACCTCGCCAAGCTGTTTAGGTGAATTGATATTAAATACCTGACCGCATTCCTCGTGAATCTGTTTTTCAAGTGCCGAAATCTGCACCTTTAATTTATCCCCGTACTCTTTTAAAACCTCGCGCTTAACCTTAACCCCTGCCTGTTCCATATGGAAAAGACTGTAAATCAGAGGCATCTCAATATCCAGGAAAAGATCCCACATTCCTGTTTTTTTCAGCTTTTCTTCCAGCACCGGAGCAGCAAGAGAAGCCACGCACGCCTGGTAGCAGGCGCATTGTTCAGCCTTTTCATCGCCTTCCAAAAGTCCCGTACCCACAGAAAGCTTTCCCAGAAGATCCTTTTGCGCAGGCAGGCTGATTCCCAGATAATCTCCGGACAGATCCTGATACTGGTAGCTGTCCTTTAAGGGGTTTAAAAGATAAGCGGCTACACCGGCGTCAAATACCGCAGCGCCATAGTCAAAATCCGTAAACGGCAGGCTCTCTTTTAATTCCGGCACCCACACGCGGCCTGGCTGTGCCTGGTGAACAATCCGGCAAAAACTCTCCTGCAGCCATTCTCCGGAAATTTCCTTACTGGCCTTTATACACACGGATTCTTCCTTTCCTAAGGAAATGGCCAGCCCGGTTACGGTAAGCCCCCTCGTTTCCTCTTCATCCTTCTGCCCCAATCCCAGTTCATTTCCGTCACCAAAGGAAAAGGAAATCTGCTCTTCCTCCACCTTTTTCTGTGCAGCAAAAATCTGCATCCCGACAAAGGAACGACTCTCCTTATCCGCAGCCAGGACAGAGGCACGTTTCACCCAGTTTTCAGCAGTTTTCTTTTTATCCGTCACCGTAAAATGTTCCTCCAGGCGGATGTTTTCGGACGCCTCTGCCGCAAAGCGGTTTAAGAAGGATTTAAAATCCAGATCCTTAATGATCTGAAAAGCTTCCTGGGTATAAAGATTTCCCAGTTTTGCATCCTGAAGGGAAAAACTAATCCCGCAGCTGGTGCAAATCGTTACCAGCTTCCTGCAAAACTGTGCTGTATCATAGTGTTCTCCCAAAGCCTTTTTTGCACGGGGCGGTTTAATCTCTTCCAGGTGGGCATAGGCATTCTCAATGCTGTGATAGGCGGCAATAATCGCCGTCGCCGTCTTCTGGCCGATGGAGGGCACTCCGGGGATATTGTCCGAGGAATCCCCCATCAATGCCTTTACCTCGATAAATTCTTCCGGGGTAACGCCGTACTCCTGCTTAACATCTTCCGGATAATAATTAAAAATCTCCGTCACCCCTTTGCTGGTTTTGGGAATGCGGATTTTAATTTTCTTATCGGCAAGCTGCAATAAATCCCGATCTCCGGAAATAACCACCACATCTTCTCCCTTTTCCTGGGTTTGCTTGGCCACGGTTCCTAAGATATCATCGGCCTCAAAGCCTGCCATCGTTAAAATCGGGATTTCCATGGAAGTTAAAACCTTCTTAATTAAATCCACCTGCTCAAAAAGTTCCGGCGGCATAGGATTTCGATTGGCCTTATACTCCTTATACATCTGATGGCGGAAGGTTGGTTCCCCCAGATCAAAGGCTATGGCAAGGTAATCCGGTTTTTCTTCATCCAAAAGCCTGAACATAATATTTAAAAAGCCAAAGACTGCATTGGTGTGCAGTCCTTCTGCATTGGTTAAGTCCGGCACCCCGTAATAGGCGCGGTGCAGGATACTGTGTCCGTCAATTAACATTAATTTTCCCATAGTGTTCTCCATTCTGCTACATGTTTTCCAGCACAAACCATACTATCCCAGCCATATCCGAAGCTGAAGAAGAAACGTCGATAAAAGTCCCATCCCTGCCAGCGTATTTACCGCATAACAGGCAATTTTTATCGTCCGCACAAAATGAACTCTGCGGTAAGACAGATCCAGTGCTTCCTCCATCTCCTGCTTCATATTAAAACTGCCGCTTCCCTCATCCAGCTGCCTCAGCCCCAGAGAAACCATAAAATAAATTTCCAGTTCCTCCTGACATGCCGGGCAGGTTTCCACATGCTCCAAAAACTCCTCCAGTTCCCTGTCGGTAAGTTCATCCTGGATGTAGGGCATTACCAGCCTCTGTGCTTCCTGGCAATTCATCCGCCTTCCCCCTTATTCTTCCCTCATTTCGTTATCTGCAGTATGCTGTAGATTTACCGTTACTGTGAATCGGTGAACAGTAACCTATTTACTCCCTCTATCATACACCAAAAAAACAAAACGAACAAGAAAAAAGGAATAACCTTATCGATTATTCCTCGTTTCCTGCGAAATTACGCATTATTTCTCTAAGTCATCAATATTTATCGGAACCGCCGTAATAGTAATCTTCACCTGCGGTATCCGGCTCCTGGTGGTAGCTTGCGCCGCCTCTTGGGGCAGAAGCCATGTGTCCGCTGGAATTGGCCAGTTTAAAGCGGCTTACCAGACTCTTCATCAGCTGTGCCTGGCTGGAAAGTTCTTCACTGGCAGCAGCACTCTGCTGAGCCGTCGCGGAGTTTGTCTGGATAACGCTGGAAATCTGGTCGATACCCAGGGTAATCTGCGAAATCGCTGCCGACTGCTCCCTGCTGGCTACGGAAATCTTATCCACAAGCGTTGTAACGTCTTTTGCACCTTCTACGGCATGAACCAGGGATTTTGCGGTATCTGCGGCAATCTGTGTGCCTTCCTGTACGGCCTGAATAGAGTTTTCAATCAGTACCGCTGTATTCTTGGAAGCCTCTGCACTCTTGCTGGCTAAGTTTCTTACCTCATCGGCAACTACGGCAAAGCCCTTGCCTGCGGTACCTGCCCTTGCTGCCTCTACTGCGGCATTAAGTGCCAGGATATTCGTCTGGAAGGCAATATCTTCAATGGTCTTAATAATCTTTCCGATTTCATTAGAACAGCTGCTGATATTCTCCATCGCCTTGATCATATCCTGCATCTTGGCGTTGCTTAAGTTCATCTCCTGACCAACCTCGCCGACCTTATCATTGGCATTCACGGCATTATCGGCATTATCCTTAATCTGATTGGAAATCTCGGCAATGGTTGCTGCCAGTTCTTCAATCGAGCTTGCCTGCTCGGTAGCGCCCTGGGAAAGCGCCTGTGCACCGGAGGAAACCTGCTCGGAACTGTTGGAAACCTGCTCGGAACTGTCGCTGATCTGTCCCATCGCATCATTTAACTGCTTTGCAATCGCTCTAAAAGAGATTAAAAGCTGATGGAAACTGCCGATGTATTCCTGTTCGCACTGGGAATCCACCGTAAAATCGCCGGAAGCCATCTTTGCCAGGAACTGATTTTCATCGTCAATAATCGCCTGAAGCTTGCGGATTAACATTCTGAACTGCTCGGAAAGCACACCGATCTCATCCTTGGACTGATAGGAAATATCCACATCCAGACGACCGTTTGCCATCTCGATAGCGGCCTTCTCCAGTTCAGTTACCGGCATACGGATGCTGCGGATAATCGTCATGGAGAAGAAAATACCGATAATAAAGACTACAACCATCACTACCGCCTGGCAGATAATGGCACCGCGGTAAGTTTCGTTGCTTTCATTATAAGCATCTTTGCTTCCCTGGGTATTGAAGCTGCTCATTGCATTTAAGTTCGTCAGTACCGTATTATAGGCATTGCTTCCTTCATCACTGCTTAAAAGGGCTTCTGCCTCTTCCTTCTGATTATTCTTTACCAGGCTTACCAGCTGACTGTCCACATTCTTATACGCTGACCAGGAAGCCTGCAATGCCTCATAAAGCTTTCTTCCTTCGGGGGTGGATACATAGCCGCCGTAAGTAGTAATGGAAGCGTCCATCGTTGCAATCGCCTGGTTAAGGCTGCTTGCATGTTTCTCGGCTACCTGCTGTGTTGCGGCATTAATATAGGATTCTTCGTACAGCCGCACGTTTGAAATATCCGTATTCATCTGTTCGGCAACGCCAAGACTTGGCATCCACTTTTCTGCGATAATAACCGTCTGAGAATTTAAACTTCCCATAAGCAGAATAGAAATAAGCCCAATCGCACACATACCTACCAGTGCAACCCCTACCAGAATATATAGTTTTGCACCTATCTTTAAATTTTTAATCCGCTGACCCATAGTAATTCTCCTTAAATCTTTTTTCTGTCCTGATTTTTTCTATCGTTTTTCTGCCGTCCGGCAGTTATCTCATCCATTCTTTAAGCGGAACTTTCCAATTAAGCTCTTAAGCACCTGCGCCTGACCGGCAAGCTGCTGGCTGGCGGCTGCACTTTCTTCGGAAGTCGCTGAGTTGGACTGAATAACGGTGGAAATCTGGTAAATACTATCTTTAATATGGTTAATCGCTGCCTCCTGCTCAATCGAAGCGGCAGAAATCATCTTAATATGCTCGGTAACCTTCCCGGCTCCCTCGACAACCGTTCCTAAGGATTCCTGTGTCAGCTCGGTAAGCTGTGAACCATTATCCACAACATGAAGCGTCTTTTCGATCAGCTCGGTCGTGTTCTTCGCCGCGTCCGCACTCTTAGCTGCAAGGTTGCGCACTTCATCGGCAACTACGGCAAAGCCCTTGCCTGCGGTTCCTGCCCTTGCCGCCTCAACCGCCGCATTTAAGGCAAGAATATTCGTCTGGAAGGCAATATCCTCAATGGTCTTGATAATGTGCTGAATTTCCCCGGAACACTCGCTGATCTGCTGCATCGCATCCGCCATCTTCTGCATCTGGTCGCTGCAGATGGAAATTTTCTCGCCGACATTATCTGCTTCCTTCGTGGTAATCGAAGCACTCTTGGTATTTTCGTTAATCTGTTCAGTAACCTGTTCAATCATCTGCAGCAGGTTATCCACCTCAGAAGCCTGCTCGGTAGCGCCCTGGGCCAGGCTCTGCGCACCCACAGCCACCTGGTTTGCACCGGAATCCACCTGACTGGAAGAAGAATGAATCTGTTCCATCGTCTGGCAGAACTGCTCGCTGATGGTTTCAATGGATTTTTGAATCTGTACAAAATCACCGATGTAGGAAATCGCACTCTCCTTGCCCAGGTTTCCGGCTGCAATTTCGTCCAGAACCATGGAAATATCGGAAATATAGAGTTTCAGATTCTTTACCGAGGTATTCAGACTGTCGGCAAGAACACCGATTTCATTGCTGCTGTTTACATCGATATGGAAATCCAGTTTGCCCTCGGACAGGCTGCGGCTGGACTCGGTAATCGTCTGAAGCGGCTGGATAATCTTGCTCATCACATAAAGGACGAGCAGAATGCAGACAATCAGGGTAATCCCTATAGAAATAAGGCTGATCACCTCCGTACTTGTCACTGCGCTTAAGAGCCCGCTTTGATTATCCTTCACCTGTTCTTCGGTAATCACAGCCACCTTATCCAGGATAGAAACCAGATGATCGACATTAACCTTGGTATCCTCCAGATAAAGCCGGTTGGCCTCTTCGGGATTTGTCTTGTTCATATCCAGGATAATCTGCGCCGATTCATGAATCGCCTGATGGATAGGCTTCATCTCCTCGATTAACTGAAGAATCTCTGGATTTTCAATGGTGGAAAGATCGGACTCATAAAACCACTTGCCCAGAACACAGCCCTTATAGTCCTTGCTTCCGGTAAACTCCGTGTTCATCGCTACTGCCGAACATAAATTTTCCACCCAGCCGTAATGCGCTTTCTGTGCAGTTAAAACCAGCGAATGAATCTCCGTGGACTGTTCGGTTGACTTGCTGTAGCCTCTGACCTTGCTCATTCCGCTGACCGTTACAATCCCGCTGATAATCACCACGATGAAAATAAGGGCAATACGTATGGTAACTTCCTGTTTAATTGTATGCTTCATGATGCTCTCCTTAATATTACCTTGATTTTTAATCCGCTTTAATACTTATCACTGCCCCCGTAATAAAATTCTTCCCCACCGGATGCTGCCGGGGAAGGCGAAGCGGATGGAGCCGGCGTATAGCCCGAAGAACTTCCGCCCAATAATTTGAACCGTTTTACCAAATCCTTTAAGATCTGCGCCTGGCTGGACAATTCCTCGCTGGCGGCTGCACTTTCCTGGGCCGTCGCGGAATTGGTCTGCACCACGCTGGAAATCTGGTCGATTCCCACGGTAATCTGCGTAATCGCCTCTGCCTGTTCCTGGGAAGCCCTGGCGATGGAATCCATCATGCCTGCCGCTTCCTGCACACCGGTCATCACACTCTCTAAGGATTTCGCGGTTTCGTCGGCAATCTTCTTGCCGTTTTCTACGGCATGAAGGGAATTTTCAATTAATACGGCAGTGTTCTTTGAAGCATCCGCACTCTTGCTGGCAAGGTTTCTTACCTCATCTGCCACTACGGCAAATCCCTTTCCGGCTGCTCCGGCCCTTGCGGCCTCAACAGCAGCATTCAAAGCAAGAATATTCGTCTGGAAAGCGATATCTTCAATGGTCTTGATAATCTTTCCGATTTCACCGGAGGATGCGTTAATCTCCGACATCGCACCTAGCATATCGTGCATTCTGCGGTTGCTCTCCCCTGCCTCTGCGCCCACTTCCATGGACTTTTTGCTGGCTTCCTGCGCACCGGCAGCATTGCGGTTAATATTATTTGAAATCTCACTGATGGACGCTGCAAGTTCTTCCACCGAAGAAGCCTGCTCGGTAGCACCCTGGGAAAGCGCCTGCGCACCGGAGGATACCTGGTCGGAACCGGAGGAAACCTGATCGGCAGACTGATTTAAGGTAAGTAAAGTGCTGCTTAAGCTGTCACGAATCTGCTTCATCGATACGAAAATCTTCTGGTAATCGCCGATGTAGAGATCCTTTGCCAGAGAAGTAACCGTAAAGTCCCCGCTCGCCATGGCGCTGAGCACGTGCTCGATATCACGGATAATGCTTCCCACACTGGTGGTCATCACATGCATGTTATGTGCCATATCGCCAAATTCATCCTGTGAATCGTACTGCACTTCCACGGAAAGGTTTCCCTTGACTACTTCCTTCATAGCATCCTCGATGGTCTTTACCGGGACTAAAATATTCCTGGTCAGGTCCACGGCAATCAGACAGGTAAAGAGGAAGGCAACCGCCGCAATCGCAATCGATAAGCCAAGCAGAATGCTCTGCATCCTCATCGAGGACTGATAGGCTTCCTCGCTCTCTTTCTCTATCGCTGAAAACGCACGTTCAAGGATGGCTGTATATTCTTCCACCTGGGGGTTATACTGATTAAAAATCATCTCAAGCGCCTGCGCTTTTCCTTCTGCCGTTCCCAAAGAAGCATATTCCACAATCTGCTTGCGGACAGATGAATTCGCTGACCGCTTGTTCTCAAATTCTTTAAGCAGCGATGTATCACCCTCATAGTTGCTGTAGATCCACTGCAGGTTTGCGTCAATGCTCGACATGCAGGCATCAACATTCTTCATCTTTTGCGCGGTTTCCTGGGCATCTGAGGAAGTAACACCCAGCATCAGTTCCTTTAACGCGCCCTGGAGATTAAGGCGGATCTGATCAATCTGGGTAACCGCCCCGTACTCTTCCGTATAAAACTGGTGATAGCTTGTTTTCGCTTTGGATATTCCAATACCGGCTGCAATTACTGAAACTAAAAACAACACCAGGATACTTCCAAACGAAACAATAAACTTTTTACCGACCTTAAAGTTCTTCATTTGCCGTTCCTCCTTGAACTGAACCGCCCGGGATAGCGGGCTGTCCTCTTTAATTATTAATTCTGGTCTTTAAATCCAATATCCTCTTAAGTATGTCGGCATATATTTTAAATTTATAACCCGTAAAAAGAAATTTTTCGTTATTTTCCCCTTTTTTTTCAAAGATAAAGGAAAAATACGTTCTTTGCCCTTATGCTGCAATAATTTTTGCCGATATACATATAAGTGTGTTATGGTCTATTATCATGCGATATATCAAAAGAGATAGGTGGTGTAATGGAATGGATAACGGTATGGAAAGTATGCTTGACACATACCTCTTTGAAACAAACTCCCTTTTAGACAACCTGGATGAGATGCTGATGAAGGATGAAAAATTAGGTGATTTTTCTCCCGATGATGTTAATGAAATCTTCCGCATCATGCATACGATTAAAGGTTCCTCTGCCATGATGGAATTCGGGTCCCTTTCCAGCATCGCGCATCATATAGAAGATTTGTTCTTCTATATCCGCGATAAAGGAATTGACTCTCTCGACCCGCAGCACAAGAAGGAACTTTTTAACCTGATGTTCCGTTCAGAAGACTGCCTGCGCGGAGAAGTCGAAAAGGTTGAAAACGGGCAGCCCTTAGAAACCGATCTGGATGCTTTTGTTGCCGAAATCAACAACTTCCTGAAAAAAATCAGCGGTGCAGAAGAAGAACCTCCGGCCAAGGCTCCCGCTCCCAAGGAAGAGGCAAAGGAATCGGGCGGCGCTGCCGAAACATCATCAGCCCTTCCTGACAACCTCCCGGACGACAAGTCAGCTACCTGTTTTATCCATATTTTTCTGGATGAAGGCATTGGGATGGAAAACCTCCGGGCATTTATGATTGTCAATGCCTTAAAAGAATGTGATCTGGATTTCCGCTATTATCCGGAAAACATGGAAAGCAACCCGGACACCTGTTCTTCGATCATTGAAAACGGCTTTTTCATGGCTTTTGAATCCATGGATGTCGCATCGAAGGCCAGCGATCTTTTACGGACGCAGGGTCATATTCGCTCCTACGAGCTGGTAGAGATTCAGGAAGAAGAACCTGTGGCAGAAACACCTGCTCCGGCTCCGGAAGCCCAGGTTTCGGCAGAAGCTGCTGCCCCTTCACCCCAGGAACAGGCAAAGCCCGCGCAAAAGCAAAAGGCTCCTGCCAAACAGTCCCAGGGAACTCCGGTAAAGCAAAATTTAATCAGCGTAAGCCTGATGAAGTTAGACAGCCTGCAAAACCTCGTGGGCGAGATTGTTATCACCGAATCCATGGTAACTTCCTCACCCGAATTAAATCAGTTAAGCCGTGATGCCTACGATAACTTTATGAAGTCTGCCCGTCAGCTGCGCAAACTGACCGACGATCTGCAGGATATTTCCATGTCCCTGCGCATGGTTCCCATCTCCGGTGTATTCCAGAAGATGAGCCGAATCGTGCGTGATATGCGTCAGAAACTGGGAAAAGATGTAAAACTTACCTTAATCGGCGAGGATACCGAAGTTGATAAGACCATCGTGGACAGTATTCAGGACCCGATTATGCACATGGTTCGTAATGCCATGGATCACGGGATTGAAGATACTTCGGACGAACGTATTCAGGCAGGGAAAAGCGCACAGGGTGAAATCATCCTTTCGGCTTCCCACACCAGCAGCGAAGTGGTTATCTCCATTTCTGATGACGGCAAGGGCATGAATCCCGAAAAGCTTCTGGCTAAAGCAAGGGATAAGGGACTTCTCACCAAGCCTGAGAATCAGTACTCCAGAAAAGAAGCCCTGGGCCTGGTAATGCTTCCCGGGTTTTCCACGAACCAGACCGTTACCGAATTTTCCGGCCGTGGCGTGGGTATGGACGTTGTAAAAAAGAATGTGGAATCCGTGGGCGGAACCGTTTCTCTCTCCAGTGAAGAAGGAAAGGGAACGACCTTTACGATGACCATTCCTCTTACCCTGGCCATTATGGACGGCATGAAAGTAACCGTAGGAAAATCCATCTTTACGATTGCGATTGCCAATATCCGCCAGTCCTTTAAGATTACGCCGGAAGAAGTTCTGCGCGATGAAAACGGCTGCGAGATTGTTGAGCGGATGGGAAGCTTCTATCCGGTTATCCGTCTGCACCAGTTCTATAATATAGAAACCGAAGTCACTAACCTTGCGGACGGAATCCTTCTCTGGGTAGAAACCAGCGACCGTTCCTTCTGTCTGTTTGTTGATGAGCTTCTTGGCGAACAGCAGGTCGTTGTCAAGCCGCTTCCTGCATTCTTAAATTACTTTAACCTTAAAGATTTTGGTATTTCCGGCTGTACGATTTTAGGCGATGGAAATATCAGCATTATTCTGGACATCCAAAGCCTTCACGGTGCGGCTTTAGAAAATATCTAGAAGGGAGGAATTTATGATGTCTGAACAAATTACTACACAGGACACGGTGGAAACCAATCCCTTAAATATTGAAGAAAGTTCGTCGGTCGAGCGCTGCCTCACCTTTGAATCCGGGGATCTTGTTCTGTATATCAGTACAAAACATGTTATTGAAATTATTAACAACCATACCATCACTACCCTCCCGCTGATGCCGCCCTACATTAAAGGCGTTATCAACCTCCGGGGACAGATTCTTCCGGTGGTGGATATCGAACACCGTATGGGGAAGGAAAGCATGGATTCTTCGGAAAAAACCTGTATTATCGTTCTCGAGATTGACTCGGTTGCCTTAGGAATTATCGTAGATTCCGTGCGTCAGGTTATTGATATTGATTTAAAACAGGTTCGTCCTATTCCGCTTAAGCGCCAGCAAAAGCTTTTGGACGGCATGGTAACCATGGACGACGGCAGCGTCTTCATGTCGATCGACTGCCAGGCTCTGGCTACTCCAGAATAAACACGGAGGGGATTCGATGCTTACCTTAACCGATCAGGACTTTCATCGTCTTTATACGTATATTCAAAAAAACTATGGTATCGACTTAAGCAAGAAAAAGCAGCTGATTGCCAGCCGCCTTTCCAATACCCTGTCTTCCCAGGGCTTTGACAATTTTTCTTCTTATGTAGATGAGATTTTATCCGGCCGTGATCCCGATATGGTCACGGCCATGCTGAATAAGCTGACCACGAACTATACTTATTTTCTTCGGGAAGAAGCCCATTTTAAGTATTTTATGGAGGTAATTCTTCCCGATCTGGAAAAGAAACACGCCAGGGATAAGGTACTTTCCATCTGGAGTGCAGGCTGTTCTTCCGGTGAAGAACCTTATACGATTTCCATGTACTTAAAGGAATATTTTGGTGCCAAGGCATCGCAGTGGGATACAAGAATTCTGGCTACGGATATTTCCAGAAAGATTCTGACCACGGCAGTTGCCGCAAATTACAGCAGTGAAAGCGTATCCACACTTCCAGCTTCATGGCAGCAGAGATATTTTGTCAAATCAGGGAATGGCTACACAGTAACCCCAGCCCTTAAACAAAATGTTATTTTTAAGACATTTAATTTAATGGACCCCATTACCTTTAAGAAAAAATTTGATTTAATCTTCTGCCGTAATGTTATGATTTACTTTGATCAGGCAACGAAAGATGCTCTTGTGCGGCGCTTCTACAATGCTACGGTTCCCGGCGGCCATCTCTTTATCGGACATTCGGAAGGGCTGACAAAAGCAACCTGCCCCTATGAGTACGTCCAGCCGGCGATTTACCGCAAAACAGCAAAGTAAAGCAAGAGAAAGAAGGTTTATTTCATGCAGCAGAAAATTCGTTTAATGATTGTTGATGATTCTCTTCTGTTTCGCAGCTGGTTAATGCAGAATTTAGGTGCAGACCCCCGTTTTGAGATTGTCGGCTATGCCATTAATGCAAAGGATGCAGAGAGTAAATTGGCGTTGTTAAAACCGGATATTATGACGCTGGATATTGAGATGCCGGGAATGAGCGGGCTGGAATTCTTAAAAAAGGTTCTGCCCTCTCACCCGGTTCCTGTTATTTTAGTGTCTTCTCTAAATATGCGGGTATTTGACGCCCTTGCTGCCGGTGCTATCGATTTTGTGCGAAAACCGGATATGGATATGGCAGGGGGGAAGGAAGCTTTTCTGACAACCCTGAAAGCCAAGCTTTCCATTGGTGCCAATGCACGGGTGCGCTTAGCTCCCGCTAACCGGCCCGCGCCTTCCACGCATAATACAACCGCCGGAAATCTCTTTACCGTAAAAGCCCAGTCCCTTGCAGGCCATTCTTCCTCATCTTCTTTTCGGGGAAATATGACTTCGCCAAGTTCCAGCATCGATGTTATTGCCATCGGTGCATCTACGGGAGGAACCGAAGCCATTCTGGAAGTAGTGCGCCAGTTTCCGGCAAGAATGCCCGGCATCGTCATTACCCAGCACATGCCGCCGGGATTTACAGCGATGTATGCGGAGCGTTTAAACCGACTTTGCAAACTGGAGGTAAAAGAAGCTGAACATGGCGATAAGATCCTTCCCGGACGCATACTCTTAGCCCCCGGCGGGCTGCAGATGCGGGTTGTCCGGCTGGGAAGCGGCTATTCGGTTAGCTGTACCGATGAAGATAAGGTCAGCGGACACCGGCCTTCCGTCGATGTGCTCTTCACTTCGGTAGCTGCCAATGTTAAAAACCGGGCCATCGGTGTTATCCTCACCGGCATGGGTGCCGACGGCGCAGCCGGAATGCTTCGTATGCGCAAATCCGGAGCTTATACCATCGGCCAGGACAGAGAAACCTGCGTGGTTTACGGAATGCCTATGGAAGCTTATAAGATTGGTGCCGTGTGCCAGCAGGCAGCATTGAGCACGATACCGCAGGTGGTTATGGCACAGCTGGCAAAAGGATGATTTTTTAAACCTTATCGAATAAGAAAAAGGCAGAATCAAAAGCAGATATAAAGAGAAATGATAATACGAAATAATGATAAAGAGAAGGGATTGACACAGACATGGCCAGAAAAACTGCACAGCCCAAAAACAGTACGGCAGAAAAGCTGCTTATGGGTGGAATTGCAATCATGGCGATGGCAATTATTGTCAGTCTTTTTTCTTATTTTAAACCCTTTTCCTGGGCGGATGTAAAAAGCAGCGCCTCTGCCATCGTCCACGATATCCAGGAATGGCAGAAAGAACGCAGAGAAAAACAGGCAGGGCCTATGGACGACGCCCTTGCCGAAAAAGAAACGATTCCCCATATTACTCTGGCAGCCGATATGGGAGATACCTCAAATCTTACGGCAGAGCCTGTCTTTCCGGATCAGGACTCGATTTACTCCTGCTTTTTAGATACGGCACTGGGTGCCATGCTTTATTATAACCAGGGCGATTTGCGCTGGAAAACCTACCTCTACGGCGGAACCGATCCGATGAGCCGATACGGATGCGGTCCCACCTGTGTTGCCATGATTATTAACAGTTTTGGCAATACAGGGGTCACTCCGGTAGAGATGGCGGACTGGGCTGCCCAAAATGGCTGCTTTGCCCGCAGCGGCGGCTCCTATCACTGTCTGATCCAGGACAGTCTGTCGGCATTCGGACTTCAAGTGGAAAGCGTTACCGATCGGACGGCAGAAAATGCCGCCGAACTTTTACAGTCCGGACACATCCTGGTTGCCCTGATGGGCAAAGGAAGCCTGACCAACAACGGGCATTTTATTATTATCGCCCAGCTCAAGGAAAATGGAAATGTCTATATCGCCGATCCCGCAAACTATGAAAACAGCACAAAAGAATGGGATCTGCAGCTTCTTATGGACGAATTAAAACAGGTCTATGACTACGGCGGGCCTTTATGGGCGGTTTCTGCAGATTAATCTTTGTTCAATGCCCGGTCAATCTGCGCCAGTTCCTCCGGTGAAAACAGACGGCGGATAACCTCCACCAGTTCCGGATAACCAGCGTCAGTCGCTGCCCGAAGAACAAACATCCTGTCCTTCAGGGAAGAAAAATCATAAAAGGATTTCCCCAAAAGCTCAGCCACCTGCCCGGCCCCGGATTTTGCCTGTGCACGGCTTAGCATATCCTGGTGAAAAGCAGAAATCAGCAGGACGGCCGTAGTCATCAGATAGGGATTCTCCTTTAAAAGCGCAGTCGCAAGCTTTACACAGTCCTGCAAATTTCCCTGGTTATAACAGCACATCGCAAGCAGCTCATAAATATCCATAGCCTTTGCTGCCACAAGGGAGGAACGCGATACCGTTCCATAAGTTTCCACGGTAGCCAATGCTTTTTTCAGGTAATTTTCTCCTTCTGAAAAATTCCCGTGCACGGCAAAGTATTTCCCTACAACGTAAGAAAAATCACCTTCTTCCGGCCAGGTTGCATCCGCCCACCGGTAAAAATCCAAAATTTCTTTTTCTTTCTTCCCCGGAAGGACACATAAAAGTTCCAAAAGCCTAAATACACAGCCCGAAGTCGTGCCGTCGTACTCCCCCCTTACATGCTTTGGCATAGAAGCAACCGCTTTTCGATAGGCATCCTCCGCCAAATCCCATTCTTCAAAAGACTCATATTCATTTCCCAGATACCCCAGAAGTTCATAGTCCCCGGGATGCTCTTCCAGTTCCATCTGAAGCAGACGGATATTTCTTCGGTCGCTCCGCTTCTTCTCGCTGGCCGCTTCACCATAACCGGTATGAAAAATTGCCAAATCCCCCGAAGCATCCCAATAACAAAGCCTGCGCTGCCCTTTTTCTTCTTCCACGGCAAGGTACTCATGAATTCTGCGGTGGTAGCGCAGATTAGGCAGGTTGCGGAAAATACGAATCTGAGAATCTACAGAAAGAACTTCCCCGTTATCCTTTAACTGAACCCATCCCGTCAAAACAGCCTCCTGTGATCCAATCTCTCCCAGAAGTTTTTTAAGTTTCTTTGCGTCCTCCCCGGAAAAATACTCATCGGCATCCAAAAAAGCAATCCACTCGCCGCCGGCCTTACTTATCGCAAAGTTTTTCGCCGCCGCAAAATCATCGATCCAGGAAAAAGAATACACCTTGGCACCCATCTTTTTTGCCAGTTCCACGGTTTTATCGGTTGAACCGGTATCAACGACAATCTGCTCATCCACAATCCCCCGGCCCCAGGAAAGCGCCTGGACAATATTTTTCTCTTCGTTTTTTACAATCATGCACTGGGAAATACCTGTCCGTGCTTCGTCCTGGACTTGTCCTTTACATTCCTGCCGTGCCTGAGTTATCGCTTCTCCTGCGCCTTCCTGCTGCGGCTGGGTTATCACTTCTCCTGCACTTTCCTGCTGCGGCTGGGCCTGCGGATAATCCCTGCAATTTAAACGGCACAAAGCTAAAAGTTCATCAATCTTTGCCCGGTTTGCAGAAATCTTGGAACAGCACTGGCGGTTTTGTGCATGTTCCTGCTTATGCAAAGCCCGAAGAAGATATTCTTCCGCTTCCCCAAAGCGCTGGTGTCCGGCGTAATAATTCCCCATAAGATAATCATAATCGCCCTCCTGCGGCCAGCCTGCGGATACCTTCCTGTAAAGCTCCAACAGTTCACCTTCCCC
The DNA here is from genome assembly GCA_946553025.1 of uncultured Clostridium sp. Classification (GTDB taxonomy): domain Bacteria; phylum Bacillota; class Clostridia; order Lachnospirales; family Lachnospiraceae; genus Caccovicinus. Next base: position 39,690 of record CAMNRM010000017.1, read on the forward strand.
GGTATCCGCAAGAACGCATAAAAGTTCCAGAAGCCGCACGGGAAAGCCGGAGGTTTCCAGATCATACTTTCCATGCATCGTTTCCGGTGTCAGGGCAATCACCTTCTGATAAGCTTCTTTTGCTTTTTCCCACTCTCCTGCCGCAATATACTCATTCCCCAGATAGCCGTACATTACGTATTCATCGGGATTTTCCTCAATTTCTTTTAAAATCAGCCTTAAATTTCGTTCATTACTCTTCTTCTCCTGCATCTGTTTTGGTGCATATCCGGTATGAAAGATAGATAAATCCTTCGAGGCATCCCAAATCCGCAGATTCCGCCCGTCCGCTGCCGCCAGATGTTCGTGGATTTTCCTGGTATAGCGAATATCCGACTGGTTGCGGAATATCCGGATCTGGGTATCCATGGCGATAATCTTTCCCTCATCGTTGAAATGAACCCACCTGGTTTCCACACCGTCACAGGCATGAGGATGAAGCTTTTGCAAAAGCAGCAGAAGTTCTCCGGCATCCTCCTCCTGAAAATACTCGTCGGCATCCAAAAAAGCAATCCAACTGCAGCGGGCCTTGCTGATGGCAAAGTTTTTTGCTGCAGAAAAATCATCAATCCAGGGAAATGAATAAACCTTTGCCCCAAGTTCCCGGGCTATTTCCACCGTTCGATCCGTTGAGCCTGTATCCACGACAATCTGTTCCGCCACGATCCCCTTTCCCCAGGAAAGTGCCCGTTCAATATTCTTTTCTTCATTTTTTACAATCATGCACTGCGAAATCTTCGCCCTGCCTGTCTTATTCAATGCCTGCTCCTCCTCTTTTACCCATTCTGACTCTTTCCCAGTCCCCGATCGATCTGTTCAAGTTCTTCCGGAGAAAATAAGCCGCGGATAACCTCCACGAATTCTGCCCACCCGGTTTCCATCGCTGCCCGCAGGATGAACATCCTGTCCTTCAATGAAGAAAACTGGTAAAACGACTGGCCCAAAAGCACGGCAACCTCCTCAGCCGCTTCTTTTTCTCTCCCATGACTCATCCCGTCCCGGTAAAAGGCCAGCAGAAACAGCCTGGCAATCGTCATCAGATAAGGATTTTCCCGCAGTATCGCCGCCCCGTATTTTACACAGTCCGCATGGTTTCCATTATTCAGACAGCACATCATCAGAAGTTCATAGGTGTGCATAATCTTTGCCGAAAGTTTGGAAGAATACTGCGCGTTTCCATACTTATCCAGTTTCTCCAGTGCCAGCTTCAGATAACGCTCTCCTTCCCAAAAATTCCCCCGCCCTGCATAGTAATCGCCCAGGAGATATTCATAGTCCGCCTCTTTTGGCCAGCCAAACGAAGCCTGACGGTAGAGTTCCAAAATTTTTGCTTCATGATTTCCCGAACGAGCGGTTAAAATACTTAAAAGACGGGAAAAAACACCGGAAGTAAGCACGCTGTACTCTCCGATCAGCGCCTCCGGAATCAGGGAAATAGCCTTCCGGTAAGCTTCCTCCGCCAAATCCCACTCGCCAAATGATAGGTATTCGTTCCCCAGGTAAGCCTGCATCTGGTAATTCTTCGGATTTTCTTTTAACTCCTCCTGAATTAAAAGCAGGTTCCTTCTGCTTGCCTTTTTCTTATCATCGGCCTCTTCGCCGTAGCCCGTATGAAAAATAGAGAGCACCTCGGTCGCCTCAAAAGCATTCAGACCGCGCCCGTCGTCATAGGAAAGTGTTTCATGAATCCGCCCATGATAGCGCAGCTTCGGGCTGTTTCGGAAAATTCTTATCTGCGAATCCACCTGCATAATCGTCCCGTTATCATAAAGATGAATCCAGGCTGTCATAACGGCATCAGTTGATGAAGGGGAAAGCTCTGCCAATAACTCTGCAAGCTTCTTCCCGTCTTCTTCCAAAAAATATTCATCGGCATCCAGAAAAGCAATCCATGGATACTGTGCCTTTTCAATCGCAAAATTCTTTGCCGCCGCAAAATCATTCACCCAGGTAAAATGGTAAACCTTTGCGCCAAGACGCCTGGCAATCTCCACCGTCTTATCCGTAGACCCCGTATCCACAACAATCTGCTCCGCCACAACCCCCTTCCCCCAGGTCAGCGCCCGTTCAATATTCTTTTCTTCATTTTTTACAATCATACACTGGGAAATCTTTCCGCAATCTTTTTGTCCCAAAATTTAACCTCCTCCATAAACCGTAATTCTAAAGCCCCAACTGCCTCTGCTCTTCCGGTGAAAAAAACCGGTCAAGCAAAAATACGGAAAAATCCTTTCCCACAGCCTTCTCTGCTGTCTTGATTAAAAACAATTTATTTTTCAGCAGGGTAAGATCATAGATTTTTGAAAGAACTTCCAAAACGGCCTGTTTTTGTGCATCACTGTTCGCCTGCACATCACCTTCCGGCAGCAGAACTTTAAAAAACCAGTACAGAACTTCCATGCCATAAGGATTGTATTTTAAATAATTTACAGCATAAGATATACACTTTTCCAGTTGTCCCGACTTATAACAGCAGTGCACTAAAAGCTCATAGGCATCCAGTACATTTACCGCCAGCAGCATCGCTTTATTATAGCATCCATAGGTATTTAACTTGTCCAGAGCTTTTTCCAGATGTTCCTGCGCTTTTGCCGTTTCATTCTTTACCGCATAAAAACGCCCCAGGAGATAGTCAAAATCCGGCTCCTTGGGTAAAAGCAGCACAGCCTTCGCATAGGTTTTTGTTATCTCCTTGAAACAGACTTCATCTCCCATCAATTCCTCTTTCTCCATCAAAAGACGCAGAAATTCGGTAAATGTTACTGCCGTTCTCTGATCGTAATCTTCAATCAAGGAAGGCATGTTCTGAATCGAGCGGCGATACCAGGCTTCAGCCGTTTCCTTCTCACCGTCGGCCAGAAAATCATCTCCCATATAGCCCATGATCTCATAATCATCCGGACTTTCCTCTAACTCTGCCAGAAGCAGTTTTCGATTTCTTCCGTTCTTTTCCTTGCCCTCCAGCGCTTTTTTCTGATAGCCCGTGTGGAAAATCGAAAGTTCGCTGGTCGCATCGCCGATGCGAAGTTTTCTCCCCGAAACCGACTCCAGCTGTTCATGAATACGCCGGCGGTAGCGGATATCCGGATCATTGCGGAAAAAACGTATCTGTGTTCCGGATGAAAAAACCTGCCCCTCGTCATTAAGGTTCTGTATCCCTGTAGAAAGTGCATCAAAACGTTTTTCTTCCAATTCCGGCAATACTTTCTGTATCTTTCTCACGTCTTCCTGCGTCATATATTCATCGGCATCCAGCAGGGCAATCCAGTCCCCTTTAGCCTGACTTATCGCATAATTCTTCGCGGCAGCAAAATTATCCGTCCATTCATAAGTAAATACCTTTGCCCCAAGCTCCTCAGCAATCGCCACCGTGCGATCCGAAGAACCCGTATCCACCACAATCTGCTCCCACATCATTTCCTTCCCCCAGGACAATGCCTGCCGGATATTTTTTTCTTCATTCTTTACAATCATACACTGCGAAACTTTTAATGACCTTGTTTTCTTCAAACACATCCTCCTTTCTGGAGTTTTTTCTTAAAAATCCCATCGTCGAAGGCGATTTTCATGAATTTTTGCCCGTTGCTGTAAACCTATAAATAATAACATTCCTTCCGCTTCTTATTGTACCGTTTTTGCAGGAATAAAGCAAGATAAATCCATTTATCATTTTTCAAAATCTGGAAATGTGAAAATCCATGGTAAACTAATCATAGCAGTTGGCGATGCCTTACGTATTCTTAATTCCTTTTTTTCATCACTTTTAATTTCCTGGAAGTTACACTAAACCTTTTAAAATAAAGTTTTTTGGATTTATACATACAAAAAAGGAATAAACTTTTAAGTGTCTATTCCTCTCAACATTACTTAACCAATTTTTTTGTTTTTACTTATTAGTTCCAACTTTAATCTCTTTTATTTCTTCAAGCGATAATATAGGCACACAATCAGCAATATCTTCAAGTGTCATTTTACCTTTTTTTATCATTCTTTCTGCTGTTTCTCTTGCACTCTTTCTTGCTCTTTTCTCTGCTCTTTCTTCTGCTTCCTCTGCTGCTTCACGTCTTTCACTTCTAATGTACATTTTCATAATTTCTTCTTCATCAAATAAACTCATCATAATCGTCACAACCTCCTTTTCTCTTTCAGCCAGATATTCTCTCAAAATATTTCTGTTTTTACAAATATAAATAGTTTCATTAACTGCCTCTTTTGTTAATCCATACTTGTCTGTCTGCTCATTAAATACTTTACAGAAAATAATATACTGATTAATAATATCATCCTTATCTGTTTCATAGATGACTTTTGCTTTTATTTCGACATCAATATCTGCACTCTCAAAAAATTCCTCTGATAATGATATGACATCTGGTTTTTTACCTTTATTTCCTACATAAATAATATAAAGTTCAGGTTTAGGTATTTTTACCTTCTTACTCTTATATAAGTTTTGACTTGTTTTCTGGAAATACTCGTGATAACTTTGTGCCAGATAAAGTAAAATTCTAACTAAGATATTTACTGACCACGTTGACTGAGCCTCTATTAAAATCATTAATTTATCATCATTTACAATAAAGCCCAAATCATTATATAAACTGTCAGTCAGCACATTCTTTATTGTTACATCAGTTAAAGAATCTTCTGTTGCTGTTGTGTCTTCTGGATGAAGTGTTTGATATAGTTTTAATAAATAGCTTTTATTTTGAAACAAATCAACAAACACACTGTTCTTTGCAGTATGATTTATCTTAATTTCTTCCATTACTACCAATCCCTTTTTCTATTTGTTCTTTGCAACATCATTGTAGCATATTTTTTGTCTGTTTTCAAGTCCAAGTTATAATTATCTTTATCTTACAGTATAATAAAGGTTACTGTTCACACCGCTATTCTGAAAAATGCTGAAATTTATTTTTTTATTTTGTGTATAAGTAAATATAATGTGTATTTTCACAGTCAATCACATAGACGATTTCCAGTTCTTCGTGCCAGTGCGTCATTAAATTCTCTTTATCAATCTCTGATGCCCGCAAATTTTGAATCAGAAATTCCTCCCCTGGCTGATAATGAAATTGTTCATGCTTTGCCCATATTCCCTCCATCCGTTCCTTTTCCTCCTCTGCAATGTCGCCAGAAAGCACGAAATCGCCCCAGCCAGTTCACTCGTTATCTATTTTCCGCTTCCTCTAAAATATCCGCTTTTTCTGATGATTCATGCCCTCTCCTTCCATACACAAAAAAGTCCCCCTCTTACTGCTGTATATCTACCCCTCTGCATAATTATCACTGCCGCTCTGTCTGTTTTCCCTCTTACAGATTCGCCATCGTCCTGCCTTCGCCGCATAACCCTTCAAAATCTTTGACAAATGCAGCTACTGCGGCATCGATAGCGACATTCTTTACAAACGCTTCGATGACATCCGGCGACACGGTAGAAGCACCAATGCCGTATGCACAAAGTTCCAGTACCTGCTGGGAATTCTTAAAGCTTGCCGCTAAAATCTGCGTTTTATAGCCATTGCTGTTAAAAATATCCTGAATCTCCTTGGCAACCTCGATTCCGTTAAAGCCCATATTGTCAATCCGGTTAATGTATGGAGCAACATAATCCGCACCGGATTTTGCCGCCAGATACGCCTGCATCGGGGTATAAATCACAGTAGCCGTAACATTCCCGCCCTCAGCCTTTAATATCTGCATCGCTTTAAATCCTTCCGGAATAGCAGGAATCTTGACATAAGTATTTTTTCCAAGTTCAGCCTGAATCCTGTGGGCGTCCTCAATCATACCTTCTGTCGTACCAGCTACAGCCTGCACATGGAGATCCGCCTCTTTTCCGATAAATTCACGGATTTCCTTTAAGACCTCAAACGGCGCACGTCCGCTCTTGGCCAGAATGGTAGGATTTGTGGTAACACCGTCAATCGGATAATACTTGTAAATAGTTTTAATCAAATCCATGTGTGCATCATCAATTAATAATCTCATCATTATTCCCTCTCTTTTTTCATTTCTTTTTTCATTTCTTTTTTCATTAATTTTTTCTCGTTTTTTTCTAACGTCCCCATTACAGCGTCTGCTCGGTACGCCCGATAATATCATCCTGGGTGGCCTTAGAGAGCACATTAAAGAATGCGGAATATCCGGCAACACGAACAATCAGATCCTTATGGTCTTCCGGGTGTGCCTGTGCATCCAGAAGAGTTTCTTTTGAAACCACATTATATTGCACATGATAGCCGTCAAGGCGGTCAAAGAACGTGCGGATAATCATTTCCAGCTTTTCCTTATTCTCCTCTTTCGAGAGCAGCTGCGGCGTTACTTTCTGGTTCAGCAGCACGCCGCCGGTAATCTCATGGGTCGGAAGCTTGGATACGGACTTAAATACCGCTGTGGGGCCGCTTTTATCCATAGCATGGGACGGGGAGCAGCCTTCTGCCAGGGGCTGGCGTGCGTGCCGTCCGTCCGGGGTTGCCATCGTTCCCATACCCTGGCCTACATTGGCGGAAATACTGGAAGTGCCTGCATAGCGGATACCGCCGACAGGCCCTCTGCCGTACCTGGTGTTGGGGTATTTTTTCATCTCGTCAATATAGGCATTATACACATCAACCACAAGCTGATCGACATAATCGTCATCATTGCCGTACTTGGGGGCATCGTTAATCAGCATATGGCGGATCTTCTGGTTCTGTGGGCTGGTAAAGTCGTCCTTTAATGCATCCATCAGCTGATCCTGGCTAATCTTCCTCTCCTCATAAACCAGTTTCTTAATCGCAGCAAGGCTGTCCGCCATATTGGCAATGCCCACCTGCAGGCCGGAGATAAAGTCATAGACAGCACCGCCCTCTTTCAGCGTCTTTCCCCGTCCGATGCAGTCCTGGGTCAGTGCGGAACACAGGATATCCGGGCATTCCCGCTCAATCGCCAGGTCAATGGCATTTTCCACAATCACACTCATCCTGGTCAGTTCCCGCATTGTCTTTTCGATAGCCGCTTCCAGCTCTTCATACGTCTTGAAATCCTGGAAATTGCCATAGCCTTTCACAAACCGTTTGCCGGAAGTAGGGTCAATGCCGTTATTCATGGTAATTAACAGAACTCTTGGGAAATTCAGGTAGCTCATGCCCGTGCAGCGGTAGCCCCATTTGCCCGGTACAGCGGTTTCCACACAGCCGATAGCCGAATAATTGTAAGCATCCTCTTCCTTAACGCCTTTTTCAATGAACGAAGGAATAATAACTTCATCGGAGTTAAACGCCGGCATGCCGGTGCCAAGCTTCATAACTTCGATCGCCTCATCCATAAATTCCTTGGACATTCCCTTAAAATAACGGACGGTCAGGTTCGGCTGGGGAAGCCTAGTCTGGGCAACGGAGCGCAGTACCAGGAAAGACATCTCATTTACCGCATCCTTTTTGTCGGTGGTCTGCCCGCCCACGGTCACGTTCTGGTACATAGGGCTTCCCGCGCTGCTTAAGGTATGCGTCTGGCTTCTTACTTTATTAATAGTCAGGGTCTTAATCCAGAGGTTTGTCAGCACTTCCACCGCCTGCTCCGGGGTAATCGTCCCTTTTTCACGGTCGCTCTTGTAATAAGGATAAATATACTGGTCAAAACGCCCATAGGATAAGGAGTGCCCATTGGATTCAATCTGGAGAATCAACTGAATAAACCAGGTCGCCTGCACCGCCTCGCGGAAGGTTTCCGCTGGTTCATAGGGAACTTTATCACAGATTCTTGCAATCTCAAGCAGTTCTTCTTTCCGTTTACTTTCTGCGGTTTCTGCCATTTCCCTGGCCAGCACAGCATAGCGGTGGGCAAAGGTTTTCACTGCGTCGATGACAATCAGAACTGCTTTATAGAAACAGTTTTTATCAATATTTTCAGGAACACATAAATCCAATTCCGATTTAATAGCTTTTACCCTCTCCTCATAGCCTTTCAGCCCCGTTTTCAGCATCGTCGGATAATCCACGGCCAGATGTGCATCCCCGGAATTCAGCTTTCCTTCCATGCCGAAAAATCCGGTTTCCATAAATACATCAACCTCTTCCGGCAAAAGAGCACCGCCCCTTGCTCTCAGGTTATTATTCTCCCAGAAGGGAGCGATGGAGCGCAGCTTTTCTTTCGTTTCTTCGGTAATATAGAACACATCTCCGTCACGCTTCTCAAAAAAATCCAGTTCGTTAATCACAAATTCCAGGGTGTACTCCGGGAAAATCGGCGCATCCTTATTGGAAGCAGCCTGATTCCCTACGATAAGGGTTTCCTCTTCAATGTAAATGGACATCTTTTCCAAAATATTTTTAAGCATCAGTGCACGTTTTACAACTGCTGGCTGATTTTTATGCTTCTGGTAAGCTTCCGTTACAAGCATCGCACGTTCAGCACAGATATAAGGTTTTTTATTTAACACATCTTCTCTGAACTTTTCCATCCTCGGCGTAAGATCGCCAAAATGTTCCACGTTTTTCATAGAGTGCCTCCTTGATTTGCGTTTGAAAATTATTTGTATTTCGTTTATAGATTTACTATAACACGCCTTACATATAAATGCAATAGTTTTTTCGTAAAAAAATAAAATATTTATGTTCGTAATATTTTTTATTTACATTTATTCTTCTATATGATATACTGTTTACGTAAATTAACCACGCAGCGTTTGATAACACTGCCGATTCAACCATATCAATAAAGGAGAGTACACGCTATGCGAAAAGGTACCATATTTAATATTCAAAAATTCAGCACCAATGACGGCCCCGGTGTCCGCACTACTGTTTTCTTCAAAGGATGTCCCTTAAAATGCCTATGGTGTGCAAACCCGGAGTCCCAATCCACAGCCGTCCAGATCCTCTATGATGAAAGCCGCTGTACCCGCTGCCAAACCTGTGTACAGACCTGTCCTGAAAAAGCAGTTTCCTTATCCGATAACCGTATTTCCATCCATTCCGGCAAATACAGCAAATGCCTGCAGTGTGTGCATGGCTGTCCCTCCGATGCTTTAAGTTATGAAGGGGAAGCAAAGACCGTACAGGAAATTGTAGATGTCTGTCTGCAGGATAAGGATTTTTATGAAACCTCCGGCGGCGGCGTCACCATATCCGGCGGTGAGGGAATGTCCCAGCCGGAATTTTTAGAGGAACTTGTCCTTACGCTTAAACAGCATAAGATTCATCTGGCCATTGAAACGACTGGATATGCAAAGCCGGAAGTTTTTCAGAAACTTGCTCCTTTGTTCGACCTTTTGCTGTTCGATGTCAAGCATTACGACAGCACACGTCACAGGGAAGGAACCCATGTCCGCAATGAATCAATTATCGAAAATCTGAAATGGGCAATTTCCGAAGGAATCGAGGTTCTGCCCCGTATCCCGGTTATTCCCGGCTTTAATGCATCTTTGGAGGATGCCTTAGGAATGGCTGCCCTTCTTCAACAAGTTGGGGCATCACGGGTACAGCTTCTTCCTTTCCACCAGTTTGGAGAGAACAAATATCACAAACTCTGCCAGGAATACGCTTACGAAAATGTGGCTGCACTGCATGAAAATGACCTTACCGGCTATCAGCAGATATTTCTGGAGCATGGCATAGATGCTTTCTTCTAAAGTTTTATTACTGTTCATATATTAACAGTAAAAAAGTTTCATTTGTAAGTCTTTCTCTTGCAAACTTTGTGTCAAAAAGGTATTTAAAAGTTATGCATAAAAATATATTGCTGATAGAAAAACCGTTCTGCCATGACGGTTTATATAAAAGAAATGAAATAACAATGGCTTTTTCCCTCTTTGAATAAAGAAACCGATGGCTCTGACTAAGGATAGTCTATACCATCGGTTTCTTTTGATCAAGCTAACAAGTGAACAGTAACATCATTCTGCCTAGAAATACAAACTATTCTATTATCATAAATTTCCAAACTGCTCATCCTATTTCATTCTCAAAAAATCCCCATCACTCTCCCACCCCAATAAATCACTCCAAGCACCCAGCTCGCCAACACCCCATACAAGATTTAATTCTATTTTCTCGTACCAGTGGCGCGAATTTTTTAATTTTTCATGCTGTCAAATACCCATCAAATAAAACCTTACACCCAATATGGAACATATTTTAATCCTCATGTTCTTTAATCCATGCAAGTATCTTATCATATCCAAGACTCCCATTTGCCGTTCCCAATCCCAATTCAATCAATTCTTTTTGGGAAAAATTTAGTTTTATATCATTTAAATTTAATGTTAACAACATTGCAAGTACACCAATCCTTTTATTTCCATCTAAAAAAGAATGATTTTTTACCAATGAATACATCAAACGTGCTGCTTTTTCTTCAATCGACGGATAAACTTCTATCCTATCAAAACTACTCAAAATATTAAATACCGCAGACTCTAACAAAGCCCTGTCCCTAATACCATTTAATCCACCTGTCTTTTGTATCAATCTGTTATGAGCTTCTATAATCTCTTCAACTGTCAGTATGATCTATTTTAAATTACATCTCCAAATTACACCTTTCCTATCTCATCTTTATTCATCATCCCTCCAATAAATCACTCCAAGCACCCAGCTTGCCAGCACCCCATACAAGATCACCGGCCCCGCAATCGTAAGTTTCAGAATAAAACAGGGCACCATGCAACTTGGCAGCCCTGTTTCATTCATTATACTATTTCTTATATTTGGAAAGTTCCCCAAACACCCCTTCCAAAGCAAAATACGCCTTGTTAAAGATTTTGATGAGGCTTTCATAGACAGGCACATTTCCGGCAATCGGACGATGTATTTCTTCAATATTCAAAAACTTGTCAATCACATCAAAACTGTCAAATACACCGACGCCGACGCCTGCCGTGATCGCCGCTTCCATGGACGTTGCCTCATCCAGATAATTGGGTTTTTGTATCTCTATGTTGTAAACATCTGACAGAATCTGCCGCCATGTCCTGCTCTTGGCACCCCCTCCAATTACAACAAGCTGTTCAACCGGAATTCCCTGCCCGCGAAAGGTATCCAGTACAATTCTCAGGTTCATGGCAACCCCTTCCATGAGTGCCCGTATAAAATCCCCTTTTCCGTGCTCCATTTTTATGCCCAGAAAGCTTCCTTTGGCATCCGGATTCCATCTCGGGCTGCGTTCTCCAACCAGATAAGGAAGGAAAATCAATCCGTTGCTCCCCGGAGCTGACTCTGCAAGCCGTGCCTCAAGCAGCTCATAATAATCCTGATCCGTCTGTCTGGCCTCCATCTGTTCTTCCCCGCAGAAGGTTTTTGTGAACCAGGAATAAGAACCGCCGCCACTCTGCATGGTTCCGGTTGGCAGCACATATCCGGGTACGATATGTGCCCACGTAAATGTTTTCATCTCCTTATCGTAAACCGGGGACTTGCTGGTGACAGAAATCCAGGATGAAGTTCCCATGCAGCTATGCGCAATCCCCTCCTTCACACAGCCGGTTCCGACTGCCGCACACACACCATCTCCGCCGCCGCATACAACTGGCGTACCTGCTTTCAATCCGGTCAAGCATGCCGCCTCTTCAGTCACGGCCCCGGCGATATCCGTGGACTTCATGATGACAGGCAGTTTCTCCTGATCGATTCCCATAATATCAATCAGACGCTCAGACCATGTAAGTGTATTCAAATCCATCAGGCAGGTAGAGGAGGCATCGGTCGGTTCTGTCACAAATACCCCGGTCAGCTTGCAGATAATATAATCCTTGGCATTCAGCATTTTGTATGTGTCACGGTAAACGTCCGGTTCATGTTTTTTAACCCACATGAATTTCTGTCCTCCGTAAGACGGGCTGATCCGGTGTCCAGTAATCCGGTAAAACTCCTCCTGCGAGATCCTGTTTTTAATCTCGGCCTCTTCTTCTGTTGAACGCATATCCGCCCAGATCATGGCATTGCGCAATGGCCTGGATTGGCTGTCCACACATACGCAGCCCATCATCTGCCCGCTGAAAGAGATTCCCGCCACTTCACTCCCATCAATGCCATCCATAAGTTTCCTTGTTGTTTCACAAACGGCTTTCCACCAATCCTCCGGGTCCTGCTCTACCCAGTTGTTGTTGGAATAATACGTCTGGTAATGGTATATCTCACTTTTTATCAACTGTCCTTCTGTAGAAAAAAGCACAGCCTTGTTACCTGACGTTCCCAGATCATGTGCAATCAGATACTTCCCCATAGAAATTCTCCTAATTCATCTTAATAATGATTTTTTTCATCCCAAACGGTTTTTCTTCCACAATCTTAAATGCTTCCGTCACATGTTCAAAATCAATCACATGAGAAATAAAGTCATTCGGATCTAAAACCCCCTGCTCAATCCAGCTGCAGATCTGACGATGAGCTTCCCCCTCCAATACCTTGCTTGGCCAGTTGGAGAATTTCAGATTCCAGTTATACGGTGCCTTTGACCAGTCAATCTCCGTATTTAACACAGGAGAAATCCCATACACATCGATATTCCCGTCATATGCAATCATCTCCATCGCCTTGTTGATGAAACTGTTGAGCCCAACCGCATCCAATGCGTGGTCAACACCTTCCGGACAGATTTCACGGGTCTTTTTTATGATGTCATCCGTGCCGTTTACGATATAATCCGCCCCCATTGCCCTGGCCTCCTCCAGCTTCTCTGGCACGATATCACAGGCAATCACTGGCCCCATCCCCATAAGCTTGGCAAACTTTACGAAGCTTAAGCCTACCGGCCCCATACCATTGATAAACACGCTCTGATTTGCCCGGAAACCGAAGGTCAGTGCCTCACTTAACACTTCCCGGAACGTGATGATCATCGCAGAAGAAACCGGGTCAAAATGAGGTGGGAGAACTCTCTGGGCATAGTCACACTCATCCGGCTGCAGTCCATCGGCCAGCTTTGCCTTGTAATCAGCCACGATGTTATAATCGGAATAGGTTCCCCACCCGCTATAGTAGCCTTCCGGTGCCGCACCGATAAATGGCAGCGTAACCAAATCCCCCACATGAAAGGATGTAACCTTACTCCCAAGTTCTACAACCCTGCCGATTCCCTCATGCCCCAGTAAAGCCGGGTATGTATCAAAGCCCTTCAGCTTTCCATGGATAATCTTCATATCCGTACCATTGCAGACCCCACAGCTCTCCACCTTCACAAGTGCTTCGTAATCGCCGTATTTCGGCATGGGAACCTCTACCAACTCCAGCTTCTGATTACTGTAAACCGCTAAACTCTTCATATGATTTTCCTCCAATAATTATATTACATGATTATGATATTAAAGCAATGCTAAAACAACACCTGCCAAAGAACCTCCTGCAACCGCAGTAACAATTCCCAAAAAGGATTGCCGGTTCAATGCCTTATTGGCAATATCCGCAAATAAAAACGCACATCCGATCGCAAATCCCTGATCTACCCACACATTACTTCCTGTCTGCTGTATCATTCCCACAAAATGATTCAACACCCAAAATGTCCCGACCAAAAACCCGGCACATACCAGCCCGCCTGCCGGTCCCGGTCCAAACCCATCCACAAGCTTTCCCCATGTGAATTTTCCGATAAAACCAAAAGCAAACGCCCCTACAAACGATGTTATCACCCAATCCATACCTATCACAATCTCCTTTTCCTTAACACTGTGTTTTTAGCTTGTCAATCTTATCTGCCAGAATTCCGCCGACCGCGCCGCCTGCAATCACAACCAGTAACAGCGGCATCGCTTCTATGCCCGCACCCGCACCGTCTAAAACCAGCCCTTTTACAAAACCGGCGGCTCCAAGCGCAAGCCCCTGGTCAACCCAGGCCCCATCCTGTGCAATCAGCCCACAGGAATGATTCATGAACCATGTGGGAAATACGATTACCAGCGCTGCCAGCCATCCGCCGATCACCCCATGGTTGCTGGAAAATGCGCTCCATGCTCCCATGATCACCAGCCCGACGATAAACGACCCTATAAATGTCCCGACTCGTTTCATATCCTATTCTCCTCCTCTCTGTTCGATTTTCTCCCCCAACTCTTCCAGTATCTTAATGGAAGAAGATGTCCCGATCCGTTCCGCACCGGCCTCAATCATGGCAAGTGCTGTCTGCAGATCCCTGACGCCTCCGGATGCCTTCACTTTTATGGCATCTCCTACCATTCTTTTCATAAGCACAACATCCTCAACCGTCGCCCCGGAACGTCCGAAACCTGTGGAAGTCTTAATAAAATCTGGCTTCACCTCCAACGCAATCCCACACAGGACTTTTTTCTCCTCTTCGGTTAGATAACAGTTTTCAAAAATCACCTTGCTGATGACCTGATTCTCCCGGCAGACTGCAACAATCTGCTCCATCTCCGCCTTGATATACGCATAATCCTTATCTTTCAGCTTTCCGATATTTATGACATAATCAATTTCATCAGCACCATTCTGAATCGCATCCTTTGTTTCAAAAACTTTCGTTTCCAGCGTTGTCTGTCCCAGCGGAAAACCGATAGCCGCCCCGACATGAACCTTCGTGTCTTTCAAAAGTTCTTTGCAGTAACTGGTCTGGGCAGAATTAATCGCCACCATCTTAAATCCATACGCGGCACACTGCCTGCAGGCCTCCGCCAGTTCCTCCTTGCTGGCATCCGCTTTTAGAAGCGTATGGTCAAACATACCTGCCAATTGCTCTCTTGTTATTGTTCTCATTCATTCTTTCCTCCTTATGTTTTAATGTCTTAATGTAATTACATTAAAACATATTATGAGGAAATAATCAATATGAAAAAGTACACAAATTTATTTGGTTTTTTTGTGCACTTTTTCTATAATTGACATTTAACTATTTTTATTAGATAATAATAGCAATAAACGTAAGGAGAATACCATGAATCCTATATATCAGACCATAGTGCTTGAAAGAAAAATCCCCATCCCCTTATATTACCAGTTAAAACAATTCATGATTGAACATATCAATAACGATTCGCTGAAAGAAGGGGAGATGGTCCCCCCGGAAGAAGAGCTCTGCAATCTTTTGAATGTTTCCCGCCCGACGATTCGTCAGGCCTTCTCTGAACTGGCTGTGGAAGGATACCTTGACAGGATTAAGGCAAAGGGAACCTTTATCACAAAACCTAAAATCAGCGGTGACTTTTTCCAAAAGATTGTCAGCTTTAATGAGGAGTTCCGTAAAAAAGGGATGACCCCCTCGACAAAGGTTCTGGAGCACAGCAAGGTTTCCCCCTATACCGAAGTATTGACAAAACTGAATCTAAATAAGGATGATAAGACCATTTATTTAGAACGGCTCAGGCTTGCAGACAATAAGCAGATTGTATATGTGAAGACCTACCTTCCTTATACCAGATTTAAAAATCTGCTGACGACGAATTTAGAAGATCTATCTCTTTACCAGGTACTGAACGATCAATATCATGTATCCGCGAAAAAGGTGACCCGCAATATCTCCACCACGCTGCCGGATGATAGGACTGCCGAGATTCTGGATGTTGAGAAACAGACCCCCCTGTTATTTGTCACCACATTGGCATATGATGAAAACCTGATTCCTTTTGAGTATTCTTTTGCCTATTACCGCAGCGACCGGTATTCCCTGCAGATTGATTTATACAAGGACATTCCATAGCTTGTAGAGTGCAGTGTGCAGCAGTCTGATTGAAGCGGTCTGACCAAAAAATCCTATGTCAGGACACTCTGCCTGTCATAGGATTTTTTCTGGTCAACGGTGGGGATCTTACTTTTTTTCCAATTCTTCTCTGTTTCAATTACTATTATCTATTACTTTCCTAATCCCCATCCACACAGTCCAATCAGTAAGAGATGCTCTGTAAAATCAGAAGCCCTTTTATTTCTGCTCCGTCTAACTGCCTCTTTATACTTTTTATGCATCATGCCTATTGCCTGACTGCGGGGACAGCCATATAAAACCCTTTTCCAAAATCTTTCCTTCCTTTCCCCTGATTTATATCAATTTTCTCAATGACGGCGATTGTCCCATGATATAAGACCTCTTTAATATTCGGATACATATTGATCCACCTCCTCCACCATTTCCACTTCTGTCCATTCTGCCTCGAAATACAAACGATTCTATTATCATAAATTTCCAAACTGCCCATCCTATTTCATTCTCAAAAAATCCCCATCACTCTCCCACCCCAATAAATCACTCCAAGCACCCAGCTCGCCAGCACCCCATAAAGTATCACCGGCCCCGCAATCGTAAAAATCTTACACCCAATTCCAAACACCTGTCCCTCCGCTAGTGTCAAGTTAGGGCAAAACTTTTTCTTTGGATTTGGCGATTTCAACAACTTTTAAATGATTATTTTGTGTAAAATCACGAAATCATTTTAATTTTTAATTTAATTTTCTCGCACCTGTGGCGCGAGTTTTTTAATTTTTCATGCTGTCAAATACCCATCAAATAAAAAAAACACTAGAAATGCCTATAAATATTGAAGTTTTACAATTTCTATATGAAATCTATCAAATACCCATCAAATAAAACCTTAGGCCCAATATGGAACATATCTTCTCATTTTTAATGATACATTCTCATCAGCTAATTTAATGAACCCTGCTTTCATTGTATCTTTTATAATTCTTGACACAATTGACATATTTTTTTCATCAACACCAAACCTCTCCCTCAACACAGCATTAGCTACAGAAATCTCATTTACATAACAATAACAAGTCGCTAGATAACAGGTACGTATTTTATCCTCTTTCGTCCATTCATTCAGATGCGCATACCAATATAATTTTGTTCTGGCAAAATTATCTCCGGTTTCAACTTTAGGAGCTGGTATCTTTAACGCACTCATCCCCTCTTCCATGCGATCAAATCCACTGCCCCGTTCCTCGCAAATATGAATAATTCTCAAAAAGGACGCCATAGCCTCATTTCTGGAATGAGGAGCCGTATCAATAATTCGATTCACATCCACCAACAAATATCCCGGATTAGATGCCTCAATCCTGGTATCAAAAATTTCCATCATTGGTCCGGCTCCACGCATTGTCAGATCCTGATGGATAATCATATTTCCAAGCATCTCTCGAACCGCTTTTTCTGGAAACATCCTGTGTATCTTACGAAGTCCAATCTGAATCTCTTCCTCCTGCGGAATAAGGGTATCTATATATCTGCAAATTTCATCAAAACAAAGCGCATATCCCTGTGTAAAGACCTGTTCACGAATTGCATTTGTCCTGCCTGTTCCTTTATACTGAATCACCCGAACTGCTTTTCTTTTTAAATGAGAAAATTTGTTCAAGTCCTTCGCAAACAGCAATGCCCCCATGTTAGTAATCGCATATTGTCCGTTATCTATCTCACGGATAAATTCCTCATCCTTCATGTTATGCATCATACTGCTTCGATTACTGGGTAATGGAAGTTTCATTAAGGTATAATAGGCAGCACAATCCAGTAATTGTGTCACTTCTTCCTCTGTTACATTCTCTATAGCAGTTCGCATTTCATATGGTGTCGTTTCAAATGACTGCCATAATGCCCGTTCTTTTTCAGGAAAATCTTTTAATTTTTTCTTATAAGAACCAATCCTTATATATTCCTCTCCCGCAAATGCCGTAGGTTTAACCGAAGCCATGGGAATCTCCAGAATAACTACCTTTTTATCCTTCACATCTGCTTCAATAAATTGGATATTTAATCTGGGATTACTTAATCCTACAAGCCAATTTTTCAATTCTTGATTGCCTTTTTTAGACGTTCCAGGACAAAAATCTGTTCCTGAAATCTCATGTGTTGCATCATCAATTCCCCATAAGAGATATCCTTTTTCTCTTCGTTCCAGAGCGGCAGAATTACTTATGGCAGAAATATATTCTCCTATCATCTGAGGATCTGTATTATTACTTTTATATTCCAACCATTCTGTTTCTACTGGCATCCTTCTCAACCGTTCTATCAGGCTAATATAATAATCTTGCTGTCCTGTAATCATTTTATACTATCAACTCCATTCATATTTTTCGGTAACTTTCCCCGCCAGACACATAAAAAATATTATATCATATAAATTTATTTCACATATAACGCTTGTATTTTCATATGTTCCTATCGATCCTTTTTCTTTTTTTATTTATTCCTCCAGATATATTTTTCAAATAATTATACTACCCTTCTCTATTATAATCGAAAACGATTAAAAGTACAACAAAAAGCAGAATAATAAAAGTTCTTCCTATCATTCTGCCTCGAAATACAAACGATTCTATTATCATAAATTTCCAAACTGCCCATCCTATTTCATTCTCAAAAAATCCCCATCACTCTCCCACCCCAATAAATCACTCCAAGCACCCAGCTCGCCAGCACCCCATAAAGTATCACTGGCCCCGCAATCGTAAATATCTTACACCCAATCCCGAACACCTGTCCCTCCGCTCGTGTCAAGTTAGGACAAAACTTTTTCTTTGAATTTGGCGTTTTCAACAATTTTCAAGAGATTTTGCTGTGAAAATTTTCCAATATAACAAATATTATCCATTTCCATAATCACTATACAATGCATAGAAGCGAACTGTCACTTCTCTATCACGTAATAACTTTACTTTTGCATGTCTTAACGAAGCATACTAAGGGTATACTCTTCCCATATAAGATATCAAAGTTTTCATACAAGTGCATCCCTTACTATCATTTTTTCAATCGGTATATTCTATTTCGGTTGGAGCCCAACACTTCAATATCATTCATCTCACAATGGATAACCCTGGTTCTTGCCAAGCTTAAACCAAGCAATTCTGCAACATCCTTCGTCTTCGCCATTTCATGTTTTTGCAAATGTAACCTGATTTTTTCCATATTTTTGTCAGTTTTATTTGCTTTCTTTTTGTCGCTTGTTTTTATCGCTTGTTTTTTATCGCTTGTTTTTATCGCTTGTTTTTTTACAAATTTCAATATTAACGAGGTTCTGTCCGGTTCAAAACTTTCTTCTATTACAGGTTCTTCCCAGCCCTCGTCCTCCCATACATTAAAAATATTGGGCACCCCGCTTCCTGCATGCTCGCCAATATCTATCAAATTAAACATTTTCATCAGACTCTTATTCCTTGGATCAGATCTTCCACCTTTTCGCATCTGTTCCTTTCCCAATCTGATGTATCCAGGATTTTCCAATATCAGCCTATCTTCCTGTTTAATTATGGTAACACCAAATTTTCCATAAAAATCTGTATTGATAATGCAATTTGCCAAGGCTTCCCGCAACGCCCTGTGAACCGGTGTATCATCAATACGAAAACCACCCTCCATCTTAAATGGCACTTTAATATCTTTAATCATTTTAACTATTTGTCGGATTCTTTTAAAATTTTTATACCATCACTCTTCTGTCCTATATATACATTTTAAAACTTTTGCTTATGCAAATGAACTTATTCTACTACAAACAACGAAACATTTAAGACAGTCTTAATTCCAACTTATTACATAAAATACAAAACAGGCCCTACACTTCCAATCATCAAAAAAGCGGGCTAATGAATTTTCACACCCATCATCCTGCTCATAAAGCCAATTAACAATTTAAGATATCTTTTCAATTTTAACCACATTCAGTAAGAAATCCCACACTTCTAAAGTAACAGGATCAGGTCACTACATCACATTTCCTTCAACTTTTCATCCATATTTGATACCATTCAGGAAGGTTTTTAGATAACCTTATTATCTCTCCATCTTTATATATTGCAAATCTTCTAAATTCTATTGTATTATCATATAATGCTACAAGATCACACATTTTAATCACTTTTTTCAAATTTCTTAAACTTTCTACATATCTTCTTTCTACATCTTCGTCAGATATTCCATGTCCCCCCATTTTTACTCTCCCAGCAATTCGTTCTTTTGCAATTTCTGGAGAATTTACTCCAACATAATGCATTTCTATTGCATATCCAACATTTCTTGCTCGTTCAATTGTCTTTAATACCAAATGACCACACAATGTTGTTTCTTGATTAAAGGTAACACCTTTAAGAATATAGGTATTTAAACATTTTACTGCTATTTTTCCTGCTTTTATCACATCCGAAGTGTTTCGCCAATCTCCAAATCCGCGAAGTATTTCATCTGTATTAATTCTTAACATATCATCTTTATATCGAGTAGTCCTGTACAAAGTAGACTTCCCTGCGCCATTTACTCCAGCGTATAAAATATATCGTTTCATTTAAAACTCCTTATTCGCAATTACTTTTTTTTGCTTTTTCTGTAATATAAAATCACTAATCATAGCAAAAAAATCACTCTCTTCTTCTGTTTCTGCACTTAATACCAATTCCATCGTTTCTTCTATATCCATATTTTTACATGTATCATACAATTTTTTTACTATTTCAATATAAGACATCTATTTATTCCTCCTAGATATATTTTTCAAACAACTATACTATCCTTCTCTATTATAATCGAAAACGATTAAAAGTACAACAAAAAGCAGAATAATAAAAGTTCTTCCTATCATTCTGCCTCGAAATACAAACGATTCTATTATCATAAATTTCCAAACTGCCCATCCTATTTCATTCTCAAAAAATCCCCATCACTCTCCCACCCCAATAAATCACTCCAAGCACCCAGCTCGCCAGCACCCCATAAAGTATCACCGGCCCCGCAATCGTAAAGATCTTACACCCAATCCCAAATACCTGTCCCTCCGCCTTATACTCAATCGCCGGCGAAACCACCGAATTGGCAAATCCGGTAATCGGCACCAATGCCCCTGCGCCGCCCCATTTTACAATCTTGGGATACCAGTTAAACCCCGTTGCCAGTATGCTTGCCCCAATTAAAATTATTAATGTCCATGCCGAAGCCGCTTCTTTTTCCAGTCCTAAACTCCCGGTCAGTCCATTGGTTATCAACTGCGCTGCCGTACAAATCACCCCTCCGGTTATAAACGCCTTCCCCATATCTGCCCAGACATTATTCACTGGTGTTATTTCTTTAACATACGCATTATACGCATCTTTATTAATTTCCATCGGTAATTCTCCTCTCTGCCTGTTTCTGTCCCATTCCTTTCTTCCTCATTCAGCCTTTTTCTCATTCAGCCTTCTTCCTCATTCAGCCTTTTTCTCTATTTCATCTATCCTCTTCATCCTTCCTCCATCCACCCCCGCATTTTCCATCCCTCATCCTCCCCCAATTCCGTACCGGAAAAACGCCAGCGAGCCGCATAGTTTTCCCACAGCCACGGCAAGGATGATATACTGCAGTCCAACCGCCAGATGAATTCTTCGAGTCACCACCGGGAGGGCGTTTAAGGTTTCGGCTAATGACATTACCAGACATCCGACAAATATCCCCGCCGCCAGGCCAAACACCCCAAAAAGCATATTTCCTATCATCACTCCTACCGGAAGTGCAAATTCATATAAATCCACGATATTCCCAAGAATTCCTCCGGCAATAATGCAGGTTTCAAAAAGCATAATCTTCCCCTTCGTTCCGGTTTTTCCAATCAGGCGGGGAAATACACCGATAATCGCCAGAAAAGCAAAGATTCCCGCGGCAATTATTCCCCCGGCAGCCAGTCCGAAAAAGCCCAGAAACCAAAGTTTTCCGTTAAGTAACATCGACCTCCTTCTCCTTTCTGCCGTTATTCTGAATCAAAGTCTTGCAAATATCGTCCTCGTAAGTCCGCATCTCAACCTCCAGCGGCGTGGGATCTTCGGTCAGCTTCCACTTCATAAAGTGATTAAAAAAGACCAGTATCCCCAGAGAAAGCCCGATGGAATACGACGCCTCCAATATGGTAAACCCATCTGACTCCTTCCCCATCACCAGCCAGTAAAGTTCATGAAAAAGTGCAGGCACGTCCACATCATTGTTAAAGGTCATAATGGCAAACGCCGCCCCGCAAAAGCTGATAATACAGACAAATATGGTCTTTATCCACTGCCAGACCTTGCGGGAGGGCTGCGGCGGCCGATAATCAATAATATAATCCGTTTCCCCCAGATTATCTACCTGTGCTTTGGGATCGATCTGATTAATTTTCTCAATAATCTCCAGCACATCCCCGATATACCGCTTTTCCCGCTTTTCATGGATAACTTTTAAGGTCAGACTATTGCACTTGGCTAAAAGCACCGCATCCTGACAGGAAACCTTGGCAATATCTTTTAATTTTACTTTTTCCGTCTGCACCTCACTGATTTGATTCAGCTTCAGATACACCTGCTTATTGCTTTTGCTGCTCCCGCTTGCGTTTTGCGTACTGACATCCCCGCTGTCCCCGCCGCCATCCTGCCTTTCCTTCTCTTCATTCATTTTCTTCAGCACCTCCAATGCATTTGTCCAAATAGGTTTACCAGCGTACCGCCATCCATAGCACTCTTAGGAATCCCAAAGAGCATCACCCAAATGACAATGCCGGCAACCAGCATACACAGTAAAAATAAAACCACACCAAAAAGAAATTTCAGGGAATCCATCGCACACACCTTCTTAGAAAAATTTGCTCTGGCCTGCCTTAACCTCAGCCTTCTGCACACCCAGGCCCGGGCTTAAACCTCTGCCAAGCCTTGTTGATTTCCTTTCCAGTATCTCCGATTCCCTGAAATTCTATACGATTTTTTCCCGCATTGATTTTAAAATTTTCTTTTCCAGACGCGATACCTGAACCTGGGAGATGTTCAGTTCTTTGGCTACTTCACTCTGTGTCTGGTTTTTAAAATACCTTCGGATAATAATTTCCCTATCCCTCTCCCCCAGTTCTTCCACCAGTGCTTTTAACACCATGGAATTTAAAAGCCTTTCCTGTGCTTCGTTCTCTTCCGGAATCCGCTCCAGCAAGGTCATCCCCTGTTCATCCCCATAGCTTGCCGGACGATATAGGGATTCAATTTCTGCCACGGCTTCCATCGATGCCGCCACCTGCTCTCTGCTGGCCTCCACCGCTTCTGCCACCTCGTCGAGTGTCGGCTCCCGGCCCAGACTTTTGCTTAATTCCTGCC
This sequence comes from uncultured Clostridium sp., assembly GCA_946553025.1. Classification (GTDB taxonomy): domain Bacteria; phylum Bacillota; class Clostridia; order Lachnospirales; family Lachnospiraceae; genus Caccovicinus. The sequence continues at coordinate 62,738 of CAMNRM010000017.1, forward strand.
TGGCTCCGTTCACCCGGATTCCCAGTTCTTTTAAAGAGCGGCTGACCTTAATCATCCCGTCATCCCGAAGAAAGCGCTTAATTTCCCCGCAAATCATCGGAACGGCATAGGTGGAAAACTTTACACCCAAACTTAAATCAAAATGATCCACCGCCTTCATCAGTCCGATGGAGCCGATTTGAAATAAGTCTTCCATTTCATGGCCTCGTCCCTCAAATCTGCGGACAATGCTCCAGATAAGTCCCATATTTTCTACCACCAGTCTGTCCCTGGCCGTTTTATCTCCTTGGTGCGCCATTGAAATCAGATGCATGGTTTCGTCCACAGGTTACCCTCCTATCCGCTTTTTCATTCGGACCAAGGTTCCTTTTCCCGGCTGGGATTCGACTTCCAGTTGATCCATAAAAGCTTCCATAAAAGAAAAGCCCATGCCGGATCTTTCACCGCTCGGATCGGAAGTGTACATGGGTTCCATGGCTTTTTTTAAATTATCAATGCCGATTCCCAGGTCTTTAACCACCACCGTAAGTTCATTTCCTTCAATCTTTCCTTCTATGTAAATAATGCCCTTTTTTTGCCCGTAACCGTGGATAACGGCATTGGTCACGGCTTCGGAAACCGCGGTTTTCACATCATCGACTTCTTCTAAGGTAGGGTTCATCCGGCTCATAAACACGGCAACCACCACCCGGGCAAACTCTTCATTGCGGGAAATGCTGTCCATTTCCAGCGCCATCCGATCCTCAATTCTTTCGCCTTCTTCTCTTCTTTCTTCTCTATCCATCATCCTGTTTTTCTTCCTTTCCAGACTACCGGGCCAGAGCCAGAGCAGCCTCCTTGGTTTCAAAAGAGGGCACCAATCTGGCCAGCCCCCCGACATTTAAAATCCGGTGAACCTGAGCGCCGGCACCGTAAAGGGCCACGCTTCCTCCGCTTCCTGCCATCTGCTTATAACGGTTGAGCAGCACGCCTATTCCCGAAGAATCCATAAATTCTGTCTGACTGAAATCAAAAACAATCCGGCTGATATAGTTTTCTGCCAGAAGCAGATCGGTTTCATAGCGGAGATTCCGGCAATTATGGTGATCCAGTTCCCTGGGAAGATGAATCACCAGCGTATTCCCCTTCGCCTCATAAGAAAATGTATTTTGTTCCATAAAATAACCCCTTTCCGCAAAAAAAGAACACCAAAAAACCTGTTCTTCTCTTTGGTGTTCATTCTTTTTTCTATTCCTTTATCATTATTTTCTTTTTATTTTACTTCCTTTTCCAGAAAAATACTGGGTTTTTGTTCTTACTCACATAGTTCTGCGCACCTGATGCGCTGACTGTGGATTTTAGAACGTTACGTTATCAATAGCCCCTTGCTTCCCTCGCCTGCTGTGCCTGGCTGCTCTCGGGGAATTCATCAAGAATCTTTCCAAACCAGTAATTGGCCTTTTCCATATCTTCCTGATCCTGATAAATTCTTCCCAGAAGGTACATGGCTGAGGTGTTGTCCGGTTTTACCTGAATACTCTTTTCATAATACTGTATTGCATCGTTGATTCGACCTGCATTCCAGGAAGATGTTCCCAGGCTCTGCAGTGTCTGGTAGCCATTCGTCGTCATATCCTCGGAAACCGCATTGACGATGGTTAAAATGTCCGGATCGGTAATCAATGAAGCATCAAGCATACTGAAAAGCTGGGCCGTGGTCAGCAGATCATCACTGCGGTAAGCCTGCAGAATGCCGATTAAAATCTGATACTGATTCAGTTTCGCCTGGTTTTCTTCTTCAATCGTGCTTAACTGCGACTGCATATCATTGGCATTCTTTTCCAGAGAAGAATAATCTTCCTTAACCTTATCCAGTTCCTGATTTAACTGGTTAATCTTCTGGCTGTAGGAAATAATTTCCTGGTTATGGGATGCATTCATGGATTTTGTAATTGCAGGCATAACCAAAAAGAATATCGCAGCCATTCCGATAACCAGCCCGGCAATAATATTTAAAATACTGCTCCAGCCCGTGCTCTCCTTATAGGCAGGAGGAATAATCATATCATCCTCTTTTATCGGACGCTGGGAAGAAGCCTCTTTTATCTTTTTTGGCTCCGCATCCTCACGTTTGGTATTCTGCTTAACCGGTTCTTCCCGCCGGGTATTCTGCCTGACCACCGCCATATACTGCTGGGCTTTCGCATTGCTCTTATCGACCTGCAGCACCTGGTTCAGGGCTTTTCCTGCTTTGGCATAATCCCCCTGGGAGATGCAGATTAAAGCCAGAAGCATCTGCGCCTTGACAAAATGGGGATTGCTGTCCACGGCCCGGTTTAACTGCAGAACGGCCAAATCTTCACTTCCGTTTTTCGCATAATTCAGCGCCTGGTTGTATGCCTGTAAGGTCTGGTTTTCTTTTTCAAGCTGCCCCGGCTTTCTCTGAATTTTCTCCAGAAAACCATCGGCCGGATTATCCTCCGGATGTAAATTCATGCTGATTACCCACTGCATCAGGGCATCTGCGGTTTCTCCCAGTTCATAATAAACCAGGCCCAGAAGATTGCGGGCATCGATCTGGTATTTATCAAAACGCAGACTCTTTTTTAAGTAATCTGCGGCTCCGGTCAGATCCCGAAGCTTTGCTTTTTCCAATCCCAGATTGTAAAAATAATTTGCAACCTGGCGGTTTCTCTTTCCATTATCCATTCGTCTTTAATCTTCCTTCGCTGCCTTCATCATTTCAATCATAATGTCGGTCATGTCTGTTAAATCACATTTTCCAATAGCATCTTCCATGTCCCCAACCTCTAAGCTGGGCTTAAACCGTGCAATTTCTTCATCAAAGTTAATCAATGATTTCTCCTCCTCCATAGGTCCCTCTCATTCTTTGGCTGCTGTCTTCATAGGTTCGCTGGCTGCTGTTCACATAGGTCAGCGCAGCAAGTGCGCAGACCTACGTGAACAGTAACTCCCGGAGTTCTCCGATTAAATATAAAGAGCCAAGGCAAAAAACCACGTCTTCTTCTTTCTTCTGCGACAATACATAAGCCAGAGCCTTATCTGCCTGCCAAAAACCTTTCACCGGACATCCAAACGCCCGAAAACATTCCTGCAATGCTTCATCTTTTACATCACGGCTGCTTTTTAGATGCGTGGTAACAACCAGATCCGGCTTTAGACAGCGGCAAAGACAGGCAATCATCTCTTCGTAGGCTTTATCACTGACCGCACCGAACAAAATCAGCCTGCGGGCCGCCGGAATCGCTTTCGCCGCTTCGGCAAATGCCTGTATACCGCCCGGATTGTGCGCACCGTCTAAGTAAACCCCCGGCCTTATCTCTTCCATCCGTCCCGGCCAGATCATCTTTTTCATGCCCCGGCAGAGAAGTTTTTTTCGGCGCGGGTCTATATCGCCCTGTTCCATTAAAACGCAGAGCGCTTTCATGGCCAAAGCTCCATTGTCCGCCTGGTAGGGTGCAGGAGAGGAAATTTCCAGTTCCCACCCGCCGAAATCCGGTTCTGTTAATTCGGTTTTTCCTGATTCCTGTTTTCTTGGCTTCAGGCTTTTTTGCTCCTGTTTCTTTTTTTCCCGAAGTACAAGCCCTTTTTTGCCGGATGCCCGGGGACAGATAAAGAAATCTTCCCTTGTAATGCCGTATGCCGGGGCTTCCATCTGCACCGCCCTCTCCCGAATCACCCTGGCGGCAGCCGCGCAGTTTCCGTCATAGACCACAGGAACCTTTTTCTTGATAATCCCTGCCTTTTCCCCTGCTATTTTCTCCAAACTGTCCCCGAGATACTGGGTGTGTTCAAGGCTTATGGAGGTTATCACGCAAATGCGCGGATGTTCCACTGCATTCGTCGTGTCCAGCCGGCCGCCAAGACCGGTTTCCATAACCCAAAAATCCACGTTCTGGCGGGCAAAAAGAAGCGCTGCCATATAAAAAAGAAACTCAAAAAACGTTGGATGGCAAAGTCCCTCCTGAGTCAAATGCTCTGCTGCCTCTTTTACCTGAAAAAACACCTCTTCAAAAAGCGGTTTATCCACAGGAAGGCCCTGCAGCAAAAAGCGTTCCCGAACTTCCGACAGATGCGGAGAGATAAACGTCCCCACCCGGTATCCGGCTTCCTTTAGGGCAGAACTTAAGTAGGCACACACGGAGCCTTTTCCGTTCGTTCCCGCCACATGGATCACAGGAATCTTTCGATCCGGATTTCCCAGAAAATCAAGAAACCTCCGAATATCCGCCAGTGAATTCTTCTCCCTGGTCCACAGGGGAATCTGGCTGATATATTCCTCTGCTGTCATTTTTTGCCTTCCTCCTTATGATTATAAAGCTTTCTGCCAAATTTTCAATCAAAATCTTTCGCTAAATATCGGCAGCTTCGTCATTTTTTGCAAAATCAGGTCTTTGGCTTGTCCGGAAGCTGCGCCAATACAATGGCCCCAAACATCACCGCACAGCCAAGAAGCTGCCTCTGGCTTAACTTCTGCCCCAGAATCATCCACCCCGCAAGGACGGAAATGCTGGATTCCAGGCTTAAAATCAGGGAAGAAAGGGTGGGATTCATCCCCTTCTGCCCGATAATCTGCAAGGTATAAGCCACCCCGCAGCTCATCACGCCCGCATATAAAATCGGTGCCCAGGCAGCGAAAATATCGGCAAGAACCGGCTTCTCCGTAAACAGCATAAAAACCGCCGAGAGTATCCCGCAGATAAAAAACTGAATACAAGAAAGCTTGACCCCGTTCACCTGCGGCGAAAAATAGTCAATCGCTAAGATGTGCAGGGAAAACAACACGGCACAGATAAGCACCAGAAAATCCCCGCGGGAGATGGAAAAACCATCCCCCTCCATGCAGAGTAAGTACAGTCCGATAAGGGCGAGGGCCACAGCCCCCCACACCGCCGGACCGCACGCCTTTTTTAAGAAAATACCAAGTACAGGGACGATAACAATGTAGCAGGCGGTAATAAACCCGGCTTTTCCCACGGTGGTATACATAATGCCAATCTGCTGAAAATTCGTCGCCAGAAAGAAGATCAGCCCGCAGGAAAGACCGCCGACCAGCAGGGTTTTTCTTTCCTGTGCGGCTCCTTTTTCAGTCAGGTTTTCGCTTGTTTGCCTTCCGTCTTTGCCTGCCAGGCTTTCGCCCGTTTGCCTGCCGTCTTTGCCTGCTAGGCTTTCGCGCCCGTTTGCCGCTGCCCCAGGCTTACCCTGCCTTTCCCTTTTTTCCAGCCGGTCCGCCAGGAAAATCACAGGAATCAGCACCGCTCCCCCGATACTGCACCGCACGGCGTTAAAGGTAAAGGGGCCGATGTACTCCATCCCAACACTCTGGGCCACGAAGGCGACGCCCCAAATCGTCGCCGTCAGCAGCAAAAGTAATCCATTCTTCCACTTCATCGGCCTGTATTTATGCCTCCTGCCCGGTCAGATGCGCCAGCTGCTTCTTTACCTGATCCATCATCTGGGTGTATTTTTCTTTCTTTGCCTTCTCCTCTTCAAGTTTTGCCGCAGGGGCCTTGCTGACAAATTTTTCATTGCTTAACATCTTATGAACACGTTCAAGTTCACCCTCCAGACGTTTTTCTTCTTTATGCAGGCGTTCCAGTTCTTTTTCGATATCCACCAACTCTGCAAAGGGCAGGTAAATCGCCGCCTGCGGAAGCAGGGCCGATACCGCATCCTCGTCGATTCCCGTCTTATCCTGCTGAATCAGAACCTGGCTGGCATTGCCCAGGGAGGCAAAGAAGGCTTTGCTGTGTTCAAAAATCTCAAGAAGTTCCTTATTTTCGGACACAACAAATACTTTTGTCTTTTTGCTCGGCGGAACGTTCATGGAGGTCCGTACAGCGCGGATACTCCGAACAGCCTCTTTGATGGTTTCCGTTGCGGCTTCTTCTGCGGCAAAGTTCCACGCATCCTTCCACTCAGGCCATGCCGAAACCATAATCGATTCCTCTTCCTCCTGAAGGTTGCAGAATATTTCCTCGGTAATAAACGGCATAAATGGGTGCAGAAGCTTTAACGCCTGAATCAATACGGTTTTCAGTGTCCAGATTGCAGCGGCCTTGGTCGTATCCTGATCGTTATAGAGCCGCGGCTTTACCATCTCGATATACCAGTCGCAGAACTCCTCCCAGATAAAGTCGTAAACCTTCTGTAAGCCAATGCCCAGCTCATACTTATCCAGATTTTCGGTTACTTCCTTTGCCAGTGTGTTGACCTTTGATAAGATCCACTGATCCGCCATCATTAAGTTGGAAGGCGCGGATTCGTTCCGACCGCCAGCGGAAATCTCCGGTGCCTTTTCCAGGTTCATCATAATAAATCGGGAAGCATTCCACACCTTATTGGCAAAGTTTCGGCTGTTCTCCACGCGCTCCCAGTAAAAACGCATATCATTGCCGGGGGCATTGCCCGTAATTAAGGTCATGCGCAGGGCGTCCGCGCCGTACTTGTCAATCACTTCCAGGGGATCGATGCCATTGCCCAGGGACTTACTCATCTTGCGGCCCTGGGAATCCCGAACCAGACCGTGAATCAGTACCGTGTGGAACGGCGCTTTCCCGGTCTGTTCAATGCCGGAAAATACCATGCGGATTACCCAGAAAAAGATAATATCGTAGCCCGTTACCAAAACATCAGTTGGATAGAAATAGTCCAGATCCTCGGTTTTTTTCGGCCAGCCCAGGGTAGAGAAGGGCCAGAGCGCAGAGGAAAACCAAGTATCTAAGGTATCCTCATCCTGCACAAAATGGTTTTTCCCGCATTTTGGACAAACCTCGGGCTTTTCCTTTGCCACCACAATTTCCTGGCAGTCCTGGCAGTAATAGGCGGGAATCCGATGTCCCCACCAGAGCTGACGGGAGATGCACCAGTCCCGGATGCCCTCTAACCAGTGCAGATAGGTCTTTCCAAAGCTTTCCGGCACAAACTTTAATTCCCCGGTCTTTAACGCCTCGATCGCGGGCTTTGCCATCTCTTCCATACGAACAAACCACTGCTGCTTTACCATAGGCTCCACCGTGGTCTTGCAGCGGTCGTGGGTGCCTACATTGTGCGCATGGGGAACCACCTTAACTAAAAGGCCCAGGCTGTCCAAATCGGCAACGATGGCCTTTCGTGCCTCGTAGCGGTCCATGCCCTGGTATTTGCCCGGCGTCGCAATGGTTCCGTCGTCATTTAACATCACGATTTCAGGAAGGTTGTGGCGCTTTCCTACTTCAAAGTCGTTGGGGTCGTGGGCAGGGGTAATCTTTACGCAGCCCGTGCCGAACTCCATATCTACGTACTCGTCGGCAATCACCGGAATCTCCCGATCGGTCAGGGGAAGCTTTAAGGTCTTTCCCACCAGATCCTGATAGCGCTCATCCCCTGGATTTACGGCAACGGCGGTATCGCCTAACATGGTTTCAGGACGGGTCGTGGCAATCTCCACAAACCTTCCCTCTTCGCCAGCCACCGGATAGTTGATGTGCCAGAAATGCCCATCCTGCTCCACATGCTCCACTTCGGCGTCGGAAATCGAAGTCTGGCACACCGGACACCAGTTAATAATCCGGGAGCCTTTATAGATATAGCCTTTTTCATAAAGCTTGCAGAATACCTCCAGCACGGCATCCGAGCAGCCCTCGTCCATGGTAAACCGCTCCCGGTCCCAGTCCGCCGAGGAGCCAAGGCGGTGAAGCTGGTTGATAATCCGGGAACCGTACTCCTTTTTCCAGTCCCAGCATTTTTCCAGGAAACCTTCACGGCCCAAATCTGCCTTTTCCAGCCCTTCCTGGCGTAGCTTGTCGATAACCTTAACCTCCGTGGCAATCGCTGCATGGTCCGTCCCCGGCTGCCATAGCGCTTCATAGCCCTGCATCCGCTTAAATCGGGTTAAAATATCCTGCATGGTATTATCTAAGGCATGGCCCATGTGCAGCTGCCCGGTGATATTGGGCGGGGGCATAACGATGGTAAATGGTTTTTTATTTTTGTTTACTTTGGCCTGGAAATATTTTTTATTCAGCCATTTTTCATACAGACGTCCTTCAATCTCTGTCGGATTGTAGGTTTTTTCTAATTCCTTCATGCGTGATTCTCCTATGGGTTTTATTTTTTATACCTTTTATACTTTTTTATCCTATTATTTTTTACTGTTCTTTTATCTTTCTTTATTTTCTTATGTTTTACTTCTTTAATCTTTTAACACTTTTCCTGCGTTTCCATACAGATTTTGTTTCTATATGGGTTTTCCGGGCCCTTAAAAGCCCCGGATATTATCCTGGCTGTCGTCCTCCGTCTTAATAATCTTTCGGATGAGCACATCATACCCGGCCTTCTCATTCACCTGTACATGCACCCGCTCGCCTTCTTTATGGCCCTGAATGGCTTTTCCCAGAGGTGATTCAATACTGATTAAGCCCTTCATGGAATTTCCGCGGATAGACGTTACCAGGCGATAAGTTTCCACCTCGTCGTCTTCCTCAAAGTACAGTTCAACCGTATTATTAATTCCAATCTCATCCGGCTTCGACTGGTCCGATACAAGCTGGGCTGTGCGCAGCATCTTTTCTAAGTAGCGGATTCGGCTTTCATTTTGATTCTTAAACTTCTTTGCCGCATAGTACTCAAAATTTTCACTTAAATCCCCCTGCGCCCGGGCCTCCTTCACCGCTTCAATCGCCTCCTTGCGGACGACCAGCTTGCGATGACTAATTTCTTCTTCGATTTTTTTAATATCGCTGGCAGTTAATTGTTCACGCATACTTATCACCTCCCTGTAATGCAGTGAAATCAAAAAAATACCCTCTGCACAAAACATGCAAAGGGCGAATTATCGCGGTACCACCTTTATTTACAGAACAAAAATCTGCTTCTGTAATCTCATTTGCCATAACGGGGCCACCGGGAAACCTTACTTTTTGTCCAGTATGTACATAAGTACTTATACACTTCATTTACTGGATTTAACCGATTATGCATGTAACCGGCCATGAATGCATCTGTAATATCTGTAATTGCTGTATATACTAATCATTCAGACTTCAGGCTTCCAGCTCCAAAGCTACCTTCCAGGCCCATCTTCTCAAACCGCCTTTCAGCCAATGAACGGTTCTCTCTGTCAGGAATGGCTCTGTACTCCTCTTCTTCACTGCTTTTTACTTATTATTAAAGGTATTTAATGAATATTTTTTATATCATAATCACTTTTTTGGAATTTGTCAAGTCTTATGTCTTAATTTACGGTCTTATATCTTAATTTGCTGTCTTAATTTACTTTACAAACTGTACTCCTGAAATAACTGCAACTGATATTCCCGGTCGTTTACTGCACGTTCCAAATCATCAAAACGATTTTCTAAGATTAAATATAAATTAAGCTGATTTATGCGGTCTTCTCCCTCTTTTTCACCTTCTCTTTTTATCGTTTTTGCCTCATAGTCCAGTATCTTTCCACCCATAACTGCTTTCACTCCTTTCTTGACTGCTTCATATTTTTTGGCTATTTTTTCTAATACCTTATTTGACATATCCATCACTGTACATCGGGTATAAGTGCTGATTATTCCCTGTTCCTGCAGTTCTTCCAGCTTGTTTTTAATCTGCTCATATTCTTCCAGTAAAGCTTTTAACTTTATATCATCTTTTTCATAATTTTCAAATTGTTTTTCATGCGTGAAGATATAAAAAGGAATTAAAAACAATAAATTCTTTTCAAAAATTTCTTTTAATGTATATTCCTGAGATTTCATTACCTGAATCTCATATTCTATTTTTCCTGCCGGTGTTATTATTCTGGTCTTTAATCTGTCAGGTGTTGATTCATTGCATCTTAGAAATAATACTGCGGAATGCGGAAAAGTTACCGTAAGTATATTTCCCTGAATCTCTCCTTCATCAAGGGCTATCTGTGTATCATACTCAAAAAATCTTACCAGCATACTGTTATCGGCGCTGCTCTGACATTCCAGATGATACTTTTTTATTTCTTTTCCCTGTATCTTAAAACAAGTATCTGTAATTCGTTCATCTTCGTTTCCATCCTGCTGGTTTAAAAAATGTTCATTTGGAGAAAATATGATTTCTTCTTTTCCTGTATAATGTTCGGATTATGTAAATAGAAATATTATGTAAAGTATGCTCTTGCAATCTTTTTTGCCAGGGCATTTTTCTTTCTCTTAACTTTACATAATAATCATGGTAACCTCAAGTAGTAACATGATTATTTACCAAAGGAGGTTTCTATGAAAACAAACAATCTATCAATGATTACCGATTCTCTGTGTGCAAAGATGGAATGCGATGGTTACAGCCAAGTCGTCCGTGATACTACGAGATGGATTCTTGGACATTTTCATCGATACTGCATGGAGCACAAGATTATGGAAATTGACATCTCGGTTGCCGTGAAATTTTTGGACGAATGTTTTGGCATTGATTATTATGATGCAAACATACCCATGCAGACGGTTATGCGCAGGCCTCTGCTGATCCTGTTTGAGTTCGAGGAATGCGGTAACTATAAAAAAAGCCATCAGAAATCAGGGCTTCAAATCCCAGAGGCATATGAAAAACCTTACCTCGAATTCCGTGATTATATCAATGCATCCCCGGCCTGCCTGAAGCATAAGCAACATAAACTACATGCTTTTATCCAATTCTGCGTCCATCTTGATAGCCGTGGCATTTCCATCCTTTCTGCTATTGGGCCGTCACATGTACATGAATACATCTGCTTCATGAAAGAAAAATTTTCGGCTTCTTCCGTAGCCACACGGAGTTCTATGCTCAGGGAAGCGTGTGACTGGCTTTATGACAGCGGATATACTTCGTTTTCAGGCAGGATGGCAATACCTATGCTCAGGGAAAGCCCCAGGCAGAAGATCCTGTCCTATTATTCAAGGAAAGAGATTTCCAAAATGCTCTCCTGTATAGACAATACGACTTCCTCCGGAAAACTTACTTACAGCATTGTTTGCCTGCTTGCCTATCTGGGAATGCGGGTCGGCGATGTGATTGCCCTGCAGTTTCAAAATATAGACTGGGAAACAGGAAAAATCAATTATATTCAGCAAAAAACGGGCGGGCCTGTTTCTCTGCCATTACTGGATGAAGTAAAATATCCCCTGATCGATTATATAAAAAATGCCAGGAACCAGAGTATTGACAAAGACTTCGTATTTGTTACCCTGCATGCGCCTTTTACAAGGTATCATCATACAGCCCCCATTTTTCGGATGGTAGCAGACTGCCTGTCAGCGGCCGGCATCGAATTTAAGGGGCGGCATCATGGCCCCCACGCTCTCCGTCATAGCCTGGCTACCGGGCTGATGGAAGAAAATGTCCCAATCAGTGCTATTTCAGGGATTCTTGGACATTCCAATACAAAAACAACGGAAACATACCTGACAGTTAGTGAAACCCATTTAAAAGAGTTTTCTTTGGAGGTGCCGGATGTATAATTATGAGAAAGGGATTACTGACTTCCATGGGCCGTTTGCGGAAATACTGCCTCAGTATATCGAGTATAAAAGGGCTCTTGGCTTCAAATATTCCAGAACCACGGTATACCGGCTCAGGGAGATGGACGGGTTCTTTCGAAATCACGGAATAACGGAGCCGGTTATTTCAAGGGAAATGTATGAAGCATTTACGGCATTGCGCCCGAATAAGAAAAATGGGGGCGTCGCCAGCCGACGGAATGCAATCAGAGAATTCGCCCGGTATCTGGTATTGATGGGGTACCATGGCATATACACAGGATATGATGACACCCGGATATTCAAACGGGACTTTATCCCATATATTCTCTCGAAAGACGAGATAAAGCGTATTTTTCATACGTTATCGGACATGTGCGGAACAGAACCTTCTTATGCGAATGACGCACTCAGGCTGCTCATGTCATTATATTACTGCTGCGGGCTGCGCAAATCCGAAGCGCAGGACCTCCGCAACGGTGATATTGATCTTAAAACCGGAAAGGTAGTGATCCGAGAGGGAAAAAACAATGTCAGCCGCATTGTGGTAGTTTCCTCTTCTCTTTTAGAGGAACTACGCAGTTATCTGAAAAAGTATCCGGATCGTTTTACCTGCGGAGGATATCTTTTTCAGAATCAGCACGGAGGACGGTATTCCAACCATTCCCTTTATCAAAAATACCGCCGGGTACTGGAAGACTCCAAGATTCCGTTAAGGGCTGACGGCAGGAGGCAGAGGCTCCATGATTTGCGCCATACCTTTTGTATCCGCGTTTTGGAAACCATGCAGAAAAAAGGAACTTTATATACGGACCTTCCTCTTTTATCCGTTTACCTGGGCCATCGCAGCATCCTTGAAACGGAATACTATCTGCGGCTGGCTCAAGGGAACTTCGAAAATGTGCTTGAACAGGTGCAAACTTACCAATCCGGTATTTTCCCCGGTATATGGAGGGGCGATGAATGAAAAAAGATACTTTTTCCTACTACATAACGAAATATTTTGCGGACTACCTTTCAAACCAGCAGGGAGCGTCTGCAAATACGGTATCTTCTTATCGGGATACCTTTGTACAGTTAATGGAATTCCTGAAAAAACGGTATCATTTACAACCGGAAAAACTGTCCTACAATGATTTTACCGTCCAGCGGATAGAGGCATTCCTCAATTTCCTTGAAACAGAGAGGAAGGTCAGCGTAAGTACTCGAAACCAGCGGCTGGCGGCAATCCATGCATTTTTTCGATTTGTCCAATTTCGGGATCCGGCCGGCTTTGCACAAAGTTCCAGTATTATGGCAATCACATATAAAAAGGCCCCGTCAAAACCCGTATCCTACATGAGTATGGAAGAGATCGCATTTCTTCTTACGATACCGGATCAAAGAGATGACAGACAATTCCGCGATCTTACCATTCTGGTATTATTGTATGAAAGCGGCGCAAGGGTTCAGGAGTTGATTGATCTGACGCCGGACAGCATCCGGTTCCGGGATATCGTGACGGTTGAACTCCATGGCAAAGGCAGCAAGACCCGTTTAGTTCCAATCAGTCCGGATGCTGCCCGTATTGTGAAAGAATATATGCGCCGCTATCGATGTCAGGAGGGACAGTGCCCCCTGTTTGTTAACCGGCAGGGTACAAAACTAACCCGTGCGGGGATTCAATATATCATTGACAAATATATCTCCATTGGCAAGAGCCAAAGACCTGAACTGTACCAGGGGCATATCTCAAACCATAGCTTTCGCCACAGCAAGGCCATGCATTTGCTGGAAGCCGGTGTAAATCTCATCTATATCAGGGATTTGCTGGGACATGAATCAGTGACGACTACGGAAATTTACGCAAAAGCTAACCCTAAAACAAAAGAGGAGCAGCTGATCAAATATAGTCAATCAATTGAAACAGTCCCCAAATATACGTCAAAAAATAAAGAAGATTTAATTTCTTGGTTGAAAAATAATTTTTGATCTAGTAAAATTTTATGTAAAGAGAATAGGCATCAGATTGATGGAAATATGGGATTTCTGATGCCTGCTTTACATAATATTTCTATTTACATAAGGAAAATTATGAAATGGTTTTCATAATTCGGAAAACACTTCATTGATTACAGGAATAATGAGAGAACTACAGTCGTTGAGCAGTGTGCGGAATACATCATCATAAGGGGTGCTTGTTGTAGTTTTATTGGTTATTCTTTTGTTTGTTGCTGTTTTATCGATTTTATTATTTGCAGGTTTTTTATCTTCTTTATTTATATCGTCCATAGGCAGATATCTCCTCTTTCTATTGTATCGGTTTTTCTTTGACGAAAATAGCAATTCACTTTACAAACCGTACTCCCGAAATAATTGTAACTGATATTCCCGGTCATTTACTGCACGTTCCCAATCATCAAAACGTTTTTCTGTGACCAAATGTAAATAAAGTTGATTTACACGATTTTCAGCTTCTTTTCTTTCTTCTGCCCTTATTAATTTTTCATAGGCTTCCTGATCAAATTCGGTTAACAACATGGCTCTTACCTCTGCTTTCTTTTTTAGTAAATATTGTTTCAGGTAATCTTCTTCAATACAACGATCGATTGCTTTTCTTATAGCTTCTTCCAGAGAATTCTTTTCTTTTTGATATTTTCGGATGTAGTACACCAACATAGAATAGCCTTTTAGCGTTGGGCAATCTTTTAGTAATTTCTTATTGTGGCCTGGATTAATATTTAGTACTTTTGCTGTCCATTCATAACCCTTTCGAAGGACAATGAAGGAATCGGAAAGCTTTAATTTTTGTCTGTCCGGAATGTCCTCTCTTCCGTTATAGAATATATAGTACTCCGGGGATGGGATTTTGACTTTTTCCTTTCCATACAATACGATTCCTCTGGAATTTAAAACGCCGTCAATATTATGGGCAAAATAAACCAGACCTCGGAGGGACATATTTTCGTTTACTGTGCTTTGATGTTCCCACAGATGCATTTCATTCTGAAACATTATTGACACATCATTTTTTAGCTGCATGTAAATGGCATCGGAAAGGGTTATGATTTCCAAATCAACGGGATTTGTATATTGCGTTTTGTTTAATGCATTAAAAAGAGAAATTGCACACTCTTTTTGAGAAAACAAATCACAAAACACATCGTTTTTATGTTTACGGTTGGCATAATTATCTTTTATTGCCTCAGCCAAGTTATATTTCTCCTTATCTTTATTGTATCGTTTTTAGGGTAATTTAGCAAGATAAATCAGAAAAAGACTGAAAACAGAAACGTCTTTAATTAAAATGAATGACAGCCAGATGAAAGGATTTATTGGAGAAAGGATCATCCGACGGGTTAGTTCTGGCAGAAATGGGAGGTTTTAATCGTTTTTGGATGGATGGATTTCTTAAAAGCTTATTTTTACAAAATTTGGAAATTACAGTTTAAATAAAAAGCCATTTCCTTGCTGACAAGCTTGAAAAATGGCTTTTTATTATAGGCCCTTTTATCGGATGGCCCGGCGACCGCCGGGCCAAAAACTGCTCTAGCTTAATTATCCAATCAAGCTCAGGATGCTCTGCGGTACAGAGTTGGACTGAGCCAACATGGACTGAGATGCCTGCAGAAGAATGTTGTTCTTCGTGAATGCAGTGATCTCATCTGCCATATCAGTATCACGGATACGGCTCTCAGCAGCAGTGATGTTTTCAGAAGTTACCTTCAGGTTGTTGATGGTATGCTCCAGACGGTTCTGAGCAGCACCAAGACCTGCACGGTACTGAGATACTAAGTTGATAGCATCATTGATTCTGTCGATAGCTGCGTTACCGCCTGTCTGCTTGCTAACATCAATCGCCTTGCTAGATGTAGCTTTAGCCCAACTAAGCTTATCCGAAGCAAGACCTGATGCAGTCTTAACATTTCCATCTCTTAATCCTAAATATGAAGCTGTCATAGCCTGCTTGTCAACAAGAATAGTTTCCTTTGCACTCGGTCCAATCTGGAAAGTCATCTTTCCCAGATTTACATCACTAGCAATTGGCTTAATACCATTGAAATCAGTATAGTTTGCAATACGGTCAATTTCCTGTAACAACTGATCAACTTCCAACTGCAGGTTTCCACGTGCTACAGAGTTGTAAGTACCATTTGCTGACTGGCTGGCCAGTGTGGTAAGACGCTGTAACATGGAGTGAGTTTCGGTTAAAGCACCTTCAACAGTCTGGATTAATCCAACTGCATCCTGTGCGTTCTTGGTAGCCTGATTTAAACCATTGATCTGAGATCTCATGCTCTCGGAAATAGCCAGACCTGCAGCGTCATCGCCTGCACGGTTGATTCTGTAACCGGAAGACAGCTTCTCTAAGTTCTTGTTCAAACCACTCTGGTTAATACCTAAGTTTCTGTATGAGTTAATTGCCGCTATATTATGTTGAATAATCATAAAATCTTCCTCCTATTTATGATAATAGGCTCTCGGAATCTCAAAGCCTTATTTTATGCGGCTTCCGAGAGTCGTTT